>NZ_JBICTV010000003.1:0-685794 GCF_043197855.1 Dactylosporangium sp. NPDC048998
GTGGAGTGGATGTCGGGGTCGCGCATCCAGTCCCACTGACCGTGCAGGACGTTGTGGCCGATCTCCATGTTCTCCAGGATCTTGGCGACGGCCAGCGCCGCGCTGCCGGCCAGCCACGCCGGCGGCAGGATCGAAACCGCCAGCAGGGTGCGGCCGCCCGCCTCCAGGCCCCGCTGGGCAGTAATGACCCGGCGGATGTAGCGGGCGTCGTCCTCGCCCAGGCTGGCGGCCACCTCGTCACGGATTCGGTCGAGCTCGCGGCCGATCTCCTTGATGTCGACCTCGGTGAGATGTTCGGGCACAGGCATTGGTGGGTCTCCTACACATCGATCTCGACGGGACCGGCTGCCGCGGTGACGCAGGTCTGGATGAGTTCACCCTCGTCGCCGTGCTCGCGACCGGTGCGCAGGTCGCGGACCCGGCCGGAGCGCAGCGGTACCACGCAGCTGTGGCAGATGCCCATGCGGCACCCGCTGGGCATGAGCACACCGGCGTGCTCGCCGACGGCCAGCAGCGGTGTGCTGCCGTCCGCGTGCGCCGTGCTTCCACTCGCGGCGAACCTGACGCGGCCGCCGGCACCGCTGGACACCCGGGCCGTCCGGAAGCGCTCGACCCGCAGGCGGTCGCCGACGCCGGCCCGCCGCCAGTGCCGCTGCGCGTCGTCGAGCATCCCGGCCGGGCCGCACGCCCACGTGTGGCGTTCACGCCAGTCGGGGCAGATGTCACGGACCTGCGCCATCGTGATCCGGCCGCCGGTGCGGGTGTGCCGCTCGTACAACCGCAGGCTCTTCCATTCTGCGGCGAGTGTTCGCAGGCCCGGGCCGAAGATGACCTCCTCGGAGGTCGGCGCGGACAGCACCAGGACCACGTCCGGCATGCGATCCAGGGCGGCCAGGCTGTGTAACATCGCCGCCACCGGCGTGACCCCGCTACCCGCGGTCAGGAACAACAGCCGTTGGGGTGTCGGTTCGGGTAGCACGAAGTCACCCTCGGCCGGGGTGAGGCGCACGATCGTCCCGGGCGTCACGCGGCGCACCAGGTATGGCGACACCAGCCCGTCCGGGGTGGCCTTGACGGTGATCGTGAGGCGCCCGTCGGGGCGGTGCGGTGACGAGGACAGCGAAAAAGGTCGCCAGTGCCGGACACCTTCGATGTCGACCCCCACCCGCACATACTGACCGGCGCGGTGACCCGTCCAGCCGATTCCCGGACGGATCACCAGGCTCGCCGCGGAGGCGGTATCCGGCCGCACCTCCTCGACCCGGCCGCGCAGTCCCCGCAGCGACCACAGCGGATTGACCAGCCCGAGATAGTCATCGGGCAGCAGCGGCGTGGTCAGCCAGGACACCGCGTCCAGCACACGCCGACGAACGGTCATCCCATGGCTCCGCCCGTCGGCGGTGGCCAAGGTGTCAGATGACGTCAACGGCACACCCCCTCAACGGCGCGCAATCTACCCATGTGCACAGGGCGCTAACCTCCGCAACGCGGCGCGACCGGCCACAGCGCTTCGCCCGGCGACCGCGGCCGCCAACGGGCGAGAGCTACGAGCGAAGCTGTCGCGACCGGGCCGGTGGAACGTCGCCGGTGGGGAGGATGCCGAGGGCAAGCGCGGCGTGTATGGCATCGCGTCGGGTGTGGACCGCCAGCTTGCGATAGATCGACGCAACGTGGGTCTTCACGGTGTTCGGGGAGAGGTACAGCTCGTCGGCGATTTCGCGAATGGTTCGGTGTCCGGCGAGGTGTCGCACGACCGAGATCTCACCCGGGCTCAGCAGACCGCCGACCGGCGGGGTGAGCTGGTTGAGGGTGGGGGCGAGCATGTGGTGGTTGGCGTGGAAGGGGTGCTGGAGTTGTTCGGGGTCGGCGAGGGCGATGGCCTGGCGTACCAGGCGTGTGGTGCGCTGCGTGTCGCCGGTGGTGTTCGCCTGGTGCGCCATGAGCAGGCGGAGCTCGACCTGGTGGAACAGCGAGATGTGCGGCTCGTCGATGAGGGGCTGCAGCAGCAGGTCGATGCGGGCCTGCGGTTGCCGGGCGAGCAGGAGCTTCGCGGTGGTGATCGTGGCGGTCGATGCGGGGATGACGGCGGCGTCGGCACGCCAGTGCCGGTGGGCGTCGTGGAGCCGGCCGGTGGCGATGAGGAGTTCGACCCGCAGCACTCGTGCGGCCCATCGCGGGACCAGCAACGCGTCGTCGCCGTCGACGATCAGCTGTTCGACGGCGTCCAACGCGGCGGCATCGTCGTGTTGTTGCTGGCAGAGCAGCGCGGACTGGAACTGTTGGGCGGCGACGAGCGCGGGTACCGACTGCCACAGTTGGACCGCGAGCGCGTCGAGGTGCTGTACGGCCGCGTCGGGTGTGCCACGTTGGACGGCCACTTCGGCAAGGACCAGCCGCGCCCAGCCGTCGTCGTGGGAACCCACGAGGCCGTTCGCGCGAACGGCCTCGCCGAGGGCGTCGGCATGCCGGACGGCGTCGCGCAGCCGGCCGTTCATACGGGCGATGACGGCGTGCAGGCGCAGCATTGTGTAGCGCTGCAACGGACTGCGGCCGGTCGCCGCCGCGCCGGAGATCAGCGCGGTCTGCGCCGCTTCGTGGTCCCCTCTTCGTAAGGCGCGCCAGATGGGTTGCGCCGAGGGCTGGATCAGATCAGCGGGCCCCGCCGTCTCCCACCGGACGGCGGCCGCCGAGTGCCGGACCGTGGACGGCGGGGCTGCGGTGTTGTTGCTGAGACCACGGTGCACGGCGAAGGCGTGGGCGAGTGGTGCATCGTTGGCGAGCGACGACCAGGGGCCCGGAGCCGCCGCGGTGACAGCGGCCTGCGGCGTGGCCTCGCGGATCTGCACGCCGTGTTGCTGCACGATTCTGATGGCCGAGGACCGGTCGGCCGCGGCCAGCGCGTGGCGCAGCCCTTCGGTGGGCTGGCCGTGTGCGGCGTACCAGTCGGCGGCGGTGGCATGCAGGTGACGCGCGTGCGCGGGGGCGTCCTCGCTGAGGGTGGTGTAGAGGGCGGTGCGCCAGAGCCGGTGGTAGCGGTACCAGGCGGACGTGTCGTCGAGGCGGGTGGCGAACATACCGTCGCGGGCGAGATCGGCCAGGAGGTCGGCGGCGTCGGTCCGGCCGGTGAGCGTGGTGAACAGGTCCGGGCGGACGGATTCGACCACGCTGGCGTCGCGCAGGGCTTGGCGGAGGTCGGCCGGATACCGGCCCAACACATCCCGCATCACGTATTCCGACAGCCCCGCGCCGGTGCGCAGTAGCTGCTCCAGGACGCCTTCCGGCTCATGCGGTTGCCCGCTCAGCGCCGCGGTCGCGACCACGAGACCCGCAGCCCACCCATCGGTGATGGCATACAGGCGTCTGCTGACGGCCGCGGGCAGGTCAAGCCCTCGCTGAACGCAGAGGGTGGCCGTTTCGGCGGCGGTGAAGGCCAGGTCACGCCCACGGAGCGCGCCGACCCGGGGGTGTGCCAGAGGATGCGGGGAGCCGTCCGGTGGGGCGTGCCTGCCCAGCAGCACGACGTGCAGGCGGTCCTCGCCGGCGGCAAGCTGCCGTACCTCGGTCAGGAAGCCGGTGCCGACGACCGTCTCGGTGCCGTCCAGCACCACGATCACCGAGCCGCCGGCCTGTTCAGGGATGCCCTCATGCAGCGCCTGGGCAAGTTCGGCCGTGTTGAGCGGCCACGACGGCCACCACGAAGGTGACCGTAGTGGCGCCCGCCACCATCGGGCGGTGATGGACGCGGCGAGGTCCACAAACACCGAGCGGCGCCCCGCGCCGACCGCTTCGATCCAGTCCACGACGAGGTCGGTCTTGCCTGCGCCGGCCGGAGCGTAGACCGTTGTGATCGAGTTCCCGCCTGGCGCGGCCAACGCCGCGTGCAGCCGGGTCCGGCGAAGATGCCGTGACGCGTTTGCTGTGGTGGCCCGACCACCGACGGAGGTCGTAGGTGAGGACACATAACCGACCATCATGACCCTCTGGGTGACGTCGAATCCGTGACCTACGGAATTCGCCACCGGGGTCCGAGGTGACATCCGACGATATTGTAACCCGGTCGGCCGTTCCAGCCCAGCCGACGAAGCGGCCGTGCAGGCCCGGTCACCCAGGCTGGGTGACGGTGCGGCACGACAGCTTCAGGCGTGGCAGTTCGCGCAGCTGTGCCCTGCGCGAGGCCCGATGCGAAGACCGGCCGGCGGGCAGGCTTGTGTCGGGGTGCTGTCGCGGTGCGTCAGGTAGTGGTGAGGTCAGAAAGGCTGCCCAGATCGGTGACCACGAGGTGGGCGACGTCGCTGAGCCGCCGGTTGGTCCGCCGGGCGTAGGCCCGGAGCAACTCGAACGCGGCATCGACGGAGATGCGGTGTGCCTGTGCGACGGCACCCTTGGCCTGCTCGATGACGATCCGGCTGTTCAACGCCCCTTGGAGTTGTTCGGTGAGGATCTCGCCGCGGTGGATCGCCCGTTCCTGCAGCAGGCCGATCGCGGCGACGTCGGCCAGTGCCTGCACGATCTGTACGTCGGCGTCGTCGAGATTGGTGCTGCCGGTGCCGAAGACGCCCATCGCACCGATGACGTCGCTACGCAGCCGCAGCGGAACCGCATGCACGGAGCGGAACCCGGCGGCCGTGGCGTAGGGCGCGAACCGCGGCCAGCGGGCGCTTGCGGTGCGCAGATCGGCGTTGACGACCGGTTCGGCGTCGCGGAACGCGTCCAGGCAGGGGCCGTCCTGCCACTGCAGCTGGAAGAGCTCCAACAGCTTGGTTGTCTCGTCCGAGGCGGCCATGAACCGCAGCCGGTTCTGCTCATCGGCCAGCAGCAGACCCACGGTGGCGGTGTCGATGAGCCCGGCGGCGCGGTCGGCGAGCATCTGCAGGAACTCGATCAGGTCGAACTCGTCGACGAGGGTGTCGGCGACCTCGACGAAGATCCGCGCCAGGCGTTGCTCGGATACGGTGGTCATGACGGCTTCCCGGCCTTCCCTATGATCGTCGTCGCGGTGGTCATGCGTGGTCGGTGTCGAACCGCAGGCGGCGGGCGACGATGTCCGCGGCCACCTCGCCCAACGGCCGGTTCGTGGCGTAGGCGTAGGCCCGGAGCCACACCAGGGCATCGCCGAGGGGGATGCCCAACTGGACCATGACCATGCCCTGGGCCTGGAACAGCTCGGCGCGGTGCTCGAACACCTCGTCGAACTCGCCGACGCCGGCCCGTTCCTGACCGTCCAGCAGCGTCATCACCATCAGGTCGGCGAACGTGAACGCATGACCCAGTTCCGTTCGGGACAATGAGCCGGGGCGGGTGCGGAACACGTCCAGGACGCCGAGGCGGGCCGCACCGATCTGCAACGGAAACGCGAACACTGCCCGGACCCCGGCGTCCCGGACCGCGGGCGTGTACATCGGCCATCGACTCGTTGCTCCATCTGCCAGATCGCTCACCAGGACCGGCCGGCCGGACGCGAAGGCGTCGATGCAAGGGCCTTCGCCGAGGGTGAACTGCAGCTCCTCGATTCGCGCGGTGCGCGGGTCCGAGGCTGCGGCCATGCCATGCACACCGTCGCTGGCCATCACGCTCACCCCGGCCCCCGAGGCGGACAGCGCCTGCACGACGTCGACGCAGACACGCTCCAACAGCTCAACCATGCCGGCCGTCTTGGGTGACATCCCGGCGTCGCAGATGAGGCGTAGCGCTCGACGTATGAGCATTGATCGTGCCGATCACAGCGGCCCAGGGCAACGGCTCACAACGTCGGGCTACGTGTCGGTAGCGCGTACGCATCCGCCGCACCCTTCCGCAGACCGGCACTGCCGGCACCAAGGCAGTCAGGCGCCGGGACCGGCGTCGTGTCGCTGACGCTACTCCCCGCTATGCACCGAGACAATGCGGGCAGCGCAGGCCGGTGACATGACCGCGAGCCGGGATCATCAGCTGCCACACCTCGACGAAGACGGCATGGGAGACCGACACCGCTGCGCCGGTGTCGCCCAGCCCGGCGGGAACGCGTACGAAGCAGCGCATGAGCGATGCACCAGCCCCTCGTTCGAGGTTCATCACCCGAAACCGACCCGGTACGCCTGACGTCGGTTCCTGTTGCTGTGGCACTGGTCTTGTACGTAACGATCACCGGGCGCTGCGCGGTACCGTTGAGACGCCGCGCCGTCGTGGCGACCTCATCGCCACCGGATCGGGCTGCGGCGTTCACGCGATCGCTGCACGTTGCAGGGGACGGCGACGCACCCGAGGAGCGAAACCGCATGGAGTTCGACGTAACGGTCGAGAGCCCCAAAGGAACGCGCAACAAGTACGAGGTGGACCGCCGCACCGGCAGGATCCGGCTGGACCGCACCCTGTTCACCGCCACCCAGTACCCGGAGGACTATGGCTTCATCGAGCACACCCTCGGCGAGGACACCGACCCCCTCGATGCGCTCGTGCTGGTCCGGGAACCCACCTTCCCGGGCTGCCAGATCCGCTGCCGGGCCTTCGGCATGTTCCGGATGCGCGACGCGAGAGGCCCAGACCCGAAGGTGCTCTGCGTCCCGATCGCCGACCCGCGCCTGGCCTACCTGGTGGACCTGCCCGACCTGGAACAATTCCACAAACTGGAGATCCAACACTTCTTCGAGATTTACCAGGATCTCGAACCGGGCAAGACCATCGACGCCGAGCACGGCGTCTGGGCCGACCGCGCCGAGGCCGAAGCGGAGGTCACCCGATCACGCCGGCGTGCTGTCCGCGTCGCGGCGGTCGTCCACGCTTCAGATTCACCGTGACCGGTCGATCGATGCCGGGAACGATGAAGGTCGGGCCGGGACCGCGGCTGCGTGGACCCGGCCGAAGCGGAACGCCACACGACGCACGGCGGCCCGAGCGGATACCTTGTCCTGCCTCCGCTGACCGAACGAGCGCCGGTCAGACCGGTCGGCGACGTACTGTTGAGTGCAGGGTGTCGTGTCGCGTGTGCGCACGCGACGGCCGGATACGTTCTCCGGCGATCCCATCCTTATCGAAGAGGCCGGCCCGGTAGGCCGCGACCTCGTCGTGCTGCGTCGGGTAGTGCTGCCCATGCGGGAAGGTCCTCAACACCCCGCCGCGCCCGGGATCGGAGGCACGATCATGAGTGAGACCCAGCGACCGGCGTCGTTGTCGACTCGGGATGTGTTGTACGAGGCGGCGCGTGTAGCCTGCCTGGCCCCGTCGATCGCGAACTCCCAGCCGTGGCGCTGGCGTATCCGCGGCGACACTCTCGAACTGCATGCGGACCGCTCGCGCCAGCTGACCGATGCCGACCCGCAGGGCCGGTCGATGATCATCAGCTGCGGTGCGGTCCTGCATCATGCCACCGTCGTGCTCGCCGTCCTCGGCGCCGCGGCCACAGCCGAACGGATTAGCGATCCAGCCGACCCGGACCTGCTCGCCAGACTGACGCTGACCGGCCCCCACCAGGTGACAGCCGAAGACATGCGCCTACACCATGCCCTGCGCACACGTTGCACCGACCGGCGCCCGTTCCTGGGCATCGGGCCGCTACCGGACGAGGTGATCGACCTGCTACGCCACGCCGCCGAACCGTTCGAGGTCAGCACGCACGCACTCGACCCGTCGCAGGCGGACCTCTTCGCCCTCGTCGCACGGTCAACGGCGACAGTCGAGCAACACGACGCCGGCTATCAGGACGAGATGCCCATCTGGACGACCCGCACGGATGCAACGATCCGCGACGATGTGCCGAAGACGGCGGCCGCATCGGTAGGCGACTACGCGCCCGGCGCGACCCCGGGCCTGGCTGCCGGGCCCGGGGACGACCGGTATACGACCTACCTCGCGTTCACGACCACGCACGACACCAGGGCGGACTGGCTGCGCACGGGCGAAGCGCTCAGCGCGGTCCTGCTCACCGCCACAACCATCGGGCTGGCGTCGTCGGTGATGAGCGATGTGGTCGAGGCTCCGGATGCGCGGGCGACCCTGCGCGAGGAGGTCGCACCAGCCGAGTATCCACAGCTGACCGTCCGGCTCGGGGTGAACGAGAGCGCCCCCGCAGCACCGCTGACACCGCGACGCCCATACGACGAGGTCATCGAGGTCCTACCGACGAGATAACCCATGCCGGATCCTGCCCACCCGTCCGCGAATCGAATTGAGCTTCCAAGCCCGCGGCCCGCCGGCGATGCCACCGGTCTCATCACGGCAGCTGACGGGTTGTTACCCGGCCAGGAGCAGCTCGCTACCCACCGGGTGCTCGATTACCCAACCGGGGCCATCTCTGGGGAACGCACAGGTGTGCTACTCCAGCAATTCCCTCCGCATCGCGCGCAACGCCGTGGGTGAGCATGACCACGACGATGGCGCGCATCGCTGCGTCGTTGTTGTCTTCGTGTTGTTCTCACAGTCGCTGCGGTTGTGGCTGTTCCGAACGCCACCGACCCGCGTCGGCCGTCGTTGTCGTGGTGGCCGCGTGAGGACTAGCCTTACTAGGAGTAATCTTGATGTGGCGTTCGGCCGCCAAGGGTCATAGGTCCAGACGCTGATGTGATGGTTGCTGCGCCGAGTTGCGGCTGCGGGCCACTGTCTTGTCACCGTTACGGCGTGGGCCATGGTCGTGCGCGGGCCGTCACCGGTCGGACGCGCCACCGGATAGTCCCTAAGGTGGGCGGCATAGTGGAGCTGCTGGAGAGGGTCTGTATCGACGCTGCGCGGGCACTGTCGGCCTCGGGGGTCGGGGTGAGTCTGATGGCCTCCGACGGTGTTCATGGCATGGCTGCGGCGTCGGATCCGAACACCGCGCGGATCGAGGAGCTGCAGTTCACCTTCGGGGAAGGCCCGTGTATCGATGCCGCCGCGGCCGGCCGCCCGGTGCTGGTGCCGGATCTGGCCGACGGGGCGATGCGTCGATGGCCGGTATACGCCGTCGCGGTCCTGGATGCGGGGGTCCGGGCAGTGTTCGCGTTTCCGTTGCAGATCGGGGCGGCTCGCCTCGGCGTCCTCGATGTGTTCCGTGCCCGTTCCGGGGCGATGTCCAGGCTGGAACTGGGTCAGGCGCTCACGTTCGCTGACCAGGTCGTGATGACCTTGTTGGATGGTCAGGAACGGACCACCGGCGTGGACGAGCTCGACGAAGCGTTCGAGCACCGCGCCCAGCTGTTCCAGGCCCAGGGCATGGTGATGGTCCAGTTGGGCATTCCCCTCGCGGAGGCGTTGGTGCGAATCCGGGCCCACGCCTACGCCACCGACCGGCCATTGGGCGAGGTTGCCGCGGACGTCGTTGCTCGTCGGCTCCGTTTCGACATCGACCGTGCATGAACACTGTTGCGAGCATCGCAGGGAAGGCCAGGAAGCTGTCATGACCACCGTATCCGAACAACGCCTGGCGTCGATCTTCGTCGAGGTGGCCGATACCCTGGTCGGCGGATTCGACCTGATCGAGTTCATGCAGATGCTTGCCGACCGTGTCGCCGGGCTGGTCGAGAACGCCACCGTGGGGCTGCTGCTGGCCGATGAGAAGGGCCGGCTGCAGTTCATGGCCGCTTCGGACGAGACGACCGCATTGTTGGAGCTGCTGCAGCTGCAGTGGCGGGACGGGCCGTGTCTGGACGCGTTCCGCGGCGCCGAGCCGGTCGTCAACGCCGATCTGCGCACCGCAAGCGCCCGCTGGCCGAGGTTCGCGCCCTATGCCACGGCCGCTGGGTTCCGCTCGGTGCACGCGTTCCCGCTGCGGCTGCGCAACGCTGTGATCGGCGCGATGGGCGTCTTCGGTAACGGCGGCGCGAACCTCGACGATGCCGACGTGCAGATCGTGCAGGCACTGGCCGACGTCGCCGCGATCGGCCTGCTGCAGGAACGGGCGATCCGCCACGGCGAGGTTCTCACCGAGCAGCTGCAGGGCGCGCTGAACAACCGAATCGTCATCGAGCAGGCCAAAGGGGCCGTCGCGCAGGCGTATCACATCTCCGTCGACGCGGCCTTCGAGCTGATCCGGGCCTACGCCCGGCGCACCCACCGCCGCCTCAGCGACGTCGCCCTTCGCGTGGCCACCGACGTGACCAGCCTGCCCGACATTGCCGGAGACTGACCGGCCGGGACCCGGCGCCAGTGCTGTTGCAACTCTCGTTGTAGTGGCTCACGCTTTCCCCGGAGTTCCACAGATGGGTGGCAGTACTGGGTCGTTCGGGCGGGCTGGTTTCGGCCCTGCCAGCGCACGCCGTCACACGAGCCCGCGAGCGCGCCGTGGGGCCGGTGTTCATTGAATGGCGGACAAATAGAGGGTCGCGAAGGATCGTTTGTCGGCGGGTGGAGCGGTTCAGGCCTGCCGGTGGGCGTGCTGGAGGGTAGACAGCAGGGCGAGCGTGGACTCTGCGCCCTGGTTCGCGTTGTATCCGTCGGCGGCGAGTCCGTCATAGCCGCCGCCGGTGTCGGGATCGTAGAGGCTGACGCCGCCGTCGTTGTCCCCCATGAACCAGTCCACCGCAGAGGTGAGCCCGGCCTTCCACCGTTCGTCCCCGGTGACGTGGAGGGCGCGCACGCACGCCTCGGCGATCGTGGCTGCCTCGATCGGCTGCTGGTCGAAGGTCGGCGGCCGGTCGCCGGGCTGCCGGCCGCCGACCGGCGTGCAGGACAGGTGCCCGTCGTACGTCTCTTCCTCCAGCAGCCAGCGGAGCAGGCGGAGCCCGTCGGCCAGCACGGCAGGGCGCCCGAGGTGCTGCCCGGCCGCGATCACGGCATCCGCGAGCAGCGCGTTGGCGTATGTCAACCGGGGCTCGGGCCACGGCCAGCGAGGATCGTTGCTGGCCGGGCCGACGGTCGCCGCCGCGTCGTTGAGCAGCCAGCGCGCGCCGGAGTGGTCCGGGCGTATCGAGAGGATCTCGGCGGCGCCGAGCGCGGCGTACGCCATCGACCGGGGCCAGCGTGACCGGCATCGCGCGGCGAGTTCGAAACACGTCAGAGCGCTCTGCCGGACCGAGCGCAGCGGGCTGCGTACGGCGGCGGTCCCGGCCCCCCACACCGCGCGGCCCCACCAGTCGCCGGTGCCGGGCTCGTCCAGCCAGCGCCGGTCGTATCCGAGCCGGTTGTGGAACGCCCCGTCGGGCGACTGCGCGTGGACGATGAACGCGAGGTACACCTCCGCCTGTCGCAGCAGCGGCTCCGGCGGGTCCGGCTCCCGGCAGATCACCACGAGACCGCGAGCCACGTCGTCGACGCAGTAGCCGTGCCGTCGGAGGGGCACGGCGTGGTCGGCGTGCTCGAACAACCCGGTGTCGTCGCTGAGCCGCAGGAGGTGGTCGTACGAGGGCTGCGGGTACCGCTCGGTCACAGCGGTACCGGCGTCCTGCTCAGCAGTGTCGCCGCGAGGGCGCGGTAACGCTCGGCGACGACGGTCCACCGGCTGTCCGGGGAGATGCGCCTGGCCTCGTCGTACATGCTGCTGACGAGGTCGGGTTCGGTGAGCACCCGCTTGAGGGCGGCGCCGATCGCCGGACCGTCCTGGTGCGGCACGAGCAGACCGGCACCGCCGCCGAGGACCTCCACGGCGTGCGGAAAGGCGGTGGCGATGACGGGCTTGTGCGCCGCCAATGCCTCGACGAGCACGCCCGAGGTGGCCTGGTCCGGCGAGTCGTACGGCAGCAGCACGACGTCCGCACGCCCGACCAGCCGGTTGAGGCGGTCCTGATCGAGGTAGGCGCGCTCGAACGTGACCAGGCCGGCGACGCCGAGCGCCCGGATCCGGGAATACAGCATGAGCCGGTATGCCTCGCCCTGCTCGGCGAGCACCTTGGGGTGCGTCTGGCCGGCGATCACGTACCGCGGCCGCGGCACCAGGTGGCGGACCAGCCGCAGCCCGGCGATCGCCCACTCGATCCCTTTGCCGGGGCCGAGCAGCCCCCACGTCAGGATCGTCGGCTCACCAGAGGGGTTGAGCAGCCGCAGCGGCGGCCCCCCGGGCGCGCCGTGTGGGATGACGGAGACCTTGTCCGGGTCCACGTCGTACTCCGCGACCAGTCGCTCCCGCGCCGCCTCGGTCATGGTGACGGCGGCGCCGGCGAGCGCGACGACCTGTTCGAGCACCTCCTTCTGGTGCGCGGTGGGCCGGCCCAGCACGGTGTGCAGCACCGCGATCACGGGGGCACGCAGCCGGCGCAGCACCGGCAACAGATCCTCACCGTCGTTACCGCCGAAGATCCCGTATTCGTGCTGGACGACCACGATGTCGTGGCGGTCGAGCGCGGCGGCGGCCGGCACCTCGCCGCCGGGTGAATGCAACACCAGGTGCCCGACAACCTCCGGGCGATTCGCGTAGGTGGCCGCCTCCACCACGCGCACCACGCCCGCGCGGTCCCCGCCGGCCGGCGAGGTGAGCGCACGCAGCAGCGACGCCGTGAACGTCGCCAGGCCGCATTGGGTCGGCGGGTACGTGCTCAGGAATCCGTAGGAGATCGTCATCGTCGACGACCGTCCGGCCGGGGACCGGCATGGACGCAGCGGTTGCCGTTCATTGTTGGCATGAGACCCACCTTTCAATGGCGGGTGCGGCGCCGGCCGGCGAGCGCAGAATGCTTACCCGGCGCTGGTCATTCGGTGCGAGCACCATGGTGGCGACGATTCGCCGCCGCAGACCCGGGGCGTCGATCGAGACGGGCCAACGCTTTTGACCGTAGCACGTGGCCGAACCGGTCAGAACGATCCGGTGCGCGTCTCGCTGTACGGAGCGAGACGCGCACCGACCACGTGCCGGAAGTTCAGCAGCAGCGTCGAGGTCTGTTCGTCGCCGAACCGCGACACCGTCAGCGGGTGCACGGTCTCCTCCGCCATCCACGCGGTGAGCTGCTCGATGGAGAGTTCGGTGCCGTGCACCCGCAGCATGAGTTCCTTGTCCCGGCCGACGGTGAGCAGATACAGCAGGCAGGTGGGATGCTCGATGGTCATGGCGTGTGTCCCCTTCGACGGGTCGCGACACCAGCATCGTCCACAATGGACAACCACTGCGGCGCCGGCTCCGGCCGCCGATGGGCCGCAGGCATCCAACCTACACCTTCGGCGCGTACCCGGGCGCAACGCGACTGGTCGTTGCGTGGAGGGCGATGCCGGTCGGATCAGCGGGCTGCATGTTCTGCGCGGGCCGGTGCACCCACCTGGTGCAGGTGTTGCAGGGCCTGCCGGTAGGAGGTGACGAGGCTGGTCTGTTCGTACGGGACGCCGATGTCTGCGCAGTAGGCCTGCACGATGGGTTGGGCCCGGCGCAGGTTGGGTGTCGGCATGCCGGGGAAGAGGTGGTGCTCGATCTGGTAGTTCAGGCCGCCGAGCGCTATGTCGGTCAGCCAGCCGCCGCGCACATTGCGGGAGGTGAGCACCTGCTTGCGCAGGAAGTCCTCGTCACCGGCCGGGTGTGGCATGCCCTTGTGGTTCGGTGCGAACGTCATGCCCAGATAGACGCCGAACAGCGCCTGGTGTACGAGGAGGAAGGCGATGGCCTGCAGCGGGGACAGGACGATCAGCAGCGCCGCCAGGTAGCCGGCGGCGTGCAGGATGAGCAGCGCGCTCTCCAGGCCGCGGCGCTTCGTCACGCCGTTGCGCAGCGCCTTGACGCTGGAGACCTTCAGGTCGATGGCCAGCAGCGTGAGGAGCGGGAAGAACAGCCCGGCCTGGTGCCGGGTGATGAAGCCGGCCAGCCCGCGCCGGCCCGGGGCCGATGTGGCGGCCCAGATGAGCACTTCGGGGGCGACGTCCGGGTCGAGGTCGTCGTGGTTGGGGTTGTTGTGGTGGCGGGTGTGCTTGTCCATCCACCAGCCGTAGCTCATGCCGATGGCGAGGTTGCCGGCCAGCTGTCCGGCAACCTCGCTGGGCCGCCGGGTGCGGAACACCTGGCGGTGGGCCAGATCATGGGCCACGAGCGCGACCTGGGCGAACGTGACGGCGAGGAACGCGGCCGTCAGCAGTTGCCACCACGACGATCCGATGATTACGAACGCGGTCCAGCCGCCGAGCAGCATGAGCGTGACGGCGCTCAGCCGGGCGAGGTAGTAGGCGGGCCGGCGGTCCATCAGCCCTTCGCGGTTGATCTGGCGGGCCAGGACGGCGAAGTCACTGCCCGCCGGCGCCCGCGGCGGTGTCGTGGTGATCGTCATGGCTCCATCAGACCGTCCGGTGCGCACCTCGTCAGGAGCAGCAGGTCCTCCGCCGTGGGGGTGCTAGCACCACCGTTGCGCCAAGGGTCCGCTGGCACAATGTGACCCGTGGGCATGACCGGAACCGGCGCGCGGACGGGCCGATGGGCCGCCCGGGGTGTGCGTTCGGCGCTGGCCGGCCTGACGGCGATCGGTCTGGCGGTCACCAACCTGCCGCTGCTGGCCCTGTCTGTTGTCGTGCTGGCCCTGACGCCGGTGCCGTTCCTCGGCCTGGCGCTGGTGCCGTGGACGATGAGCCTGGTCCGGATGCGCGTCGACCTGGAGCGCCGGCGCGCCTCACGGGCCGGTGTACTGGTGACCCGCCCGTACCATCCGGCGCCGGAGCGGGCCGTTCCCGGTGGCTGGCAGCGCTTCCGGTGGACGGTGACCGACCCGGCCACGTGGCGCGACCTCGCGTGGCTCGTACCGGGCGCGGTTGTCGGGTGCGGGCTGGGGGCGGTCGGTGTGCTCGTGCCGCTGTACGGGCTCGCCGGTGTGACACTGACGCCACTGTGGATCTGGATCGGCACCGGCTGGTACGGCTACGGCGCCATCTGGTCCGTCGACTCGTTCGCCGAAGGTCTGCTCTGCGTGCCGCAGGGCGCCGTCATCCTCGCCGGCGGCCTTGCGGTGGCGCCGTGGTTGCGCCGCGTCGATGCCCACTTCGCGCACCTGTTCCTCGCGCCGACGAAAACGGCCCAGCTGCGGTTGCGCGTCACGCAGCTGACGGTGACCCGGGCCGACACGGTGGACGCGCAGGCCGCGGAGCTGCGCCGCATCGAGCGCGACCTGCACGACGGCGTCCAGGCCCGGCTCGTCTCGCTGAGCATGGTGATCGGCCTGGCCGACGAGTTGCTCGACCGCAACCCGGCCGGTGCCCACAAGCTGCTCGCCGAGGCGCGCGAATCCAGCGGTGCGGCGTTGGTCGAGTTGCGGCACCTCGTCCGCGGCATCCACCCGCCCGTGCTGGCCGAGCGCGGGCTCGGCGGGGCCGTCCGCGCGCTGGCGATCGGCCTGCCCGTCGATATCTCGGTCGAGGTCGACCTGCCGGGCCGGCCAGACACGCCCGTCGAGTCCGCGGCCTACTTCGCCGTCGCCGAGACGCTGACCAACCTGGTCCGGCACAGCCGCGCCCACCGCGGATCGGTGACTCTGCGCCACGCGAACGGGGTGCTGACCATCGTGGTCACCGACGACGGCGCCGGAGGCGCCGACCCGGCGGGCGGCTCCGGACTGCGCGGTATCGAGCGCCGCCTGGCCGCGTTCGACGGCACCATGGCGTTGTCGAGCCCGCCCGCGGGACCTACCGTCATCACCATGGAGCTGCCGTGCGCGTTGTCATTGCCGAGGACCACGCCCTCCTCCGTGACGGACTGACCCGGCTGCTGCAGGCGTTCGACTTCGACGTCGTCGTCGCGGTCGACAACGGGCCGGCCCTGCTGCCCGCCCTGATCGAACACAGGCCCGACGTGGCGGTCATCGACGTCCGGCTGCCGCCGACCTTCACCGACGAGGGACTGCAGGCCGCCATCGCGGCCCGCATCCGCATACCCGGACTGCCGACGCTGATGCTCTCCCAGCACGTCGAACCGCTCTACGCGCGTGAACTGCTCGCCACCCCGCACGGCGGGGTCGGCTACCTGCTCAAGGATCGGGTGTCCCACATCGGCGAGTTCGTCGACGCCGTGCGGCGCGTCGCCGGCGGCGGCACGGCCATGGACCCGGAAGTGATCTCGCAGCTGCTCGCCCGCCGCGAGCCGCTGGCGGTGCTCACCGCCCGGGAGCGCGAAGTCCTCGGCGAGATGGCCGAGGGCCGCTCCAACTCCGCGATCGCCGCCAAGCTCGGCATCACCGAGAAGGCCGTGAGCAAGCACATCAACAACATCCTCACCAAGCTGGACCTGCCGCCCTCCGACGACGACAACCGGCGGGTCCGGGCCGTCTTGGCGTACCTCAACGCCTGAGCGGTTTGCGTATTGCGAACTCTGGCGCTGCACTGGTCCTGCGAAATGAAAAGCCGCGACAGCCGCTTCCCCGGCTGGGGCCTAGGTGTTCGCGGCTGCGGGTTCGTAGGACCCGGCGCGGCGGCCGCCGCTTCAGCGGAGTCGGTCTGGGGTGGAGCGGGCGGTCAGCTTCCTTCGCATCATCCACCACCTGCTCCGTCACCAGTATTTTCTCCCGCCGGCTCGGTTATGAGGACACCCGCTTCACGGGAGTGTGGCGAATGGGTGGTTGTCCGCGTCCGCACGCGGTAACGCTCTGGGGAACTGCGGTCAGGCCCATCGGGGTGCCACCCTGGTGGAGCGGTCCGGCTGCTGGTATCGCGGCGGGCGGCGGAGGTAGCGTCGAGATGCACGCATTTCGGAGACCCGGTCGTGCATGTGTGGCCGTCGGTTTGGCTGGCCAGTCGGGCGGTTGGGTGCGTCGTCGGTGTCGGTTACCCCGGGCCGCGGCTGCGCGGAAGACGTGATCGATCATGTTCGAGCAGTTCACCGACCGGGCGCGGCGGGCGATCGTCCTGGCGCGGGAAGAGGCCCGGCTGTTCAACCACAACTACGTCGGCACCGAGCATCTCCTCATCGGTTTGTTGCGCGAGAGCGGTGAGCGCCCGCCCGGGCAGGAGAGCACCGCCGCGAAGGCGTTGCGTGCGCTGGGCATCTCGCTGGACGATGCGCGGCTGGTGATCGAGGAGATCATCGGCCGTGGGGTGTTCACGCCGGTCGGGCACATCGCGTTCACGGTCCGTTCCAAGGAGGTGCTGGAGCTGGCGCTGCGGGAGGCACTGCTGCTCGGTCACCGCTCGATCGGCACGGTGCATGTGCTGCTTGCCCTGGTCCGGGAAGGTCGGGGTGTGGCCGCCCAGGTGCTCATGATGCGGGGCTGCGGCCTGCATGCGGTGCGGCAGCAGGTGACGCACATGCTGTCGGATGGCGAGGACCCGGAGCTGATCGAACTCAGCGCCGGTACGGCCGGTACGGAAGGCGCCATGTTCGGTCCGCCCAGGGGGCATCCCGTGGCCGGCGGTCTGCTGGACCAGTTCGGTCGGAACCTCACCCAGGCGGCGCGCGAGGGCAAGCTCGATCCGGTCATCGGCCGGGAGAAAGAGATCGAGCGGGTTATGCAGGTGCTGTCCCGCCGTACCAAGAACAACCCGGTCCTCATCGGCGAGCCCGGCGTGGGCAAGACCGCGGTGGTCGAGGGGCTGTCCCAGCGGATCGTCAAGGGTGAGGTGCCCGAGACGCTCAAGGACAAGCAGCTGTACACCCTCGATCTGGGTGCGCTGGTCGCCGGCTCCCGCTACCGCGGTGACTTCGAGGAGCGGTTGAAGAAGGTTCTGAAGGAGATTCGCACCCGCGGCGACATCATCCTGTTCATCGACGAGATTCACACGCTCGTCGGTGCGGGTGCCGCGGAGGGCGCGATCGACGCGGCGAGCATCCTCAAGCCGATGCTGGCCCGTGGCGAGCTGCAGACCATCGGTGCGACCACCCTGGACGAATACCGCAAGCACCTTGAGAAGGACGCGGCGCTGGAGCGGCGCTTCCAGCCGATCCAGGTGGGTGAGCCGTCCCTCGCCCACACGATCGAGATCCTCAAGGGCCTGCGGGACCGCTACGAGGCGCACCACCGCGTGACGATCACCGACGCCGCCCTGGTGGCCGCGGCGACCCTCGCCGATCGCTACATCTCCGACCGTTACCTGCCGGACAAGGCGATCGACCTGATCGACGAGGCCGGCGCCCGGATACGCATCCGATCAAGCGCGCGCCGGGACGTGCGCAACATCCCCGACATGCCGCCGCAGGACGTGCTCGCCATCGCCGGCGTGGTGCCGCGGGGCCTGCGTGACGTCGACGAGCGCATCGCCCAGGTGCGCCGCTACAAGGATTCCGCCATCGACGCGCACGACTTCGAGCGCGCCGCGCAGCTGCGGGACGAGCAGCGGCGGCTACTCAACCAGCGGGCGCAGCGCGCCCGAGCGTGGAAGGCCGGCGACCTCGACGCCGTGTCCGAGGTCGACGACGAGCAGATCGCCGAAGTGCTGGCCGCCTGGACCGGCATCCCGGTCGGGAAGGTCACCGAGGACGAGACGGCCCGCCTGCTGCGCATGGAGGACGAACTGCACCGACGGATCGTGGGCCAGCACGACGCGGTCACCGCCGTCGCCAGGGCGATCCGCCGGACCCGGGCCGGCCTGAAGGACCCGAAGCGCCCATCCGGCTCATTCATCTTCGCCGGCCCGTCCGGCGTCGGGAAGACGGAGCTGTCCAAGGCGCTCGCCGAGTTCCTGTTCGGCTCCGAGAACGCGCTCATCCAGCTCGACATGAGCGAGTTCCACGACCAGCACACCGTGTCGCGGCTCGTCGGCGCCCCGCCCGGCTATGTCGGTTATGACGAGGGTGGCCAACTGACCGAACACGTGCGCCGCCGGCCGTTCTCGGTGGTCCTCTTCGACGAGCTCGACAAGGCCCACCCGGACGTCTCCCACACCCTGCTGCAGATTCTCGAGGACGGCCGGCTCACCGACGGCCAGGGACGCACCGTCGACTTCAAGAACACGATCATCATCGCCACCACCAATCTGGGCACCCGCGATGCCGCCAAGGCGCTCTCGACCGGCTTCCAGCCGTCCGATGACACCGCGAGCATGCACGAGCGGATCACCGCCAAGGTCGATCGCGAACTCCGCCGCTACTTCCGCCCGGAACTGCTCAACCGCATCGACGACACGATCGTCTTCCACCCGCTGACCGAACCGGAGATCCTCAGCATCATCGAGCTCATGATCTCCCGGATCGAGACCCGGCTGCGCACCGACGACATCGGCCTGAAGCTGACCGTCAACGCCAAGCGCTTCCTGGCGACCACCGGCTACGACCCGGCCCAGGGCGTCCGGCCGCTGCGCCGCACCATCCAGCGCGAGATCGAGGACCCGCTGTCCGAGCAGCTCCTGCTGGGCGATCTACGCCTCGGTCAAATCGTCCTCATCGACTGCGAGGGCGACCCGGCCGACGTTGCGCACGCCAAACTGGTGCACAGCGGCGTGGACAAGCCGGCGAGCCGGCCCAACGGCGAGCTCTGGGCGCCTCACCGTGCCCCGGGCGAAGCCGGCCAATGAGCGTGCGGCCCTGCGTGGGAAACCGGTGTGCGCTCGGCGCGCCGACGCTTCGTCCAGCGCGGGTGCTTTCCATGTGATCAGTACAGCGCGAGTCGCAGCGTCGAGTCGTCGAAGCGATGTACGGAGCGTGACGATCGTCGGCGAGATCTGGCGCACGATGGGCGGCACGAGTGGTGCCACAGTAAGCGACCGGTCGAAATCACAATGTGATCGTGATCGGATGGTAGATCGTCGGAGTGTGGACGAACACCTTCGGTAGCGAGGTTCGCGCCGGAAGCAGGTATGGTTCGGCGGCGCGGAAGTTCATCGCCGACGATTGGCGAGGGACTGGTTTCCGCTATCAGGAGGAAAGTGTGGCCAGCGGCACTGTCAAGTGGTTCAACTCTGAAAAGGGCTTCGGCTTTATCCAGCAGGACGACGGCGGCGCAGACGTCTTCGTCCACTACTCCGCCATCGCGAGCAGTGGTTACCGTGAGCTTGCGGAAGGCCAGAAGGTGGAGTACGAGGTGACCCAGGGCCAGAAGGGCCCCCAGGCGGAGAACGTCCGCGGTCTCTAACTCGGTCCTGACAAGAAGCCTTGAGCGCCGCATGCCCAGCATGCGGCGCTTCGGCGTTCCTGCGTGATCTTGCAGGCGGATGATCGAGCGCAGGCCGAGCAACGGCGGCTGGCCAGGAGTTCAAATGCGAGAAGCGCGCCCGCCTAGTGGTCGAACGCGCTAGGGATCCCCGACCTGTATCGGCACGATGGAAGAGGTCCTGAAGCAGCTGGCCGGTCAGGCCGTCTCCTCCTGGGGGACGTTGCCCTGCTGGACGATCCGGATGGCGTTGCCGAACGGGTCCCGGAGGCCCATGTCCGTGCCGTAGAAGTGGTCGGTGGGCTCCTGGGTGAAGTCGGTGACGCCGCGCGCTTTGAGGGTCTCGTACAGCCCCCGGGCATCGTCCGTGTTGAAGACGAGGCCGCTCAGGGCGCCCTTCGTGATCAGCTCGCGGAGCCGCTCAGCCGTCGCTTCGTCGTGCAGGGGCGGGCCCGGCTGCTCCAGGGAGATCTCGGTGCCGCCGTTGCCGGGGACGCGGACGGTCAGCCAGCGGTAGGAGCCCTGCCGGACGTCGTTGCCCTTCTCGAGCCCGAGTTTATTGACGTAGAAGTCCAGCGCCTCGTCCTTGTCGAGGACGTAGATGGACGCCACGTTCAGCTTCGTGATCATCTCGCGTTCTCCTCTGCGAGCGGTGATTGGAACGTCGTCAGGCTACGGGGGCCGCCTCGGCGGTGGCTTCTCCAAAACCGCTCGATCGTGTCGCCACCGGCGCCGCCGCCCGCGGTCGGGTGTGCGCCATTTGGACGCAGTTGGGCACGACGACCGGCCCATGACCGCTACGGTAGCCCGACGGTGTCTCCCCGACGATCTCCCGGAACGTCCGGCTGAAGGTCCCGAGGCTGGTGAAGCCGACGTCGAAGCAGACGTCGGTGACGCGGCGGTCGGTCTCCCGCAGCAGGAACATCGAGCGCTCCACCCGCCGCCGCTGCAGGTAGCGGTGCGGCGTCTCGCCGAACACGGTGCGGAAGCAGCGGCTGAAGTGCGCCGGTGAGATGTGGGCCACCGCCGCGACGGCACGAACGTCGAGCGGCTCGGCGTAGGCGCGGTCCATCGCATCGCGGGCGCGGAGCAGGCGCCGGTTCAGATCCTCGACCTCTCGGCTCACGCCGCAATGCTATGAACGTCGCGGGGGAGGCCGCCACGCCGAGAGCGGATGGGGCACGACCGGCTCAAAAGGGTCGGAGTGCAGCGCGTGACAGGCGCTCCTGTCAGGACTTGCGACCCACCGCCCCGACCAGTTTGATGCTCATCTCCGGTGGCGCCTCCTCGGGGTACCACTCCGTCACGTCGACCAGTCCCGGCTCGACCAGATCGAAGCCGTCGAAGAAGCGCAGCACTTCGGCATCGGGGCGGAACTGTACCTCCGGGAAGCCGGTCTGCTTGCTGATCATGTGCGAGTGCTCGCGGGCGTTCTGGGCGCTGCGCTCGGACAGATGCGACAGGCCAAGGTAGCTGCCGGGCGCCATCCGGTCGCGGAACTGGGCCATGATCCTGAACGGGTCGTAGGAGTCGTCGATCACGTCGAGGACGCTGAAGATGACCACTCCGACCGGCTGGTCGAAGTCGATTTCCCGCATGAGGTCGGGGTGGCTCAAGATGTCCTGCGGGCGCCGGATGTCGGCCAGGACCGTGCTGAGGCCCGGTCCGATCGAGCGCAAGGCGTTGCTGTGTGCCACCACGACCGGATCGAAGTCGACGTAGACCACGCGTGCGTCGGGTTGCACGGCACGTACCGTCTCGTGCACTGCCGGCGGGGTGGTGGGAATACCGCTGCCCAGTTCGATGAACTGCCGCACGCCCTGCTGCGCGATGTACCGCACGGCGCGCTTTCCGAACGCGCGGTTGGTCTTGGCGGTGGTCGGTGCCTCGGGTGCGACCTGCAGGAGCATCTGGACGACCTGCCGGTCAACCGCGAAGTTGCTGGGGGACGGCGGCGTCGAGGAAGAGATCACGATACCGCACCATGTCGGGAGGCGAATGCGTCGATGCCCCGGAGGCCCACGCCGTACGGTGTCTGCTGGAACGACCCGTCCGACCCGAGAGGATGCCATGACAGGCCAGAACCGGACCACCAACAGCGTTCCGTCCGCAATGCGGCAGGTGTTTGACGAGATCGTCACCGCGACCGACGCATTTTGCCTGCGGCATCTTGATGAGGAGTACGCAGCGCTCTGCGCCAAGTTGTCGGCCAAGCTCGCCCGCAAGCGCCCATCCCCGCTCGTACGCGGCGATCGCCGTATCTGGGCGGCCGGCATCGTCTACGCCATCGGCCGGGTCAACTTCCTCGCCGACGCCAGCCAGACCCCGCACCTGCGCACCGACACCATGGCGGAGCTGCTCGGCGTCAAGCAGACGACGATGACCAACAAGGGCAGGCTCATCATGGACACCCTCAAGATCGGCCTGATGGACCCGGAGTTCAGCCGGCGCGAGATCATTGACAAGAATCCGATGACCTGGTTCCTGGAAGTCGACGGTCTGATCGTTGACGCCCGCCATTTGCCGGAGCCGTTGCAGGTAGAAGCCTGGCGGCGCGGGCTGATCCCGTACGTGCCCGCGCAGGCTGCGGCCAGCACAGCGTCGACACCGTCAAGGTAGGTCCGTGACGTCTTCGCTCGCCGGGTCAGCCCGTGATCCACCGGTATGCCAGCACCCCCAGCGCCACCCCGCAGAGGATCGCCGCGGCCTGCAGAACCAGTGAGTAGATCTTCAGCCCTGCCGTCGTCCTGTTCATCGCCCCTCCTCAGGAGCCAGTCCCAGCAGCCGCAGCTTCGCGGCCGTGTATTCGGCGTCGGTCAATTTTCCCGCAGCGTGCAACTGGCTCACACGCTCGAGTGCCGAGGCGAGCTCGGCCGGATCGGGGGCCGCCGCCTGCGCGGCGCCGGCGTCCGGCACATTCAAGGCCCTGGTCCGTGCCCGCGCGGCATTCTCGAGCGGCGTCAGCCCCGCCAGCGGCCGCAGGGTCGGCTCGGCCGGCGGCTGCCAGTCGGCCCACAGGTTCTCCCGCCAGAATGCCTTGCCCAGCATGAACAGCGGTCCGGCGCCCATGACGACGAACACCACCCCGCAGATGAGCCAGCCGATGCCCAGGCCGCCACCCGGCGGGTCGAAGCCGAACTCGAAGAAGTTCCACGCCATGCTCAGGAACAGCACCGGTACCGGCAGCAGGCTCAGCCGCGCGCCGAACTTGAGGCTCTTCACGGCGTAGAAGATCGTGCACGCGGCGCCGCCGAACAGTCCCAGCAGCGCCAGCTCGGGCACGTGCTCCGGGCACGGCGGGTAGGGGTACGCACCGGTGCCGCCCGATCCGCACCGCCCGCCCATCGCGAGCACCAGGCGGGAGGCGAGGAACAGCATGGTCAGGCCGGCGAACGCCCCGGCGAGGCCGATGAAGGTATAAACGGAGCGGCGGATGAGCAACGGCAGGGGCACAAGAGCAGATCATCGATCAGCGACCGGCCCACGACCAGCGACCGGTCACCAACTCGACAAGCGGATCCGCGTCGTGCCACGCGCGGCGCTCAGGGAACCGGGGCCGGCGGTCGCGCGTCGAAGTGCCGGGGAGCTCAGGCACCGGCACGGGAGGAACATTTCGATGCGACGCATGCTCGTGATCGCGGTGGTCGCCCTCGCATGCGCGGCGTCGACGTTGGCGGGCTGCAAGGGCCTCACCGCCGCGCCGGCGTCGGCCGGGGACTGGCCCGCCGGGGTGAAGGAGGCCGAGGTCTACGCGGCGGTGTTGCGGCGATACCTCACCACACCCGCCGAAAGTTCCTTCTCTGAGCACACCTTCACCACGGTGTACGTCCTCGACAACGCCGTCGCGGGGGCGGGCGATCCGATGGGCACACCCGGCCCCGGGACGCCGATCGCGGAGAACACCCAGCGCCAGGTCACGGCCGCCTTGGCCGGCACGGCCGACGTGGTGTTCATTGCCGACCGCAACACCGTGGTCGAGAACCGGGACGACTGCGCGCAGGTCAAGAACGGCGGCATCCTGATCACGTTCGGCCCGCCGAAGGGCGACGACAATGAGGTGACAGTGGCCGTCAACGGCTTCGTCGCCTGCCTCGGCGCGACGTGGCTGACCTACGTCGTGCGCAACGAGCCGGGCTCGGGCTGGCGGGTGGCCGGCACCATCGGCCCGGCGGCCATCGCTTGACGGATGCCCGGCCGTCCTCGATCGTGCCGGCCCCGTTGGATCCCACGAACCCGGTGATGGTCCCCGCCGGCACAGTGAAAGAGACCTCGACGTTCACCACAAGACGCGCCGACCCCTCCCCAGTGCGCCATGTCACAACAGCGACAGTCACGGGCATCCAACCTCGCCGCTGCGCAGACTCGCCGGCTATGAAATTACGTCGAGTCCTCGTCGTCGCGGCCACGGTCGCGGCGGCAGTAGTGATCGCACCTCAGCCGGCGTTGGCCATTCCCTCCGGTACCGGATGGTCCGGCTCCTGGAAGTACACCGGCGGCACCAGCATCCAGGTCACGCTGGATGTGCCGGGCGCGAAGCTGGTGGCCAACGGTTGGGACGCGCTCGGTGTGCGCGCCTTCGTCCTCAACGTCAGCGACACCATGGCCGACGGCAAGTGTGCCTACGTCAAGTGGACCGCGGCCGCCACCACCGAGCACTGGGCCTGCGGCAACGGCACCACGGTGCAGGTCACCGGCCTGCCCACCTCGACCAACGCCATCACCGCCGTGCTGTGCCGCGACTCCACCGCCCACAACAACAAGACCAACTGCAACGTCATCGACGTGCCCTCGTCCTACACCGACGACTTCATCCGCACCGAGGGCAACGGCGCGCGTTGGCATTACTACGACGCCAGCGAACACTACGACGGCGGCGAGGACTGGGGCGCCTGGATCACCATCGGTAAGGTCGACCTCGACTACTTCGGGTGGGACGACACGCCGGCCGGGCAACGCTGGATCGAGTCCTGGTTGGGGCTCCACGGGCCCGTCTGCGGTTCGGGTCTCATCCTCAATGCCACCCCGGCGTCGTCGGTGTCCGCCTGCTCCCAGTACCAACCGCTCTACGGCCTGCCGGACACGCACATCACCGGTACGGCATGGGGCCAAGCCTGCACCTGGTCCTACTCGGACCCGGCCGCGCCCAAGCACTGCATCAAGCTCCGGGTCCCCCAACCCAGCTGACCCCCCGCCTTTCTCCGGTATCTCGGGCTCAGGACGCGAGTTGATCTCCTGAGCCCGAGATTTCAGCGTTGGAGTTGGAACTGGGCGACGACGTTGCGCAGTTCGATCGACGTGCGTGCCAGGTCCTCGGCTGCGGCACGGGCCTCGGTGATGCCCGAGGCGGTCAGCTGCGCCGCCTCGGCGAGCCCGCCGATGGTGCCGGCGATGCGGTCCGCGCCGCTGGCGGCCTCGGCGGCGTTGCGGCTCATCTCTGGGCGATCAGGACGCCGTCATTCGCGACCCGCGCCGCCTCGGCGGCGCTGCGCGCGATCTCGGCGATCGCCGTGCCCATGCCCACCGTGCCGGCCGAGACCGTCTGCACGTTCTGCGACACCTCGCCCGCCGCCGATGACACGGTCGTCGCCCGGCTGCTGCTGTCCTCGGCGCTGGCCGCGATGTCGTTGCTGACGGCGGACAGCTCCTGGGCGGCGCCGGCGAGCGTCTGGCTGTTGCGCTCCACGGTGGACAGTGAGGCGCGCAGCCGGGCGGTCGCGGTGTTCAGCTCGCCCGCCATCCGGCCGAGCTCGTCGCGGCCCGGCACGTCGGCGGCCCGGGTCAGGTCGCCCTCGGCCAGACCGGCGACCACGTGGGACACCGCCCGTATGGCCGCGACGAGCTGCCCGGCGACGGTCAGCGCGATGATCACGGCGAGTGCGAGGCCGCCGCCGAGCATCGACCAGGTCCAGACCTGCGCGGACCGGTACACGGCGTGGGTCTTCGCCAGCCGGGACAACGCGAACGGTCATTCCCGTCGGCAACGTGCCATCCGATCGCCCGCTGCGGGTAACGGCATCCCGGGGAGAGTGGGGATGGCGGCAGATCCGGGTCGGACTCGGGCAGGCCACAGCCGCGGGATCACGCCCACTGGGCAGCATCTACGTGGATTACGCCCGAATCGTACTGGCGGACGCGGACGCTCTGACGTCCTGGATACACGATGATGCCATCGACGGTCTGGCCGACGTGGCTTTCTGGGGCAGCGACGAGGAGTTGATCGCCGCCGAGTTCGGCGCATCACGCACCGGCACACCCGGCGATGATCACTACGGTTGGCTCGATCTGCCTGTCCGGCAGGCGTACGAGCGCGCCCTCGCGCTGAAGGAGCGGCGAGATGCCCAGCCGCGCCCCACGTTCGCCTTCGACTTCCGTCCCCACTCCCACCACTGGCAGGTGATGGCGGGCGTGCGCGCCGCGGAGCACGAGGCGGCCACCATCACGGTCGGCGGTGCCGAAATCATGATGGCCATGACTTCGGTCGGCGACGGCGTCTTCCCGGTACACCTCGATCTGGACGCCTCAGGCGCCCCGATCGCCGTCCGCGTGACCATTCAGGGCGACGATTGATCACCCGTCACCTACCCGCGTCACCGGAAGGCGGCGCGCTGCTCCTCGTCGATGGGCGACGCGGATCGCCGACGCGCGGCGATGATTACTGCGACAGTCGTCACCAGGGTGAACACCGCTACCCCCGCGAAGGCGATCACTGTCTGCCGATCGGGGTTGGTCACCGCCTGGCCTCGCTTCGCCTGCCAGGTGAGTACCGCGAACGTCCCGGTGTAGCCGAGTCCGGCGACGCCGACCAGCCGGGCGCGGACCCGTTCGTCGCGTAGCCAGCTACGGCTGGTCGCGAGCAGACCCAGGACCGCTGTGACGAACAGCAGCACCTGGATGGCGTGCATGCCGATGAAGTGCGGTACGCGGAGGTCACCGCCGCTCGTGCTCCAGTTGGTGAGCGGCATCCCGTTGCCGTCGGGGTCGCCGATGCCGTGGCCACCGATCATGGACACCGCGTGGCCGTTGGCGTCGGTCATCGTGCGGGGCGTTGCCCCTGAGTTGCTGAGCCAGAGGGCCACGACCATGCTGGCCAGGGCGAGTCCGAGCCCGGCGCGCAGCGCTCGGGTCATGGCGCGGTCGCCGGTGCGTTGGATCAGGACCAGGATCGCGATGATCAGGGTGGTCAGCAGCAGCGGCGGGACGCCGTAGGAGAACACCGTCCGCACGGTTCGGGCGACAGTGTCGGTGTTGTTGTTGAAATGGCTGAAGGTGCCGTGTGCGGCAGCGTAGGCGACGGCACCGACGTCCAGCAGCCCGGCGACCGCGAAGATGGTCCCGAGCCACCAGCCGATGCGTCTGCCCTTGCTCAGCTTGCTGAGCAGCCACGCCAGCGTCAGGCCGTACACCCCCATGGCAAAGCCGAATTTCATCGGCTTCACCCAGACCGATTCGCCCACGAGCAGGCGATCATCGACGAACATGCCGACGGCGGAGACCAGCATTAGGGTGAACATGAGTGTCGCATTCACCACCAGCGGTCGATGCCAGCGGCGCACCGCGCTGAGACACGGAGTGAGGATGGTCATGGGGCGCTCCACACGAGGATCAGGAGGGCGAGCCACTTGCCGACAAGCCCGCCGCGGACGCTGTTGATGTCCATCAGCCTCAGCGAACGCGCCCCGCGTGACCATCCGACGTACCCCCGGACGCGCCCGCCGGTCGACCCCCGAACGGACCCGGGGGCTAACCCCCGGCCATACGCGAAGAAGGCGGTCTACGCCAGCACGGCCGGGAGGGAGCGCTGATGGCCAACGGGGGCGGCGTCAGCCTGTGGCGGAGCAGGGATTTCCAGGTCTTCCTCGCTAGCCAGACCTTATCGGCGCTCGGCGATTCGTTCTCGTTCGTGGCGATTCCGCTGCTGGTCCTGCAGGCCACCGGCTCCCTCGTGCAGATGGGCGTGGTCACCGGCCTGGTCGGCGTCTCGTCCCTCGTCACCGGCGTCTTCGCCGGCTACATCGCCGACCGGGCGAACCGGCGGGCCCTGCTCATCGCCTGCGACGTGGCCCGCTGCGTCCTCTACGGTCTCGTCCCGCTGGTCTGGCTGATCTCGCCGCAGGTCTGGCTGCTCTACGCGGTCGTCCCGCTGGCCGGCGCGTTCGCCATGCAGTTCCAGGTCACCTACGTCACCGTGGTGCCGGCGCTCGTTTCGGCCGACCAGATCACCCGGGCCAACGGGCATCTCTACTCGAGTTATGCGGTGGCCGGCGTCGGCGGCCCCATGCTGGCCGGCATCATCTCCGCCGCGTTCGGCCCCACGGCGGCCGTCGCCGTCGACGCGGCGACCTTCGCCGCCTCCGCCGCCGGCCTGCTGCTGATCCGGATCCGGCCCGCGGCCGCCGCCCCGGCCGCGCCCGACGCCGAAGCGCCGGCCGCCACCGGGCGCCGGGCCCTGCTCAAGGACTTCCTGGCCGGCGTCACGTTCCTGTGGCGGCACCCGGTGCTGCGCTCGCTGACCGTCCTGCTGTCGCTGCTGCTGTTCATCACCACCGGCCTGACCGACCTGATCATCTATTACCTCAAGCACGACCTCGGCCGCTCCGACAGCGTCGTCGGCTACGTCCTCGCCGCCGCCACGCTGGGCTCGCTGCTCGCGGCCAGCACGGTGGCGCCGATCCGCGACCGGCTGGGCTTCGGCGCCTGCTGGATCGGCTCCTGGGCGCTGTGCGGCGTGGCGATCGCCGGCCTGGGCGTGACCACCAGCGCGATCGCCGTCGGCGTTCTGGCCACCGTGCAGCTGCTGGCCACCGGCTGGGCCGGCATCTGCTCGATGTCGTTCCGGCAGGAGGTGACCCCGGACCACCTGCTCGGCCGGGTCACCTCCGCGTTCTGGACCCTGCACAACTCGCTCGGCCCGCTCGGCGCGGCCGCGCTCACCGGTGCGGCCGCCCACTACGGCGTCATGGCCACCTGCGCGGTCGGCGGCACCGCCTGCGTGGCCATCGCGCTGGCCGCGCTGGCCACCCCGATCCGGCAGCGCCGGCCGCAGACCATTGAGGGAGCCGGTGAGCTCACCTGACCTCGGCAGTCTGGCTGCGGAACTGCAGGTCGCGGCGCACGGCCTGGCTGAAACACGCGACCCACAGCAGCAGGTGGCGGGCCAGGTCGCCGTACCAGCGCCGCAGGATCGCCGTGGTCACGCGCTCGCCCCTGGTGGCGTCGGCCACCGCAAACCCGGCATCGTCCAGTCCCGATCCGCTTCCGTGCCGTTAGCGAACCGTAGCGATGCGGGCAGTACGGTGTCCTCGTGGGCACGATGAGGACGACGGCCCTGGGTCTGACTTGCGCGATGATGACGGCTGCCGTCGCGTTGACGGGCTGTGGCACCGGGCCGCTCGACGGCGGCTCGCTCGCGCGGGACATCGCGGAGCAAGAGGCGGCGCGCCTGAACGACAAGTTCGGCCATCGAGACCGGGTCCGCGACGCCGAGTACATCGCCGCGACCGAGGTGCCGAAGGGCGCGCAGACCGACGGCGAGACTCACATTACGCCGGTCGGCTGGTCCGGGCGGACCACCGGAGACGAGAAGGCCACCATCGACGTCCGGTTCGCGGTGACGGTGCCTGAGCGGCACGCGGCCACGCTCGGCGACCGCGGCAACTCGGCCGGCAGTGCCACGCGATGCTACCGCTACGTACTTCAGCTCTACCGCTACACCGAGTACCACAAGATCGGTTGCCCCGCGATCGCCACTCCTCCCGTCCCCTCTGCCTCGCCGGTGCTGACGCTGCCCGGCGACGCGACGGACCGCCTCGCCGCGGCGCTGCGCACCGCCACGCCCGACACGCTCTCGGGCGCGGTGCGGGCGGCGTTCCCCCAGGACGGCATCTCGGTCGACACCGTGACGCACGAAGGCATTCTCGTGGCGGCGGTGGGCGTGCCCGCCGAGCGCGACTGCATCCTGATGATCAGGACTGCCGACGGGGCGACCAAGCAACTCGGGTACGACCCCGTCCAGCTGGAGCCGGGCGAGCTCGGATGCTCAGTCGGCCTGTACACCAATCCACCCCGCTGACTGGAGATTGTCGCGGTGAATGCCGCGCGCTTACCAGTCGGATTTGATCTTCTTCATGGTCAGGCGGGACTCGACGCGCAGGACGCCGGGCAGGCCGATGAGCCTGCCGCTGAGGAACGCCTCGAAAGCGGCATGATCGGCAACCGCGACGCGGAGGAGATAGTCGGGGCGGCCGAACATTCGGCGGAGCTCGATCACCTCGTCATACCCGGCGACGATGGCCTCGAACTCCTGCACGGTCTTCAGGTCCTGCGACCTACCACTCACGCACCCGCTACAAGTGCTCACCCCGCTCCTCGCCCTGGCCACCACCATCGGCCTGCACCTCTGGCGGCGTAACGCTCTGCTGAGCATCCTCGCCGGCACCGCGGTCCACGTCGCGCTGACCAGCACCCTGCTTGCCCGCTGACCAGGGCGGGATGCCGGGGCGAAGCGGTCGCTCCACGCCAGGCCCACCATTGACAAGAACTGCGTCCGGCAGGACGGTATGGGCTCATCAGGAGGAGGTCGCCGTGCGCATACAGTTGCTTCTGGGCGAGGGCTGCCCAAACGCCGACCACGCCCGCACCGTCGTGACACAGGCGGCGCGCCTCCTCGGCCTCGACGCGGCCGTCGAGGAGGACATGGGCGTCTGGCCCTCGCCAACCGTGCTCGTCGACGGGATCGACGTGATGACCGGCGCGACGGGCGCTGCGCCGATCCACGCGTGCCGCACCGACCTACCGACCGTCGAGCGTGTCGTGGCCGCCCTGCACCACCACTCCGGCATCACGTGACCGGAGTGGTCCCGCAGTCGCGGCCGAGTCTTGCAAGGCGGCGACGGCCGGCCGGGTCGGTGAGACCTGGCCGGCCGTCGCGATGCGGGTCAGGCACCTCAGCAGCAGCGCACCGAGGTGCTGTTCTTCAGGCGCTCGAACTCCCGTCTGGTCAACGGGGATCCGGTTGTGCAGTGTTCCCGGTGGTGCGCGACGTAGTGGTCATAGCCGGCCTCGCCGGCGAGTTCCCGGACGTACCACCAAAGTCGCGCCAGCAGATGGCGTGCGCTCATCGGTCGCCGTCGGCGGCACCGACGAGCTCCCGCCGCTCGTCCGCGGTGGCGAACAGCCCGGCGGGCGCGACGATCGTCGACTCGACGAAGGGCACCTCCGTTGTCGGGAGTTCGCGGCCGCGGATCACCGCCTGCAGGCATACCCGGGCCCCGTCGACGATCACGATGATGATCAGGACCGCGAAGAACACCGACAGGACGCCCTGCACCGTTGAGTTGGTGACGACCTGCTGCATCTGGTCGAGATTCTTGGCCGGTGCGAGCAGCTTGCCATGTTCGAGCGCGTCGGCGAAGCGCTGGCGCTGGGCGAAGAAGCCCATCTTCGGGTCGGTGGAGAAGATCTTCTGGTAGCTGGCGGTCATTGTCACGGCCGCGTCCCAGACCAGCGGGATGGCGGTGACCCAGGCCCATTTGAGCCGGCCGCTCTTGACCAGGATGACCGTGACGACGGTCAGTGCCACGGCGGCGAGCAGTTGATTGGCGACGGCGAACAGGGGGTAGAGCTGGTTGATGCCGCCGAGGGGGTTGGTGACGCCGGTGTACAGGAAGTATCCCCATGCGCCGACGACGGCCGCGCTCGTCAGCCACAGACCGGGTCGCCAGCTGACCCGGCCGAGCGGCTTCCAGATGTTGCCCAGCGTGTCCTGGAGCATGAACCTGCCGACCCGGGTTCCGGCGTCGACGGTGGTCAGGATGAACAGTGCCTCGAACATGATCGCGAAGTGGTACCAGAACGCCTTGAGGCCCGCTCCGCCGAGGAAGCCGGAGAAGACCTCGGAGATGCCGACCGCGAGCGTCGGCCCGCCGCCGGTGCGCGACACGAGCGTCGGTTCGCCGACGGTGGCGGACGCGGCCTGCAGGGTATCGGGGGTGATGGTGAATCCCAGGTTGGTCACCGCCGTCGCGGCGCTCTGGAAGGTCGTGCCGACCACGCCGGCGGGTGAGTTCATCGCGTAGTACAGCCCAGGGTCCAGCATCGACGCGGCGATGATGGCCATGACCGCGACGAACGATTCCATCAGCATGGCGCCGTAGCCGACGAGCCGGACCTGGGACTCCTTCTGGATCATCTTCGGCGTGGTGCCCGAGGAGATCAGGGCGTGGAAGCCGGACAGCGCTCCGCAGGTGATGGTGATGAAGGCGAACGGGAAGAGGGTGCCGGCGAAGACCGGGCCGTTGCCGGTAGAGGCGAACTTGGTGACGGCTTCGTTCTGCAGGACCGGGTTGGTCAGCAGGACGCCGACCGCGAGCAGCGCGATCGTCCCGATCTTCATGAACGTGGAGAGGTAGTCGCGTGGTGCCAGCAGCATCCAGACGGGCAGGACGGAGGCGACGAAGCCGTATCCGACCAGGCAGAAGACCAGCGTTTCGGGCTTGAGGGTGAAGATACCCGCCCAGCTGGAGTCCTGAACCCAGCCGCCCGCGGCGATGGCGAGGACCAGCAGGCCGACGCCGATCACGCTGGTTTCGACCACGCGGCCCGGTCGGAGCACCCGCATGTAGAAGCCCATGAACAGGGCGATCGGGATGGTCATGGCGATGGAGAAGGTGCCCCAGGGCGACTTCGCGAGCGCGTTGACGACGACGAGCGAAAGGACACCGAGCAGGATGATCATGATGGCGAAGACGGCCACCAGGGCTGCGACGCCGCCGACGCGGCCGATCTCGTCCCGGGCCATCTGGCCGATGCTCCTCCCGTCGCGGCGCATGGACAGGAACATGACCACCATGTCCTGCACGGCCCCGGCGAAGACGACGCCGACGATGATCCAGATGGTCCCGGGCAGGTAGCCCATCTGCGCCGCCAGGACCGGACCGACCAGCGGCCCGGCGCCCGCGATCGCGGCGAAGTGGTGGCCCAGCAGCACGCGGCGGTCGGTGACGTGGTAGTCGATGCCGTTGTCCAGCCGCTCCGCGGGCGTGGCGCGCCGGTCGTCGACCTTGAGCACGCGCCGGGCGATGAACCGCGCATAGAACCGGTACGCGATCGCGTACGAGCACAGCGCCGCGACCACCAGCCAGATCGCCGAGATGCGCTCGCCGCGGACCAGGGCGATGACTCCCCAGGCGACGGCGCCGACGATCGACACGGCCGTCCAGATCACGATGGACCGCAGATCCGGGCGGGCCCTGGTCTGCGGGGTGAAGATGCTCATTCATGCTCTCCAGGGTGGGGGAGTTTGCCCGGATGAGTCCTCCGGCGCCCGGACGGCGGCGTCCGTGCGCCGCAGCAGCCAGTAGCTGATCGCCATCAGCGCCGCGGTGAGGAAGATCCAGGCGAACTGGAACCAGTAGAAAAAGGGCAGTCCGGCCAGTCGGGGTGTTGTCCGCGCATAGAGCGGGACGCAGAGGATGGCCACGAGCGGTAACGCCAGGCCGGTGTAGGCGGCGACCCTGATCGGCTTTCGGAGTCTCGCCATCCCGGCCTCCTGAGCAGTCGTCGACGATGCCTGTGTGTTGCGTACCTGAGTCGCGCGGTTTACCGACCGATTGCCTCTTGTTTCGTGTCAACCAATCCGGGAGCGTGCGCAACACACAAGACGACTGAGAGGTGCCCATGGTCGACCCCGCCAGCACCATCACCTTCACGTTCGTCGTCGCCGGCACGTCGCTCCTGGCGATTGCCGCGCGGCGGTTCCGTGTGCGCGACGAATTGCCGACGCTCGACGGCTGGGCGTTGGCGGGGCGGCAGTTCGGGGCCGTCCTCACGTGGTTCCTGCTCGGCGGCACGATCTACACGGCGTACACGTTCGCCGCGGTGCCGGGCCTGGTGTACGGGATCGGGGCGTTGGGTTTCTTCGCCCTCGCCTACACGGTGATCGTCTACCCGCTGGCCTTCGTCGTGCTGCCGAGACTGTGGCAGGCGGCGAAGGAGAACGGCTGCATCACCGTGGCCGACTACGTGCGGGCGCGGTACGACTCGCCGCCGCTCGCCCTTGTGGTGGCGCTGACCGGGATCCTCGCGACCATGCCGTACATCGCCCTGCAGTTGCTCGGCATCCGCGCGGTCCTGGTCGCCGGCGGTCTCTACCCGACCGGCGGGATCGCGGGCGATCTCACGCTGGTGGGCGTGTTCGCGGTGCTGGCCGGGGCCACCTACCGCAGCGGGCTGCGCGCACCGACCATCATCTCCCTGGCCAAGGGGGTCCTGGTGTTCACCACGGTCGTCGTCGTGGTCGTCCTCGTGCTCGAGCAGCTCGGTGGGCCCGCGGCGGTGTTCCGTACGGCCGAGGAAACCATGGCCGCGCGCGGCAACCCAGAGGCGTCCCTGACGCTCGCCCCGTCCCTCTACGCCACCTACGCCACGCTGGCGCTCGGCTCGGCGCTGGCGCTGCTGATGTACCCGCACGTCCTCACCGCGTCCTTCGCCGCGTCCAGCGGCGACCGGATCCGCAAAGCGATCGTCGGGCTGCCGGCCTGGACCGCGGTGCTGGGACTCTTCGCGCTGCTCGGCGTCGCGGCGATCGCCGCGGGCGTGCGAGCCCGGCCCGGTAACGCCGAAGCGGCCGTACCGATGATGGTGCGGGAACTGACGACACCGGTCGCCGCCGGACTCGTGTTCGGGGCGCTCGCGGTGGGGGCGCTGGTGCCCGCCGCGGTGATGTCCGTCGGCGCGGCGACGTTGTTCGTCCGCAACGTCTATGTCGAGTACTTCCATCCGACGGCGACGCCGAAACACCAGACGCAGGTGGCCCGCGCCGTCTCACTGGTCGCGAAGTTCGGCGCGCTGGCCTTCATCTTCGGCCTGCCCGACCAGGACGCGATCAACCTGCAGCTGCTGGGCGGGGTGTGGATCCTGCAGACCTTCCCGGCGGTGGCGATCGGGCTGTTCATACGCTGGTTGCATCGCGGCGCACTGCTCGCCGGCTGGCTTGTGGGGATGGTCGTGGGGACCGTGCTGGCGGCCTCCGGCGGCTTCTCCTCGGTCGTCTCCATCGCCGGCCTGCAGGTGTATGTCGGGCTAGCGGCGTTGGCGGTCAATCTCGCGGTCGCCGCCGCGCTCACTCCGGCGCTGGACCGGCTGGGCCTGGCTCGGGAAGCCCGGGAGATCGGCGCGAACGGGGCGGTGTTGCGATGAGACAGCAGGTCTCGCCCCGTCCGGTCGCACCGGTCGCCGACACGACGCCGGCCGAACTCGACGCGGCCGACGTGAGCTTCTCCGATCTGGAGCGCGAAGCCGCGCTCGCCCGGCTCTTCGACACCAACCACACCTCGCTGCTGCGCCTGGCGGTGCTGCTCGGCGCGGAGGGCGAGGCCGAGGACGTCGTCTCGGAGGCGTTCTACGAGCTCTACCGGCGATGGCACCGGTTACGCAGCCACGACGCCGCGCTGAGCTACCTGCGCGCCGTCGTGTGCAACCTCGTCCGGATGCGCGTGCGCCGCCTGCAGGTGGCGCGCAAACACAGCGAACAGGTCATCGAGTCGGTCGGATCGGCCGAGGCCGAAGTGGTGCTGCGCGAGGACCAACGCGCCCTCGTCGAGGCGATCAAGCGGCTGCCGGCCCGGCAGCGGGAGGCGTTGGTGCTGCGCTACTGGCTGGATCTGCGAGAATCCGAGATAGCCGCGGCAATGGGCATCTCGGCAGGCGCGGTCAAGTCGCACACGTCGCGGGGGATGGCAACGCTCACGCGCCTATTGGAGGACCGCAGATGAGCGGTACGGAGCGCGGCGGCGCCTGGTCTGGGTCGATCAGCGCGGAGCCTCATCGAGCCAGACTGGGCGTTGTGGCCGCTCATCGGAAACGCAGGTGTAGCTCATGCCGCCGCCGGAGCGAAGCGGAGGTCTCGGCATGAGTGGCGTTCTTCCCCGCCCCGGACGCGACGCAGGTGAAGAATCCGGGACGGCCGCGGAGCAGCTCCGCGACGTCTTCGACGCCCTCACCGCGTCGGTGCACGGCGCGCCGGACCGGTATCCGACCGCCCTGGCCGATTGGCGACGCCGTGAACGCCGGCGGCGGATCGTGGTGGCGATCCTCGCCGCACTGATTTTCGCGCTGGCCGACATCATCGGCCTGTGGGCGCTCAGCAAGGCCGACGTCAACACCCACATCATCTTCAATGACCGGCCGGGCACCTCGCACACGCACAAGAGCGGCATCGGTCCGCCGCCGTAGCCGCCCCGTGCGCCGTCAGTCCAGGGTCACCGCGCCGGCGGTGAACCCGGCGACGAACCGCTTGAGCAAGAGGTTGAACACCACCGCGACGGGCACCGCGACCAGCACGACGGCGCCCTGCAGCGACTGCCAGTAGAAGAGGTCCCCACCGATCAGCTCGGTGGGGATTCCGGTCGAGAGGACCTTCCCGGCGCTGCGCGCGACGAAGGCGGTCGCGTACAGGTACTCGCTCGCGCACAGGACGAAGCTGAGCACAACGACGGCGACCAGCCCGGGAACCGCCAGCGGCAGAGCGACCCAGCGGAAGGCGGCGAACCGGGTGCAGCCGTCGACCCGTGCCTGCTCCTCGACCTGCCGCGGAACCGCGCTGAAGAACCCCATCAACAGCCAGACCGACACCGGGACGGTCATGGTCGGGTACACCACCACGAGGGCCCAGGCCGAGTCCTGCAGGCCCAGGCCCGCAATCAGCCGTGAGAGCGGAAGGAACAGCACGCTCGGCGGGACCAGGTAGCACAGGAAGATCACCATACCGAGATGGCCGGCCCATGGCCGTCGCAGCCGTGCCAGGACCCATCCGGCGGGCGTGGCGAGCAGCAGCGTGACCGCCACCACCGCGGCGCCGATCCACAGGGTGTTCCACGCGAACGTCCGGAACGCCGTGTGCTGCCAGAGGTACACGAGATGGTCGGCGGTCGGCGGATCGTTGAACCACAAGGGGTTGTGTGCCGGGTCGTACAGGTCCCGGTTCAGCTTGACGGCGGTGAGCATGCTCCACAGGAACGGTCCCGCGCCGATGATCGCGGCCGCATATGCCGCAGCGTGGACCAGCACCCGACCCCGCCGCTGCCGCCGCGCGTGCCCGGCGCGCCGCGCGGGCATCACCGGACCACCATCCGTCGCACCAGGCCGAGGATCGCCAGCGCCGCGGCCACGAGCAGCGGCAGGAGGAACACCGCCACGGCCGCGCCCTGGCCGACGTCGCCGGCGTCGACCCCCTTCCGGAACGCCCAGCTGGCGAGCGTCTCCGTGGAGTGGGTCGGGCCCCCGTTCGTCAGGATCCGCACCACCGCCATGTCGCTGAAGGTGAACACCGCGCAGAACAACGCCGCTACGGCGACGATGGGAGCGGTCAACGGCAGCGTCATGAAGCGGGCGCGCAGCCAGCGGCCGGCGCCGTCGATCCGGGCGGCCTCGTAGATGTTGCGGGGGATCGCCACGAGGCCGGCCATGATGATGACGGCGGTGAGCGGGGTGAGCCGCCACGCCTGCACGGCCACGACCGAGGCCAGCGCCGTCGTGGGACGGCCGAGCCAGTTGACGTTTTCCGCGGCGCCGAGCAGGCCGAGCTCCCGACCGGCCCAGTCCAGCGGCGAGTAGACCGAGTCGAGCAGCCACAGCCACGAGACCGACGACACGGTCACCGGGGTCACCCACGGCAGGAGCACGCACAGACGCACGAGCCACCGTCCGTACACCTTGGCCAGCATCAGACGGGCCACGACGTTCCCGCCGACCACCGCCAGCGCGGTGGTCGACACGGTGATGACGCAGGTGTTGAGCAGCGACTGCCAGAACACGTGGTCGTCCAGGACCTGGCCGAAGTTCGCGAGGCCGACCCAGTCGAAGCTCGGATCGGCGACGGTCACGTCCGACACCGCATACGCGACGGCCAGGACCAGCGGCCCGACGATCAGGGCGGCGACGTAGCCGACGGCCGGCACGACGAACAATGGTTCCAGGGTGCGTTCACCGGCCCGGCCCCGCCGGCCGCGCGGAAGGGCGTTGTGCTTCCGCATCACGCCACCAGACCCCGCGTGCGCCACTTGGCGTAGACGGACCGGGCCTGCGCGGCGGCCTCGGCGACCGCGCTAGCGGCACTGACCTCGCCTCGCGCCGCGCGGGCGAACATGTTCGGGATGACGAAGCTGCTCGTCACCTCCCCGATGGCGGCGTTCGCCGTGCCGGGGTGGCCGAGGTCGGCGCTCCACTTCGCGGCGTCGGTCAGCATCGCCAGCTTGTCGGGCGGGTCGGCACGGAACGGGTCACGGCCGAGCCACGTGGCGAGGTCCGGGGTTCGTCCGGGCCAGGCGCACAGGTCGTACAGCATGGACGAGTAGGTGGCGGCGGCAAAGTTCGCGGTGTAGTGCAACAGGAACTCCTGTCCTGCGGCGGCGCCCGAGGCGTACTTCGGGATGATCCAGTTGTGGACGAGGTGGTGCGCTGCGAGCGCGCCCACCGGCCCGGCCAGCGCGGGCACGAAATGGATGTCGTCCGCGATCCGCGGTGTGGACCGCTGCGCGGTGCGCCACGCGGAGATCGAGTTGCTGATGTACGAGAGCCGGCCCGCGACCAGCCCCTGGTTGTTGGAGGACGGCGTCCACGAGAAGACCTCGTCGGTCATGGCCTGGCGATACAGCCTGGTCATGTACTCCACCGCCGCCACGGCCTCGGGTGAGTCGAGGGTCACCCGCCCCTCGGCATCCTGGACGGACGCGCCGAAGGACCACAGCAGCGAGCGGCCGACCATGTTCGAGTCCAGCTCCTGCGACATGCCGAGCCCGAGCTGGACGCCGGTGGTACGGCGGATCTCCGTCCCACCGTTCAACAGCTCGTCCCAGGTCGACGGGCCGTCGGGGAGGCCGATCGCGGACCACATCGAGCGCCGGTAATTTCCGGGATCCGGCACCCAGCCCGGCGCGTAGGCGAAGTGCCGGTTCGTGACCGGGTTGAAGCCCGACCGCCGGCACAGCTGCAGCTGCTGGCCCCAGCGCCGGTCGGCCTCCCGGACGAGATCGGTCAGGTCGAGTACGGCAGGCTCGAACTGCGGCAGCGGCGCCACGTACTGGATGAGGTCATGGCCCTGCCCGGCGTAGATCTCGGCCGCCACGCGAGTGGTGATCTGGCCGAGGTCGATGTGGTCGACCGTGACGTCGACGCCGACCTGGCGGCCCCACCGGCTGGCGAAGCTGTCGAACCAGCGGTCGTACGTCGGGATGAAATGGCTCCAGGCAAGGATGCGCAGCGAACCGGAGAGCCGGGCCGTCGGCGGCGTGAACTCCTCGGCCGGCCCTCCCGCCAGCACCCCCGCGCCGAAAGCGTCGTCGTCTTCGTGTGCGCACCCGCCGGCCAGCGCCACGGCGGTCAGCGCCGCGCCACCGACGAACCGGCGCCGGCTCAGCCCGGCGGACAACAGGTTGGGTGGGGTCACACTCTTGTGTTGCCACCGCGGCCGAATCGTTTACCCCGGGTCGGCGCCTTCTGACGCCTTCTCGTCATCCCGGCGTTACGGGCCCTCCCGGCAGGCCCTCCCAGCAGGCGTCATCGGTCCAGCAGTCCGCCGCACCCGGCGGATACGGCGCGGCCGCTTGGGAGTCGTTCACGGCACCGCAGCGTACGACACAGCGCCACCTTGCGGTGTGCGTGTTCGCGGGCGGCGGTATGGCTGCCGTACCAGTCCGGCGCCGGCCCGTCCTGGCGACGAAAAATGGCGAAAAATCATGAGTTGTGTGTGGTTTATTGCCGGTTACTCGGTGGTATCGAGACTGTTGGTCCAGGTGAGGAGGGGGACCATGTTACGCAAGCGAATAGGGCTCGCGCTCAGCACCGCAGTGCTCGCCGGAGCCGGTGCGGTCGCCGCGCCGGCGGTGGCGAGTGCTCAACCCAGCCCGTCCCCGCCGGGCGGTGGCACAGCACCCAGCCCGGGCGCGGAACGGCAGCACCACGGCGACATGCTCAAGGGTGTGGAGCACGGCGAGGGCATCATCCAGACAAAGCGGGGACCGGTGCACGTGGCCATGCAGCAGGGCACGATCACCGCCATCTCGGGGTCGTCGGTCACCGTGAAATCGGCTGACGGGTGGACCAAGACATGGACCCTGGCCAACAACGTGCGGGTCTACGAGCTCCGGCACACGCTGCAACCCAGTGCCCTGACGACCGGCGCGATGATCGCGATCGGCGGGACGACCAGCGGCGCCGGCACCAACGAGACCTACACCGGACGGATCGTGCGGCTGCACGAGCACGCCGGCATGCAGCCGTCGGCCCCGGCGACACCGTCGCCAGGCCAGGCGTCGCCTTCCAGCTGACGCGGGTTCGGTAGCGCTGGTTGAAGCGGCCGCCGGCCCCACGGCCGGCGCCGAATGACGAGCTGTGACGGGCGCGGCCCGCCGGCTCCCTCAGTCGGCGGGCCGCGCGCCTCACGAGGGGTAGTGGCCCGCTACTCGTTCGAGCAGTGTCGCGGCGCGCGGCCGGATGCTTACCCTGGCGCCGTGTACGGCTATGTGATCGCCGATGTTTTCACCGACACCGCCCTGGAGGGCAACCCGCTCGCGGTCGTCCCCGACGCCGCCGGGCTGACCACCGGCCGGATGCAGCGCATCGCGCGCGAGATGAACCTGTCCGAGACGACGTTCGTCTTCCCGCCCGCGGCCGGCGGCGACGTGCGCGTGCGGATCTTCACCCCGATCGGCGAGCTTCCGTTCGCCGGCCACCCGACCTTCGGTACCGCCGCGGTCCTGGCCGCGACCGGCCACCCCGGCGTCCGTGGCGGCGAGCTGCGGATGGAGACCGGCATGGGCGTGGTGCCGTTCCGCTTCACCGGGGAGTCCGGCGAGGGCCGCGTCAGGACCGCCCGCATGCTCCAGCCGATCCCGGTCTGGGAGCCCTACGACCGGGCCGCCGAGCTGCTCGACGCGCTCGGGGTGTCCTCGTCGACCCTTCCCGTCGAGGTGTACCGCAACGGCCCGCGCCATGCGTTCGTCGGCCTCGCCGGCGTCGCCGAGCTGTCCGCCCTGCGGGTCGACCTCCGCGCGCTGGCCGACCACGACGACCTGGCCGCGAACTGCTTCGCCCCGACCGACGACCCGCTGGTCTGGCGGGCCCGCATGTTCTCGCCCGCTTACGGCGTGACGGAGGATGCCGGCACCGGCTCCGCGGCCGGCCCCCTCGCGCTGCACCTGGGCCGGCACGGCCGGGTGCCGCTCGGCGCGACGATCACGGTGCGGCAGGGCGTCGAGATGGGCCGCCCGTCGACGATCCGCGCGTGCGTCTCGGTGCTCGACGACGGCGCCGTCGAGCGGGTCGAGGTCGCGGGCAGCGTCGTCGTCGTGGCCGACGGCCGCCTCTACGTCTGACGCGCGGATCCGCCCGGCGGCGCCGAATCCAGCCCCCCGGGCCCGATGTACGCCGTCGCGGGTTGCGTGGCGCCGGTACCGTTCGGCCATGTCGCCCTCACGGCGCCGGGTGCCGTTCTCGCCCCGGCTGATGGTGCTGCTCCTCTCACTCGGGCCGGCCATGTCGGCCGGCGGGATCGCGATGGTGTCCGACAATCCCGACGCGTGGCCGCTCCTCGCGGTCGGCGGGGTGCTCACCGTGCTCGGCGTCGCCTACGCGTGGGCGACCCGCCCACACTCGTACGAGCGCTGGACGCGGGCCTGGCTCGCCGGGCAGTGGAAGTGGGGCCGGGGCGAGGACGGGTCCGCGGGCACGCCCCGCACCGCCCGGACCGCGCCGCGGCCGAGGTCGGCCCGGTCTACGGCAACCCGGCCGAAGGCGGCCATGCGGCGGCGGAAGCGCTGACCGGACGGCCGGGCCGCGCGGACCTCTTGGTGACCGCGGCCGGTGATACTTTGACCGCATGGTGCGGCCGTGGACCCTCCGCCCCGCCACGTCGGCGGACGCGCCGTGGCTCATCGACCTCAAGGCCGCGGCGATGCGGCCGGACCTCGAGCGGGTCGGGCGCTGGGACGCCGACCGCTCCCGGCGGCGCTTCCTCGAGGCCTACGTGCCGGCCAACACCGATGTCATCGAGGTCGACGGCCGGGCGGTGGGCTCCGTCGCCGTCCGGCCCGAGCACGACGCGCAGTGGATCGAGCACTTCTACCTCGACCCGCAACTGCACGGCCGGGGCATCGGCGGGGAGGTGCTGCGGCACGTCATGGCGGCGCACCGCGACGCGCGGCCGTTCCGGCTGGTCGTCATCCGCGGCAGCGCGGCGCGAAGGCTCTACGAGCGGCTCGGCTTCGTCCACGCCTACGACCACGACAACGGCGTCGACGAGATTCTCGACGCCCCCGGCGGCGGGTATCTGCTCGACAACGCCCAGGCCGAGGCCGGCGCCCGCTTCGGCGCCCTGGCGGAGCTGTTCGACCCCTCCACGTTCCGGCACTTCGACGCGCTCGGCGTCGCCGCGGGCTGGCGCTGCTGGGAGGTCGGCGCCGGCGGCCCGAGCGTGCCGTCCTGGCTCGCCGCGCGCGTCGGCCCGGCCGGCCGCGTGCTGGCCACCGACATCGACGTCGCGTGGCTCGACCCCGGCGCCGGCTACGAGGTGCTCCGCCACGACGTCGGCGCCGAGCCGCCGCCGGGCGACGGCTTCGACCTCGTGCATGCCCGGCTGGTCCTCGTCCACGTGCCGCGGCGCGAGGCGGCGCTCGCAGCCATGGTCTCGGCGTTGCGCCCCGGCGGCCGGCTGCTGATCGAGGAGGCCGACCCGATGCTGCAGCCGCTGGCCTGCCCGGACGAGTCGGGCCCGGCGCAGCGGCTGGCCAACCGGCTCAAGCACGACTTCCGCACGCTGATGGCCGGGCGCGGCGTCGACCTGGCGTACGGCCGGAAGCTGCCCCGGCTGCTGCGCGAGGCCGGCCTGACCGAGGTCGCCGCCGACGCCTATTTCCCGGTCACCGGCCCGGCCTGCGACCGGCTCGAGCGGGCCACCGTCGAGCAGATCCGCGCCCGGCTGACCGCCGCCGGCCTGGCCACCGACGAGGAGATCGACCGGCACCTGACCAACCTGGACGCGGGCCTGCTGGACGTGGCGACCTCACCGATGGTCTCCGCCTGGGGTGTGCGCCCCGGCTGAGCCGGCGAGCGGCGGGCGGCGCTACGCGAGGATCCGCACGTCGAGGATCTCCAGATCGGCCGGGTCGGCGACCACGTCGATGCCGATGATCCGGCCGCTCGTGACAGTGAAGCTGATCGCGATGCGGGTCCGGCCGTCCACCTGGACCACGGCGCCGGTCGCGCCGTCGATGTCGGCCGGGCGGGCACCCTGGGCACGACCCGAGAAGAACGCGGCGACGACCTCCGCGCCCCGGGACTCGCCGGTCGAGCCCATCCGGGCCGCCGTCGCGTCGGCGCGCATGACGACGTCCGGGTCCAGCAGGGTCAGCAGCGCGGCCATGTCACCGCCGCGGGAGGCGGCGAGGAACGCGTCCACGACCTCGCGCCGCCGCTGCACGTCGGCGGCCGCCGAGGCCGAGCCACCCGAGCCACCCGAGCCGTCTGGGCTACCTGGACCACCCGGGCCGCCCTGGACGCGGCGGCGGGCCCGGCTCGCCAGCTGGCGGGCCGCGGCGGGGCTGCGGCCGACGACGACCGCGATGTCGTCGAACGACACGGCGAACATGTCGTGCAGGACGAACGCCAGGCGCTCGGTCGGGGTGAGCGTCTCCAGGACCACGAGCAGCGCGAGGCCCACCGAGTCGGCCAGCAGCGCCTCCTGCTCCGGGTCGGCCCGGTCGGCGTCACCCGCCGGCGGCTCCTCGGCGCGCAGCTCGAGCGGCTCCTCGCGGCGGTTGGTCCGGGAGCGCAGCATGTCCAGGCAGATCCGGCCGACGACCGTGGTCAGCCACGCCGCGAGGTTGTCGACCTCGCCCGCGTCCGTGCGGTTCAGCCGGAGCCAGGCCTCCTGTACCGCGTCGTCGGCCTCGCTCACCGAGCCCAGCATCCGGTGCGCCACCGCCCGCAGCCGTGGCCGCAGCGCCTCGAACCGCTCGGCCAGCCGGTCGTCGCTCCCCCTCACACGCGATGCCTTTCGTCCAAATTGTGGCCCTTGTTGTTACCTAGGCCACAATTGTCACAGGTCCCTCCAGCGGGTCGTCATACCAGCGACGAACCAAATCGCAGCGATGTGACAAGGGAGACGATGATGCAGGCACGGATGACCAACCCGGCGGCGCTCCTGCCCGACGCCACCAAGGCGATCAACCTGCTCTACAAGGCGGCGCACTCGGCCGGTGTGCCGGGCGCCACGCTGGAACTGGTCCACCTGCGGGCCAGCCAGATCAACGGCTGCAGCCCGTGCGTGGACGCGGGCGCCCGCAGCGCCAAGAAGAACGGCGAGTCCGACGAGCGGCTCTTCGCCGTCGCCGCCTGGCGGGACACACCGTACTTCACCGACGCCGAGCGGGCCGCCCTGGCCCTCGCCGAGGCCGCGACCCGGCTGGCCGACCGGGCCGACGCGGTGCCGGACGACATCTGGGACGACGCCGCCAAGCACTTCGGCGAGCAGGAGCTCGCGGCGATCGTGCTGTGGATCGGCACGACCAACCTCTTCAACCGGATCAACGCGCCCACTCGCCAGCCCGCCCCGCAGAACTGGGGCTGAGCGGCTACTCGGAAATCGCGGTGTACCGGCCGAAGCGCCCCTCGGTCTCCTGCTCGGAGACGTCGACCTCGACGCCGGGGAGCTCCTCGACCACCCGCGCCGCGAACTGCGGGGACAGGAAGTTGCGGCGCAGGTCGAGCCGGCGCAGATGGGTCAGCGGCTGCCCGGCCAGCAGCGCCTCGACGCCCTCGTCGCCGAGCACGCCGAGCGAGAGGTCCAGCTCGTCCAGGCGGCCGACGACCGGGGCGCCGGCCAGCGCCGCGGCGATCCGGTCGGCGATCTCGGCGTTGCGCAGCCCCAGGCGGCGCAGCGCCGGGAGCCGACCCCCGGCCAGCAGCGGCTCGAGGTCGGCGACGGCGATGTCGCCGCCGTAGTTGGCCACGCCGAGCCACAGCTCCAGGTGCTCCAGCGCCGGCAGGTCGCTGTCGAGGACCGCGCCCAGCACGTGGGCGGGCAGGCCGCCGGACTCGAACGCGAGCTCGCGCAGGTGGTCGTGGCGCACCGGGGAGAACCGCAACTCCTCGGTGCCGCGCACGCGCAGGACCCGCAGCCGTGGAAACGCCTCCAGCAGCGGCGTGATGTCGCCCTGGCGAATCCAGGAGACCTCGCACTCCTCACCGGTGATGTCGCCGAGGAACAGAGCCTCCAGCGAGTCGAGCCGCTCCGCGGCCGCGCACAGCTGGGCGATCGGCGCGTCGGCGAAGGCCGTGTACCCCCACGAGCCGAGCACCAGCGCGCGGACGGCCGAGGCGTCGATCCCGTCGAGCAGCCGCGCGAACGACTCGGCCCAGGCGGGGCTCGGCCCGTAGTCGGTGTTCTCGTCGAAGTCCCAGTTCGCGTACCGCCAGGCGACCGGCCCGTCGACCTCGGGCAGCGGCTCGCCGGCCGCCAGGTCCACGACGGGCAGGCCGGCGAACGTGGTGGCGTGCGAGGTGAAGGTCACCGGCCGAACCTAACAGCAACCCCGGAAACCACGGCCGGCAGCGCGACGGTGACGACCAGGCCGCCACCCTCGCGGGGCCGCGCGACCGCGGTCCCGCCGTGGGTGGCGGCCACCGAACGGACGATGGACAGCCCCAGGCCCGCGCCGCCGGCGGTGACGCGGCGGTCCCCGGCCAGCCGGTGGAAGGGCTCGAACAGCGCCGGTACCTCGTACGGCGGTACCACCGGCCCGGTGTTGCTCACCTCGACCTCGACGCGCTCGTCCCCGGTGGCGCGGGTGACCACCCGCACCCAGCCGCCGGGCCCGGCGTTGTACCGCACGCCGTTCTCGACGAGGTTGTGCACCAGCCGCTCCAGCAGCAGTGCGTCGCCGCTCGTCGGCGCCTCCGCGAGCTGCTCCTCCAGCGTCACGCCGGCCGCGGCGGCCGCGCCTGCGGACTGGGCCAGGACGTGGGCGGCGACGTCGGCCAGGTCGGCCGGGCGGCGCTCGGTGAGCTCGTTCTCCGAGGTGGCGAGCAGCAGCAGCCCGGTGATGAGGTGCTCGTGGCGGGCGTTGATCCGCAACAGGTCCTCGCCGAGCCGGATCGTGTCGGCGGACGCGGACCGGCGCTTCATGGCCAGCTCGACCAGCGCCCGCCCGACAGTCAGCGGCGTGCGCAGTTCGTGCGAGGCGTTGGCGATGAACCGGCGCTGCCCGTCGAAGGACCGGTCGAGCCGCTCGAGCATGGTGTCGAAGGCGTCCGCGAGCTCCTTGACCTCGTCGGCCGGGCCGCGTAGCGCGATGCGTTCGTGCAGCCCGCGGCCGGCCGCCGGGGCCGCGGCGATGCGCCGGGCGGTCGCGGTGACCTGGTGCAGCGGGTTGAGCACCCGGCCGGCGACCAGCCAGCCCAGCCCCGCGGCCGCGGCGGCGACCACGCCGAGCGCGATGGCGCCCTGGGTCAGCAGCGAGGTGACGGCCGCCGCACGCAGCTGCCGGCGCTGCGCCTCGATCTGGCGCATGGTCTCGGCCGGGTCCGGCAGGACCTGCGGGCTCGGGGAGGCGCCGGTCGTCGACCGGTTGAGCACCACGCTCAGGCCGGCGCCGGCCAGCTGCCGATCGAACAGCACGTAGGTGGTGGCGAGCAGCACCAGCCCGGCGAGCAGGAACAGGCCGGCGTAGATGACCGTCAGGCGCAGGCGCAGGCTCATGGGATGCGGTACCCCACGGCGGTGACGGTCTCGATGACGGGCGGGTCGCCCAGCTTGCGGCGCAGCTTGAGGATCGTCAGCCGGACCGCCGGGGTGAACGGGTCGGCATGCTCGTCCCACACCTTCTCGAGCAGAAACTCGGCGGACACCGGCGCCCCGCCGGCACGCAGCAGTTCGGACAGCACCCCGAACTCCTTCTTCGACAGCGGCACGTAGGCGCCGTCCCGGAACACCCGGTGCAGTGCCGGGTCCAGCGTGATCCCGGCCCGGCGCAGGACCGGCGGCACGGCCGGGCGGCTGCGACGACCCAGCGACTGCACCCGGGCGGCCAGCTCGGGAAACGCGAAGGGCTTGGTGAGGTAGTCGTCGGCGCCGAGCGACAGCCCGGCCACGCGGTCGGTGACCTCCGCGGCGGCGGTGAGCATGAGCACCCGCGCCCCCGAGCCCGACTCCACGATCCGGCGGCAGACCTCGTCGCCGGGCACGGCGGGCAGGGACCGGTCGAGCACGACGACGTCGTAGTCGTGCACCGCCAGCCGCTCCAGCGCCGCCTCGCCGTCGCCCGCGACGTCGACGGCGTGCGAGTCCTCGCGCAGCCACTCCGCGATCGCGCCGGCAAGCATCGGCTCGTCCTCCACCACCAGCAGCCGCACGCGCCGCCCCCTTCGCCACCGCCCCCGGCCCATCATCCCCGGTCGGCGCGTTTCCCCGGCGTTTGCGGCGGCAGACGGCCCGGAAACGCCGCATCGCGCAGGCTCGCCGCCGAAACGATCCGACGAGCGAGGAGTTTGTGATGCGGAGACTGGCGGTCGTCCTGCTGGCGTTGACGGTGGGCGCCGGGAGCCTGGCCGGGTGCGGATCCGAGAGCCCGCAGGCGGGGCCGAGCGCCGCGGCGAGCCTGAGCCGCGACGAGATGGGCGTGAAGTTCGCGCAGTGCATGCGGGAACACGGCATCGACGTGCCCGACCCGGAGCCGGGCAAGGGGCCGATGGTCCGGATCACCGGCGGCGTCAGCCAGGACACGGTGAACAAGGCGATGGAGGCGTGCCGCCAGTACAACCCGATGGCCGAGAACGGCCGGGGCGACGCGCAGACGGACGCGAACAACCGCGCCTTCGCCAAGTGCATGCGGGACAACGGCGTCGAGGGCTTCCCCGACCCCGAGCCCGGCCAGGTCGGCATGCGCATCGACCGGAAACTCGCCGAGGACCCGGACTTCGAGAAGGCCCAGAAGCAGTGCCAGCCGATCCTCTCGGGTGGCCGCGGATGAGCCGGAGGGCGGGGTACGCCGCCGCCCTGGCGGTGCTGGTCGCGGGCGCCGGCGCGGCCGCCTGGCTCGGCCTCGGCGGCCACCGGGCGGCCGGCGAGGCGGCGCGGAGCGCGCTGCCGCCGAACACCGCACAGGTGAGCCGGCGCACGCTCAAGGACACCCGCACCGTCGACGGGGAGCTGGGCTACGGCGCGTCGAGCACGGTCACCGGCCGGCTGCCCGGGACGCTCACCTACCTGCCCGACAGCGGCACCCAGGTGACCCGCGGCCAGCCGCTGTACCGGGTGAACGACAAGCCGGTGACGCTGCTGTACGGCGCGGTGCCGGCCTGGCGGCCGCTCGCCCAGGGCACCGAGGGGGCCGACGTGCGGCAGCTCGAGGAGAACCTGCGGGCGCTCGGATACACCGGGTTCACCGTCGACGACGAGTACACCTCGGCCACGGCCGCCGCCGTCAAGCGCTGGCAGTCCGATCAGGGGCTCGACGAGACCGGGACGGTCGAGCTCGGCCGGGTCGTTTTCGTGCCGGACGCCGTGCGGATCACCGCGGTGGCGGCGTCGCAGGGGGAGCCGGCCGCGCCCGGGCAGCGGATCCTGACGTACACCGGGACGGCCAAGGCGGTCACCGTCGCCCTCGACCCCGCCGACCAGCGCCTGGCGCAACAGGACGCGGCCGTCGTCGTCACGCTGCCCGACGACGGCACGATCGGCGGCCGCGTCACCCGGGTGACCACCGTCATCGAGCCGGCCGCGCCGGGCGCCGGGGCGTCCTCGGGGGCGCAGACGAAGGTGGAGGTGACGATCGCCTTGAATGACTTGAACAACTCGGACGACCAGCAGCGGGTGGCCTCCTACGCGCTCGCCTCGGTCGACGTCACGTTCACCGCCTCCGAGCGCGAGGACGTGCTCGCCGTGCCGGTCGCCGCGCTGGTGAGCCTGCCCGACGGTGGCTACGGCGTGGAGGTCGTCGAAGGTGCCGCGTCGCGCTACGTCGCGGTGAAGACCGGCCTGTTCTCCGGGGGCTGGGTCGAGATCTCCGGCGACGGTGTCGCCGCGGGGACGACCGTCGGGATGCCGAGGTGATCACGATGAGCGAGGTCTCCAAGGTGTACTCCGGGACGGTGCCCGCCCTCACGGGCGTATCGCTGCGCATCGAGCCCGGCGAGCTCGTGGGCATCGTCGGCCCGTCGGGATCGGGCAAGTCGACGATGCTCAACCTGCTGGGCACCCTCGACCGGCCGACCTCCGGTCGCGTCGACGTCGACGGCTTCGACGTGTCCCGGCTGCGCGACGCCGAGCTGTCCGCGCTCCGGGCACGCCGCATCGGCTTCGTCTTCCAGCAGTTCTACCTCGCGGCCGGAATCGCCGCGCTGGACAACGTCGCCGACGGGCTGCTCTACACCGGCCTGCGGCCCCGGGAGCGGCGCCGCCGGGCCGCGGCCGCGCTGGAGCGCGTCGGGCTCGCGCACCGCGCCGGCCACCGGCCGCACCAGCTCTCCGGCGGCGAGCGGCAGCGGGTCGCGATCGCCCGGGCGGTGGCCGGGGACCCCGCGCTGCTGCTGGCCGACGAGCCCACCGGCGCGCTGGACTCGGCCTCCGGGGCCACCGTGATGGGGCTGCTGCGGGAGCTGCACGCCGGCGGTACCACCGTCGTCATCATCACCCACGACCGGGAGATCGCCGACGGCCTGCCGCGGCGGGTCGCCATGCGCGACGGCCGGATCGTCGCCTACTCGGCCGGCGGTGTCCAATGAGGACACTGCGCCCCGCCCGGCTGTGGCCGGGCGACGTCGTGAAGGTGGGGCTCGTCGGCCTGCGTACCCGGCCGATGCGGGCGTTCCTGTCCGCGCTCGGCATCGCCATCGGCATCGCGTCGATGGTCGCCGTCGTCGGCATCTCGTCCTCGTCGCGGGCCGAGCTCGACCGCACGCTCGACGCGCTCGGCACCAACCTGCTCACCGTCGCGCCCGGCACCACGCTGATCGGCGAGCGGGCGCAGCTGCCGGACACCGCCGAGGCGATGGTCGGCCGGATCGCCGCCGTGCGCGCGCTCTCGTCGATCGGTCGCATCGACGGCGCGAAGGTCTACCGGACCGGGAAGATCCCGAAGACCCAGACCAACGGGATCGCCGGGTACGCCGCGCGCCTCGACCTGCTCGCCGTGGTCGGCGCGCAGGTCCGCAGCGGCACCTGGCTCAACGCGGCGACCGGCGCCTTCCCGGCCACGGTCCTCGGCGCGGCCGCGGCCGAGCGGCTCGGCATCGGCCGCGCCGGCCCCGACACCCGCGTGCTGCTCGGCGGCCGATGGTTCACCGTCGTCGGCATCCTCGAGCCGTCGCCGCTGGCCCCCGAGCTCGACACGGCCGCGCTCGTCGGCTGGCCGGTCGCTCAGGCTGAGCTCGGCTTCGACGGCCACCCGACCACCATCTACACCCGCGCCGACGAGGCCCGCATCGCCGCGGTCCGCGCCGCGCTCGGCCCGACCGCCAACCCGGAGGCGCCCAACGAGGTCCAGGTCTCCCGCCCCTCGGACGCGCTCGCCGCGAAGCAGGCGGCCGGCGAAGCCTTCACCCGCCTGTTGCTCGGCCTCGGCGCGGTGGCCCTCCTCGTCGGCGGCGTCGGCGTGGCCAACACGATGGTCATCTCGGTGCTGGAACGCCGGGGCGAGATCGGCCTGCGCCGCTCGCTCGGCGCGACCCGCGGCCAGATCCGCACCCAGTTCCTCGCGGAGTCGCTGCTACTGTCCGCCCTCGGTGGCGCCGGTGGCGCACTGCTCGGCGCGGCCGGCACCGCCGCCTACGCGGTGGCCCAGCACTTCTCGACGGTGATCCCACCGTGGTCGGTCGCCGGAGGCGCCGGCGCGACGCTCGTCATCGGCGGCCTGGCGGGCCTCTACCCGGCGGTCCGCGCCTCCCGGCTCTCGCCGACGGAGGCGCTGGCCGAGAGGTGAACCGGGCCACGCAGACATCTCGCCCCGCAAGGTGAAGGCCCGGCCCCCAACGCCCCGGATAATTTCCGGTCTATGCGACAAATGCTGCGCGTGATGATAACGACGTCGATCTGCGTCCTGCTCATCGTCACCGGCCCGGGAGTGCTGCCGAGCTGGGGGTAGCGCGCGCTCCGGTGCGGCTGCGGGGCCGGCCGTCGCCGCAGGTAGCCCTGGGGCGTGAAAACCAGCGGCGGGCGCGCGGCCGGGTCGGTACCGTCCGAGGGCATGGCTGACATCGGCAGGGTGCTGCGGGACAGGCTCGCGGCCGCGTTCGAGACCGTGACCGGATCGACCGTCGACCCCGCCCTGCGCCGATCCCGGCATGCCGACTTCCAGGCCGACGGGGCGCTCGCCCTGCCGGGGGACCGGCGCGAGATCGCGGCGGCCGTGGCCCGGGCCGCGCGGCTCGACGACCTGTGCGCGAGGGTCGAGGTGGCCGGGCCGGGGTTCGTCAACCTGACGCTGGCGGACGCGGCGCTGGACCGGATGCTGGCCGAGGCCGCCGCGGACGAGCGGCTCGGAGTGTCCACTGTGGAGCCAGAGACCGTGGTGGTGGACTATTCGGGGCCGAACGCGGCGAAGGAGATGCACGTCGGGCACCTGCGCTCGACGGTCATCGGCGACGCGGCCGTGCGGGTGCTGGAGTTTCTCGGGCACCGGGTGATCCGGCAGAACCACCTGGGCGACTGGGGCACCAACTTCGGCATGCTCGTCGAGCACCACGTCGACGGCGGCGTCATCGACGAGTCCGACCTGAGCGCGTTCTACGCCGCCGCGCGGCGCCGGTTCGAGGCCGACGAGGCGTTCCGGGAGCGGGCGCGGCGCAGGGTGATCCTGCTGCAGGACGGCGACGCGGACACGATCGCGCTGTGGCGCTCGCTGGTCGGGGTTTCGCGGCGGTACCTCATGGGCGTCTACGACCGCCTCGGTGTACGCCTGCAGGAGGGCGACTTCGCCGGCGAGAGCACCTACAACGCCGAGCTGGACGGCATCGTGGCGCACCTGCGCGAGCGCGGCCTGCTGCGCGTGAGCGACGGCGCCGAGTGCGCCTTCCCGGCGGGCTTCGCGTCGCGGGACGGCGCACCGCTGCCGCTCATCGTGCGCAAGGCCGACGGCGGCTACGGATACGCGGCGACCGACCTCGCGGCGCTGCGGCACCGCGTCGAGGAGCTCAAGGCCACCCGCCTGCTCTACGTCGTCGGCGCGCCCCAGCGGCAGCACCTGGGGATGGTCTTCGCCGTCGCCGAGGCGGCCGGCTGGCTCGCCCCGCCGGTGCGGGCGCAGCACGTCGCCTTCGGCTCGATGCTCGGCACCGACGGCAAGATGCTGCGCAGCCGCGCGGGCGGCGCCATCCGGCTGACCGAGCTGCTCGACGAGGCCGTCGCGCGGGCCGGCGCGGCGGAGGTCGGCATGGGGGCGCTCAAGTACGCCGACCTGTCGACCGACCGGATCAAGGACCACGTGTTCGACTTCGACCGGATGCTGGCGTTCACCGGGGACACGGGGCCGTATCTGCAGTACGCCCACGTGCGGATCCGCTCGATCTTCCGCAAGGGCGGCGCGGACGCGGCGGGCGGCGCCTTCGCCGTCGCCGACCCGGCCGAGCACGCGCTCGCGGTGGAGCTGCTGGGCTTCCCCGGCGTCGTCGAGCACGTCGGCGAGACGCTCGAGTTCCACCGGCTCACCGGATACCTGTACGGCCTGGCGACCGCCTTCACCGCGTTCTTCGAGCGCTGCCCGGTGCTGCGGGCGCCGGATCCGGTGCGCGGCGGCCGGCTGGCGCTGTGCCACCTGACCGCGCGGACCCTCCGGACCGGCCTCGACCTGCTCGGCATCGAGGCCCCGGAGCGGATGTAGGACACTGGTTCCCCTGACCGAAGCCGGGAACACCGACCTGGAGGAGAACCTCAATCGTGCGACGGATACTGACCGTGGCGATCCTCGCCGCCCTTGTGAGCACCTCCGCGGCCTGCTCGCAGTCCGATGAGAGCCCGCAGTCCGCGGCGAGCGCCACATCCGCGGCGAGCCCCGCGTCCTCGCCGAGCCCGACGGTCGACCTCAAGGCCAACACCAGGGCGGTCTGCGACAAGGCCGAGCAGCTCGTCACCGAGGACACCGTGAAGCCGATCGGCACCCAGATCGGCCTCATGATCGTGGCGCGGCAGCAGAAGAACAAGGCGGCCGAGACCCAGGCGGTGAACAAGGCGAAGGAGCTCACCGACGCGCTGGTCAAGCAGGCGCGCGACCTCAAGGCCGAGGCGGCCGACCCGAAGCTGCAGGCCGCGCTGGACAAGGCCGCCGACGGCCTCGCGCTGTTCGGCTCGGCGGACTCGCTGGCGAAGATCAACTCGATCGGCGACATGGACAAGCTGCTGGCCGACATCCAGGCGGCGAGCGCGGACCTCGACACCGTCTGCGCCGTCTGACGCGCCACCGCGCCGGATTTGGCGCGCTGTGGCAGGCTTCCGGGCGTGGTAGATCCATCGGGTGTCTCCACCCTCGACGAGCTCGCCGGGCTCCTGCGCGACCTGCGGCGCAGGCAGGCCCGGCGGGTCCGCTCGTCGCCGCTGACGTTCGGCGAGCTCGCCGCCCGCACCGGCTGGCCCGGCGCCGCTATCGGCGCGTACTTCGCCGGCCGCGCGCTGCCCCCGGCCGAGCGCTTGGACGCCCTGCTCCGGCTGCTCGGCGCCAGCCCGGCCGAGTGCGGCGCCTTCGCGTCCGCGCGGTCCCGGATCGCCGCCCGCGACGGCGCCGTAGCCCCAGCCTCGCTTGCCCCGGCCTCACCTCCCACCTCGGCCTCGTCTGTCGCCCCGGCCTCGTCTCTGCCGCGGTCTGCAGACGAGCACGGGCTGCCGGCCGCCCCCGCGTACTTCGCCGGGCGGGCCGGCGTGATCGCCCGGCTGGACCGGATGCTGCCCGGCGCCCGGGCCGTGTTCGTCGGCGGCGATGCGGGCGTCGGCAAGACCGCGCTCGCCGTCCACTATGGACATCGGATCGCCGGCCGCTTCCCGGACGGGGTGCTGTTCCTGGACCTGCGCGGCTCCGACCCGGCCGGCCCGCTGCCCGCCGCCGAGGCGCTGCGCACGCTGCTCGCCGCGCTCGGCGTGGCGCCCGCGGACATGCCGCTGGGCCTGGCCGCGCGCACCGGGATGTACCGCGGCCTGACCGCCCGCCGCGGCGTGCTGCTCGTGCTCGACGACGCCGCCGACGCGGCGCAGTTGCGGCCGCTGGTGCCGGCCGTGGGCGACAGCGTCGCACTGGTCACGGGCCGGCACGGCCCAGCCGGCCCAGCCGGGCTCGACGCGGCCGGGCTGACGCTCGACGTGTTCGACCGCACCGAGGCACGGGCCGTGCTCGCGGCGCGGATCGGCGCCGAGCGCACCGCCGCGGAGCCGGCCGCCGTCGACCGCATCATCACGGCGTGCGGGCGCCGGCCCATGGCGCTGGCCGTGTTCTCCGCCCGCGCCGCGCTGCTCCCCGAGCTGTCGCTGGCGGCGGCCGCCGACGCGCTCGCCGAGCGGACCGCGTTCGCGTGGTCGTACGACCTGCTGTCGCCGGCCGCGCGGCGGCTGTTCCGGGGCTTCGGCGCGCATCCCGGCCCGGATCTGAGTGAGCCGGACGCGACCATCCTCTTGGGACGGTCCAGTGTGGACGCGCTGAGCGAGCTCGCCCGGGCGCAGCTCGTCGCCGAGCCCCGGCCCGGCCGGTACGCCATGCACGCCGTCCTGCGCGAGCACGCGGCCGGCGGCACGCCGGACGCCGAGCGGGCCGGCCTCCAGGACCGCCTCGTGGCCCACCACGCCGCGCACGCCGGCGGGCACCGCGCGACGCTCGCCGTGCTCGGCCTGGCCATACGCCGCGGCCGGTACGGTGACGCCTGGCGCATCGCCGAGGCCCTGGACGGCCCGCTCGACGCCGCCGGCCGCTGGGACGACCGGATCGCCGTGGCGGAGACCGCGATCCGGGCCGCGGAGCTCCTCGGCGACCCGGCGCTGCTCGCCCGGGCGCAGCGCGCGCAGTCCGCCGCGTACCTGCGCACGGGGCAGCACGAGGCGGCGCTGCGCCGGCTGCGCGAGGCCGCCGACTGCTTCCACGCCCAGGGCGAGGCGGGCGCCGCGGCGGCGTGCCGGCAGGACCTGGCCGCGGTGCTGGAGTCGATGGCCCGCTTCACCGAGGCGATCGTCCACGGTGAGCTCGCCCTGGCCCTGTTCCGCCGGGCCGGCGACGGGTCCGGCGAGGCGTCCGCGCGCGCCGCGGCCGCCTGGCACTACGCGCAGGCCGGGCGCGCCGCCGAGGCCGTCGCCCACGGCGAGGGGGCGCTCGCGCTGCGCCGCGAGCTGGGCGACCCGCATGAGACCGCCGCGGCGGTGGCCCACCTCGGCCGGGTGCACTCGGCGCTCGGCGACCGGGAGCGCTCGGTGGAGCGCTACCGCGAGGCCCTGGAGCGCTTCACCGAGCTCGGCGACCGGCTCGACGAGGCCGAGACCGCGACCCGGCTCGGCGACGCGCTCGACGGCGCCCCGGCGATCGGCCTGTGGCGGCGCGCCCTGGCCATCTACGAGCGCGTGGACCACCCGTCCGCGTCGGCCGTCGAAGCCCGCCTGGGCCTCTGAGCACGGGGTCAGTACCGGAAGCGGTCGACCAGCTGCTGCAGCCGACCGGCCATGGTGGCCAGCTCGGCGGTGGCGGTGCGGGACCGGCCTGCACCGCCGCCGCGGCGACGCTCGCCGCCTGCGCCGCGGACCGGGCGATCTCGTGGATCGACGCGGACATCTCCTCGGCGCCGGCCACGACGCTGTGCACGCTGCCGGCCACGTGCCCGGCGGCGCTCGCGACCGCCTCGGAGCGGGCCGAGGTGCTCTCGGCGGAGTGCGCGATCTCCTCGCTGGTGGCCGCGAGCCGGCCGGCCGCGTCGGCGACCTCCCGCACGGTCTCGCGGGTGCGGGCGGTGGCCGCAACGTCGTGCGTACGGTCGGGTAGCGACCCTAGTGTTGGCTCGTGACGTACATCCCTGATCCATCGCGTTATGAGCACATGCAGTACCGGCGCAGCGGGCGCAGCGGCCTGAAGCTGCCGGCCGTCTCGCTCGGGCTGTGGCACAACTTCGGCCACGACCGTCCGCTGGACGGGCACCGCGCGCTCGTGCGGCGCGCCTTCGACCTCGGCATCACGCACTTCGACCTGGCGAACAACTACGGCCCGCCGTACGGCTCCGCGGAGGAGAACTTCGGGCGCATCCTGGGCGGCGACCTCCGGCCGTACCGCGACGAGCTGATCATTTCGACCAAGGCCGGGTACGACATGTGGCCGGGCCCCTACGGCGAGTGGGGCTCGCGCAAGTACCTGCTGGCTAGCCTCGACCAGAGCCTGCGGCGGATGGGGCTGGAGTACGTCGACATCTTCTACTCGCACCGCTTCGACCCCGAGACGCCGCTGGAAGAGACCATGGGCGCGCTCGACGCGGCGGTGCGGCAGGGCAAGGCGCTGTACGTCGGCGTCTCGTCGTATTCGCCCGCCAAGACCGCGGAGGCGGCGGCCATCCTGCGGCGGCTCGGCACGCCGGCGCTCATCCACCAGCCGTCCTACTCGATGCTCAACCGCTGGATCGAGGACGACCTGCTCGACGTGCTCGAGCGGGAGGGCATCGGCTGCATCGCGTTCTCGCCCCTGGCGCAGGGGATGCTGACCGACCGTTATCTCGGCGGCGTGCCGGCCGGCTCGCGCGCCAGTGAGGGCGGCTCACTGTCGCCGGAGTGGCTCACCGACGACTACCTTGCCAAGATCCGCGCGCTGAACGACATCGCCGCCGCCCGGGGCCAGAGCCTGGCCCAGATGGCGCTCGCCTGGACGCTGCGCGACCCGCGGGTGACCTCGACGCTGATCGGCGTGAGCAGTGTGGCGCAGCTGGAGGACAACGTCGCGGCGCTGGCCAACCTGGAGTTCTCGCCCGCCGAGCTGGCGGCCATCGACGAGCACGCGACCGAGTCCGGCATCAACCTCTGGGCCCGCTCCAGCGCCGACTGACCTCCGCTCCACCAGGGCGGCCCCCGGCAGGCCCGGGGGCCGCCTATTTGATTACGGAAAACGCCGAGAAGCCGGTGAGCAGGGCCTCCACGGCGAACGTGAACCGGGCCGCGTCGTCGGTGCCCGCGCCGGTGTGCACGGCCCGCAGGATGAGCGGGTACCGCTCTCCGTCGAGGCCGGCTAGCCAGCCGGGCGAGCCCGGCCCGTCGCCCGCGCCGATGCCCACCTCCGCGGCGGCGTGCCCCAGCACGAACAGGGTCAGCGTGTTCAGCACGTCCAGCGCCGTGCCCAGCGGAAACCCCGCCCCGGTCAGCGTGCGCAGGCCGCCCTCGACGGCGTCGAGCGTCGCCGGGGTGACCGCCGGCCGCACGACCGCCGGCAGGATGCCCGGGTGGCGCAGCAGTGCCGCCCGCAGCTCGTGCGCATAGCCGCGCAGGTGTGCGCGCCAGTCGGGGCCGGGCGCGGCCGGCTGGGCGGCGGTGAACAGCCGCTCCACCATGCCGTCGACCAGGGCCTCCTTGTTGGGCACGTAGTGGTACAGCGTCATCGCCTCGACGCCGAGCCGCGCGCCCAGGCCACGCATGGTCAGGCCGGCCAGGCCGGACTCGTCGGCGAGCTCCAGGGCGGCGTCGAGCACCTGCTCGCGGGTGAGCCCGGCGCGCTCGCCGCGCTGTCGCTTCGGGGACACGGCGGCCTCCTCGGTTGACTCTTCTTACGGCGTAAGTCTACAGTGGCGGCATCAAACTTACGTCGTAAGATTGCGAGGCGCGCGATGGACGCGAACAAGCAGGTCGTGACCGATTTCTTCCGGGCCGTGAACGAACGCCGGATCGCCGACTGGGGCGACTACATGGCGGCCGACGTGGTCGACCACAACAAGATCATTTTCGGCGAGGAGGACGAGCCGGGGGCGGCGTTCGAGGGCTTCCGGCAGCAGTTGGAGGCGTTCGGCGACGGCGGGATGTGCCCGCAGCAGCTCGTCGCCGAGGGTGACACGGTGGTCGCCCGCCTGCTGGTGCGGGCCACGCACACCGGCTACCACCCGCGGATGCCGGAGCCCACGGGGCGTTCATGCGAGGTCGAGCAAATCTGGATCTTGACCCTGCGGGCGGGCAAGATCTCGGAGATCCGGGCGGTCAGCGACCGCCTCGGCATGTTCGCCCAGCTGGGGTGGGACTGGCCGGCCGCCGGCTGACGGTCAGCTCCGGCCGTGGGCCCCCGCGAGAGTGCCCACGACGATGCCCAGCGCGATGACGGCGAGGATGCCGAAGACCGCCTGCCAGGCGCGGCGGTGGCCGAAGTTGATCGTCCAGCCCAGGCCCAACCGTTTGGGGACGAACAGGTTGGGGTCGTCGGGGTTGGCGTAGATGAAGCCGTGCCAGCCGCGCTCCTCGCGGCCGCCCCGGGCGCTGATCGGCGCGCCGCGGCGGTTGACGGGGATCACGACGACGGCCAGCGCGACGACCGCGACGATGAGCGCGATCGCGAGCAACTGGGCGAGCACTGGGTTCGTCATGCTTCGAGCATCTCACCCGGTGTCACGGTGGTCGAGCCATCGGGCTCGGCGCGGGACAGCAGGTACCGCCGTTCGGCCGCGTTGCCGGCGAGCTCCGCGGCCGTCGCGTACGCGGCCCGGGCCTCGGCGGCGCGGCCCACCCGGCGCAGGAGGTCGGCGCGGACGGCGTGGAACACGTGGTACCGCGGCAGGCTCAGGCCCTCGACGAGCCGCAGCCCGGCGTCGGGCCCGTCGACCTCGGCGACCGCGACGGCGCGGTTGAGCGCGACGACCGGCGTCGGCGCCACCGCCATGAGCTGGTCGTACAGCTGGACGATCTGCCCCCAGTCGGTGGCCTCGGCGCTGGGGGCGTCGGTGTGCACGGCGTTGATCGCCGCCTGGATCTGGTACGGGCCGGGCCGGTTGCGCCGCAGGCATTCGCGCACGATGCGGTGGCCCTCGGCGATCGCCGCCCGGTCCCAGCGCGTGCGGTCCTGCCGGGGCAGCGGCACCAGGGCGCCCAGCGCGTCGACGCGGGCCGGCCGCCGGGCCGCGGCCAGCAGCATGAGGGCCAGCAGGCCGGCGGTCTCCGGCTCGTCGGGCATGAGGCGGCGCAGCATGCGCCCGAGCCGGATCGCCTCCGCGCACAGGTCGTCGCGGACCAGCTCATCGCCGGAGCCGGCCGCGTAGCCCTCGTTGAAGATCAGGTACACGACCGTGAGCACCGCCGACAGACGGTCGGGCAGATCGGCCTCGCGCGGCACGCGGTACGGGATCCCCGCGTCGCGGATCTTGCTCTTGGCGCGCACGATGCGCTGCGCGAGCGTCGCCTCGGGCACCAGCAGCGCCCGGGCGATCTCCGGCGTGCTCAGCCCGCCGAGCAGGCGCAGCGTGAGCGCCACCTGCGCGTGGCGAGCCAGCGCCGGGTGGCAGCACGTGAAGATCAGCCGTAGCCGGTCGTCGGGCTCGTCCGGAGGTATGTTGTAGATCAATTCGGCCTCGGCGTGCTTCTCGGCGCGCCTGGCCTCGCGCCGGAGCCGGTCGATCGCGTGGTTGCGCGCGGTTGTGATGATCCATCCGGCCGGGTTGGGCGGCGCGCCGCCGTCCGGCCAGCGCTGCAGCGCCGCCGCGAACGCCTCCTGGACCGCCTCCTCGGCGAGGTCGATGTCGCCGAAGCTGCGGACCAGGACGGCGACCGCGCGGCCGTACTCCTCCCGGAAGACCCGCTCGACCTCGCGGCTCATCGGAAGGGCCGCACCTCGATCGGCAGTGTGGTGGCCGCCACGGCCCGCCGCGCCCACTCCAGCGCCTCGTCCAGGTCCTCGCACCGCAGGATCAAGAACCCGCCGAGGTGCTCCTTGCCCTCCGCGTACGGCCCGTCGGTGATCAGCACGTCGTCGCCCTTGGGCCGCAGCGTGGTCGCGGTGCCAGGCTGGTGCAGCCCGCCGTTGAACACCCAGACCCCGGCCTCCTTGACGGCGCGCTCGAGCTCCGCGACCCGCGCCATGATCCGCTCCATCTCCTCGGCGGCCGGCGGCTCCCCGGTGCTCGGCTCGACGACGCTGAGCAGGTACTGCTTCATGATGTTCCCCCTCATCGGAGTGCTGTTGGTCTCTACACGAACGGCACCCCCCGGTTTCGACATCGCGCCAGTATTCTTTTCGGCGGTCATAGCCTCGAGAGGGAGTCGAAGTGAGCGAGACGCTGGAGTTCCAGGCCGAGACCAGACAGCTCCTGCAGTTGATGGTCCATTCGATCTACTCCAACAAGGACATCTTCCTGCGGGAGCTGATCTCAAACGCCTCCGACGCGCTGGACAAGCTGCGGCTGGAATCGCTGGTGAACAAGGAGCTGGACGTCGACACCGACGATCTGCACATCCGGCTCGAGGTCGACAAGGACCAGCGCACGCTCACGGTGCGGGACAACGGCATCGGCATGTCCCACGACGACGTCGTCTCGCTCATCGGCACCATTGCGAAGTCCGGCACCGCGGAGCTGCTGAGCAAGCTGCGGGAATCGCCCGAACAGCAGCAGCGGGCGGAGCTCATCGGGCAGTTCGGCGTCGGTTTCTATTCGACGTTCATGGTCGCCGACAAGGTGACGCTGGTGACCCGCCGCGCGGGCGAGAGCCAGGGCACCCGGTGGGAGTCGGCCGGCGAGGGCACCTACGAGATCGAGTCGCTGGAGGAGGCGCCGCAGGGCACCACCGTGACGCTGCACCTCAAGCCGGAGGACAGCGAGGACCGGCTGTTCGACTACACGGCGGAATGGAAGATCCGGGAAATCGTCAAGAAGTACTCGGACTTCATCGCCTGGCCGATCCGGCTCGACGGCGCCGACGCGCCGCTCAACTCGATGAAGGCGCTCTGGGCACGGCCGCGCAGCGAGGTCGCCGAAGAGGAGTACAACGAGTTCTACAAGCACGTCAGCCACGACTGGACCGACCCGTTCGAGACCATTCACATGCGGGGCGAGGGCACCTTCGAATACGAGGCCCTGCTGTTCATTCCGGCGCGGGCGCCCTTCGATCTGTTCAGCCGCGACGGCAAGCGCGGCGTGCAGTTGTACGTCAAGCGCGTGTTCATCATGGACGACTGCGAGGCGCTGACCCCGCGGTACCTGCGATTCGTCAAGGGCGTCGTCGACGCGCACGACCTGTCGCTCAACATCTCCCGCGAGATCCTGCAGCAGGACCGCCAGATCCAGGTCGTGCAGCGGCGCCTGGTGAAAAAGGTCCTCGCCACGCTCAAGGAGATCAAGGAGAAGGATTCCGAGCGGTACGGCACGTTCTGGACCGAGTTCGGCCGCCCCCTGAAGGAGGGCCTGATCGACGACGCCGAGAATCGCGAGGCGCTGCTCGATCTCGTCCTGTTCCCCTCGACCCATTCCGCGGAGCAGCCGACCTCGCTGCGCGAATACGTCGAGCGCATGAAGGAGGGGCAGAACGACATCTACTTCATGACCGGCGAATCGCGCGCCACGGTGGAGAACTCGCCGCACCTGGAGGCGTTCCTCGCCAAGGGCTACGAGGTGCTCATCCTCACCGACCCGGTCGACGAGGTGTGGGTGGACCAGGTTGTGCAGTACGACGGGCGGCAGCTGCAGTCCGTGGCGAAGGGCCAGGTCGACCTCGGCGCCGAGGAGATCGCCCCGGAGCGCAGCGAGGGCTTCGCGCCGCTGCTGTCCTGGCTCGGCACGAAGCTGGAGGCCGACGTCAAGGAGGTGCGGCTGTCCACCCGCCTCACCACCTCGGCCGCCTGCATCGTCGGCGACGCGCACGACATCACGCCTACGCTGGAGAAGATGTACCGAGCGATGGGCCAGCCGATGCCGCACACGAAGCGAATCCTGGAGCTCAACCCCGACCACCCGCTGGTCGGGGGCCTGCGTGACGCGCACACCGCCGACCCGGACGCGCCCGGGCTGGCCGAGACCGCCGAGCTGCTCTACGGCATCGCGCTGCTGTCCGAGGGCGGCGAGCTGGCCGACCCGTCGCGCTTCACCCGGCTGATCGCCGACCGCCTGGCGAGGTCGCTGTGACGGCGGCGGTGTAGGAGCGGTCGTGCGTACGGTGACGCTGGTTCTCGTCGACGCGTCGGGCGTGGTGCTCGGCGCGCTGCCGGCGTTCCCCGTCGAGGTCCCGTACTGGCCCGAGGTCGACGATGTTGTCGCGGGGGCGCGGGAACGCTTCGGCGCCGACGTGACCGTGCTGCGGCTGCTGCACGCCGACCGGCCGCGCCCGCACGGCGGGGCGGTGACGTACCTCGCCCAGCTCGACGGGGCGGCGTCGGTGCTGGAGCCGGTCGACTTCCGGCCGGCGCCCCATCCGCTGCGGGCGCCCTACGCCGAGGTGGGCGGGCCGGCCGAGTCGGTGCGCTGGGCGTTGGACGAGATGCGGGGGCTCGGCCTCGGTACCGCCCGGAACGTCATGCAGCGCAAGACCTGGAACCTTTCTGCGGTGTGGCGGCTGGACGCCGTCGGCGGGCCGGTGTGGCTCAAGCACCTGCCGCCGTTCCTGCGTGCCGAGACCGAGGTCCTGGCGTGGCTCGGCGCGGTGGCCCCAGGCGCCGCGCCGAGGCTGCTCGCCGCCGACGGCACCGGGCGGCAACTGCTCGCGCACCTGCCCGGCGAGGACGGGTTCGGCGCGCCCGCCGAGGCCCGGTTCGCGATGGCGGACCTGCTGCACGGGCTGCAGCGCCGGGCGCTGGACGACCTGCCGCTGCTGGCCGGGCGCGGCGTGCGGGACCGGCGCGGCGGGCGGCTGCACGAGCAGATCCTGGTGGCGGCGGAGCCGTGGCTCGGCGAGATCTTCGGCCTCGACGCGCTGCTGGCCGGGCTCGGCAACCGGCTGGCCGCCGTCGCCGCGTGCGGCCTGCCGGACACGCTCGTCCACGGCGACTTCCACCCCGGCAACGTGCGTTTCTCCGCGACGGTACCGCCAGCGGTGCTGGACTGGTGCGATGCGTTCCTCGGCAACCCCGCCTTCGACATCCTCGCCCTGTGCGACGGGCTCGAGCCGCCCGAGGCGGAGCCGCTCGTGGCGCACTGGACGCAGCAGTGGCGGCGGCTGGCGCCCGGCAGCGACCCGGCCGCGGCGGTCGAGCTGCTGCGCCCCGTGGCGCCGCTGCTCGGCGCCGTCATCTACGCCGGGTTCGTGCACAACATCGAACCAAGTGAATGGCCTTATCACACCGAGGACGTTCCGACCTGCCTTCGGATAGCGGTCTCGCTGGCGTAGCGGTTTTTTGTCGTACCCGTGCGGTACAACTACCGGCGTCAAGGACCACCCCGAATGCTGGAGGTCGATGGTCTTGAGCGTCGAAACGCGCTCGACGGCGGTCGTCATACCGCCCGTAGAGCCACGCAAGCTGGCCAAGGTGCCGTTCGTCGAGCTGGCCGACGGGCGCCTGCAGGGCGTGGTGTCGAGCGGGTCGGACATCGAGCGGGTCTACGTCTCGTCGATCGGCGCAGGCAACCACGGACTGAGCTGCAGCACCAACAACAACCGGCCCTGCGGCGGGCTGCGCGGCGCCCACCCGTGCAAGCACCTGCAGGCGCTGCTGGACGAGGCCGAGGTGCAATACGGCCGCGAGCGCGTCGCCCGCTACCTGCGCCTCGACGTGGAGGACGGCCGGCCGCTGGCCGCCGGGCTGAAGGCGCACCACGAGCCGGCGCCGGCGGCCACCGTGTTCAGCGGGTTCCTGCGCCACCTGGCCTATCTGGAGCTGCCCGGCAGCGGCGAGCCGATCCCGGAGCTGCACTGGTTCCCGTCCGTCTCGCGGGTGGAGGAGGAGCGCTGATGCTGTCCTCGCTGTTCGCCGACGAGCCCGATCCGGGCATCGGCGACGCCCTCGGCCTCGCCGCCGCCGTCGACGACGGGCTGGTGCACGGCTTCGCCCGCGTGGACGAGGACCGGGTCGCGGCGCTGGCCGCGCTGGCCGCCGGGTTCGGCGGCAGCCCGCTGCGCGAGGCCGTCGCCGAGGCCGTCGACAAGATCGCGGCCGGCTCGATCGCCGACGACCACCTCTTCGCCCTCGCCGCGGCGCGCATCGCGCTGTTCGGCGCGGTGCACGACGCCCTGCTCGCGCGGGCCGACGCGGCACTGGGCCGGGAGCGCGCCGAGTGGCAGGGCGAGCCTGGTCTGGCCGCCTGGTCTGGGTCGGTCAGCGCGGAGCCTCATCGAGCCAGACTGGGCGTAGCGGCTGCGACCCACCTGCTCGCCGGCGCCCGGTCGTGGCTGCGCGAGCTTGCCATCACCGGCTGGCGGGGCGTCGACGATGACCTGGTCTCAGCCTCGGGCCAGGCCATCGAGGCCGCGCTCGCCGAGCCGGAGCTGCGCCGCCTCGCGGTGCTGCTCGACGGCCTGGCCGCGGAGCTGCGCGCCGGCAGCCCGATCGCGACGATGGATCACCTGCCCGTGCGCCGCTGGGCCGACCTGTGGAGCCGCGCGCTGCTGCTGGCCCGCGACGGCGGCCGCACGCAGCGGGCCGAGCAGGCCGAGCCGGTCACCGGGCGGCTGTTCGTGCTGGGCGCAGACGTCCACGAGCACCCCACCGCCGTGCAGGTGCAGGTGCACGGCGTGCTGGAGACCTCCGGCGGCGCCACGCGCCTGGTGCGGGCGAGCGTCTCCGCCGCGAAGGTCGACACGATCGTCGGCCCGGCGATCTGGCGGCTGCTGGCCGGCCACCAGATGCTGCTGACCGCGCTCGCCGAGCGGCGCGTCCTCGACCTCACCGACATGCCGCTGCTCCCCGGCGGCGACCTGATCTGGCGCGACGACCGGGCCCGGCCGGGCGAGGCGGCCGACCCGTTCACCACGGCTCGGGTCCACCTCGGCACCGCGCTCGCCCCGGCCGCGCCCCCGATGGAGCGGCACCCGGCCCGCATCGCCGAGCCGGTGTTCGTCGAGGACCTCACCGGCGTCCCGCTCGACACGCGCCGGCTGCCCGCCTGCGGGCCGCTGACGCCGCAGCTGCTGGCCGGAGCGACCGCCTGCATCGGCCTGCTGCGCTGGGACGACGGTGCCTGGACGGTCCAGCCGATCGGGGTGGAGACCACCGTCAAGAAGAAGCAGGTCGGGGTGCACACCATCGACTGGGCGCTCGGTCCCGCCGACCCGAAGCTGGCCAAGGCGGCCGGCGAGGCGGTCGAGGTGCTGCGCGAGCGGGCCGGAAGGTTGCTGCGCAAATGACCGCCGACGAGAACCGCCGCCAGGTGCTCTACTGGCGCATGCTGGGCCGGCTGTTCGAGGCCGACGAGCAGCCCTCCCTGGAGTCCGCCAGCGTCGCGATCGTCGACGACATCGGGCTGCCGCCGGCGCTGCTCGACCCGGGCGTCACCGTCGACAACCTGGTCCAGCGCCACCCGGAGCTGGCCGGGGAGTTCGAGGGCCTGCTGACGCCGGGCGCCGGCGACACGGCCGGCGAGGGAGCCGGTCTCGAGGTGCGCCGGGCCGCCCTGGTCTCCAAGCTGCTGATCAACGTGTTCAACACCGGCAGCGGCAGCGTGAGCGCCACCCAGCTGGCCAACTGGCAGGCCGACGCCGGCTGGTTCGAGAAGGCCCTCGGCGTGGACCCGGGCGAGCTGCGCGGGCGCCCCAGCGCCGGCGGCCTGGCGGGCGTGCTCGGCGGCATCGAGGGCGACCTGGTGAAGCGGATGCACCTGCGGGAGGTGCTCGCCAACCCGGCGCTGGCCAAGCAGCTGACCCCCAGCATGTCGCTCATCGAGCAACTGCTGCGGGACAAGAACAACCTCTCCGGCGTCGCGCTCGCCAACGCCAAGGCGCTCATCCGCCGGTTCGTCGACGAGGTCGCCGCGGTCCTGCGCACGCAGGTCCAGCAGACCAGCGTCGGCGAGATCGACCGGTCGGTGCCGCCGAAGCGGGTCTATCGCAACCTCGACATCGAGCGCACGATCTGGAAGAACCTCACCAACTGGAGCCCCGAGGACGAGCGGCTCTACGTCGACCGCCTCTTCTACAAGCACACCGCGAAACGCACCACGCCAGCCCGGCTCATCGTCGTGGTCGACCAGTCGGGCTCGATGGTCAACGCGATGGTCAACTGCACCATCCTCGCCTCCATCTTTGCCGGGCTGCCGAAGGTCGACGTGCACCTCGTCGCCTACGACACCCGCGCGCTGGACCTCACGCCGTGGGTGCACGACCCGTTCGAGGTGCTGCTGCGCACCCGGCTCGGCGGGGGCACCGACGGCACGGTCGCGATGGCGCTGGCCCAGCCGAAGGTGAGCGACCCCCGAAACACGGTCGTGGTGTGGATCTCCGACTTCTACGAGTCGCAGTCGCAGGTCCTGTTCGACTCGATGCTGGCCATGCACCGATCCGGGGTCAAATTCATTCCGGTCGGCTCCGTCAGCAGCGGAGGCCAGCAGAGCGTCAACCCGTGGTTCCGGCAGCGCTTCAAGGACATGGGCGCGCCGGTGCTCTCCGGGCACATCAAAAAGCTTGTCACCGAACTCAAGAGCTTCCTCGCATAGGAGACCCCCTCTCATGACTGACATGCTCCGCGCCCCCGCCGAGGTCAAATACGCCGAGGAGCTCGACTGGCTGGAGTCGATCGACGACGGGCCCAAGCCGTTCTCGTGGCGGCTCAGCCCGCGGATGATCCGCCTGTTCATCCTCGGCTCGGAGCGCGCCGACGGCCTCGACCGCGAGATCTCCCAGAAGTGGTTCGGCGACCGCAGCTTCGTCGAGCGCAGCATCGTCACGCTGGCCTCCGACCGCGGCCTGCTGCTCATCGGCGACCCCGGCACGGGCAAGAGCTGGCTGGCCGAGCTGCTCGCCGCGGCCATCTCGCGCAACTCGACGCTCGTGGTGCAGGGCACGGCCGGCACGACCGAGGACCACATCAAATACTCGTGGAACGTCTCGATGGTCATCGCCAAGGGTCAGTCCCGGGCGTCGCTGATCCCCTCGCCGATCATGACCGCGATGGAGAAGGGCGTCATCGGCCGGTTCGAGGAGCTGACCCGCTCCACCAGCGACGTGCAGGACGCGCTCATCTCGATCCTGTCCGAGAAGTACGTGTCGATCCCGGAGCTCGACGACGACAACATCGTCTTCGCGCAGCCCGGCTTCTCGATCATCGCGACCGCCAACAGCCGCGACCGAGGCGTCAACGACCTGTCCTCGGCGCTCAAGCGGCGGTTCAACTTCGTGCGGATCCCGGTCGTCACCAACAAGAAGAGCGAGGCGGAGATCGTCCGCTTCCGCACCACCGAGCTGCTGCGCCGGCACCGCATCGAGCTCGATGTGCCGCCCAACCTGCTCGACATCCTGCTGCAGAGCTTCGCCGACCTGCGGGCCGCGGCCGCGTCGGCGACCAGCGACGACGACAAGCTCGAGTCGGCGCTGTCCACCGCCGAGCAGATCGGCGTGCTGGAGGACGCGATCCTGCACAGCACGTTCTTCGGCGACCGCAGCCTGCGCGCCGAGACGCTCGCCGGCTCGCTGGTCGGGTCGCTCGCCCGGCGCAGCCCGGAGGACCTCGCGATCCTCAACAAATACTGGCACGGTGTCGTCGAGCCGCGCAGCAAGGAGGACGGCGGGGAGTGGCCGGCGTTCCTCGAGGGTGGCCGCCAGGCGATCGCCACGCTGTCATGACCGAGACACCACCGTTCGGCGCGCTACGGTCCCAGCTGGTGGAGGCCGCCACGGCCTTCGCCGAGGGGCCCAGCGCAGTCCCGGAGATCCTGGCCGGCATCGTCGACGACGTCGACCGGGCGCTGCGCGAGGAGCTGGAGATCTTCCCGGTCTGCCACCACTCGCCCGCGTCCGGGCTCGCGATGGTCCGGCGGCTGCGCGAGAAGCAGCCGAAGGTCATCTACCTCGAGCTGTGCGAGGACATGGCGCCGCTGCTCACCGAGCTGCGCAACTGCCGCCTGCCGGTGGCGTTGCAGGCGTTCGCGTCGCAGCTGGACGGGTTTCCGCAGGAGTGGGGGCCGCTCAGCGTCGTCGCGCCGATCACCGAGGCGTCCGCGGAGTATCAGGCCATCGCCTACGCCCTCGACACGCCCGGCGTCGAGCTGGTGCTGGTCGACCGCTCGACCGACCACGTGTTCCAGTGGCAGCCCCGCGAGGACGAGGCGCCCTCCGCCGAGGGCGCCGAGGAGCCGGACCAGAAGCCGGACCAAAAGCCGGACCAGGCCGACCTGCACGGCGACGCGGTCGGCATCGAGATCGGCGACCTGCGGCCGCGCTTCGCCGAGCTCGAGCAGCACCTGCTGCACCACGGCAAGGTGCGGCACTGGTCGGAGTGGTGGGACCAGTATGTCGAGCAGCCGCTGGCCGGCGCGGACTACGCCACCTACCGGCAGGTCATGGTGCTCATCGGCAGCCTGTTCCGGCGGCTGGCTAGGGGAGGCGTGGCCGACACCCGGCGGGTCGCGGTGGACGAGGACCGGGAGCGGTACATGTGGACCCGAATGCGCGAGCACCTGGCCCGCACCGGCGTCGACAAGGCCGACTGCCTCTACGTCTGCGGCGCCTTCCACGCCGCGAGCCGGGTCGCGGAGTTCGGCACCGGCGAGGGCGTGCCCGACTTCGAGATCAGCCCGCGCACGGCGACGACGTGGCTCTACGGGCTCATCCCGTCCAGCCACTCGGCCATCGAGGCGCAGTTCGGCCTCGCGTCGGGCTCGGTCTCGATCGCCGCGGCGACCTGGCAGAAGGCGGTCACCCGGGCGCGGCTCACGCCGTTTCAGCTGGAGGGCCAGAAGGGCAGCCGCAAGCGCAAGGCCGTCGCGACGGTGGCGGGCGCGGCCCCGGAGCCGGTGGCCGACCGGCTCTCCGGCTTCCTCGCCAGCCCGCCGGTCCTCGACGGCCTCGACGAGGAGGAGCTGCTCGGCTGGTGCGTCGACATCGTGCGGCTGGCCCGGCGCAACGGCTACCTGGCCAGCACCGCCGACGCCATCGCGGTGTTCGAGACGTCGATCCTGCTTGCCGGGATGCGCAACCGGGCGCGGCCGACGCCGTATGACTTCCAGGACGCGGCGGTCACCTGCATCGAGAAGGACGTCGTGCCCGGCCGGCGGGACGTGCGGCGGCTCTGCGAGATCCTGCTCGGCGGCGACCGGGTCGGCCAGGTCGGCTACGAGGCGCTGCCGCCGCTGGCCCGCGACGTCTACGACCGGCTCGCCCCGATCGGCCTTGACCTGACGAAGTCGACCGTGCAGCGGGCCCTGCTCGACCTGGCCGGCCGGCCGGAGCTCGTGCCGGCCTCGCACCTGCTGTGGATGCTGCGGTATCTGCTGCCCGAGGGTGCGGTGCGGCCCATCATGGGCACGCGCCGGCTGGGGGAGAAGTCCATCCAGGAGAGCTGGGACCTGGCGATCGGCAAGCACCAGCGGTACATCATCGAGCTGGGCTACGAGGGCGTGACCGTCGAGCAGGTCGTCGAGCAGCGGCTGCGCCGGTCGGTCTGGGCGCCCGACGCCACCGCGTCGGTCGCACTGAGCGCCGTCGAGGACTCGATCCTGTTCCTCGGCAGTCGCCGCTTCACCGACGAGCTCGGCGCCCGCGCGGTGGAGCTGCTCGCCGCCGAGCGCACGGTGGACGACGCCCCGGAGGTGCTGCGGCGCATCCGGCGGCTGCTCGCGCACTACCGCGCGACCGAGCCCGCGCTGCCTGCGTGGTGCGAGTCGTTCGTCATCGCGGGCTACGCGCACTACTGCACGCTGCTGCCGACCGCGTTCGTCGACGACGAGACCGGGGTGCGGCAGGTCGCCGCGATGCTCGGTTTCCTGTTCACCATGGAGGGCCTGGCGCTCTCGCTCGGCTGCGACCGCGCCCAGCTCGAACTGGCCGTGCGCCAGTCCCACCCGGAGAGCCCGGCGAAGGTCGCGCTGCTGTGGTCGGCCCACCACCAGCTGGGCCTGCTGCCGCTGGCCGACCTGCGGGTCCGCTGCGCCGAGCTGCTGGGCAACCCGCTGGTCGTGCCGTCGATCCCGCAATACCTGAGCGGCTTCATCCAGGCGCTGGACCCGGTCCCGAAGCTCACGCCGTTCGTGGTCGAGCTCATGTCCAACGCCTTCGCGAAGCTGCCCGACCCGGTGTTGCTCCCGTGGCTGCCGACCCTGATCACCACGCTGCGCGACCAGGCCGCCGAGCTGGTCCCGGTCCTCATCCGGGAGGCCGGCCGCACGTTCCCGGCCACGCTGCCGGCGGTCGACACGTTCATTCCGCCGTGGCTGGCCAAGCCGCGTCTCCGCCCGGTCGCCGGCCCGGTCGGTCTCCCCGGCGCCGCCGCGGCGGGCCCGGCGACCGGCCCGGTCGGTGCCTTCCTCGCCGCACACCCGGCGACCACCGACGCCCTGGCCGACGTGCTCGGCCTGGACGCCGGCTGGCGCGCGCCGTCGCCGGCCGACGACGGGGCTGGCGTCGGGGCTGAGCCGGGACCGCTGCCGCTGCTCACGGTCCACCCCGAGACGGCCGAAGCCCTGGCCGCCCTGCTTGCCGCGCCGGTTTAGGCCGTTCCGGCGCGGCGCCCCACCCTCGGCGGCCTTCAACGGCCGCCGGGGGTGGACGGCCGGGGCGACGAGCTCATGAGCGTGGAGACCGGCCTGATCGCCGAGCCGGACGGGATCCCGGGCTGGTCGGGGCGCTGGTCCGCATCGCCGACCTGATCGAGCGCCGGTGATCTCGGGCCCGGCCCGCCCGACCGCTATAGCTTGCTCAGCAGTTCCTCGAGCGTCGTCGTCGGGCGGCCGATGAGCCGGCTGAGGTCGCCGGTCACGACGTCGAGCGCGCCCTTGGCGATCTCCCCGTCCGACTGGGCCAGGGCGAGCGCGAACACGTTCGGCACCCCGAAGCTCTCCAGCGCGCCGGCGAACTCCTCGACGGGCAGATCGCGGTACACCACCTGGGTCCCGAAACGCACCGTGAGCGCCTGGGCCAGCTCCGTGAGCGTGAACGCCCGGTCGCCGCCGAGCTCGTAGGCCTTGCCGTCGTGGCCGTCGGTCGTGGCGACCACGGCGGCGGCCGTGGCGAAGTCCGCGCGGGTGGCGGCGGCGATCCGGCCGTCGCGCGCCGAGCCGAGGACGGCGCCGTGCTCCAACGTGCCGGCCAGGTTGGCGGTGTAGTTCTCCAGATACCAGTTGTTGCGCAGGAACGTGTACGGCAGGCCGGAGGCCTTGATGTACTCCTCGGTCGCCTTGTGCTCGGCCGCGATCGCGATCGTGCTGGTGTCGGCCTTGGTGATGCTCACGTACGCGATCCGCCCGACCTTGGCCTCGACGGCCGCGTCGACGACCGCGCGGTGCTGGGGGAAGCGCTTGCCGAGTTCGCTCGCCGAGATGAGGACCAGCGTGTCGGTGCCCTCGATCGCGTTCGGCAGGCTCTCCGGGCGCTCGTAGTCGCCGTAGCGGACCTCTTGCGCCGGGCCCTCCACCGCTTCGGGCCGGCGCGCCACGGCACGGACGTCGTGCCCCTTCAGCTCGCTCAGGATCAACTTGCCCAGGTGTCCGGTCGCGCCGGTGACGGTAATGGTCATTTCCGAATCGTATGCACTAACTTTTAGAAAGTGCAAGAGGCTCGGTTATCGTAGTGAGATGTCCCTCGAGCAGCTCGTGTTCGATGTCTTCGCGAAGAACTGCACCTCGCGCCCGGTCATGGACACCGTCGCCGGGCGATGGGGCATCCTGTCCATGGCCGCGCTGCTCGAGGGCACGCACCGGTTCAACGAGCTGCGCCGGCGGGTCGACGGCGTGAGCGAGAAGATGCTGTCGCAGACCCTGCACGCGCTGGAGCGCGACGGGCTGGTGACGCGCGAGGTGGTGAGCGCGATCCCGCCGCGGGTGGAGTACAGCCTGACCGACGGCGGCCGCCGCATCGCCGTCAAGCTCGTCGCGCTCATCGAGCTCATCGAGGCGGAGATGCCGGAGATCACGAAGGCGCAGGCGCGCTACGACGCCAGGGAAGATCCCGCCGCTGTACCGCAAGGGCGGCGCCCGTGAACGCCGGCACGTAGCCGGGCTGCACCGGCCGGCGGGTGGGCCGGGACTACACGGCCACCGCCACGGTCGCGATGCCGGCGCCGACCAGGGCGAAGGCCCACACCTTGTCCAGGTTGATCCAGGCCGAGCGCAGGATGCGCAGGCCCACGACCTGGTACACGAGCAGGGCGATGACGCCCGCGACCGTCACCATGCCGACGGTGTGGACAGCGGTGGCCAGGAAGCCGACCCAGAGCGGGGCGGTGGCCCGGGCGGTGACCCCGTGATGGTGGACGCCGGCGTCGATGCCCCCGGCGACCAGGACGGGGACGAGCATGAGGCCGGCGCCGTGGATGCTGGACATGAGGAATGACCAGCCCGAGAGCTGCAGGGGCGTGAGGCGCATGCCGGCCCGGCGTAAGTGCCGCTGCGACAGGGCGCGCCACAGGCCGAAGCCGACCAGGACCACGCCGCCGCCGATGGCGACGGCGCGGGTGGCGATCACGGACTGGAGGGCGCTGACGAGTCCGGCGATCACGAAGATCGACACGGCGTGGCCGGCGGCGATCGGGGCCAGGGCGCGCAACAGGGCGGCCCGGCTGCGCTCCTGAAACCCGATCGCGACGGCGAACAGCCAGCCCATGCCCGGGTTGAGGCCGTGAAAGGCGCCCATGGCGGCGAGGGCGACGAGGGCTCCGCTGGTCATCAGGGGAAGCAGTACGAGTCCGACGAGGCGTCGCCGCCCTGGAGGCGGGTCTGGTGCACGCGCAGGCCGCGGAAGGCCTCGCCGTGCGGGAAGAACCTGAGGTCGGGCTCGAGCGCGCCCTGCTCGGTGACGTCGAGCTTCGCCATCCAGGCGCCGACGCCGTCGGGGTAGAACTGGTCGTCCCAGGCCCCGTAGAGAGAGTTGGTCACGTATACACGACGTCCGTCGCGGCTGATTTCGACCATCTGCGGGCCGCCGGACAGCGGCAGGTCCGGCGCGGCGGGGTGGGCGGTTCGGGCGACGATGCCGCCGAGGCGCACCTCGCCGACGAGGACCGGGCTGAACGGGTCCGACACGTCGTAGCGCAGCAGCCGGCCGGTGCCCCAGCAGGAGACGAGCAGGAAGCGGTCGTCGACGGTGAGGTCGATGTCGGTGACGAACGGCGGCACGGCGCCGAACGGTTGCAGTACGGGCGGCAGGAGATCGGCGTCCGCGGGCTCGGCCGGGATCGTGATGACCTTGGTGGCCTTGAACGTCCCGTGCTCGCGGTGCCAGACCCAGACGGAGGCGGAGAGGTCCTCGACGCTGAGCACGACGTTGACGAACCCGTAGTCCCTGGTCGGATCGTGGGCCGGGCGCAGCTCGAAGGCCATCTGGTGCTCGTCGCCGAGGTCGACGGTCTGCAGGTGCCGGCGCTTGCGCAGGTCCCAGAAGTGCAGGGCGTGACCGTACTTGCGACCGAGCAGCAGCTCGGCGACGACCCCGTCCTCGATCATCGACGGGGTGCCCCACTCGCTGGTGACGACGACGTCGTGGCCCAGGTGCCACCAGACGTCGTAGGCGAGGTACTGCGGCCCCCGGTCGATCTCCCAGCGCCCGAGCACGTCGAAGGACGTGTGGTCGAGCAGGGCCACGCCGCCGGGGCCGTCCGCTCCGTCGGCGCCGCCGAGCGCGGAGACGTAGATGCCCTCCGGGCCGCAGTGCACGGTGTGCGGGCGGGAGTACCCGGCCCGCTTGGCGAGTTCCTCGGGCTCCAGCAGCCGGACGAGCTCGGGCCGCCGCGGGTCGGGCGCGGTGTCGTACACGTGGATGCGGGACGAGCGCAGCCCGGGAACGATCAGGTAGCGGCGCTCGACGTGCGGGTGGGGCGCGTAGGGGCACAGCGCGCTGCTGCACGCGTTCCAGCCGAAGTGGTGCAGCTCGTCGCCGGTGTTGGGCAGGTCGGTCCAGCCGACGACGGTGCCGTAGTCGGGCGAATCGGGGTCGGTGTCGACCACGGCGATCGCGTCAGGCCGCTCTGCCGCGCGGTCGAAGGCGCCGACGTAGGCGAGTTGCTCCGGCGGGGCCAGCACCGCGTCGCGCGGTGACGGATAGAAGGTCGGGTCTGGTTTCCAGAGAGCCGTGTTTCGCACCATATTTCGACCTAACTACCGCCGGTGGGCGACCGGGGGCGGATTTCCTCCCGCGTCCCCTGGACCATCGCCCACACGATTCCGGGGCTCGGTCGCCAGGGGCGGCCGTTCCGTGTCCGCATCGTGCACGCTGGGTGGTTTTTTTCGCGTTCACCCCGAACGGGGCAGCACGGTCCCCCGACGGGCGGCTACCCTTTGGCGGACTTCGATCGGACCGCGAACAGGTGTCGGAGGTTGCCCGGTGCGAAGAATCCTGCCGTTACTGACCGTGCTCGGGCTGCTCGCCGGGTGCACGCAGTCCGCCGCCTCGCAGCAGCCGCCGCCGGGCCTGGCCAACCGCGGCACCGCGGTGACCACCGCCAAGCCGACGCGGCAGGACCTCACCAACAAGGTCAGCCTGAGCGGGAAGGTCGAGCTGGGCCCGACCTTCGGGCTGGTCGCGCCGATCGACGGCGAGGTGCGGTATCTCGACGTGAAGGCACCGACCGGCACCCCGACGAAGCCGACGAAGGTGGCCAACATCTGGGCCGGCGGCAAGGCGACCGCGGTCGAGGTGCCCGCCGGGGCGGTCTTCGCCGGGCGGCTCGTCGACGACCGGTCGAAGGTGACCGCAGGCATGCCGATCGTGTCGGCCCGCCAGGTCGGTTACGGCATCGTCGCGGACATCGACGGCGCTCAGGCCTACCAGGTCTCCGACACCCTGCAGTCGGTCACCGCACAGATCAAGAGCGGGCCCGGGCCGTTCGCGTGCACCGTGCTCGGCACGCTCGCCGCGCTGCCGGCCGGCGTGATCCCCGAGCCCAAGGCGCCCGCGCCCAATCCGAGCGCGAGCGCCGCGCCGGTGCTGCCCCCGACTCCGGGCCAGCAGCAACAGCCGTCGGAACCGACCGGGATGCGGCTGGTCTGCGTCGGGCCGGCCGACGTGAAGCTCATCAACGGCGCCGCCGCCACCGTGGAGGTGGTCACCGCCAAGGCGGCCGGGGTGCTGGTCCTGCCGGTCGAGGCGGTCGCCGGCTCGCAGGGCAAGGGCCAGGTCGAGGTGGTCAAGGCCGACCAGAGCCGCGAGACCCGCGAGGTGACGCTGGGGCTCACCGACGGCAAGGTCATCGAGATCAAGACCGGCCTGACCGAGGAGGAAACCGTCACCGTGCCGGGCCCGAACATCCCCGCCGCGAAGGGCGGCCAGGGCGGTCCGGGGCCGGGCAAATGACGCCGATCATCGAGCTTGCCGGCATCACCAAGACGCTCAAGGGCCAGCAGCAGCCGCGAACCATCCTCGACGGCGTCGACCTGACGGTCGGCGAGGGCGAGAGCGTGGCGATCCTGGGGCGTTCCGGCTCGGGCAAGAGCACGCTGCTGAGCCTCATCGGGCTGTTCGACCGCCCCGACTCGGGCTCCTATCTCATGGGCGGCCGCGACCTGGCCCGCATCTCCGAGCGCCGGGCCGCCTCGCTGCGCAGCGCCGAGTTCGGTTTCGTGTTCCAGCGCTTCTTCCTGCTCAAGCACCTCACCGCCGCGCAGAACGTGGCCATGGCGCTGGTCAACGGCCAGGGCTGGCTGCCGCGGCGCAAGCGGCGCGCCCGCACGCTCGAGGCACTCGACCAGGTCGGCATCGCGCACCTCGCCAAGAACCGCCCGGCCCGGCTCTCCGGCGGCGAGCAGCAGCGGGTCGCGATCGCCCGGGCGCTCGTGCGCGGCCCGCGGATGCTGCTGGCCGACGAGCCCACCGGCGCGCTGGACACCGAGACCGGCAACCTCGTCATCGAGGTCATGCGGGCCGCTACCGACCGCGGCTGCGGCCTGATCCTGGTCACCCACGACCAGGCCCACGCGGCCAAGATGCAGCGCGTGCTGCGCCTCGACGACGGCGTGCTGCGCCCCGTCGCGCTGGAGCTGGCATGATCCGGCTCTCCGGCAGGTTCCGCTCCGCGCTGATCATCGGCCTGCAGGGCATCCGCGCCCGCAAGATGCGCACGTTCCTGTCGATGATCTCGCTGTTCCTGGGCGTGCTCGCGGTCGTCACCGTGCAGGCGGCCGCCGAGACCGCGCGCACGATGAGCCTGGCCGACGTCGAGCTGCACATGGGCAGGGACGGCACCCGGACGATGTACGTCCCGCCGATCGGTTCGGCCGTGGACGTCACGATGGCGACGATCAAGGATCAGCCGGGCGTCGCCGCGAGCTTCGTGATGCAGGCGATCATCGGCGAGCCCAAGGTCAGGCCGATCAACCCGGGCGCCGCGCCGTTCGACCGCCTCGACACGTACGGCGGCGGCTACGGCCCCGGGACGAGATACGAGATGCAGTGCGACCAGTCCGGCGCCTGCCGCCCGGTCCCGGTCGACGAGGGGGGCGCCGCCCCGCCGGGCGCCGCGATCGAGATGCAGCTCGTCGCGATGGTCAACGACATCCGGCAGTTCCGCCCGTTCCGCTCGGTCTCCGGCAGCTGGCTGGACTTCTCGGGCAAGCCGTCCTACTCGCCGCGCGTCGTCATCAACAAGGCCGCCGCGGTCGGCTTCGGCCGCTACCGCATCCCGGCCGAGATGCGCCTCGACGGCGCCATCGCCAACCCCACCCCGCGCATCATCGGCGTCATCGACGACGGCAACGAGCAGCCGATGGCCTACGCCCGCGCCGACGAGATCAACAACTGGCTGCCCCCGCCGGCCGCGCCCGACGCGACCGGCCCGGTCATCACCGACGGCCCCGCCGCCGGCAAGCCCATGATGATAGGCAACGGCCCCGGACTGGAGGTCATGCTCACCCCGACGGCCGGGGAGACCGAGAGCCTGCTGACCCGCAAGCTGATCGCCGCCGGCGTCCCGCGCGAGGCCCTGAACGTCGGCGTCATCGACGCCCGCAAGCACATCGAGCAGCAGCTGAAGATCCTCCGCTGGATCTTCCTGAGCATGGCGACGCTGGTCCTGCTCATCGGCGTGGCCGGCATCCTCAACGTCGGCCTGGCCACGGTGGGCGAGCGCGTGGAGGAGTTCGCCCTGCGCCGCGCCGTGGGCACCCCGCGCGTCCTGCTGGCCGGCATCGTTCTGGCGGAGACCCTGCTCACGGGCCTGCTGACCGCCGGCGCCGCGATCGCCGTCGCCGCCGCGGGCGTGAACCTGGGCGGCCGCATCCTGGGCGAACGCGTGCCCCAGCTGCACGACATGACATTCCCCTGGCAGGCCGGCGTGGCCGGGGTGATCGCGGGGCTCATCGCCGGCCTCCTGGGCGGCTCGATCCCGGCCTTCCGCGCCGCCCGCATCCCCATCGCCACGGTGATGCGGGCATAACCGAAACCCGATACGAGACGCCGGCCGGCCCGAGCGACGCGGGACCGGCCGGCGACCGGGTCGCAGGGATCAGGGCGCGTACGCGAGCAGCGTCATGGCCTGCTGCTCTTGCGTCTCGGTCAGCTCGCCGAGGTTGTGGAACTGGGAGTCCAGGACCACGATTCGGTTCCGCTGGCGTACCAGCACCTTGTTGTCCGAGGTGAACGTGATGCTCCGGACCTCGCCGGAGACGGGGAGCGCGACCACCTTGCTGCTTGTGGTGTCCACGACGGTGAAGCTGTCGTCCCTGCGGGCCGCGTCGGTGCCGATCCACCCGATCGAGACGTACCTGCCGTCCATCGAGACGCTGCGGGCCGCCCAGCCGTCCCAGTGGTCCGCCTCCGCCTTCGGTGGCGTGTAGGTGTAGTAGTGCCGGTCCTGGCCGTTGGTCACCGTCCGCTTGTCGGTGATCCGTCCGGCCGACCACCGGCCGTCGGCGGACCACGCCTCGAACGTCTCCGAGCTGTCGCTGCCCGTGGACGACCCGCCGGTCGGCAGGTCGAGGATCGGGTGGGTCCCGTCGTTCTTCTGCACCATCAGCCGGTCGCCGCCGCGCCAGACGAGCGCGGTGGTGCCCAGGCAGACCACGCCCTTGGCCACGGTCTGCCGGGAGGAGCCGTCGACGGACGCGGTCATCAGGGTGCCGTCCGTCTCCGGGCCCTGCACCCACGCCAGCCGTCGGCCGTCGGGCGAGACGGTGATGGAGTTGGACACGCAGCGGGCGGAGTCGTCCGGGATCCGGGCGGTCACCTGGTCCGTGTCGCCCCGCACGGCGTGGATCTGCAGCTCGCCGCCCTTCGAGCCGAGGTAGTAGCGCGTGCCGGCCAGCACCTGCGGGTTGGCGGGGGCGCTGCTGGCCCCGGCGGAGGACTGCGGCTCCGCCGTGGTGCCGGTCGGCGGCGCGCTGGCCAAGTCGGAGGAGCTAGCGGGCGTGGGCGCCAGCCCGTCGCCGCTCGGCCGGACCGCGAAGGCGATCCCGGCCGCCGACCCGAGCACCACCAGCACGGCCGCCGAGGTGGCCAGGGCCCGCTGGAAGCCGAGCCGGCGGGACGTCCGCAGCGCCCGGTCCCGCAGGTCGACCGGGGTGACCTGGTCGGCCAGGTCGGCCATGTCGAAGCGCAGACGGCGGTCGTTCATCGGGCAACCCCTTCCATGAGGTACAGCTCGGCAAGTTCCGGGGCGACGGTGCGCAGCTTGGCCAGCGCCTTCGAGGTCTGGCTCTTGACGGTGCCGACGGACACGCCGAGCAGCTCGGCGGCCTCGGCCTCGCTGCAGTCCTCGTAGAACCGCAGCACCAGCACGGCCCGCTGCTTGACGGACAGCTTCAGCAGCGCCGCCCGCAGCATCAGTCGCACGGTGGTCTGGTCGGCGGGGTCCGCCGCGCCGCGCCCGCCGCGGCGCGGCTCGGGCAGGTCGCCCGGCATCGACTCGGGCGTGCGCCGCCGCCACCACGAGACCTGCAGGTTGTACATGATCTTGCGGGTGTACGCCTCCGCGTTGCCGCGGTCGTGCAGCCGGCCCCACGACCGGTGCGTGCGGGCCAGCGCCGACTGGACGAGGTCCTCGGCCAGGTGCTGGTCGCCGGTCAGCAGGTACGCCGAGCGCAGCAGCGCGGCGCTCCGAGATCGCACGAACGAGTCGAACTCACTCACGAGGGGTTTCACACGAGCCGATCCTTCCGGGTCTGGCGGTGCATCGCCAACGGGACGCACACCAAGACGCCAACTTGCTCCGCAAGGTTGCCGTCGCTGCTGACCCCGCCAAGACGAGCGCGGCCGGCCCCGGGTGGGGCCGGCCGCGGTCAGGTGCGGTGGGTCACGGCGCCCAGGGGGCGTCGACGGACCAGGTGGTGTCCTCGGTGAACATGGCCGGGCTGTCGTAGGCGCTCGCGCCGCCCGGGGTGGCCAGCCACAGCTCCGCGTTGTAGTGGCGCAGGTACTGGCCCGGGAAGTTCCAGGCCGTCAGCCGCACGCCGCCGGTGGCCTGCTGGGCGCACCACGTGGCGTCGGCCTTGAACAGGGCCGAGTTGTCGTTCGCGTCCCTGCGCACCCGGTAGTCCGCCGATCCGTGGGGGCGCAGCGCGTCGATGAGCGCTGCAACCCCCACGGACCAACACATACACTCATGTTCAAACGAAGAGTGTCAAGCGTTACCCATCAATATCGAACATCATGCCCCGGGAATGTCGAACTTCTCCCAGGGGCCGATGGCCGTGCGGTTGGCGATGAGCGACCCAGCGCCGTTGTTCTCCGCGGTGACGTACATCCCGTTCACCGTCGCCTGCAGGCTCTTGGTGCCGTCGGCGTTGCGGATCAGGTTGAACGTCTCCCAGGACCCGACGGCCGCCCGGTTGGCGAGCAGCGGGTTGGCGCCCGCGTTCTCGGCGCAGACGTACTGGCCGTTCGACTTCGCCCGCAGCGCCACCTTGCCCCCGCCGAGGTCGACGAGGTCGAACTGCTGCGCGGTGCCGATCGTCGAGGAGTTGGCGATCAGCGCGGTGGTCGCGTTCGGCGCCGACACGTACAGGTTGTTCGTCAGCGACTTGAGGCTCACCACCGGCGCGGTCGCGGTACCGGTGTTGAAGGTGAACGCGTCGAGGTCGAACAGGTTGCCACTGCCGCCCTTGAACACCAGGTACAGCGTGGTGGCCGTGCTCGGCGCGCCGGAGATGTTCGCGGTGACGTTGGTGAACGTGTCCCAGCTCCCGGTCGGGGTCACCGTGGCGGTGCCGAGCAGTGTGCCGGTCGCCGACCCGGCGCGCACCTCGATCGTGCCGCCGGCCCCGGCCGAGGAGACCCGGGCGGTGAACTGCGTGGCGTTGTTCAGCAGGTACGGCGAGAACGAGACCCAGTCGCCGTTGTCGATGAAGCCGACGGTGGCGCCGCCCTCGGCCGTGGCGTGGCTCGCGATCTGGATGCCGGACTGGGCGGCGAAGTGCTCACCCTGCCGGTGCTTCGGCTGCAGGGTGTTGATCCCGTGGCCGGTCAGCCCGCCCTTGTCGGTGTACGACGCGTCGAAGATGCCGTAGACGTTCGCCGCCGCGTCGTGCTCACCGTCCACCGGCACCGTGATCGAGCCCGAGCAGCCCGTCTTGGACGTGATCTGGTGGGAGTGCTGGTCGTGGCCGAGGAAGTACGTCACGGTGACCTTCGAGCAGTCGATCGTGCCGTCCTCCGGGTCGGTGACCGTGACCGAGAAGGGCACGGTGTCGCCGAAGTTGAACAGCTGGCCGTTGGCCGGCAGCGTCAGCTTTACCGTCGGCGCCGTGTTGCCCACCGTGATCACCGTGCTCGCCGAGCCGGTCGCGCCCTGCGGGTCCTTCACGGTCAGCTTCGCGGTGTACGTGCCGTTGGTGGTGTACGTGTACGTCGGGTTCGCGGCCGTCGAGTCGGTCGTGCCGTTGCCGTCGAAGTCCCAGGCGTAGGTGAGCGCGCCGCCCTCGGGGTCGGAGCTGCCCGCCGACGAGAAGTTCACCGTGAGCGGGTTGGGCCCGGAGGTCTTGTCCGCGGTGAGCTTCGCGATCGGCGCCTTGTTGCCGCCGCCGACGTACTCGACGCGGTACAAGGCCTGGTTGTTGGAGCCCGTGCCGTAGTCGAGCACGTAGAGCGCGCCCTCCGGCCCGAACTCCATGTCCATGACCTGCGTGCCGGCCCACGGGAAGGTGGAGATCGTCCCCGGCGAGCCGTCGGCGTTGATCAGCACCGGCTTGATCCACTTGCGGCCGTACTCACCGGCGAAGTAGTTGTTGTCCAGCGACTGCGGGAACTTCACCGTCGAGTTGAGGTTCGGGTCGTAGTGGTACACCGGGCCGCCCATCGGCGACTCGGAGCCGCTGCCGAACTCCGGCGGGCTGCCGGCGTCGCCGCCGTAGCGGATCCAGCTCGGCTTCGCCGCGGGCAGGGTGGTCAGGCCCGTGTTGCGGAACGAGCCGTTCGCCGGGCCGCCGGCGCAGTTGAACTTCGGGCCGCTGGTGTTGGTGGCGAAGTCCCACTTGTTGTAGGTCTCGTTCGTGGTGTTGGTGCCGGTGCAGTACGGCCAGCCGAAGAAGCCCGTCCCGGTGACCCGGTCGAACTCGACCTGGCCGTTCGGGCCGCGGTTCGGGTCGGTGGTGCCCGCGTCCGGGCCGTAGTCGCCGATGTAGACGATGCCCGTCGGCTTGTCGACGCTCATCCGGAACGGGTTGCGGAAGCCCATCGCGTAGATCTCCGGGCGGGTCTTCGCGGTGCCCGGCGCGAACATGTTGCCGGCCGGGATCGAGTACGTCCCGTCGGTGTTCGGCTTGATCCGCAGCAGCTTGCCGCGCAGGTCGTTGCTGTTGGCCGAGGTGCGCTGCGCGTCGTACTGCGGATTGCGGTTGGTCCGCTCGTCGATCGGCGAGTACGAGTTGGACTCGAACGGGTTGGTGTCGTCGCCGGTCGTCAGGTACAGGTTGCCCTGCGCGTCGAAGTCGATGTCCCCGCCGACGTGGCAGCACATGCCGCGGTCGTTGTCGACGGTGAGCACGATCTTCTCGCTGGTGAGGTCGAGCGTGTTGTCGGCCTTCAGCGTGAACCGGGACAGGTTGAGGTGACCCTTCCACTTCGCCCAGTCGGTATCCGTGCCGGTGGCGGGCGCGTCGCCGGCCGGCGTGGTCAGGGTCGGCGAGTAGTACAGCCACACCCACCGGTTGGTGGCGAAGCCGGGGTCGATGGCGACACCCTGCAGGCCCTCCTCGTCGTGGGTGTAGACCGACAGCTTGGCGGCGACCTTGGTGTTGCCCGTGGCGTCGGTGACGCGGACTGTGCCGTCACGAGCGGTGTGGATCACCGACCGGTCCGGCATGACGGCCAGGGACATCGGCTCGCCGAGCGCGGCGCTGCCGAGGGCCAGCTGGACGTGCTGGTAGTCGCTGGCCGGGAGGGGAACGGCCGCGGCGGCCGGGGCATGTGCCACGGCGGCCACGACGGTGCTGCCGGCGACGAGGGTGGCTGCGGTGAGCAGCCGCCGCCACCGGCGCGGGGATGGGGCCATGTGCGGTGTCCTTCCTGAGCTGCGGGGGTTCAGCCAGGCAAGACGCGCGCCGACCGCGCTTGCGAAAAGCAGCCGCTGGACGCGGGGCGCCGACCCTCTGTCGTGCGGTGACCAACGTGTCGGGTGGATGGCGGCCACCCCTCGTTAGTTATGGGGCTTAACTAACCATCGGGCGCGCGGGCTGCGCAATGCCGAGTTTTTCGTGAGGCGGCTTTCGCGGCATTTGTCAGCAAACTCAGGAGGTTCGATGCCAGAAAAGAACCTCGTGGGTTTGTCGTTATAGAACCGTGACAATGGTCAAGATTCGCTACCTGTGGTAGTCGTCACAGTGAATGTCCGTCCGAATTGGATGGCTTTGATAGTCGGTCACCGCGTGGAAACGCCCCGGTAACCCACTACGGAGCGTATAAATTTCAATGAATCTGGGTTACCGGCCAGTAACGACCGGCCTTGTACGCGCGCGAGGGACCCGGCAACATCGTGCGCACGCGCCGACCCGACCTCTGGAACCACTTGGAACATCCGCCCGGCAGCCCCGGGGGCCGGTCCGGCAGCGCGATGCGAGCGCCCGCAAGGCAGGAGCGCCGCACCACCAGCACCCCGCGACCAGAGGAGCCCTACGTGTCCGTAGCTCAGGGCAGCGCGGTGAAGGGCCGCACGAGATGGAAGCGTTTCGCTACCGTCGTCGTGCCGGCCAGCTTCATCGCAGGCGCCATCGTCTTCGGCCAGGCGACCGGCGCCATCGCCGCGTCGTTCAACGTGTCCGGCAGCCAGTTCAAGGTGTCCGCCGACAAGCTCGACGGCACCGGGTTCGTTCAGTACGGTGGCCTGGCCACCGAGAAGGGCGGCAACCCGCAGAACCCGGCCGACCCGAAGAACCACTTCGTGGCCGTCTCCGGCATCTCCAGCGCCAAGCTGTACAACCTCTGCCAGTCGGTGAAGGTGCCCGGCCTGCCGGTCTCCATGGTCATCCGCGCCGGTCGGGACGCGAACAACCCGGCCGAGGCCACCGACCTGCTGATCGACATGTCGTCGCTGAAGGGCGACGCCACGTTCAAGAACATCCAGATCGGCATCGACGCCTCCGACCTCACCAAGGGCGGCCCCGAGGCCAAGGGCCTGCAGGGCAGCTTCGCCCAGCAGGCGGACTCGGTGATCATCACCAACCTGAAGCAGGTCGCCTGGTCCACCTCCGCCGGCACGTTCAAGCTGAGCGGCCTCGACCTCGGCCTCTCCGTGGGCAACCCGGAGGAGTGCTTCTAACAGCACCGTCAGGGCCCGCGGGTGAACACCCGCGGGCCCCCCCTTTGTGAACCGCTATCTGGAGGACGCAGTGACCACCTCGCACGCCGCGCACGCGAAAAACCGTGCGACTTTCGGTGGGTGGCGCGCCCAACGGCCGTTCTGGGGTGGACTGTTCCTGATCCTGTCGGGTCTGGAGCTCTTCCTCAGCGGCAACCTGAAGCTCGCGCTGGAGGTCCACTTCGGACCGACGGGCTTCCTGTCGTACGTGCTTCCGTTGGTGATGCTGCTCTGCGGGGCGCTGAGCTGGTTCACCCCCCAGCAGCGCCTCTTCTACGGCATCCTCGGCACGGTCACCGCGCTGTACTCGCTGATCGGCCTCAACCTCGGCGGGTTCTTCCTCGGCACCGTCCTGGGCCTCGTCGGCGGCGGCCTCGCCGTCGCCTGGGCGCCGGGCGTCGCGGCCCCCGCGGCCACCGGCGACGAGGACCTGCCGCCGGGGCCGGCCGACGAGACGTACTACGAGGACACCCGCCTCGACGACATCCTCGCCGAGGACACCGCGGAGCGGCCCGGACCGCCGATACCCCCGCAGCGCCCCAGCTCGGGGGTGCTCACCGACGAACTGCCGACGGCGCGGGTCAGCCCGCTGCACGAAGGGAACGGTGCGGGCAGCGCCGATGACCAGCGCCCCCCAGCGGTAGGCCCGGGTGAGCTGCCCAAGCGGCGTCACCTGGGCCCGATGCTGATGGCTGCGGTCCTGACCGCGTCGATCGTGGGAGTCACCAACCACACCGGCGGGGCCTACGCCGCGCCGGCCGCGTGCGCGTCGTCCACGTCGTCCGAGCCGGCGAAGACCGCGACCGCGACCGCGACCCCGACGGCCACCGGCGCCCCGGCGACCGGTGCCCCGACCCCGGCCGCGAGCCCGACGCCGTCGCAGACCGAGCAGACGTCCGGGGGCGTCCTGGGCTGGCTCGGCGACCTGTTCGGCGGCAGCAGCAAGAAGGAGGCCACCGCGGCGGCCTCGCCGAGCACGAGGGTCACCCCGCCGCCGGCGACGAGCACCACCCCGTCCACCCCGGCCACCCCGTCCATGCCGGCGGCCAGCAAGCCGGCGGCCTGCGCGAGCCCTTCGCCGACGCCGAACAACAAGAAGGCACAGCTGGCGGCCGGGCAGCCGTCCGTCGCCAAGGAGCCGTCGATCCTCAAGGCCGACGCGATGACGATGGACGGCCTGATCTACGACGGCGTCGCCGAGCTGCCGCACAAGGACGGCTCGACGGTGCAGGTGCTGGCGTTTTCGATGCGGAACTCGGTCTCCACGCCGTTCGAGCTCGACACCCCCGGCGCCGGGAAGCTGCTCGTCACGAAGAGCAGCAAGCTCACCGTCGAGGGCGACGTGAAGTTCTACACCACCAGTTTCTCCGCCAAGGTGCTCGGCCTGCTGCCGCAGACGTTCACCCCCTCGTCCCCGCCTCCGCCGGTCCCGTTGCCCGGGTTCTACACGGAGTGCACGATCGAGCTGGTGTACGTGCAGTCGAACATCCTGACCGCGCCCGACCTCAGCATCGCGTACGCCGCCTGACCGGGGATGAGTCCGGACACCCCCGTGTCCGGACTCATCCCTTATTTCAGGTCGGGCGGCGGCCGCCGATACGTCACCGGGGTCTCCGAAAGCTCGATCGGCGATGCGATCGAGCGCCGCCCGTCGAGGTCCACCACCGGCGCCAGCCCGAGCCGCTCGGCCAGCGCGATTCCCTCCGCGACCGTGTTCACGGCCCCGCACGGCACGCCGGCGGCGGTGAGCACCTCCACCCAGTGCGCGACCGGGGCGGCGGCGAGGACGGCCTCCAGGGCCTCCGCCAGCGCCTCGCGGTGCTCGACCCGGCGGGCGTTGGTCGCGAACCGCTCGTCGCCGGCCAGGCCCAGCGCCGCGCGGAGCCGCTCGAACTGGCCGTCGTTGCCGACCGCCAGGACGAGGTCGCCGTCGGCCGTGGCATAGGTCTCGTACGGCGCGATGCTCGGGTGGCGGTTGCCCATCCGGCCGGGCACGACGCCGGCGTTGAGCACGGCCGAGGCCTGGTTCACCAGGCCGGCGAGGACGCTGCCGAGGAGGCTCACCTCGACGCGCTGCCCCCGGCCGGTGCGCTGCCGGGCGTACAGCGCGGCCAGAATGCCGGACGTCAGCTGTTGGCCGGCGAGCACGTCCACCAGCGCCACGCCCACCTTGGTCGGCGGGCCGCCCGGCGCGCCCGTGATCGACATGAGGCCGCCGAGCGCCTGGACCAGGAAGTCGTACCCGGGGGAGGGCGCCGCCCGGCCGAAGCCCGTGACGCTCGCGTAGATCAGCCCGGGATTGGCGGGGCGCAGCTGCTCGTAGCCGAGGCCGAAGCGCTCCATCGTGCCCGGCGCGAAGTTCTCCACCAGGATGTCGGCCCGGCGGGCCAGGTCCAGCGCCTCGGGCGAGGCCAGGTCCAGCGCCACGCCGCGCTTGTTGCGGTTGACCGAGAGGTAGTACGTCGACGTGCCGTCGGGCGCGTGCGGCGGGCCCCAGGCGCGCGTGTCGTCGCCCGTGCCGGGCCGCTCCACCTTGACCACGTCGGCGCCGAGGTCGCCCAGGGTCATGGCGGCCAGCGGCCCGGCCAGGACGCGCGAGAAGTCCGCGACGAGCAGGCCGTCGAGCGGCCCGGCCGGGATGGCGTTCACCGGGCTCAGAGCCGGGCGAGCGCGGCGCGCAGCGGGTCGAGGCCGAGCGAGCCGAGGTTGAGCGCGTCGCGGTGGAAGGCCTTGAGGTCGAACGCCGGGCCCTTGCGGGCCTGGGCGTCGGCGCGGGCCGCGAGCCAGGCGCGCTCGCCGAGCTTGTACGACGGCGCCTGCCCGGGCCAGCCGAGGTATCGGTTGAGCTCGAAGCGCAGGCTCTTCTCCTCGACCCGGCAGTGCGCCCGCAGGAACTCCCAGCCGAGCTCGGGCGTCCAGCGCTCGCCGGGCGCGAAGCCGAACGGGTTGTCCCGCGGGATCTCCAGCTCCAGGTGCATGCCGATGTCGACGATGACCCGGGTGGCCCGGAACGCCTGCCCGTCGAGCATGCCGAGCTTGTCGCCGGGGTCGGACAGATACCCCAGCTCGTCCATCAGACGCTCGGCGTAGAGCGCCCAGCCCTCGCCGTGGCCGGACGACCACGCGAGCACCCGGCGCCAGCGGTTGAGCAGCTCGGCCCGGACGTACGTCTGCGCGATCTGGAGGTGATGGCCGGGGACGCCCTCGTGGTAGACCGTGGTGACCTCGCGCCAGGTGGAGAAGCTGTCGACGCCCTGGGGCACCGCCCACCACATGCGGCCGGGGCGGGTGAAGTCCTCGCTCGGGCCGGTGTAGTAGATGCCGCCGTCCGACGTCGGGGCGAGCATGCACTCGATCGGCCGCACCTGCTCCGGGATGTCGAAGTGTCGCCCGTTGAGCTCCCGCACGGTGGCGTCGGCGAGCTCCTGCATCCAGTCGCGGAACGCCTCCTTGCCGCGGATCGTGCGGGCCGGGTCGGCGTCGAGCGCGGCGACCGCCTCGTCGACGGTCCCGCCGGGCACGATCTTGTCCGCGACCGTGCGCATTTCCGACTCGAGGCGGGCCAGCTCTTCGAAGCCCCAGGCGTAGGCCTCGTCGAGGTCGACGGTGGCGCCCAGGAAGTAGCGCGAGGCGAGCTGGTAGCGCTCGCGCCCGGCGGCCTCCTTCGGCCGGCCCAGCGGCGCCAGCTCGCGGCGCAGGAACTCGCCCGTCTCGACGGTCGCGGCGCGCGCGGCCTCGGCATTGCGGGCCAGGTCGGCGGCGAGCGCCGGGTTGTCCGCGCCGATGCGGGCGGCCAGGTCGGGGTAGAAGTTGTCGCCCTCGAGGTCGGCCCAGACCTCGCACTGCTTGGCCACCTCGACGATCTGCTTGGCCGGCGCGACGTGGCCGCGCTGCGCCTCGTGCAGCAGCGTCTGCCGCCACTGGGCGAGCGCCGCCGGCACCGCGGCGAGCCGGGCGAGGATGTTGGCGACGGCCTCCTCGCCGGCGGTCGGCATGAGGTCGAACGAGCTCCGCACCCCGTGTAGCGGGCTGGAGATCACGTTGACGTCGCTGGTGAGATCGCCGGCCTCGTAGCGCTCGAGGGCCAGCCCGAGGCGCTCCTGCATGGCCTCTTTGGCGACCCGCTCGGTCTCGGTGGCGGGCGTCTCGGCGTCGAGCGCGGCGAGGGTGCGCCGATCGAGGTCGGCGAGTGCGGCGAAGCCGTCGGGCGAGAGGTCGGTCAGACGGTCGTCGTGGCCGGCCACGCCGACGAAGGTCGCCCCGATCGGGTCGAGGGGCGCCCACTGCTCGACATACCTGTTGGCGATGTCATCGATAGAACCCACGGGCCGACCCTACGGCACGGAGGCGATCATGGTGGTACACCCGCAGGCCAATTCCCAACGGGTGGCTTGACCTGCGGTTCAAGGTCCCAAACCCGCGCGACAGGGCCACCCGCGCCGGTGCAGAGTAAGGGCTATGCCGAGCCCCGCCCCTGACGTCAAACGCTGGCTGCCGGCGTTTGCCGCCGTTGCCCTCATCTGGGGCACCAGCTTCATGTTCATCAAGGACGCGCTGGCGGGGCTGGCGCCGGTGTACATCGCGCTCTACCGCATCGCCCTGGGCGCCGTCACGCTGCTGATCCTGCTCGCGGTGCGCCGGCTGCCGCTGCCCCGCGGCGCCCGGCTCTGGGGGCACCTGTTCGTCTTCTCGCTCTTCGCCTCGACGGTACCGTTCGCCCTCTTCGGCTACGCCGAGCAGCGCGTACCCTCGGTGCTGGCCGGCATCTGGAACGGCACCGCCCCGCTGACCACGCTCGTGGTCACCCTGGTCGCGGTCCGCTCGCAGCGGCCGAGCCGCAGGCAGATCGCCGGCCTGCTGGCCGGATTCCTCGGCGTGCTCGTCGTCCTCGGCGTCTGGGACGGCGTCGGCGGCAGCTCCCTGGCCGGCCAGCTGATGCTGCTCGGCGCGGTCACCTGCTACGGCATCGCCTTCAACTACACCCGCTGGCTGATGCAGCACTTCGAGATCTCGCCGTTCCAGCTCTCCGCCGGCCAGCTCATCATGTCGACGCTGCACCTCGTCATCGCGGCGCCGCTCGTCGCCGGCCTGCCACCGTCGCCGCTGGACCTCTCGCCGAGGGTGTGGCTCGGCGTGCTCGCGCTCGGCATCTTCGGCACCGGGATCGCCTTCGCGTTGAACTACCACGTCGTGCAGACCGCGGGCGTCACGACGGGTTCGATGGTCACGTACTTCCCGCCGTTCGTGGCCGCGATCGCCGGCGTCGTGTTCCTCGGCGAGCACCTCACCTGGCACCAGCCCGTCGGCGGCCTCATCGTGCTGGCCGGCGTGGGCATCTCGCAGGGCCTATTTGTGCGACGCCGCCCACGCCAGGAGGTCCTTGGCGGGCATGGTGTTGACGATCCGCTCGACGGGGACGCCGCAGGCGACGGCGCGGGAGCACCCGTTGGGCAGCCAGTCGAGCTGGCCGGGCGCGTGGGCGTCGGTGTCGATGGCGAAGCGGCAGCCGGCCTCGAGCGCCACCCGTAGCAGCCGCTTGGGCGGGTCGAGCCGCTCGGGCCGGGAGTTGATCTCGATCGCCTTGTCGTGCTCGACCGCCGCCCCGAACACCGCCGCCGGGTCGAACCGGCTCTCCGCCCGCGTGCCGCGCCCGCCGGTGATCAGGCGCCCGGTGCAGTGCCCGAGGATGTCCAGGTGCGGATTGGCCAGCGCGGTGACCATCCGCCGGGTCATGACCTCGGGCTCGTCCTTGAGGTTGCTGTGCACCGAGCCGACCACCACGTCGAGTCGCCCCAGCAGCTCGTCGGTCTGGTCGAGCGACCCGTCGGCGAGGATGTCGACCTCGATGCCGGTCAGGATCCGAAACTCCATGCCCAGCCCGGCGAACCCGGCGTTGATCCCGGCCACCACGTCGAGCTGCTCCTCGAGCCGCTCCGCGGACAGCCCCCGCGCCACCGTGAGCCGCGGCGAGTGGTCGGTCAGCACGAGGTACTCGTGCCCGAGCTGCGCCGCGGCCATGGCCATCTCGTCGATCGGCGACCCGCCGTCGGACCAGTCGGAATGCGCGTGGCAGTCGCCGCGCAGCGCCCGGAGCAGGGCGGCGGTGGCCTCGTCGAGGTCCTGCCCGGCGGTCGCCTCGAGCCGGCGCAGGTAGACCGGCTCCTCCCCGGCCAGCGACTCGACCACGCACCGCGCCGTGACGTCCCCGACCCCGGCGAGCTCCGTGAGCGTCCCGGCCCTGGCCCGCGCGGCGAGCTCGCCCTCGGGGAGCTTGGCCAGCTTGGCCGCGGCGCCGCGGAAGGCCCGCACGCGGTAGGTCTTCTCGTGGGCCCGCTCCAGCAGGTACGCGATGCGACGCAGATCGGCGAGCGGGTCACGCGCGGACGGCATGCGCTCCAGGCTATCCGGCCTTACGGGGGCAGGTCAGGCGCGCTGGGGCTGGTGGGCGAGTACCGTTCGCGTGCGGGTCAGCGTGGCGAACGGGTTGGTGAACTGCAGCACCAGCGTCCCGAACTCCGCCCCCGGCAGGCATTTGATGATGAGGAGCTGGTCGCCGCGGCGTACGTCCCAGAAGGTATCGCCGTGCGGGCCCGCGGTGATGACGCCGTCGATGTGCAGCCCGCCCCGGCGGCGCGGCAGCGGCGGGGCCTCCGTGCGCGGCCCGATGCGGATCGAGGCGATCGCGGCCACCGGCACGTCGATCCGGTCCCGCCGCGTCCACCAGCCGTCCAGGCCCTGCGGTTCGATGACGAGCGCGGCCTCGGTGACGGTCAGCTGGAGATTGGTCGGCACCTTCATCAACGCGAGCAGCCCCACGGCCAGCACGATCGGGACCGCCGCGAGCACCAGCACGGAGCTCATGAAAACCGAATGTACGCGCGTCAACGTTCCGCGTTGGCGCTTTTGTGAAAGCCAGACCCGGCCGGGGTGAACGGAGCATGGATGCGCACCATTGACTGGATCGACGGGGCCGTGGTCATCGTGGATCAGACGCGGCTGCCCGGCGAGACCGTGCTGCTGCGGCTGGAGACCGTGGAGGAGCTCGTCGACGCGATCCGGCGGCTCGCCGTGCGCGGTGCGCCGGCACTCGGGGTGGCGGGCGCGCTCGGGGTGGCGCTCGCCGCCAGGCAGCATTCCGGCGAAGAGGCGCGGAATCGTGCGGTACACCTGCTGCGAACGGCGAGGCCGACGGCGGTCAACCTGGCCCGCGGTGCGCAACGCGCGGCGGCGCTGCTGCCGTCCTTCGACGCCGTGCTGCGGGAAGCGTTGCGCATCAGGGACGAGGAGATCGCGAGCTCCGCGGAGATGGCGCGGCGCGGCGCCGACCTGGTGCGGCGCCTGTGCGGACCGGGCGCGAGGCTGCTGACCCACTGCAACACCGGCGGGCTGGCCACCGTCGTGGAGGGCACCGCGCTGGCGGTGGTCTTCGAGTTGTACCGCCGGGGCGACCTCGGCGGCGTCATCGCCAGCGAGACCCGCCCGCTGCTACAGGGCGCCCGCCTGACCACGTGGGAGCTCGCCCGGGCCGGTGTACCGCACCGACTGGCCGTCGACTCGGCCGGCCCGTTCCTGATGGCCCGCGGCGAGGTGGACGCGGTGATCCTCGGCGCGGACCGGATCTGCGCCAACGGCGACGTGGTCAACAAGATCGGCACGTATGCGCACGCGCTCGGCGCGCGGGCGGCGGGCATCCCGTTCATCTGCGTGGCGCCGGAGTCCACGGTGGACCTCGCGACGGCGTCCGGGGCCGACGTCGAGATCGAGGACCGCGGCGCGGCCGAGGTGGCCGGGGCGGCGGCACCCGCGGGCACGGCCGCGGTGAACCCGGCCTTCGACGTGACCCCGGCCGGGTTGGTCACCGCGGTGGTGACGGACGAGCGCGTGTTCTCAGGCCGGGCGGACGGCGCGGACGGTCCGGCGGTCCGCGGAGACCGACTCGATCCAGCCCCCGACCCGGCCTAGGCGGAGCAGCACGTCGGCGCGCGCCGGCAGGTCGGCGGACTCGCCCGGCTCCGGCGGCCAGGCCAGCCGCGCGTTGTGCCCGGGCGTGAGCCACGGGGTGAGCGCGCCGATCGGGTCGGCGCCGTCGAGCGCCGCGCGCGCCGCGCTGAGGTCGGCGAGCACCGCGTCCAAGGCCCGGCCGACCGCCGGCGCGTTGCCGCCACACATCGCGGCGGTGAGCTCCGGGCGGGCGGCGGCGACCCGGGTGCCGTCGCGGAACGAGCCGGCGCCGAGCGTGCCGGCGAGCGGGTCGTTGGAGATCAGCGCGGCGACCGCCGCCGCGACGAGGTGCGGCACGTGTGAGATGGCGGCGACGGCGGCGTCGTGCTCGTCGGCGGTGGCCGGCACGACCCGGGCGCCGAGTCCGGTGATGAGCGCGGCCAGCTCGACCCAGTCGCGGATGCCTGCGCCGTCCTCGCTCAGGCACAGCACCCAGGCGCAGCCGGTGAACAGCCGCGGGTCGGCGGCGGTGAACCCGGACGTCTCGCGGCCCGCCATCGGGTGGCCGCCGATGAACGTGGCCAGCGCCTGCCCGCCGGTGCGCAGCCGGTCGGCGGCGAGGTCGCGGACGGGACCCTTGACCGAGGTGACGTCGGTGACGACGCCGACGTACCCGAGCGACGCCAGCTCGTCGAAGACCGCGCCGACGGCCGGCAGCGGCACCGCGACGACCGCGAGCCCGGCGTCGCGCACCGCGTCGCCGATCGACGCGGTCACGTGCCAGCGCGCGTTGGCCGGCGCCTGCGCGGCCGCGGTGCGCGCGGTCGCCCTGGTCGCCGGGTCGGCGTCGTAGCCGCTCACGCGGTGGCCGTGCAGCGCGAGCGCCCGCAGGACCGATCCGCCGATCAGCCCGAGCCCGATCACCGCCACGTTCAACGTCGCATCACGCACTGCGGAACTCTCGCACATCCCCTGATCACCCGTTCGGCTCGGGACGCCCCGCCGAACGACCCATGCCGTCCTATTGCTGACTATTCGCGCGATTACATCTAGTTACCGCACCGGCGCCCTGCTGGACTGGGCGCCGCAGGCCAACGGGATCGTCGGCGTGCGCTCCCTGGCCGCCAGCGAGGCGCTGCACCAGGTGACGGCCGGCGGGGAGTTCACGACGATCGGCGGGGCGAGCCAGAAGCGGCTCGCGGTCTTCGGTTGAGGGCCGGGCTAAGCTGCTGGTGTGGCAGTGAGCGAGTCGCAGTGGAAGGAACCGGGCGGTCCGGCTCCCGCTTCGCCCCCCGGTCGCCCGCAGGCGACGGCGTTCCCCCGGGCGACGGCCTTCCCGCCGATGACCGCCGCACCCCAGGCAACCGCACCGCAGGCGACCGCGGGGTGGACCCCTTGGCCGGGCGCCATGGGGCCGCAGGTCATGGGGCCGCCGGTCGTCGGGCCGCCGCCGCGGCTGAGCACCGCCCGGCCGCCGACGCCCGCCGCCGCATATGGGGCCTGGCAGGGCGCCCTGCGCCCGCCGGTGTTCAAGGTCAGCCAGCCTCGGCCGATGTATCGCGAGCCGCTGCCGGTCCGCGCACAGATGGTCGCCGCCGGCGCCGCCGCCGGGGCCGGCTGGATGCTGCTGTTCGGCCTGCTGATGACGGGATCCGCCCGGGGGTACGTCTGGATCACCATCGTCGCCGGGCTCCTCGCCTGGGCCGCGGCCGCGATCCTTGCCCGCTTCGGCGACCGCGGTGTGGCCGTCGGCGTGGCGGCCTCCAGCGGGGTGGCGTTGGCGGTCGCCGGGATCCTGGTGGCGTATCGGCTCGCCGGGGGTGACTGGCTGCTGTGGTGACCGTCCGGGTGAAGCCTTCGGGCGTCGGCCGGACACGCCGAGTAGTGGTTCATCGGACTTCGGCCCGTCATCTTGACGTGGACTCCGGCGAGGATCACTCTCAGCAACATGGCTTTGAGGCTGCAGCGGCTCGACCCCGAGCGGCGTCGCCGGCGGCTCGCGCTGCTGGTCGAGTTGGCGGACGCCAAGGCGATCCGCGAGCGGCTCCACCCGCGCCGGCTGCGCGCCGACCGCCTGCGCGAGCTGATCGCCAACCGGCGACGACTCGCCGACTGAACTCCGGGGCCCTTTGGTGCCAAGCAGCAACCCGCTCGAATAGTGTTCACGCGTACCGACGAGCACCGACCGGGGGGACCGTGTCGCACTTCGCTGCCGCTGTCACGCGCGGCGCTGGGAGCTGGGCCGCTGCCGAGCTCGACCTCAGTGGCGTCGCAGACATCGAAGAGATCACCGATCGCCTGCGCGACGCCGATCCGGAGGCGTCCATCTCGCTGCTGTTCGTCGAGTCCGACGACGCCTATCTGGTGATCCTGCGCCTCGACGAGGGCGAGGACCTGCGGGTCTTCGGCTCCGACTCGGTGTTCGCCGAGGAGTCGCGCCTGGGCGCGATCCTCCTGGGCGACGTCGAGGAGCGGCTGCCCGACGTCTCCGAGATCGCCGAGGAGCCGTCCGACGAGGAGGACGAGGAGGAGCGGCCGGCGGCCGAGCCCGATATCGAGCCGGTCGGCGACCCGGAGCTGCTGGCCGACCTGGGCATGCCCGGCGGGCAGCTGCTCGAGCTGTGCGCCCAGGAGGGGATGCTGCCGGCCGACCTCACCGCCGAGATCTGCCAGGCCATCGGCGCCGGGGACGAAATCGAGGAACTGCGCGAGGGGTGAGCGCGGTGGGGCGCCGGTGGGAGCCGGCGATGCGCCGCGCGCTCGAGGTCGCCGCCTGCGCCGGGCCGGACGTGCCCATCGGGGCGGTCATCCTCGGTCCCGACGGGTCGGAGTTCGCGGCCGCCCACAACGAGCGCGAGCTGACCGGCGACCCGACCGCCCACGCCGAGATGGTGGCCCTGCGCCGCGCCGCCGGGCGCCGCGAGCGGGACGGCTGGCGGCTCGAGGAGTGCGCCCTCGTCGTCACCGTGGAGCCGTGCACCATGTGCGCCGGGGCGCTCGTGCTGGCCCGGATCGGCACGGTCGTCTTCGGGGCCTGGGAGCCCAAGACGGGCGCCGCCGGGTCGCTGTGGGACGTGCTGCGCGACCGGCGGCTCACCCACCGGCCCGAGGTGATCGGCGGCGTCCTGGAGGACGAGTCCTCAGCCCTGCTGCGCGCCTTCTTCGCCGGGCACCGCGAGTAGGGGCCGGCTGGTCTCGCGGGCGTGGTCGCTCCACGGGGCCGGGCGCAGCGTCCGCGGGTCGAGCTTCACGTTGACCCGCCGGCCCTCCGCGTGCACCGTCCGGCCGTCTGCCGACAGGATCCGGAAGCGGTACACCGCGCTGCTCTCGCCGAGCGACTCGAGCCAGAAGTGCACGCCGATCTCGCCCGTGCCGCGCACCGGGGTGCGGTAGGAGATCGAGTACTCCGCGACGGCGTGCATGACGTCCGACGTGGTCGGGCGGCCCCCGGCGTAGGAGTGGCCGCGCTCGGCCCACCAGTTCGACAGGGCGCGCTCGAGGAAGACCGCATACCGGGCGTTGTGCACGATCCCCATCGCGTCGAGGTCGTCGAAGTGCACCACGAACGGGGCGACGTACCCGGGAAGTACCGCTGTGCTCATCTCATGCCTCCGGAAGGAGCTCGGGTGTCGGACTCAGGCCGCGCAGCCGCACCAGGGCGGCGGTGCGCGCGTAGTTGTAGATCTGGCTCGCCGGCAGCAGCCGGGACTCGTAGATCGCCGCGGTCTCGTGCGCGTTGAGCTCGAAGGACAGCTGCGCCGGGTCGGTGTCCGGGTGCAGCTCGCCGAGCTGTATCGCCTCGGTGATCAGCCGCTCCAGCAGCACGTGCCACAGCTCCAGCGCGGCCGCGAGCCGGTCGTGCACGACGCCGGGCCGCGCCGCGAACTCGAACTGGGCGTTGCAGAAGAAGCACCCGCCCGGCAGGTCGCCCGAGGCCACGTCGGCGAGCCGGCGCTCGTGCATCGCCCACAGCCGGCGCAGCCCGCGCGGCTCGTGCAGCGCCGGCCGGACCACGACCCGGGTGTACCGCTCCTGCGCGTGCTCGATCGCCGCGAGCTGCAGCTCCTCCTTCGTGCGCCAGTGCGCGAAGAGGCCCGACTTGCTCACCCCGAGGCGCTCGGCGAGCTGGTTGAACGAGAGCCCGTCCAGGCCCGACTCGGTGGCGAGCACGATCGCGGCGTCGAGCGCGGCGGTCCGGGCCCGCTCGCCGCGCGCGAGGCGGCCGTCGATCGCAGTCATGACCCGACGGTACCAAACAATAAATGCGACTGGTCGGTTAGTTTTGTGTGGGCAGGGTCACCGTGACCCTGAGGCCGCCGCCTTCGCGCGGCTCCGCCTCGGCCGTCCCGCCGTGTGCGAGCGCGACCGACCGGACGATGGAAAGCCCCAGGCCCGTCCCACGGGCCGATCCGGTCCGCGACCGGAGCCGCCGGAAGGGCTGATCGGCGCGATAGCGGGCCTCTACCCGGCGATGCGAGCCGCGCGCCTGTCTCCCACGACAGCCTTGGCCTCGTGAGCACCGTCTGGGGCGCTGTCTCGGCGCTGTTCCGTGAGTCGTTGTGGCATAGCGAAATGTCGCCCGCAAGCGAGCGACATTTCGGATTTATACCTTATATCGGGTTTGCCGCGTTTAATCGCTTTTGCTCTAAGCGATGATCGTCTGGAGTGCGACCTCGACCATCTGGCCGAACGTCTGCTCCCGCTCCTGCGCGGTCGTGCGCTCGCCGGTCTTGATGTGGTCGCTGACCGTCAGCAGGGTCAGCGCTCGCGCCCCGAACCGAGCCGCGATCGTGTACAGCGCGGCGGACTCCATCTCCACCGCGAGCACCCCGTAGTCGGCGAGCCGGTCGTACAGGTCGGGCCGGTCGGTGTAGAACGCGTCGGCGGCCAGGATCGGCCCGACCCGCATCGAGATCCCCTTCTCCGCGGCCACGTCGACGGCGGTGCGCAGCAACCCGAAGTCGGCGACCGGCGCGTAGTCGATGAGCCCGTCGAACCGCGCCCGGTTCATGTTCGAGTCGGTGCTGGACCCGATGGCCGCCACCACGTCCCGCAGCTTGAGCGAGTCCTGGATCGCCCCGCAGCTGCCGACCCGGATCAGCGCCTTGACGCCGTAGTCGTTGATCAGCTCGTGCGCGTAGATACTGGCGGAGGGCATCCCCATGCCGGACCCCTGCACGGAGACCTCGACGCCGTCGAAGGTGCCCGTGAACCCGAGCATGTTGCGCACGGTGGAGTAGCAGCGGGCATCCTTGAGGTACGTCTCGGCAATCCACTTCGCCCGCAGGGGGTCTCCAGGCAGCAGGACCCGCTCGGCAATCTGACCCGGCTCGGCGCCGATGTGCGTGCTCATACCCGTGATCCTGCCAAATGGTGAGCCCCCGCGCGGATGGGGTAGGCGGGTCAGGTAACCTCTTCGGCGGTGGCGTGTCCGAGTGGCCTAAGGAGCACGCCTCGAAAGCGTGTGAGGGGGTAACTCCTCCCGGGGTTCGAATCCCCGCGCCACCGCTCCAGGCCAGCCCGAACGCCCGGCCCGTCGACACCGACGGAGCCGGGCGTTCGGCGTTTCAAGACGCTAGCCGTCGCGTGGATGATCGGACGGACGACCACCTGGGATTAGGTATCTGCGACACGGCTTGCGGCGGGATCGCGAACGTCCCGAACCTCATCGGTCGCACCGGAGGCCGCGCGACTGTCAGGCGACCGCGCCTGGCCGTTCGTCGTTCGCGGGAGATCATCCGGGCCGAAATTTCCATTTGTGTCTATCGCCTGCCGTCCGTGACGCTAGGGTGCGTCACCAGGGGGAACGCGCGCGTCGCGGGCAGTCGCACGGCCGGTGGGGGTTGCGCAAGTTGCTATATGGCATCTTGTGGTCTGGCGATCTGTGACGCGGCCGACTCATACTGATGGCGAGGCTAAGGGGGGAAACTTATGCCGACCGTCTTCTATCAGGATCACGACGTCATCATCACCGACGACGTCTACGCCGTCTGGAAACCCGACCCCCAGGTGTACGACCTGGAGGGGCTGGAGGATCTGCGCCTCGAGCACGACAGCCGCCCCGCGCGGATCGTCCTGCTCGCCGCCGGCGCGCTGGCCACCGTGGGGGCGGCGGCCGCGCTGAAGTTCGCCGAGGGCACCGGTCAATACGTCATCATTGCCGCGGTACTGTTCGTTCCGCCGCTCACCGGGCGCGCGATGCGCGTCCTCACCCCGGTTGTCTGGTTCCTGCGCGCGCGTTACGCGGGCGCCGGGGTCACGCTGTTCACATCGACCAACGCCATATCCGCTATGCGCGTGCGCCGCGGCCTGATGCGCGCGTTCGCGGCCAACGCCGCGAGCGTGGAGCGCCTCGACCGCGCCGGTTACGCCGAGGCCTACGGGAGGCTGAACTCCCTGCTCTGACGTGCCGTGACGAAGCGGAGCCCGCGGGGCCGGAAGCCCCGCGGGCAGAGCTCGTTGCCCGGTTTGCCACAAATGGGCATTCATGGGCCAACTTCGTTATAATCACGTGTCGTGTTACCGGCCGCTACGTATGCTGAAGGTCCACGTCCTAGGGTTCGAAGGAGGACGACCCGATGGCCGAGAACAGCGACGTGCTCGTCTGGCGCAGGGCCAACGTCTGCGGTAACACAACATGTGTCGAGATCGCAGCCGTCGCCGATGGCATCCTGGTTCGTGATTCGGAAGATCCAGAGGGCGCGCGGCTGGCATTCGGCACGGCGGACTGGCGTGCATTCATTGCGGGGTTACGCCTCGGCACGCTCATTCCACCGCGGTGACCGACTCTATTGAAGGTCGAACGCGCCATCCTTGATACCGGCCACGAACGAGCCCCAAGTCTCACGGTCGAACGACAGCACTGAACCGTCTGGGTTCTTTGCGTCGCGGACAAGAATGTTCTCTGCCGTGAGGTCCGCGACCTCCACGCAGCTCTGGGTGCCGCAGTAGGTGCTTCTGCGCCAGCCGGGCAGCGTGACGGGTTCTTGCATTGTTCACCTGTTCTTCTGACAGGGAGGCGACCCCGAAGGTCGCCCCCGGACGGCCTTCGGAGTCAGCCCGAAGATCCTTGGTCGGCAGACCGTGTATCCGCATCATCAGCGGTGGCGGGGAGTTCCGCGGCAGCGGCTATCCGTCTTGCCGATTCCTCTTCACCCATCGAGGATTCCCACATCTGGTCCCAGCCCTCACGGTGTCGATGGATGCGTACCTCGTCGTCGACGATGTCGTCGGAGGTGCCGCTTTCTCGATATAACACCGCGTGGCTGTTCTGCTCGGGCGACAGATACAGCAGATCGTAGTGACCGAATGGTGAGAAGGGGTTTGCCATGGGGTGGATTCGTATGTGAACCCAGCCCTCGTCTATCAGCGCGCCAATTGCGGTGAACTGTTCGTGACTCGTCTCGGGTCCACCGAATCCACGCAACAGAACGGACTCGTCGAGAACGGCGAATATCTGCGGGCGCGGCTCGCGCGCCCTGATCATCTCCCGGCGCGCGGTCCGAATCGCGGCGCGCGCGGAGATCACGTCCTCGGTGAGCTCGTACGTGAAGGGTTGCATGATCGCTCGGGCGTAGGCCTCGGTCTGCATCCACCCAGGCACCACCGCCAGCGCGAAGCTCCGGATCGCCGAGGCCTCGGCTTCGAAGCTGATCAGCTGGCGCATTGCCGGTGTGAGCAGGCCCTGGTATCGCTTGTCGTCCCACCATTGCCGGCGCTGTTTCGACGCCTTGGCGGCCTGGACGAGATCCTCGACGACCTTGCGGTCCTTGATACCGAGGTGAGCGAGCAGCGGGCGGAGATCGTTCTGCGAGATCGTGACCTCGCCCGACTCGATCCGCATGACCTTCGACAGCGACCACTCCATCGCGTCCGCGACCTGACCCTGGGTGAAACCCTTGGCGGTGCGGGCGTCTTTGATCGCTAGCCGGACTCTCCGGCGTGCGACGGCGGGCGTGTCACCCGAGCTCATTGACGTCGTTGTCCCTCGTTGGACGTATGTCTACTTGCCGTATCGCTGGTTGTGTTCACCCTACTCGTCGGTAGACGCGCAGACTGCAGACATGGTCAAAACGCCACAGGACTGGCTTGCCCTGTCCGTCTCGGGGTATGCCGGCCTGCTCGGGTGGTCCTGTCGGGCCGCGCTCAGTGTAGATGCCAATCGGCCATACGGCTGTCGGTGATATGGCAGGTTCCCCCAATCGTTACCTACTGGACAGTAAGTAACGATCCGGGGGCTCTCGGTCGGAAGCGGGCGCTCCCCGTGTCGCCCGGGTGGAGCGCCCGGGCGCGTCGATGTTCGCATGGCCGAATACCTCACGCCAGATACCTGCTTGCGAAGTAGCACAATGCGCTGACGTGCATATTTCGCCTCGGTGCCGGCGCGCCTGGAGATCTCAGCCCGAGGTCGCGTAGCGGCGGTCCTGGTCGCGCCACTCCAGCGCGCGGATCAGGGCGCGGCGGACCTGACCGAACGTTCTCGGGTCCGTGCTGTGGAAGAGGCGCACGTCGTGGATCCCGTACTGCGCGCGGATCTCCTGCGCGGCTCGGGTGCGGCCGGTCCGTGGGTGCTCCAGGACGTACACACCCTGCAGAAAGTCGATCCGGAACTCCACGCGATCGGGCCGGAGGATCACGAAGTGGTCGGCGGTCACGACCAGGTCGGAACTTCGGTAGAACATTCGCATCTCCCTTTCCCCTCGGTCTTGCGAGAGGGGCTGACAATGCGGTAGGCATTACTTCAGGTATCGACGCTGCCCCTCCGCGTAGCCGGAGCGGCGGCCCGCAACGAGAACAGCGCCCGGTTGCCGCCGGGCGCTGTTGCGTATCCGCCACTCGCCCCCTCGTGGCTTCGTACCTTCGATGGTTGCATGGCTGCATGCCTAGGCGCTAGATAACAATCTGCCATATAGCAGATTGCTTGTTGCTGAAGGCGATCTTCGTCAGATCGGCAGCGGGTTGGCGCGCTGTTCGAGGGCGCGGATGAGTGCCCTGCGTACGGCGCCGAACGTGGCCCTGTTGGTGGTGTAGAAGATGCGAACGTCCGCGGTCTCGTACCGCGCGCGGATCTCGTGCCCCGCCCGGAAGCCGGCCCCCCAGCCGTGCCGGACGATGTACGGCGCCTGGATACCCTCAAGACGGAACCGAATCGGGTCGGGTTGCAGGTCGGGTTGCAGGACGAGCACGTGGGTGCTGGTGATCAGGATGTCCGCGCTCCGATAGAACATCGCCGCCCCCTCAAACAGCGTGTCGGTATCCACATGGTCCCATGCGTCGTCACCCTGGAACAGATGCAACTTGCTATACCGCAGATGGCGATATGACGATTGGCTGTCCGGTGGATGGCCTTCCGGGTCCGAAGGTGGCCGCGCACCCGAACGTGCGCGGCGCGGTCGCGCTCGGCTGCGGGCCCGATCGGTGACCGTTGCGCCGCGCGACGCGGACGATGCGCTCGGTGACCCTCGGCGCACACTGCGCCCCTTGTGACATCCGTCATGGCAGCGCGGGCCCGACGGCCGGCGGGCCGGATCCCAAGGGGTCCGTCCCGCCGTCTTGCCTGGTCAGGCCAGCGGAGGATACGAGATTCGAACTCGTGAGGGTTTTATCCCAACACGCTTTCCAAGCGTGCGCCCTAGGCCTCTAGGCGAATCCTCCGTGCGCCAGGATACCCATCGCTCGCGAGGTTCGCGCACCGGGTATTGTGGTCCGCAAGCCACTCGTGCGGCGGCACCTCATGAACCTCCCCAGGGCCGGAAGGCAGCAAGGATAAGTGAGCTCTGTCGGGTGCACGGGTGGCCTTCTTGCATCCATGCCCGACCCGCCTGACGCCCGCCAAAATTGTCGGTGGTCCGGAGTACGGTGGTCCCGGCTCTAGTCGAACGGAGGACCGCTGGTGGCGCTCGCGCTCTACCGCAAGTACCGGCCTCGCACGTTCGCCGAGGTGATCGGACAGGAACACGTCACCGAGCCCCTGTCGCAGGCGCTGCGCTCGGGGCGGCTCAACCATGCATACCTCTTCTCCGGCCCGCGCGGCTGCGGCAAGACCAGCAGCGCCCGCATCCTCGCCCGGTCGCTCAACTGCGAGCGGGGGCCCACCCCTGAGCCGTGCGGCGAGTGCCAGTCCTGCCGCGACCTGGCGCCCGGCGGCGCCGGCTCGATCGACGTTATCGAGATCGACGCGGCCAGCCACGGCGGCGTGGACGACGCACGCGACCTGCGCGAGCGGGCGTTCTTCGCCCCGGTGTCGAGCCGGTTCAAGGTCTACGTGATCGACGAGGCCCACATGGTCTCGTCGGCCGGGTTCAACGCGCTGCTCAAGCTCGTCGAGGAGCCGCCGGAATACGTCAAGTTCGTCTTCGCCACGACCGAGCCGGAGAAGGTGCTGGGGACGATCAAGTCCCGGACCCACCATTACCCGTTCCGGCTGATCCCGCCGGGCGTGCTGCGGCCATACCTGGAGCACCTGACGGCCGCCGAGGGCGTCAAGGTCGAGCCTGCCGTCTTTCCATTGGTCGTACGAGCCGGGGCAGGTTCCGCCCGGGACACCCTCTCGGTCCTCGACCAGCTGATCGCCGGCGCCGGTGAGGAGGGCGTCTCCTACGCCCGGGCGGTGGCCCTGCTCGGCGTCACCGACGCGGCCCTCATCGACGAGATGTGCGACGCGCTGGCCGCCGACGACGGCCGCGGCGCCTACGGCGTCATCGACCGGGTCGTCGAGGCCGGTCACGACCCCCGCCGGTTCGCCTCCGACCTGCTCGAGCGCCTGCGCGACCTGATCGTGCTGCAGCAGGTGCCCGACGCCGTCACCAAGGGACTGCTGGACGCCCCGCACGACCAGCTCGAGCGGATGGGCGCCCAGGCCACGCAGCTGGGCCAGGCGACGCTGTCGCGATACGCGGACATCGTGCACAACGGCCTCACCGAGATGCGCGGCACAACCGCCCCGCGGCTGCTGCTGGAGCTGATCACCGCCCGCATGCTGCTGCCGGGCGCCGACGACTCGAGCACGGCGCTGCTGCAGCGCCTGGAGCGCATGGAGCGCCGCCTGCTCGCCGGCGGCGTAGCCGCGGCTGCCCCAGCCGCGGCCCCACCCTCGGCTATGGCACCTGCCGTCGCCCCGGTGGAGGCCGCTCCCGCCGCGACCGATGCCCCGCCGGTGCGCGGCGCGGTCGACGGCGGCAACCGGGGACTGGACTACATTCGCGATCCCCGCGGAGGCGGCTCGGCGGCGCCGGTGGCGAGCCCGCCCGAGGCACCGAGCGCCTGGTCCGACGTGGCGCCCGCCCCGGCCCCCGTCGCGGCACCGCCTCCTGCGCAGCCGGCCGCCGCGGCGCCAGCCCCTGTGGCACCGGCCCCTGCACCGTCGGCGGCGCCCGCGCCGGGCGCGACCGGCGGCGGACTCGACGCCGACGCGATCCGTCGCATCTGGCCGGACCTGCTGGCGCTGGTCAACGACAAGAGCAAGAAGACCGGCGCGATCATCCGCGAGGCCATGGTCCAGGACGTCGAGGGCGCCACGCTGGTGCTCGGGTTCAAATACTCGACGCACGCCGAGATGCTCAACGCCTCGCCTGACGTACTGCTCAGCGCACTGCAGGAGCTCGTCGGCGGCCGCTGGCAGGTGCGCTGCGAGGTCGGCGGCCAGCCCGGCGGCGGTGGCGGCGGCAACCGGCCCACGCCGCCGAAGCCCACCCCGCAGCCGTCCGGCCCGCCCGCTCCCAGCCCATCACCGTCGGGCCCGGTCCAGGCCGCTTCCGGGCCGCACCAGGGCAGCGCACCGCAGCACGGCACCCCCCAGCACGGCGCCCCGCAGCAGGTCGGCTCCCAGCACGGCGCGCACCAGCGGGCCGACGCACCTATGCAGCACCGCGAGGGATCGCACCAGCAGCGCGACGGTTCGTTCCAGCAGGGCGCGGCCGTTGGCGGCGGCTTCGGGCGGTCTGGCGGCGGACCCGCGGCGGCCGGCTCGTCGTTCGCGGCCCCGTCGTCAACCACCACGTCGGGATCCGTCTCGGCGACGGCGGTCGTGCAGGAGGAAGACTGGCCGGCGCCCGCGATTCCCGGCGGGGCCGCGGCCCAGGTCGACGCGGCGGCGTCCGGGACCGGCCCGATGCCGACCGGCGCGGCGAGCGCGGCCGAGGACTGGCCGACACCGGTCACGCCCGGCGGCGGAGCCGCAATGGCAGGCGGCGGTTCGGCATCTCCGGCCCAGAGTGCGGGGGCCACGGCCGCCGGCGCGATGGCCGCGGGATCGATGGCCGCAGGTCCCGGGGCCGCGGGGCGGACGGGCGCGGGAGTGACCGCTGCCGGCCCGATGGCCGAGGGCGCTCCGACCGCGGCCGTCCCCGCCTGGTCCGGTGGTGGCATGCCGAACGCTGCCCAGCCCAACGGCCCCGCCTTCAACGGTTCCGCGCCCAACGGCCCCGCGATCAGCGGTGCCGCGGCCAGCGGTGTCGGGATCGGCGGTGCCGCAGCCGGCGGTGTCGGGCTCGGCGGTGCCGCGGCCAACGGCCACGCGATCGGCGGTGCCGCAGCCACCGGTGCTGGAATCGGCGGTGCTGCGAGCGGTGGCGCCACGGCGCCGTCGAGCGCCCGGGCGGCGGCCACCGGCAACCAGGGCGGATTCGAGTCGGCGGCGCCGGTGGCCAACCCTGTAGCTGCCCACGGCTCGACGACGGCCAGCATGACGACCACGGCTCGTGGCGGGGCGCCGGCGCGGCCGCGGCAGGGTGGTTCCAGCGCGCTGGAGAAGGCTCGCGAGGCGGCCAGCCGGGCGGCCGCAGCGGCCGCGAACGGCGGGCGCCGAGGCGGCGGCTCGGCCGCGACCCCCGCGGCCCGTGCGACGGCGGCGCCGGGAGCGGCCGGAGCTGTCGCCATCGAGTCGGCCTGGGAGGGCACGGGGGCGGACGAGCCACCGTTCGACCCCGAGTACGACTCGCCGGTGGCCGATCCGCGCTTCCCCGGGCTCGACCCGGGCGACGAGTTGCTCGACGACGCGACCGAGGTCCGGGAGACGAGCGAGGAGGCAGCGCTGCGGCTGCTGATCGAGGCCTTCGGCGCCGAAAAGATCGGCGAAACCACGGGCGGCTGAGGCCCCCGCGAATCGCCGCCTCTAGACCTGGCCGTGCCCAGACCCGACCGTGCACTCCGCGGCGTGTCTAGCCAGGCCCGTCGTATCCAGCGCCAGGCCGGTCGTTTCCAGCGCCAATTCCGCTGAGCCGGGAAGGCCACTGCCGCGGCGTCGCGCCGTAAGGCCGCGGTACGAGGGCGCATGACCGCCCGTGGGTGAGGGCCGGAGCGGTCAGGCTCGCGAGGGGTGGCGGGGGTGGCGCGGAGGCTGAGCGAGGCCGCCCGGCGGGGCAGGGCCTAAGCTGGTCCGAAACGTATGGTGCAACGCGCGCAACGTGAAGCCACGTTGACGACATGTTAAGGAGCGCCCTGTGCGGCCCGGTGGACAGCCCAACCTGCAGCAGATGATGAAGCAGGCGCAGAAGATGCAGCAGCAGATGGTCGCCGCGCAGGCGGAGCTCGCCGAGGCCGAGCTCACCGGCACGGCCGGTGGCGGGCTGGTCACCGCGACCGTGAAGGGGACCGGTGAGGTCGTTTCTATCAAGATCGATCCCAAGGCGGTCGACCCGGAGGACGTGGAGACGCTCGAGGATCTGGTCGTCGCGGCGGTGCACAACGCGGCCCAGGCGGCGCGCGATCTCACCGAGGAGAAGATGGGCCCGCTGACCGCCGGGCTCGGGGGCCTGGGCGGCGGGCTCGGGCTGCCCGGCTTCTAGCGGGCGTCCGGCGTGTACGAAGGCGCCATCCAGGATCTGATCGACGAGCTCGGGCGGCTGCCTGGGGTCGGGCCGAAGAGCGCGCAGCGCATCGCGTTCCACGTGCTGTCGGCCGACCCCATGGACGTCAAGCGGCTCGCCCAGGCGCTGCAGCGGGTCAAGGAGCTCGTGCGGTTCTGCACGCGCTGCTTCAACGTGGCCGAGGCCGAGCTGTGCCGGATCTGCCGCGACCCGCGGCGCAACGACGAGGTCTTCTGCGTGGTCGAGGAGCCCAAGGACGTCGTGGCGATCGAGCGCACGGGCGAGTTCCGGGGGCGATACCACGTGCTCGGCGGGGCGATCAACCCGCTCGAGGGGATAGGCCCGGACAACCTGCGCATCCGGGAGCTCATGAGCCGGCTCGCGGAGGGCACCTGCAAGGAGCTGATCCTGGCGACCGACCCCAACACCGAGGGGGAGGCCACCGCGACCTACCTGGCGCTGCTGGTCAAGCCGATGGGGTTCAACGTCACCCGGCTGGCCAGCGGGCTCCCGGTCGGCGGCGATCTTGAGTACGCCGACGAGATCACCCTGGGCCGGGCGTTCGAGGGAAGGCGAGCCGTCTAGCCCTCGGGACGGTTGAGGATTCCGACGACGACGGAGTGGACGGCGGCCAGGTCCGCGGGGTCCGTCAGGGTGCCCTGGGCGCCGGTCACGGTGTACCACTCCTCGGCTTCCTTGTATTGCACCCGGACGACGAAGGACCCGTCGGGGGCGATCTCCGAGCGCAGCGTCAGCTCGCCGGTGATCACCCCGACGTCGTCGGTCATCACACCGCCCGGGCCGGCCATGATGTCCGTCACCAAGGGGTCCGGAACGGCGGGAGTCTCCTCGGGTGTCGTCGTCTCCGCCATTCCGGTCCCTCCGATGTGTAGAAGTGGGCTTACTTGCAGGTCGCGAGCATGTCGGCCAGCGCGGTCTTCTCGGCCTGCGTGACGGTCAGCTTGTAGTAGGCCTTCACGGTGACCCAGCTCTGCGCGTACGTGCACCAGTAGTCGTGGCTCGGCGGCTTCCACGTCGACGGGTCCTGGTCGCCCTTTGCCCGGTTGGACTGCAAGCTAACCGCGAACAGTTGCGGCCGGGTCAGATCGTTCGCGAATTCCTTGCGCTGCCCGTCGGTCCACTTCGCCGCGCCCGAGCGCCAGGCCGCCGCGAGCGGCACCATGTGGTCGATGTCGAGGGCGTGCGGGTCGGTGAGGTCCTTGTCGTCGTACGGGCTGTGCCACGAGCCCGCGGTGATCTTGCAGTCGGCGGAGGCCTTGACGTTCTTGCCGTCGCGCTTGAGCACGACGTCGCGCGTGTCGCAGCCGCTGCCCTGGCCGATCCAGTGCGTGAACTTGTCGCGGCTGTAGCCGGTCATCGGTCCGGCCGTGGCGACGGTCAGCGCGTCCAGCGCCGAGGCGCCGCTCTTGGATCCGCTGCCGGATCCGGTGCCGCCACCGCCGCCGCTGCCGGTGGTCGGGCCCGACGTGGCCTGGGCCCCGCCGGAGGTGGAGGAGACGTCGCAACTGCCGGCGCCGGTGAGCACCGTGGCGAGCGCGAGGGCGATGAGGACGGCTTTGCCGTTGGAGAGGGGGCGCACGCCCCTTACTCTGCGGCATCAATGCCCGCGGCGCAGGGAAGACCCGCCCGTGTCGATTCTCACGGGCGGGTCCGATGTCCGACTATCCGCGGTTCGCGGCGCTCAGCACGGCGCGCAGGGACGCGGTCACGATGTTCGCATCGATGCCGACACCCCAGTACGTGGTGCCGGCGACGGAGCACTCGACGTACGCCGCGGCCTGCGCACCCTCGCCGGAGGTGAGCGCGTGCTCGGCGTAGTCCAGCACCCGCACGTCGACGCCGACGTCGCCCAGGGCGTGCACGAACGCGTCGATCGGGCCGTTGCCGGTGGCGGTCACGGTCCGGGCGGCGCCGTCGGCGGTGATGTCGGCGGTCAGCGTGACCTTGCCGTCGGCGGTCGTGGCCTCGTAGCCGACGAGCGTGAACCGCCGGTCGCTGAAGAACTCGCCGGAGAAGATGTCCCACATCTGCTGCGGGCCGACCTCGCCGCCCTCGTCGTCGGTGTGCCGCTGCACGACGCCGGAGAACTCGATCTGCAGCCGGCGGGGCAGGTCGAGGTGGTGCTCGGACTTCATGATGTACGCGACGCCGCCCTTGCCCGATTGCGAGTTGACCCGGATGACGGCCTCGTAGGAGCGGCCCAGGTCCTTCGGGTCGACCGGCAGGTACGGCACGCCCCACGTGAACTGGTCGACGTCCACGCCGGCCGCCGCCGCGTCGCGGTTGAGGGCCTCGAAGCCCTTCTTGATCGCGTCCTGGTGCGAGCCGGAGAAGGCGGTGTACACCAGATCGCCCGCGTAGGGGTGGCGCTCGTGGACGGGCAGCTGGTTGCAGTACTCGACGGTGCGCTTGATCTCGTCGATGTCGGAGAAGTCGATCTGCGGGTCGACGCCCTGCGAGAACAGGTTCAGGCCCAGGGTGACCAGGTCGACGTTGCCGGTGCGCTCGCCGTTGCCGAACAGGCAGCCCTCGACGCGGTCGGCGCCGGCCATCACGCCCAGCTCGGCCGCGGCGACCGCGGTGCCGCGGTCGTTGTGCGGGTGCAGCGACAGTACGACCGACTCACGGCGCGGCAGGTTGCGCGACATCCACTCGATCGAGTCCGCGTAGACATTGGGGGTGGCCATCTCCACGGTCGCCGGCAGGTTGACGATCAGCGGGCGGTCCGGCGTGGGCTGCAGCACCTCGATGACCGCGCTGCACACCTCCAGCGCGTAGTCCAGCTCGGTGCCGGTGTAGGACTCGGGGGAGTACTCGTAGAAGATCTCGGTGTCGGGCGTGATCGCCTCGGCGTACTTCTGGCACAGCCGCGCACCGGTCGTGGCGATGTCGGTGATCCCGGCCCGGTCCAGTCCGAACACCACGCGGCGCTGCAGCGTCGAGGTCGAGTTGTAGAAGTGCACGATGGCCCGGCGGGCGCCGACCAGCGACTGGAACGTGCGCTCGATCAGGTTGTCCCGGCACTGCGTCAGCACCTGGATCGTGACGTCCTCGGGGATCAGGTCCTGCTCGATCAGGGTGCGCACGAAGTCGAAGTCGGTCTGCGAGGCGGCCGGGAAGCCGACCTCGATCTCCTTGTAGCCCATGCGTACCAGCAGGTTGAACATCCGCCGCTTGCGCTCGACCGACATCGGGTCGATGAGCGCCTGGTTGCCGTCGCGCAGGTCGACCGCGCACCAGCGGGGTGCGACCGTGATCTCTTTACCGGGCCATTGCCGGTCGGTCAGCGGGATCGCGAACTGTTCGGAGAACGGCCGATACCGGTGAATGGGCATGCGGCTGGCGGACTGGCGGGCGATTTCGGACATGCTCTTTCATGCTCCTGGGTTGTCGCGCTGTGCGCGGAGGTCTGGGCTAGGACAGACCGGCAGGAGCGCAGACGCGCATCATCCCCGCGACGAGGTGCCGGCCTGAGGGGCCTCGTCGCGGCGACGAAGAAGAAACGTCTGCCACATGTCGAGAACGACCATACGCCCCCCATCCGGTGCCGCGAAACCGGTCCCGTTCAGTGGGAGGTCTTCACCGAAGGCGCGATCGAGGGCGGCCGCGACCCCGAGCTGCCCGGCTGCGCCGGCGCCGGCGGGGCCGCCGTGGTCATCGGCGTGCCGTCCACGAGCGGGCCGGGCAGCGAGATCGTCGGCGGCGCCGCGACCACCTCGCCGGTGAGCGTGAGCTGTCCGAACGGCAGCTTGGCCGCGGTGAGAATGCCGTTGTCGTTGTAGCAGAACGTGCCCGGATCGATCGGCGGCGAGATCGCGGTCACGCCCGGCTCCACCGAGAAGCAGGGTGCGGCCGTGCCGGCCAGCGGGTCGGCGGGCGCGACCGACAGCGGGATCTGCCGGTCCAGCAGCACGTCGAGCCAGCTCACGAAGACGTATTGGACCCGGGGGTCGATCGCGGGCGGCAGCTTCTTGCCGCTCGCGGCCACCTTGACGCAGGTGCCGGGCGGGTTGATCTGGCACTGGTACTGCCCCTCGGGCCGGTTCGCGATCGCCACGTCGGCGGTGCCGCCCAGCGCGCCGCCCTGGACGTCGACCCGCCACGTGCGGTCGGTGGCGATGGAGACGAGGATCGAGCGGGGCGCCTTGCCCGCAACGGTCAGCGTGTATGCGGCGACGTAGCGCTGGTCCTTCGCGACCGCCACCCGCGCGGCGAGCATCGCGCGCGGGTCGGGCTGGGCCGGCGCCGGCGTGCTGGCCGGGCTGCTCTCCGGGTCCGGTGCGCTGGACGAACCGCAGGCGGCGACCAGGACACCGGTGAGCACGGCCAGCGCCGTGCCGGTGGTCACAGTGATCGCATGAATCCCGACCCGACGCTCCTGCACCCGCGTATTCTCGCCCAGCGGGGTGGCCGGATCGTGGAACGCCACTCCCGAGGGGCACCTCACACCGGTACGCTCGGCTGCGTTGACCTCGCCCGAACGGGCGGATGAGGGCTGGAAGGAGCTCGACGGCGTGGCGCTGATCGTGCAGAAGTATGGCGGTTCGTCCGTCGCCAACGCCGAGCGCATCAAGCGCGTCGCCGAGCGGATCGTCGACACGCGCAAGGCCGGCCATGAGGTCGTCGTGGTGGTGTCCGCCATGGGCGACACGACCGACGAGCTGCTCGACCTCGCCTCGCAGGTGAGCCCCGTCCCGGCCGGCCGCGAGCTGGACATGCTGCTCACCGCCGGCGAGCGGATCTCCATGGCGCTGCTCGCGATGGCGATCAACAACCTGGGGTACGAGGCCCGGTCCTACACCGGCAGCCAGGCCGGCGTGATCACCACGTCGACGCACGGCCGCGCCCGGATCATCGACGTGACCCCGGGCCGTCTGCGCAGCGCGCTCGACGAGGGCGCGATCGCGATCGTCGCCGGCTTCCAGGGCGTCTCCCAGGACACCAAGGACATCACCACCCTCGGCCGCGGCGGCTCGGACACCACCGCCGTCGCGCTCGCCGCGGCGCTGAACTCCGACGTCTGCGAGATCTACACCGACGTCGACGGCATCTTCACCGCCGACCCCCGGGTGGCCAAGAACGCCCGGCACATCAAGCAGATCACGTACGAGGAGATGCTCGAGCTGGCCGCCTGCGGCGCGAAGGTGCTGCACCTGCGCAGCGTCGAATACGCGCGGCGCTTCTCGCTGCCGATCCACGTCCGTTCCTCGTACTCAACCGAAAACGGCACCATGGTCACCGGGTCGATGGAGGATCTTTCCGTGGAGCAAGCGCTCATCACCGGCGTCGCGCACGACCGCAGCGAGGCGAAGATCACTATCGTCGGCGTGCCCGACCAGCCCGGCGTCGCCGCGCGGATCTTCCAGACAGTCGCGGCCGCGGAGACCAACATCGACATGATTGTGCAGAACGTGTCGACGGAGAGCACGGGGCGGACGGACATCTCCTTCACGCTGCCGAAGACCGACGGCGCGACCGCCAAGGCGGCGCTGGAGCGGATCAAGTCCTCGATCGACTTCAAGTCGATCCTGTTCGACGACCACATCGGCAAGGTCTCGCTCATCGGCGCCGGCATGCGCTCCAATCCGGGCGTCGCGGCCAAGCTCTTCGCCGCCCTCGCCGAGGCCGGCGTCAACATCGAGATGATCTCGACCTCGGAGATCCGGGTCTCGGTCGTGTGCCGTGACACCGACCTCGACGTCGCCGTCCGGGCCATCCACGACGCGTTTGAGCTGGGCGGCGACGAAGAAGCCGTGGTCTACGCGGGGACCGGAAGGTAGGTTCGTCCCCCATGGGCGGTCTGCCGAGCCTGGCTGTGGTCGGTGCCACCGGGGCCGTCGGCTCCGTGATGTGTGAGCTGCTCTCGTCCCGCAAGAACGTGTGGGGCGAGATCCGGCTCGTCGCCTCCAAGCGCTCGGCGGGCCGCAAGCTCACCGTGCGCGGGGAGGAGACGGTCGTCCACGAGCTGGCCCCCGAGGTCTTCGACGGCATCGACGTGGCCATGTTCGACGTGCCCGACGAGGTCTCCGCGGAGTGGGCGCCGATCGCCGTCTCGCACGGCACGGTCGCCGTGGACAACTCGGGCGCCTTCCGCATGGACCCCGACGTGCCCCTCGTCGTGCCGGAGATCAACCCGGAGCAGGTGCGCAACCGCCCCAAGGGCATCATCGCCAACGCCAACTGCACCACCCTCACGATGATCGTGGCGCTGGCCCCGCTGCACCGCGAGTACGGCCTGAAGGAGCTCGTCCTGGCCTCCTACCAGGCGGTCTCCGGCGCCGGCAAGGACGGCGTCGACACGCTGCTCGACCAGCTCCGGCGGGTCAGCGGCGACCGCGCGCTGGGCTCGCGCCCCGGCAACGTGCGCCAGGCCGTCGGCGACGACCTCGGCCCGTTCCCGGCCCCGCTGGCGCTCAACGTGGTGCCGTGGGCCGGCTCCCTGCGCGACGCCGGATGGTCTTCGGAGGAGCTCAAGCTTCGCAACGAGTCGCGCAAGATCCTCGGCCTGCCCGACCTCAAGGTCTCCTCCACCTGCGTGCGGGTCCCCGTGGTCACCGGCCACTCCGTCGCCGTGCACGCGGTCTTCGGCGCCGAGGTCGACGCCGAGGGCGCCCGCGAGGTCCTGCGGCACGCGCCGGGCGTGATCCTGGTCGACGACCCGGCGGCGGGCGAGTTCCCGATGCCGATCGACGCCGTGGGTACCGACCCGTCGTGGGTCGGTCGCATCAGGCGCTCGGTCGACGACCCCCGGGCGCTGGACTTCTTCGTGACCGGCGACAACCTGCGCAAGGGCGCGGCGCTGAACACCGCCCAGATCGCCGAACTGCTCTCCGCGGAGCTGCGGGCCGCGTAGCCGCCTCGCTCCACACAACCGCGCGCGTTCTCTTTCGCCCGCTGCCGCGGGACCGGCGCGTGGCGGGATGCCAAGTGCCCAATTGGCGGTCGCGATAAGTCCGGCGCAAGCACCGGACTTATCGGACTTATCACCATATTTCCGGTCGCCGAGCGCGCCCGGGGCTGCAGCCGGACCCAGATGCGAGCTTTGTGAAGCGCATCTCGATTGACATGAACACACAAGTGGTAGCTACTCTCAAAATATGTCTGCTGTCACTTCCAGCCCGCGCCGGTGGTGGGCGCTGATCGCGATCGTGCTCAGCGTGCTCACGGTCGGGTTCGACACCACGATCCTCAACGTCGCGCTGCCCACGCTCGCGACCGCGCTGAACGCCGGAAACGACGACCTGCAGTGGATGGTCAACGCGTATGTGCTGGTGTTCGCCGGGCTGCTCCTGCCGATGGGCGCGCTCGGCGACCGCTACGGCCGCAAGCGCCTGCTGATGGCCGGCCTCCTGCTGTTCGCCGGCTCCTCGCTGATCGCCGTGTTCGCGAGCAGCGCCGGCCAGGTCATCGCCGCCCGCGCACTCATGGGTATCGGCGGCGCGATCCTCACCCCGATCACGATGGCCGTGCTGCCCGTGATGTTCGAGCCGCACGAGCGCGGCAAGGCGATCTCCCTGGTCACCATGGGCATGGGCATCGGGCTGCCGCTCGGGCCGATCATCGGCGGATACTTGCTCGAGCATTTCTGGTGGGGTTCGATCTTCGTGATCAACGTTCCGGTCGCGCTGGTCGCGCTCGTGGCCGTCGCGCTGCTCGTGCCGGAGTCGAGGTCCTCCACGCCGAAGCGCGTTGACCTGATCGGCGCCGGGCTGTCCACGCTGGGCCTGGTTTCCCTGGTGTACGGCGTGATCGAGGCACCCACCCGGGGCTGGACGGACGCCCGCGTGCTCGCCGGCCTCGCCCTCGGCGCGGCCCTGCTCGTGATCTTCGCGCTCGTCGAGCGGCGCGCCGAGGCCCCGATGATCGACCTCCGGCTCTTCCGGAAGGCGCGCTTCGCCTGGGGTACCGCCGCGGGAACCCTGGCGTCCTTCGCACTCTTCGGCGTGCTGTTCATCCTGCCGCAGTACCTGCAGGCGGTCCGCGGCGGCGACGCGCTCGGCGTCGGCCTGCGGCTGCTCCCGCTGATCGGCGGCCTCTTCGTCGGCGCGCCGCTCGGCGAGCGCATCGCGCACCTGACGGTGACGCGGCTGCCGGTGGCTGCCGGGCTGCTGATCGGCGCGGTCGGCCTGGGCCTGGGCGCCCGCACCGGCGTGGACTCCGGGTACGGCTTCGTGGCCACCTGGCTGGCGGTCAGCGGCGTCGGTGTCGGCCTGGCGCTGACCCCGGCGATGGACGCGGTGCTCGGCTCGCTGCCGCGCGACGAGGCCGGCTCCGGCACCGCGATCACGATGACCCTGCGCCAGGTCGGCGGCGCCCTGGGTGTGGCACTGCTGGGCAGCCTGACCGCCGCGGTGTACCGCGACCGCCTGGACGCCGCCCCCGAGACCGCGAAGCAGTCGATCTCGGCCGCGGTCGCGATCGCCGCGCGCACCGGCGACCAGGCCCTCGCGCTGTCGGCGCGCTCGGCGTTCCTGCACGCGATGAGCGCGGTACTGCTGGTCTGCGCGGCCATCGCCGTGGCGGGTGCGGTGCTGGTGGCGCTGTTCCTGCCGAGTGCGCAACGGGCCCCCGGTGCGGAAGAATCGGTGGATGGGCTCACCAGGGTTGCGTGAACGCAAGAAGCAGAAGACCCGCTGGGCGATTCAGGAGCACGCCGTGCGCCTGTTCGTCCAGCAGGGCTACGACGCGACCACGGTGGAGCAGATCGCGGAGGCCGCCGAGATCTCGCCGAGCACGTTCTTCCGATACTTCAAGACCAAGGAAGACGTGGTCATCCAGGACCGCTACGACGAACTCATGGCGGAGGAGATCCGCAACGCCCCGCCGGACCTGCCCCCGCTCGAGGTCTTCCGTCGCACGTTGACCAACGCGTTCGGCTCGATCGGCCCGGAGGAGATCGAGCAGACCATGCAGCGCGCGAAGCTGCAGTTCGCCGTGCCGGCCCTGCGGATGCGAGCCTTGGACAGCATGCAGGACTCGATCCGCTACCTGGCCGCCCCCCTGGCGGAACGCCTGGGCCGCCCGAAGGACGACTTCCGGTGCCAGGCCTTCGTCGGCGCCTGCGTAGGCGCCATGATCAACGCCCTGATGACCTGGGTCCAGGACGGCGGCAGCACGGACGACGTCATCTCGATGATCGAAGAGGCCCTGTCGGTGATCGCCGAAGGCCCCTAGGGCCTGTATCGAAGTGGATGGCCGGGCTGCGGCGGACTCAGGCGTCGGCTGGAACCACGCCGGTCACACCCCGATACAACACCGGTATCGGGGCGCGCCCGGCGCGGCCCCAGCCGACGCCTGAGCCTCGCCTCGCTCCGACCCCCACTTCGATACAGGCCCTGGGTGCTGAACGACGGCACCCGGCCCCCGGAGAAGATCTTTTCAATCAGGCCAGCACGTCGTCAGCGTCGGTGATCGTGTACGCATAACCCTGCTCGGCCAGGAATCGCTGCCGGTGCGCGGCATACTCCGTGTCGATCGTGTCCCGGGCGACGACGGTGTAGAAATGCGCCTGCCGCCCGTCCGCCTTGGGGCGCAGCACCCGCCCCAGCCGCTGTGCCTCCTCCTGCCGCGACCCGAACGTCCCCGACACCTGGACCGCCACGGCGGCCTCGGGCAGGTCGATCGAGAAGTTGCCGACCTTGGAGATCACCAGCGTCTTGAGCTCCCCGTTCCGGAAGGCGTCGAACAGCCGCTCCCGCTCCCTGTTGGTGGTCGAACCCTGCACGATCGGCGCCTCGAGGAACTCCCCGAGCTGGTGCAGCTGGTCGATATAGCCCCCGATGACCAGGATCTGGTCGTTCTTGTGCCGGTCGATCAGCGCGCGCACGACCGGCAGCTTGGTCCGCGCGGTGGCCGCCACCCGGTAGCGTTCCTCCGGCTCCGCGACCGCATACGCCATCCGCTCGGCGTCGGTCAGGGTCACCCGCACCTCGACGCACTCGGCCGGCGCGATCCAGCCCTGCGCCTCGATGTCCTTCCACGGCGCGTCATACCGCTTCGGGCCGATGAGCGAGAACACGTCCCCCTCGCGGCCGTCCTCGCGCACGAGCGTCGCGGTCAGCCCGAGGCGGCGGCGGGCCTGCAGGTCGGCGGTGAACCGGAAGATCGGGGCCGGCAGCAGGTGGACCTCGTCGTAGACGACCAGGCCCCAGTCGCGGGCGTTGAACAGGTCCAGGTGCGCGAAGGTGCCGCCGCGGCGGGTCGTCAGCACCTGGTAGGTCGCGATCGTGACCGGCCGGATCTCCTTGCGCTCCCCGGAATACTCGCCGATCTCCGACTCGGTGAGGCTGGTGCGCGCCAGCAGCTCGCGCTTCCACTGCCGCCCGGCGACCGTGTTGGTGACCAGGATCAGCGTCGTCGCCTTGGCCTCGGCCATCGCCGCCGCGCCGACCAGCGTCTTGCCGGCGCCGCAAGGCAGCACGACGACGCCCGAGCCGCCGGCCCAGAACGACTCGACCGCCTCGCGCTGGTAGGAGCGCAGGTGCCAGCCGTCCTCGGCGAGGCTGATCGGATGCGCCTCGCCGTCGACGTAGCCGGCGAGGTCCTCCGCCGGCCAGCCCAGCTTCAGCAGCGCCTGCTTGAGCCGCCCGCGCTCGGACGAGTGCACGATGACCGTGTCGGCGTCGATCTGAGCGCCGAGCATCCCGGCGAGCTTCTTGCTCTTCGACACCTCGATCAGCACCGCCCGGTCGGAGGCGTTCAGGACCAGGCCGTGGACCGGGTCGTTGAGCAGCCGGAGCCGACCATACCGATCCATGGTCTCGGCGATGTCGACGAGCAGCGCGTGGGGCACCGGGTAGCGCGAGAAGCGCAGCAGCGAGTCGACCACGCCCTCGGCGTCGTGGCCAGCGGCGCGCGCGTTCCACAGCCCGAGCGGGGTCAGCCGGTAGGTGTGCACATGCTCGGGGGAGCGCTCGAGCTCGGCGAACGGCGCGATGGCCATGCGGCAGGCCTGGGCGTCAGGGTGGTCAACCTCGAGCAGCAGGGTCTTGTCGGACTGGACGATCAGCGGACCTTCAGGCACCGGACCAGTGTCGCATGCGGGTATGACAGTTCCCGGATAGTGGGAAGGATTCACGCCAATGCAACCGGCCGAAGGGCCATACGCGTTTTGAGCATTGACGGTCTGGCGGCCGTCGCCGCGGAGCCGGGCGTGCGCGTTCGGCGATCGTCAGCACCCGGCATGCTGGGAGCGGGCGGTCGAATCAGTTCGGGGGCGGGCGCGTCGTCCGATCCTGGCTCCGGCAGGGATCGGGAATTTCCCCTGATCCGCGGTCTGGGCGGCCGCACTACCATCGATGCATGCGTCCGAGGGCGACCCTCACGTTCGGCGGGATCGCGGCCATCGCGGTGGCGGTGAGCGAGTCGCTCGTGGCGGTGTCGATCATCAGGTCCCGGCGCCGAGGCGGGCACGAATGAGCGACCTCGACCACGCGCCGGAGCGGCAGACCCTGCCGGAGGGCTTCTCGCCGCTGGCCAAGCTCGGCATCGGTATCGTCGCCGTCGCCTCCCTGGCCTATTTCCTGGTCTCGTGGCGGGTCCTGCACAGCCCGCTCACCGAAGCGATCGGCGAGACCGCCGGAAGCCTCGCCGTCGTCCTGCTCATCGTCTCCGTCATCGGCACGGCCCGCGCCCACGACTGACAGAGCTCAGGCGTCGGCCTCCGGCACAGCCCCCGTGATCCGGTGCAGCGCGAACGTGTGCAGCATCTCCGTGCGCTCGTCCTCGGCGCGCAGGTAGCCCGAGCCCATCGAGACCGGCCTGACCAGCCGCGACGCCGTGGCCCCGTGCGCGTCGACGTAGCCGACCCAGACCCGCGTCTTGTCCCGCAGCGCCTGCTGCAGCACCTCGAGCGCCTCGGTGTGCGACGCGCCCGACGCCCCGTTGGCGCGCACGGTCACCGGCGCCCGCCGGGCGACCCGGGCCGCGGCGTCACCCCGGCGGATCTGCTCGATCACCCCGGCCAGCCGTGGCGCCGACAGCCGCACGCTCGTGGTCGGGTCCTCCACCCCGCGGGCGGCCCACGTCGGCCGCGGCGCCCCGCGCCGGACCTTCGGCCTGGTCAGCACCGCGGCGCCGGTCGCATCCTCCTGTACCGGCGGATAGCCCGCCCCGCGCAGCGCCTCCAGCAGGCGGGCCGGGGTGTGGCGGCAGGCCAGCACGGTGGGCGCGAGGCGGCGCAGGCCCAGCGCCTGCAGGCGCCGGTCGGCGAGCACCTCGGCGATGACCGACTCGTCGTCGCTGCGCACGTAGGAGTTGGCCGAACCGATCCGCATGCCGCCGTGCCGGCGGGCGACGTCGTCGATGAGGTACGTCAGCGTCTGCGGCACCGGCGTGCGGGACCGCCGCGCGAGCAGCGCGTGCAGGTCGGCGGCCGAATAGCCGGCGTCCAGGCTGCGGCGGACCGTGTCCGCGGTGATCCGGTAGACGCTGGCCGACTCCTGCTGGCCCAGCAGCTCCAGCTCGCCGGCGAGGGTCGGCTCCGGCGGGCCCGGGACGATCACGGAGAGGTCGGCCTGCAGCAGCACGTGGTCGACCGGCGTGGGCAGCAGCGTGTCGAGCAGCGCCGCCGAGCCGGTCATCGCGTATCCCTCCGGCGCCACGATCCCCAGCGGGTCATCCGGGTCGAGGCCGTCGGACAGCAGCTCCGCCAGCAGCAGCCGGCCGTAGCTGGTCAGCCCGTCGAAACCGGTCAGGCCCAGGAACGCGGCCTCGGCCAGGCTCGCCTCGATGCCCGCCGAGGCGCCCCGGTTGATGCGCCGCGGCGCGCGCCACGCCAGCGTCTCCACTACGGCGGACCGGGCCGCGGTCCCTCCCGGCGCCAGGTCGGCGAGCACCTGCAGCGCCGCCCGCCGCTGCGCCGGCGCGCCCGGCCGGGACAGCTCGGGCGCGAGGGCGTTGATCGGCCGGTCGCGGTCGTCGCGCTGCCCCACCATCGCCGGGGCGCGGGTCATGGTCAGCCAGGCGACCGCGAGCCGGTGCCAGCGGGCCGCGATGCCGCCCGCCCGCCAGACGTCATACGCCACCGTGGGCAGGAACACGCTCTCGATCCGCTTGTTGTCGATGATCTCCTCGCCGACCAGGCCGGCCGCGGTGACGACCTCCGCCAGCAGCGCCGCCTGCGCTTCTTCCACGCCGACGGTCTTGGCGTAGCGGCGCAGTTCGCGGACGCCGAGGCCACCGGAGCGCAGTACCGACGGCGGCTCCTGACCGATGATCTCGATCAGCGCCTCGGCGTTGCGCACCAGCTCCAGGACCTGCCCCGCGCCCGCGCGGTCGAGCTGGGCGGGCTCGCGCTGCGGGGTGTCCATCGGCGGCGGGTCGGGGTGCAGCTGGCCCAGCGGACCCGCGTCGCGGCGCAGCACGAGCGACACCTCGACCGGCAGCTCCACGGCGTCGCGCCCGACCGGGACCAGCAGGTGGCGGTTGATCAGCCAGCGGATCGGCGAGTCGGAGTCAGGCTGCAGGCTGGCGGCGGCGACGGTGCCGACCGGTGGCCCGGCGGCGAGCCGGTCGAGCACCGCCCGGGCGGCCGGCGGGGCGGCCAGCAGCGTGCGGCGTAGCCCGGCGGCGTCGGCGGCCAGCGCGCCCGCCATCGGGTCGAGCTCCTCGGCGAGGCGGCCGAGCCCGGCTGGATACGGCGAGCAGACCTCCTCCACGGCCCCGACGATGCGCAGGGCCTGGTCCGGTCCGAACACCACGGCATAGGCGCGCAGCTGGTCGACCGCCGCCCGCACCCGCGCCGCCTCCACCCCGGACTGCGCGGTGAGCGCCAGCACCGCCTCGGTCGACGAGGTGTGCCCCACCCGCGTGTACCGCAGGGCGTCGAGGATCTCCAGCGTGAACTGGTCGAGCGCGTCGAGCGCCCGGGCGACGGCGACCCGGGACTGCGCCCGGTGCGCCAGCGCGGAGAAGTCGGACGGCGGCGGAATGACCAGGTCAGGGCGCAGCCGGATGAGCGCCATCAGCTCCTCGTCGGGCAGGGCGCGTAGATGGTCGGCCAGCGAAGTCGTCGTCATCTCGCCTCATACGCTAACCGCCCCGTATGACAAAAGAGGGCGGGCCCGGCGGGCCCGCCCTCGATGTCCTTACCGTGCGTTACTTCAGGCCGCCGCTCACCGCGGTGATCAGCTCGCCGCCGGTGGTGTCGCCGGAGAGCTCCCAGACGAACGCGCCGCCGAGGCCCTGCGTCTTCGCGTAGGCCATCTTGCTGTTGATGGTGGCCGGGGTGTCGTAGCTCCACCAGTTGCTGCCGCACCGCGCGTACGCCGTGCCGCCGATCGTGCTGGTGGCCGGGCAGGTGTTCTTGAGGACCTTGTAGTCCTCGATGCCCGCCTCGTACGTGCCGGGCGCCGCGCCGGTCGCCGTGCCGCCGGGCGCGTCCTGGGTGACGCCGGTCCAGCCACGGCCGTAGAAGCCGATGCCCAGCAGGATCTTGCTCGACGGGATGCCCTTGCCCTTGAGCTTCTGGACGGCCGCGTCGGCGCAGAAGCCGGCGGTCGGGATGCCCGAGTAGCAGGTCAGCGGCGAGTGCGGGGCGGTCGGGCCCTGCGCGTTGAAGGCGCCGAAGTAGTCGTACGTCATCGGGTCGATCCAGTCGAGGTTCGAGATCGCGCCCGCGTAGTCGGTGAGGTCGATCTTGCCGCCGTTGGAGCCGTCGGCCGTGATGGCCGCAGTCACCAGCGCGCTGGAGCCGAACTTGGCGCGCAGCGCCGCGACGACGCTCTTGAACGCGTTCGGGCCGCTGCTGTCGCACTGCAGGCCACAGGCGTTCGGGTACTCCCAGTCGATGTCGATGCCGTCGAACACGCCGGCCCAACGCGGGTCGTTGACCAGGTTGTAGCAGGAGTTCGCGAACGCGGTCGGGTTCTGTGCGGCCTGCGTGAAGCCGGCCGACCAGGTCCAGCCGCCGAACGAGTAGATGACCTTCAGGCCCGGGTGCTTCGCCTTCAGCTTCTTCAGCTGGTTGAAGTTGCCCCGCAGCGGCTGGTCCCAGGTGTCCGCGACGCCGTCGACCGACTCGGCCGCGGTGAACGCCTTGTCGTAGTCCGCGTAGCTGTCACCGAGCGAGCACTGGCCGTTAGCCGTATTGCCGAACGCATACAGGATGTGCGTGAGCTTCGACGCCGAGCCGCTGGTCTCGATGTTCTTCACCTGGTAGTTGCGGCCGTAGATGCCCCACTCGGTGAAGTACGCGACGACCTTCTTGCCACCGGGCGGGTTGCTGGTCGGCGGGTTGGAGGTCGGCGGGTTCGACGTGGGCGGGTTGGAGGTCGGCGGGTTGGACGTCGGCGGCTTGGTGGTGGTCGGTGGCGCCGTGGTCGGCGTGCCGCCGCTGCAGCTCACGCCGTTGATGGTGCAGTTGATCGGCGGCTTGGCTCCGGCGCCGTTCATGCCCCAGCTGAAGGTGGCGCCCGCGGCGAGCGTCGGGGCCCAGGACTTGTTCACGGCGACGTAGTGCTGACCCGTGCGGGTCACGTCGGCGTCCCAGAAGCTGGTGATCGAACCGCCCGCGGGCAGGTCGAACTCGAGCGTCCACCCGTTGATCGTGCTCGCGGTGCCGTTGGTGATCTTGTAGGTGGCGCCCCAGCCCGTGCCCCAGTCCTGGTCGACCGTGAAGGTGGCGCTGAGGCTGCCGGCGGCGTTGGCGTTCGTGGTGACGATGGGGACGACGGCCCCGGCCGCCGCCAACGCGGCGGCGACGATGAGGCCGTTGCGGACGGATCGTTTCATCGCGTCTCCTGGATTATCCTTTAGGAAACTTTCCTAAAAGTATGGGTGACGCTAGTGGTCGAGGTCTCACCTCGTCAATAGGAGATGAGCTCGTTTCTCGATGGCGTACCCACTGTGACCTGGGCATCCTTAAAGGTGTCTCAACAACCGGTTGTCATTGGCTTTGACCTCGACATGACGCTCCTCGACACCAGGCTGGGAATCGCCGCGACCTGGCGGGCGCTCGCCGCGCGGACCGGCGTCCACGTCGACGCCGACCTCGCGGTCAGCCGCCTGGGTCCGCCGCTGCGCCAGGAGATGTCCGAATGGTTCCCCACCGGGCGGATCGAGGAGGCGGTCGGCATCTACCGCTCGCTCTATCCCGACCACGCCATCGCGCCTTCGGTCGCTCTGCCAGGAGCAGAACAAGCCCTGGATTCGGTACGCCAGGTGCCCGCGCGAATCGCCGTCATCACCTCGAAGCTCGGGCGCCTCGCCGAGCTGCACCTCGCGCATTTGGGCATTTCGGTCGACAAGGTGTACGGCGACGTCTTCCACGCCGGAAAGGCCCAGGTCCTGCGGGACATTGGCGCCGCCCTCTACGTCGGCGACCACGTGGCCGACATGCAGGCCGCGGTCCTGGCCGGCATCCCGGTCGTCGGCGTCACCTCGGGCCCCTGCTCCGCGGAGGACCTCCGCGCCGCGGGCGCGACCGTCGTTTTCGAGGATCTGCGCCCGTTTCCGGCTTTTCTCAAAGGCATGATCTCGGTTGGCCGGGCCGTTTCCGGTGACTAGCCTTGGTGTGCAATCCCGGCGTGCCATTTGCGGCCCCGGGACGGGTCCGACACTGGGGAGCAGGGCAGCGTGCCGACGGGTCGAGTGAAGTGGTACGACCAGGAGAAGGGTTTCGGGTTCCTCACCAGCGACGACGGGGGCGACGTCTTCGTGCACAAGGCGGCCCTGCCGTCCAGCGTGGGTGAGCTGAAGACCGGTCAGCGGGTCGAGTTCGGGGTGGTCGAGAGCCGCAAGGGCAGCCAGGCGCTGCAGGTGAAGTTGCTCGACGCGCCGCCGTCGGTGGCCGAGGCCCGGGCGGTGGCGAGCCGCCGCCAGCCGGAGGAGCTGCACGGCCTGATCGAAGACATGATCAAGGTGCTGGAGGCAAAGATCCAGCCCGACCTGCAACGCGGCCGCTTCCCGGACCGCAAGACGTCCCGCACGGTCGCCGAGGCCGTACACCTGGTGGCTCGGGAACTCGAGGTCTGACCTCGGCCCCGTTTCGCCGCTAGCCGCATGCAGAAGGGCCCGCGCCGCCGGGCCCTTCTGCTGTGCGCTTTCACGGCCGCCTCATACCGGATAAATCGTGATTCGACCGATTCATGGCGATGCCAACGGCCCGCTAGGCGCTCCTATGCCCCGACAAGCGGCGTAGCGGGAACCAGCCCTTCCGCCGCGGCCCGGTTCAACAGCGCGTCGACCGCTGCATGGCCGTCGGGCCCGAGCGAGGTCGTGAACTCGTTGACGTACAGCGCGATGTGCTGATCGACGACCACCTGCTCCATCTCCTGCGCGTGCTCGAGCACGAACTCCCGGCTGGCGTGCGGGTGCTCCCAGGCCAGCCGCACCGACTCCTTGATCCAGGCGGTCGCCTGCTCGGGGTCGACCCGGTCCCGGTGCGCGATGATCGCCCCCAGCGGGATCGGCAGCCCGGTGTCGTTCTCCCACCACTCCCCGAGATCGGCGAGCGCGTGCAGCCCATACCGCTGGTATGTGAACCGCGCCTCGTGAATCACCAGCCCGGCATCGAACCGTCCGGCCGCGACCGCGGGCATGATCTCGGCGAAGGGCACGATCTCGACGCTCGCCGGCGGGTCCCCGGCCGACCAGAGGCGCATCAGCAGGTACGCGGTGGTCCGGTCCCCCGGCACCGCCACGCTCTTGCCCCCGAGCGACTCGATCGACGGATCCTTGACCAGCACCAGCGGCCCGCACCCACGCCCGAGCGCCCCGCCGCACGGCAGCAGCGTGTACTTGTCGAGCAGCCACGGCAACGCCGCGTAACTGACCTTGACGAGGTCGAACTCCCCGTTCAACGCCGCGGTGTTGGTGACGTCGACATCGGCGAAGGTGACGTCGAAGCCGGGCGCCCCGGACACCAGCCCGTGCGTGAGCGCGTGGAAGACGAAGGTGTCGTTCGGACACGGCGAGAAGGCGAGGGAAAGCGTCACAAATCCGAATCTAGACCTTGCGGCCGGGCCCGCACCCCGAGTATGGAATCCCCCGGTGTGACCCTCGCGACTCTCCTGCCCACCACCCACGGACGCGCGAACACGGGGCCACCCGATAGTGAACCATCATTGTCGCGCAGCTCACGAAACCCGCCAGCGACCACGGAGCGCGACGCCGAGCTCGACCCGACCACGCTGGTTCCGGATCGACCCGCACTCACGTCGGCCCGCACCGACCCGCGGCCCGCGCTGAGCCCCGCGACCGTGCCCCGGCGCCGCGGCCCATCCCGGCGCACCCATCCCTTGCTCTCCGGCCCGCGGCCCCTTGCGGCCCGCCCCCCGCGAGCGGGGCCGCGCACGACGGTCAGTGGCCGCTGAGGGTGGCGAAGGCGTCCCGCAGCGTCGACAGGGCCTGCGGGATGCGCCACGTGGCACGGTCCCGGGGCCCCACGGCGTTGGAGATGGTGCGGATCTCGCCGAACGCGGTGGTCGGCCACAGGCGGGCCGCGGTGGCGACGCCGAAGCCCTCCATCGCCTCGGCCACCGCGTCCGGGTGGCGCTTCTCGACGAGCTCCTTCGCGTGGCCGGTCCCGGTCACCGTCGAGACCGTCAGCACCGGGCCGCCGACGGCCTCCGGGAGGCTCTGGCGCAGCATCCGCAGCAGCGCCGGGTCGGCTTCGTGCCGCGACGCCCCGAAGCCGAGCTCGTCGACGCTCTGGAACCCGTCCGGGCCGTCGGCCCCCAGGTCGGCCGCGATCGACTCGGTGCCGACGACCAGGCCGCCGATCTCCACCCGGCCCGCGAACCCGCCCGCGATCCCGGCGGACAGGACGACGTCGAACGGCGCCCCCTGCTGCGCCGCGACCGTCAGGAACTGCGACGTCACCGCCGCCGCGGCCGCCGGCCCGACGCCGCACGCGGCAACCACCACCGGTGCGCCGGCCTCGAGCGCGTCGGGCGCCTGCTCGCCGATGCCGAGCCCGGCGAGGACCGTGCTCTGTTCGACCTCGACCGCCGTCACGATCAACGCCCGCCCGTATCCCAGCAATCGCCTCACTCCTTGTCCTCCAGCCGGGCCGTCGGGTCGGCGCCCGACGGCCGATACAGCGTGTACCCGGGCGGCGCCAGCGGCGACGTGCCGTCCTCGACGTCGACCGCGGGCATCTTTCGGGTCGCCGCCGGCGCGGCCGCCGGCGGCTCGTCCGCGCCACGGCGGCGCCCCCACCCGAAGCGCCGCCGCCCGCCGTCGTCGCCCGGTGCACCCGGGCTGGTCGCCGCCGTGGCCCCGGCGGGCCGGGGGACGGTGGTGGCGTCCTCGGCGGGCATTCGCGCGGTCGGCGCCGTCCGCCCACCGGAGCCGGCCGCGGCCCCCGACCCGGCAGCGGCCCCAGCAGTGGCCCCGGCTGCGGACCCGGAGCCCGACCCGGCCGCGGTCCCGGCGGCGGGCGTCGCGGCCGTCGTCGCGTCGGAAGCGTCCGGCGGCGCCCCGCTCAGGCGCTCCTTGCGCAGGACCACGGCCGAGTACAGCGCCCGGACCGCGCCCAGCGTCGCGAACGCCGCGGCCACCAGTAGCCCCCACGACCCGCCGAACGGTATGAGCCCGACCGCGCCGCCCAGCACCCACGCGATCATGAGCAGCGTCTCGGAGTGGGCGAACGCGCTCGCCCGGACCTGCTCGTCGATCCGCTCCTGGATCGAGGCGTCCACGGCGAGCTTGGCCAGGCCGCTGGCGACGGCGGTGAGCAGGCAGAGCAGTGCCACGGCCCCGAGCGAGCCGCGGTTGGCGGCGATGACGGCGACGAACGCGGTGAGCACGATGCCGATCGCCTGAAGCAGCGTCGGGCGATGGATGCGCAGCCGGGTGCCGATCGCGGTGGCCAGGAACGAGCCGACCCCGAGCGCGGCCGCCACCACCACGACCGCCGACTGCTGGGAGAGTTGCCAGGCGGCGAGGCGGACCGGGAGCGTGCCCTCCTTGATGGCGAATGCGAGGTACAACGTCAGGAATCCGTAGAGCCCCCGCAGCGTGGCGCTGCCGAGCAGGGCGGCCACCACCACGCGGCCGCTGAGGACCTTCATGCCGCGCCGGCCCAGTGGCTGCAGGATGCGCGGCATGGTCTCGGGCGGGTCGGAGTCGGCGCGCGGGGGCAGCCGCAGCGCGGTGACCATGCCGTAGAGGAAGACGAGGATCGACACCCGCAGCGGCCACTGCGGTCCGAACTGCCCGGCGAGCAGGCCGATGGGCAGCACGACGGCGCCCGCGAACGTGCCGAACACCGAGGCCCGGGCCCCGGCCTCGGACAGGCCCAGGCCGGGCGGCAGCACGCGGGGCACGGCGGCGCTGCGGGCCACGCCGTAGGCGCGGGACAGCACGAGCATGCCGAACGCGGACGGGTACAGCGCCCAGCCGGTGAGGTGCTCCGAGAGCAGGAACGCCAGGAACGCGCGCCCCAGCATCGTGACGGCCAGCGCGTATCGCCGGCCGTGACGGAACCGGTCGAGGACGGGTCCGACCACCGGCGCGAGCAGCGCGAACGGCAGCATCGTCACGATCAGGTAGAGCGCCACGCGCCCGCGGGCCTCCCCGGCGGGTACCGAGAAGAAAATGGTCCCGGCGAGACCCAGCGCGACCAGCGTGTCTCCCGCGCAGGATGCCGCGTGCAGGTCGAGCAGGCGCAGCATGCCCGTCTCGCCGCCGGCTCCGCGCTCGCGCACGCGCAGCAGGTTGCGCCCGAGGAACCGGCCCGCCCTGGTCGTGCCGACGGTGGCGACCCGCGCTGCGCGCACGGTGGTGACCACGGTCTGCGCCACTCCTCGAATCACGGACATGCCACCATCCTGAACCATGGGTACGACAGTTTCGGGGCACGCCGGGGCCGCCGTGCTCGGCGGGCGTGGCGATGAGGAAGAATGGTGGTGTGACTGCCTCGACTGCACCGGCGCGCGGAAGCGGCCGCGCCGCCAAGCTCGACCAGGTCCTGGCGGACGCCGTCGAGACGGCGCTGCAAGGGCTCGACGTCGTCGATCCTGACCACATCGGCGCGCATCTGGGCGTCGTCGCTGAGGGTGATCGGCTCGTCACGCACTTCTTCGAGTGCGGCCTGCCCGGCTACCGCGGTTGGCGCTGGGCCGTCACCGTCACCCGCATTCCCCGCAGCAAGCAGGTCACGATCTGTGAGTCGACGCTGCTGCCCGGCCCCGACGCGCTGCGCGCGCCCGAGTGGGTGCCCTGGCAGGAGCGCCTCCAGCCCGGCGACCTCGGCATCGGCGACCTGCTGCCGACCCCGCCCGACGACCCGCGGCTCATGCCCGGGTATGTCCAGTCCGACGACCCCGCGGTCGAAGAGATCAACTGGGAGCTCGGCCTCGGCCGTGCCCGCGTGATGTCGCGCGACGGGCGCCTGGACGCGGCCCAGCGCTGGTACGACGGGGAGCGCGGCCCCAACGCCGCGATCTCCGTCGCGGCCCCGTCGTCGGCGCGCTGCGGCTCGTGCGGGTTCTACCTGCAGCTCGCCGGATCGCTGCGGCAGGCCTTCGGCGTGTGCGGCAACGAGTACGCGCCCGACGACGCCCAGGTCGTCTCGATCGACCACGGGTGCGGCGCGCACTCCGAGGTCCTGGTCGAGCAGGTCCAGGCGGTCGACGAGCTGCCGACGGTCTTCGACGACAGCGAGGTCGAGGAGGTCGCCGTGAGCCACGCGCCGGGCTCGGTCGACGGCGACGAACCGGCCGAACCCTATGGGCACGGCTGAGTCCAACTACACGGAGCGACCATCCCGGTTACCCGGCGCGGTCGTCTGGCGCAGGGGCGTGCAGGAGACCGGCGCGAGCCGTATCCTTCCCGATGGCTGCATGGACGTCATCCACTGCGACGGCGAGCTGTTCGTCGCGGGCCCGGACACGACCGCGCACCTCTCGTGGAGCCCTGCCGGCAGGCGCTTCACGGCGGTCCGGTTTTCGCCAGGAACGGGCCCGGCCGTCCTCGGTGTGGCCGCCAGCGAGTTACGGGATCAACGGGTTCCGCTCCAGAACCTCTGGCCCCGGCAACGCGCCCGTCGGCTGACCGAGGCTCTCGACGACGCGCCCGACCGCGCGGCCGTGCTCGAGTCGGCCCTGCTCTCGACGGACTTCGTCCCAGACCCGCTGGCGCCGCACGTGCTTGCCCGCCTGCGCGCCGGAGGCTCCGTGGCGGGCATCGCCTCCGAGGTCGGCCTCAGCGAGCGCCAGCTGCACAGGAGAGGTCTGTTCCTGTATGGGTACGGCCTGAAGACCCTCTCCCGCATCCTGCGGCTGAACGGCGCGCTGGACCTGGCGCGCCGCGGGATGGCGTTCGCAACGGTGGCCGCGACGGCGGGCTATGCCGACCAGGCCCACCTCGCCCGTGAGGTGAAGGCCCTGGCCGGCGTCCCGATGGGCGAGCTGCTGCGCGCCTAGTGCGGTCGAGAATTGAATATTCCTGACTCCGGTCCGTGCAACGCACGACCGTTGCTCCCGTCAGACACCGGTCGACGCTGGCGCGTCTCCCTGCCACGTCCGCGGTGCCAAGGACACGCGGCCTGCCGGCCGCGACCCCCGCTGGCGCCGCGCACCCCGGCAGCAAGGCCCGCACGACGCTCGCCGATGGGTCGAGGCGCACGCCAGTCGCCGGCTGCTCGACGGCCGCACGGCTCGACGACCCGATGGCGCTCGACTGTAGCGATGCACTCGGCCCCGCATCATGATCGCGGAGGGCCGAGCGGCCGGGCTACGACAGCGTCGCGTACAGGTCGACGCCGTTGCCGTCCGGGTCGTGCACGACGGCGTACCGCATCCCCCAGAACGCGTCCCATGGGGCCTTGTGGCTGGCGTATCCGGCCGCGACCAGCTCGGCGTGCAGGCGGTCCACGTCGGCCGGCGAGTCGCACTCGAAGGCCAGCGCCACCCGCGCACCCCCGCTCGGCGGCGCCCAATCGGGATCGAACGAGTGGATCGTCTCGACGGTGTCCCAGGCGATTTTCATGCCGCCGGGCAGCACGTGCTCGACGTGCGGGCTCTTGTCCTCGGCCTCGGGCACGTCCAGGCCGAGTCGGCGGTAGAAGGCGAGCGAGCGGGGCATGTCCGCGACGACCATGCCGATGACGTTGAGTCGAAGTGCCATGTGCCCCAGGCTAGGGCGCGGTGGGCGTGTCCGTCTTGAACGAATCGGACGCCGCCCGGGCCCGGCGCCGCCGCCGGTTCCGGTCGTGCACGACCATTGTGAGCAGGCCGGGGATGCCCCACAGGGCGCCCGCGATCGCGATGCCGAACCAGTCGCCGTGGCCGGCCTTCGCGAGATGGTCGCGGAACGGCAGCATGATCAGCGCGGCGATGATCCACAGCACGATGCCCACGACGGCGAACGGCACCATCGGTGGGTCGAGCGGCTTGGGCGGCGTGGGCACGCCGATCACGGTACCCGGCCCGCGCCGCCCGCCGCAGGCGCCCGGGTGATCGACGGCACAGGTCGTTAGCCATGCTCATTAGGTAAGCTAACTAATGTGATGGTTCGCGTACCGAAACTGGCGGCCGCCCAGCTCGCGGCGGCGCTGCGGGACAGCATCACCCGGCTGAACCGGCGCCTGCGCCAGGCCCGGCCCATGGGTGATCTCACGATCACCCAGCTGTCCGCGCTGACGAGCCTCGAGCTCGGCGGCGCGCTCACGCCGCGCGAGCTCGCCGAGATCGAGCGCGTCCAACCGCCGACCCTCACCAAGATCGTCGCGAAGCTGGAAGACCGCGGTCTCGTCCAGCGCTCGCCGCACCCGACCGACGGCCGGCAGGTCATCCTCGCCGCCAGCGAGTCGGGTCGCGCGGTCGTCGCCGAGCACCGCCGCAGCCGCGACGAGTGGCTCGCCAAGCAGCTTATGGCCCTCACCCCGGAGGAGCGTGAGGTGCTCACCAAGGCCGCCGAGATTCTGGGGAGGATCGGACGGAGCGCATGAGCGGTACCACGTTCGGCTCATTGAAGGTTCGCAACTATCGATTGTTCACCATTGGCCAGCTCGTCAAGCTCCTCGGCACGTGGATGCTGTTCACCGGGCAGGACTGGCTGGTCCTACAGCTTTCGGGCAACTCGGCGTCCGCACTGGGCGTCGTGACGGCCCTGCAGTTCACGCCGGTGCTGCTCCTTTCGCTGTACGGCGGGCAGCTGGCCGACCGTTTCGACAAGCGGCACCTCCTGCTCCTGGCGAACGCGGCGTCGGCGCTGGTGGCGACCCTGCTGGGCGCCCTGGTGGTCACCGGCGTGGTGAGCCTCTGGTGGGTCTTCGTCACCGCCGCGCTCTTCGGCGTGATCAGCGCCATCGAGACCCCGGTGCGCCAGTCGTTCGTCTCCGAACTGGTCGGCAAGGAACTGCTGCCCAACGCGCTGTCGCTCTCGTCCGCGACGTTCAACACCGCCCGCATCGTCGGCCCCGCGATCGCCGGCCTCGTCATCGCCGCGCTGCACGACAAGACGGGCCCGATCTTCCTGCTCACCGCGCTGCTGTGCATCGCGCCGCTGATCTGCCTGGCCCGCATGCGCGCCGCCGAGCTGTTCCGCGCCGAGCGCGTCGCGGTCGCGGCGAGCGAGGCCCGCACGATCGACGGCCTGCGGTACGTCTGGCGCCGCCCCGACCTGAGCCTGGCCATCCTGCTGGTGCTGATCGTCGGCCTGTTCGGGTTCAACTTCCAGCTGACCCTGGCCGTGCTGGCGAAGGTCGAGTTCCGTGTCGACGCGAAGTACTTCGGCATGCTCTCCACCGCCATCGCGCTCGGCGCCCTGGCCGGCGCATTGGCCAGCTCCCGCCGCCGCAGCCGCCCGTCGGTGTACCTGGTGCTCGCCGCGGCCATCCTGTTCGCCGGCTTCGAGACGCTGGTCGGATTCGCCCCGTCGTTCGTGATCGCGGTGATCCTGCTCATCCCGACCGGCTTCTTCATGATCTACTTCGCGCAGGCGGCGAACCAGCGCGTCCAGCTCGGCGTCGACGCCGCGTTCCGGGGCCGGGTGATGGCCCTGTACATCCTCGTGTTCCTCGGCAGCACCCCTATCGGCTCGCTCATCATCGGCTGGTGCGCCGAGCGGTTCGGGCCCCGCTCGGGCCTGTGGACCGGCGGCCTGGTATCGCTGATCGCCGCCGTCGCCCTGGGCGTGCTCCAGCTCCGCCGGGTCGGCGGGCGCATCCACGTCGGGCTCCGCCCCCGCCTGCACGTGCGGGTGCACGAGCGCGCCGCGGGTCTCCCCGCGGTCCGTCCGGCGGTGCGCTGATTTTTTGTCGTACCCGTGTGATTGAGTCACGGGCATGGAGCGATCACGTCTGCTGCAGTGCCTGGCCGCCGACTACATGCGCCTGCGCGATGTCGCCGGCACAGGTCTCACCGCCCCGGTGCCCAGCTGCCCGGGCTGGACCGTGACAGACCTCGTCAGGCACGTCGGCCAGGTTTACCTGCACAAGGCCACGGTGATGCAAACGGGCGCGTGGCCCGTCGCCTGGCCCCCGCCCGCAACCGTGACGGAGGACCCGATCGCCCTGCTCGACCGGGCCTACGGCGCGGTCACCCACGAGTTCTCTCGCCGCGGCGACACCGACCCGGCCCTCACCTGGCACGCCCCCGACCAGACGGTCAAGTTCTGGATCCGCCGCATGGCCCAGGAGTCGGTCATCCACCGCCTCGACGGCGAGCTGGCCCTCCACATCGACTCCGACCCCATCCCCGACGACCTGGCGGTGGACGGCATCGACGAGGTGCTACGCCTCTTCGTCGGCTACGGCTCCCACGCCTGGCACGAAGACTTCACCGAGGCCCTGGCGTCGGCGAAGGGCCGCACGGTCCGCGTCCAGGTCTCCCCGCGCGGCCCCGCCTGGCTGATCCGCACCGACCCCGACGGCGCCACGGTCGCCTCAGCAACCACCCCCGCCTCCGCCGACCAATCCATCACCCCCGACGCATCGGTAACGGGCGATCCGGCCCCCCTGCTGCGGTGGCTATGGGCACGCGAATCGACCCCAACGACTGATGCGCATACGCCGATCCAGGTGGAGGGTGACGGGGAAGCCATCAAGGAATTCCGAGCAATGCTGGTGGCCTCGACGCAGTAGTCACCGCGACCCGACCGGCTCAGGACGGCTCCGCGGCGGCGATCGAGCCGCGTTCCGGCCCTGCCCCGGCCCGCGGTCACGGACGGCGGTGAGGCCGGACAGGCGGCGGCGAGGGGGCGCCGCCTGCCCGGCCCCATCGCACCGCACCCGCCGCACCCGCCGCACCCGCAAACGACACCCATCGCGGCCCGCCCAGCGCTGCCCAGCGCCGCGCGGTGGGGCCCGGACCGGGGCCTGGGGAGGGGTCGGAGTCCTGGCGCCGCACTACGGGTCCGGCGGCTATTGCGGCCCAGCGAGGTCCTGGCGCCGCCCTGCCGGAGTCTCTTGCGGGTCCGGCGGGCTATTGCAGGCCCGGCCCGACCGTGCGCCGTCCTATCGGCCATCACCACGCACGGTCACGGCGCGGTGATGGCCGCTCATGGTGAGCGTGGGTTCGGGTGGCGTTTTGCGTGGGATGCGAGGTTCGCGCAGCGGGTGTGCGGGAATCGGTAGCGGTCGCTCTCGTGTGAGTTTAGTCTCAGATCGTGGGCGTGCTGCACGGCCTGCTCGTTGCCGGCGTCATCGGGCTTATAGCCGTGGCGCCGTGCTTGATCTGTGCGCTGCTCCTGTCCGCCGAAGAGATGATCTCGCGGTTCGGGGAATGGGTGCGGCGGCTGCTTCCCCGGGCGGTGCAGCGGCGGCTCCGGCGGCGGTCCGAGCTCCGCGAGCGGTCCGAGTTCTCTGGGCGATCCGGCCTCCGTGGGCGGGCCGGGCTGAGTGAGTGGTCCACGCTCGGAGGACGGCCGGGGTCCGACGGGCGGTCCGGGTCTGACGGGCGGTCCGGGTCTGACGGGCGGTCCCGGCTTCGGGGGTGGTCGAAGCTCGGCGGATGGTGGAGTGAGTCACGCCTCGGGCGGCGGTGGCGGCTCGGCCGGTTCGGGCGCGGGATCGACGAGGTCACGCACGCCCGGCGGGCGTGGGCCGTGGGGCCGCCGATCGAGCAGGTTGCCGGGGATCTGCGGCGGCTCAACCGGCTGCGCGAGGGCGTCGCCATGCGGTCGCGGGTATGGTTCGTCGCGGTGCAGGAAGCGTACGACGAGGGGCTGCGGGTGGCCTGCGCGCAGCTCGGCGTCGAGGAGCACCTCGACGAGCTCGCCGGGGTCGACCTGGAGCTGGAGCGGCTGCGGGTCGAGGGTGAGCTGCAGCGGGCGGGGCTGGTGCTGCGAGGCGCCGGAGCGCAGCAGCGCTGAGAGCCCGCAGGCGCGGCGACAGGAAAACCAGGCACACAAGGCATGGGGGCACTGCGGGGTTGAGGGTGTTCATGGCGGCGTACCCGCCGGACGACGTGCGGGAGCACTTCAAGAGCATGGTCGACGGGCTCGCCGTGGCGCGGCCCCGGGAGCGGTCCGTCCGGCTCGCCCCGCCCGAGCGGTGGCACCTGACCGTCGCGTTCATCGGGGACGTCGAGGACGAGACCGCGTCGGTCGAAGCCTTGGCTGAACTGGCCGGAACGGCCGCGCCGACCGTGCGGATCGCGGGCGGCAAGACGCTCGGGCGCGGGCAGTTCAGGCACCTCGTGGCGGAGCTGGAGAGCGACGACCTGGCGCCGCTGGGCCTGGCGGTGCGGCGGGCGCTCAAGAGGCGCCGGCTGCCGTTCGACCGGCGGCCCTGGCAGCCGCACGTGACGATCGCCCGGCCGGGGGTGATGCTGAGCCCGGAGGAGCTGGCCGGCGATCTGGCGATGCTGACCGGATACCGCGGGCCGCGATGGCGCGTCGACGAGGTGCGGCTGATGCGGAGCCACCTCGGCCCGAAGCCCGAGTACGACACGGTGGCGGCCGTAGCACTGGCCTGACCGCCGCCGCCGAAGCGTCGCGCGCTGGTGGGCGTGGCGCTGGCCGGGTTATCGGCCAGCGCCGAACCAAGCGGCTACCAGGCCCAGGCCTCGGGGCCGGGGCCGCCCTTGCCGACCGGCGGGAACAGCTCGTCGAGGCGGTCGAGGGTCTCCTTGTCGAGGGTGAGGTCGAGCGTGCCCATCGTGCTGTCCAGCTGCTCGATCGTGCGCGGGCCGATGATCGGGGCGGTCACGCCCTCCTGCGCCAGCAGCCAGGCCAGGGCCAGGTTCGCCGGGTCGGCGCCGAGCTCGGCGGCAAGCTTCTCGAACGCCTCCAGCGACGTGCGGTGCCTGTCCAGGTCCTCAGCGGCGCGGCCCTCGGCCGTGCGGGCCGCGCTGCCCGCGGCGAGCTTGGCCAGCGCGCCGCTGAGCAGGCCGCCGTGCAGCGGCGACCAAGGGATGACGCCCAGGCCGTACTGCCGGGCCGCGGGCAGCACCTCGAGCTCGACGGTGCGCGCCATGAGGTTGTAGATGCACTGCTCGGCGACGAGGCCGAGGAAGTTGCGGGCCTTCGCCGACTCCTGCGCGGCGGCGATGTGCCAGCCGGCGAAGTTGGACGACCCGACGTACAACACCTTGCCCTGCGCGACGAGCACCTCCATCGCCTGCCAGATCTCCTCCCACGGCGTGGTGCGGGAGATGTGGTGCATCTGGTACAGGTCGATGTAGTCGGTCTGGAGGCGCTTCAGCGAGGCGTTGGCCTCGGCGATGATGTGCCGTGCGGAGAGGCCCTGGCCGTTGGGCCACTCGCTCATCTTGCCGTAGACCTTGGTGGCGAGCACGACCTTGTCGCGGCGGCCGCCGCCCTGGGCGAACCAGCGGCCGACGATCTGCTCGGTGACGCCCTCGCCCAGCTTCCAGCCGTAGACGTTGGCGGTGTCGAAGAAGTTGATGCCGTGCTCCAGCGCGCGGTCCATGATCGCGTAGCTGTCCGGCTCGGTGGTCTTCGGGCCGAAGTTCATGGTGCCCAGGCACAGCCGGCTGACGAGGAGGCCGGTCCGGCCGAGGTTGGTGTACTCCATGTACACCAACCTATCGCCGGGCGAGACGAATATCCGAGTTACGAGGTCTCGCGGGCCGGTGCGCCGCCGAAGAGCACGTCGTCCCAGCTCGGCAGGCGCTTGCGCGGCTTCTCCGCGGTGGCCGAGGGCTGCTCGACGGCGGACGCGGCCGACGTGGTGTTGCGCCGCGGGCGCAGCACCGCCAGCGACGGCACCGCCGGAACCTCCTTGGCCTGGTCGCTGTCCTCGTCGAACGGGGAGCGGCCGATGAGCGCGGCGGCGCCGCGGGCCCGGTTGTCGTGCTTGACCGGCGGCGGCGTGACGACCGGCTCGTCGGACGCGTTGGCGCCGAGCGGGCGGTCCAGCGAGGCGAGCAGCGCGTCGCGGCCGGCCCGGATCGGGTCGTTGCCCAGCGTGCGGCCGCCGGGGCGGCGCTCCGGCGTCGCGGGGCGGATCGGCTCGTGGCCGCCGCTGCGCACCGCGTCGGGGCGCAGGCCCAGGTCGCCGCGGCTGGTCTCGCCACGGGCCGGCAGCTGCCGCCCGGTCGCGGGCGGCTCCTGGCCGAGGATGCCGGGGCCGCGCTCGGTGCAGAGGTACTGCGCCATGTCGTCGTGCGGCGCGACCAGCTGGCGGGCCTTGTCCAGCTCCCAGACGGCCTGCGCGGTCGCCTTGCCGCTCGGCCAGGTCGCGGTGATCCGCCACGTGCCGTCCTCGCGCCGGTACGCGTCCCAGGAGATCTTCTCGGTGTCGATGCCGTGCTGGCCGAGCCGGGTGTCGACGACCTCGGCCAGCGACGAGCCCTTCTCCGAGGTCTTCAGCCGGGTGCGCCGGGCGTGCTGGGCGAGCATCGCGCGCTCCTGCAGCACCGGGCCCGCGTAGCGCAGGACCCGGTCGACGGGCACGCCGGCGACCCGCGCGACCTCCTCGGCCGACTCGCCGGAGCGGATGCGGGCCTGGATGTCGCGCGGCGCGAGCTGCGAGGAGCCGGTTTCGACGGTGGTGGTCGGGTGACTGTGATCGGGGCGCAGCGCGCTCTGGACGCGTTCGTCGATGGGCAGCGCCAGCAGCCGCCCGACCTCATCGGCAAGGACGAACGCCTGGCCGTCCTCCGAGAGGGCGACGAATCGCACAGGCCGCATCGCGTGCCTCCGTCCCACCCGCTTCAGGCGCCATCGGTCGGCGCCTTCCGGTCACAGTACGGCAACCCTAGCTGGAAGGACGCACGCCGCGCCGACAGAAACCCGAAACGGAGCAGATCAGAGCCGTTCGATGACGTAGTCGATGCAGACGGTCAACGCCTCCACGTCGGCCGGGTCGACGCCCGGGAACATCGCGATCCGCAGCTGGTTGCGGCCGAGCTTGCGGTACGGCTCCGTGTCCACGATCCCGTTCGCGCGTAGCGCCTTGGCCAGGGCGGTCGCGTCGATCGAGCCGTCGAAGTCGATCGTGCCGACGACGTTGGAGCGCACCGCCGGGTCGGCGACGAAGGGCGTGGCCACGGCGGAGCGCTCTGCCCAGCCGTACAGGATGGACGCCGACTCCTCGCTGCGCTTGGCCGCGAACGACAGGCCGCCGCCGGCGAGCATCCAGTCCACCTGCTCGGCGGCCAGGAAGATCGTGGCCAGGGCCGGGGTGTTGTACGTCTGCTCCAGCCGCGAGTTGTCGATGGCCGTCTGCAGGTCGAAGAAGTCCGGGATGTACCGCCCCGACTCCTTGATCTCCGCGACGCGCGCGATCGCGGCGGGCGACATGAGCGCGATCCAGAGCCCGCCGTCGGAGCCGAAGCCCTTCTGCGGCGCGAAGTAGTACACGTCGGTCTGGCTGACGTCCACGTCGAGCCCGCCGGCGCCCGAGGTCGCGTCGGTCAGGTGCAGGGCGCCCTCGTCGGTGCCGGCGAGCCGCTGGACCGGTACCGCGACGCCGGTCGAGGTCTCGTTGTGCGGCGCGCAGTACGCGTCGATGCCCTCCTCGGCGCGCAGGAACGCGCCGGTGCCGGGGTCGGCCTTGATCACGGTCGGCTCGCCGAGGAACGGCGCCTTCTTGGCGGCCGAGGCGAACTTGGCGCCGAACTCGCCGAAGCTGGCGAACTGCGCCCGGTCGCGGATCAGGCCGAAGACCGCGGCCTCCCAGAACGCGGTGCTGCCGCCGTTGCCGAGCACGACCTCGTAGCCGTCGGGCAGGCTGAACAGGTCCGCCAGGCCACGGCGCAGGCGGGCCACCTGGTCACGGACGGGCTTCTGCCGGTGGCTGGTGCCCAGCCACGTCTTCGCCACCTCGGCGAGCGCGTGCACCGACTCGGGCCGCACCTTGCTGGGGCCGGCGCCGAAGCGCCCGTCGGCGGGCTTGATCTCGTCAGGAATGCGGATTTCGGCCATGTGAGTACTCCGGGGTGCGGCGGGCGGGCGGGTACCCCGCGGATCCTGCCATCATCCGCGCCGCAACCCGGGGACAATTCGTCGGTGACGCGACGAGCGTCACACCGCCTACACGCCGTGCGGGATCCGGTCCCAGCCCTCGACGTCCTGCGGCTTGCGCGGCCCGGGGCCGACGTACTTCGCGGACGGGCGGACCAGCCGGCCCAGCTCCTTCTGCTCCAAAATGTGCGCGCTCCACCCGGCCACGCGGGCGCAGGTGAACATCGAGGTGAACATGTGGGCGGGCACCTCGGCGAAGTCGAGGACCACGGCGGACCAGAACTCGACGTTGGTCGCCAGCACCCGGTCGGGCCGGCGGGCGTGCAGCTCCTCCAGTGCGGCCTTCTCCAGCGCCTCGGCGACCTCGAAGCGCGGCGCGCCGAGCTCCTTCGCGGTGCGCCGCAGCACGCGGGCGCGGGGGTCCTCCGCGCGGTACACCCGATGCCCGAAGCCCATCAGGCGCTCCCCGCGGTCGAGGACGCTCTTGACGTACCCTTCGGCGTCACCGCTGCGCTCGACCGCCTCGATCATGCCGAGGACGCGCGACGGTGCGCCACCGTGCAGCGGGCCGGACAGGGCGCCGATGCCGGAGGAGATGCAGGCGGCCGCGTCGGCGCCGGTCGAGGCGACCACGCGGGTGGTGAACGTCGAGGCGTTCATGCCGTGCTCGGCGGCGGAGATGAAGTAGGCGTCGACGGCCTTGACGTGCCGCGGGTCCGGCTCGCCCCGCCAGCGGCGCATGAACCGCTCGACGATGGTCTCGGCCTTGTCGATCTCCTTCTGCGGTACCGCGGGCAGCCCGAGGCCGCGGGCGGACTGTGCGACGAAGGACAGCGCGGTGACGCTGACCCTGGCCAGGTCCTCGCGGGCCTGCGCGGTCTCGATGTCGAGCAGTTGGCCCAGGCCCCAGTACGGCGCGAGCATCGCGACGGCGGACTGGACGTCGACCCGGATGTCTCCGGAGTGCACCGGTACCGGGAACGGCTCGGCCGGCGGCAGACCCGGCCCGAATTTGCCGTCGACGAGGAGCGCCCATACGTTTCCGAACGACACCTGGCCGATGAGATCCTCGATGTCGACGCCGCGATAGCGCAGGGCGCCGCCTTCTTTGTCGGGCTCCGCGATTTCGGATTCGAAGGCGATGACGCCCTCGAGTCCCGGCTTGAAATCGGACATCACGCACTCCTGCTGAATCGGGGTGTCAACTCCCTTGTGACATCTTCACCCCTCGGCGTGGCGGCTGCCGACTGAACGGAGGCTCAGATGTGTCCTGCATGACACATCTTCACGCATATGTGATCGTCGGAGGAAGGATGTGAGCGTGAGACCCAGCACATCACCGCAAGATTTGTCGCTCATGCGCAAGGAGTATTCGGGTGAGCTGACCGAGGACTCGGTCGCCGACAACTGGCTCGACCAGTTCGCCACCTGGTTCGCCGACGCGGTGGACGCCGGCCTGCCGGAGCCCAACGCGATGCTGCTGGCCACCGCCTCCGCCGATGGGCGGCCGTCGGCGCGCACGGTGCTGCTCAAGGGGTACGACCGGCGGGGCTTCACCTTCTTCACCAACTACGAGTCGCACAAGGGCAACGACCTCGCCGGCAATCCGCGCGCGACGCTCGTCTTCCCCTGGTACCACCTCCATCGCCAGGTCATCGTGAGCGGCGCGGTGGAGAAGGTCTCGCGCGAGGAGACCGAGGAGTACTTCGCCGTCCGGCCGCGCGGCGCACAGCTCGGCGCGTGGGCGAGCCCGCAGTCCAGCGTGATCGGCTCGCGGGCGGACCTCGAGGGGTGGTGGGCGGACGCGGAGCGGCGCTTCGGCGACGGTCCGATCGAGGCGCCGCCGCACTGGGGCGGGTTCCGGGTCGCGCCCGACGAGGTCGAGTTCTGGCAAGGCCGGGCCAGCCGGCTGCACGACCGGCTCCGCTTCAGCGAAGGCAAGCTCGAGCGGCTTGCTCCGTGACCGGTTCGGAGCGAAGCGGAGAGGCCGGTCACCGTGGGCGCAGTCCGGAGCTCGCGCGGCCGGAGCGAAGCGGAGGGCGCGTGACCGCGGTAGACGAGCAGGAGGAGGAGCGACGAGGCTGGCTGCGGCGGCACGCGATCGACATCCGGCCGCTGCGGCACCCGGCGTACCGCCGCATCTTCGTCGGCAACGCCGTGTCGTTCTTCGGCGTGCAGTTCACGGCGGTCGCCGTACCCGTGCAGGTCTACGCCATCACGAAGTCCGCGCTGTGGGTCGGCCTGTGCAGCTTCGTCGGCCTGGTGCCGCTGATCGTGTTCTCGATCTGGGGCGGCGCGATCGCCGACGCCTACGACCGGCGCCGGGTCCTGCTGGTCAGCTCCACCCTGATGTGGCTGACGACGCTCGGCCTGCTGGCGCAGGCGGTGCTGCACGTGGACAACCCGTGGCTGATGCTGCTGCTCATCGCGGCCCAGTCCGCGGCCTTCGGCATCAACAGCCCGGTCCGGCAGGCGATCATCCCCGCGCTCGTGGGCGGTGAGGAGGTCGCCGCGGCCAACACGCTCGGCTTCACGGTGTCCAATGTGGCCGCGATCGGCGGGCCGGTCGGCGCCGGCATCGTCATCGCCGCGTTCGACTTCTCCGCCGCCTACGCCGTCGACGCCGTGCTGTTCACCGTCGTGCTCTGGGCCGCGCTGCGCCTGCCCGCGCTGCCGCCGACCGGCGCCCGCGCCACGGCGGGCCTGCGCGACATCCGCGACGGGCTGCGGTTCCTGGCCGGGCACAAGCTCATCCTGCTCACCTTCGCCATCGACATCGCGGCCATGGTGCTGGCGATGCCGAAGGCGCTGTTCCCGGTCGTCGCCGACGAGCGCTTCGGGCAGTCGTCGCTCGGCTGGCTGTACTCCTCCATCGCGATCGGCGCAGTGCTGGCCGGGCTCACCTCCGGGTGGATCGGGCGGGTGCATCGGCAGGGCATCGCCCTCGTGCTCGCGGTGGTCGGCTGGGGCCTCGCCGTCGCGGCGGCCGGCGCGGTGCCGTGGTTGTGGGCGTGTGTAGCTTTCATGTCGGTGGCCGGCGCCGCCGATATGATCAGTGGGGTGTACCGCCAGACGGTGCTCCTCAGCGCGCCCGACGCGATGCGCGGCCGTTTGCAGGGCGTCTTCTTCGCCGTGGTGGCCGGAGGTCCACGTCTGGGTGACCTTCGGGCTGGTTCGGTGGCCGACGCGACGAGCGCGAGCTTCTCCTGGGTCAGCGGCGGGATCGCCGCCGCCGTGGTGGCGGTCCTCCTAGCCCTGACATTTCCCGTCCTCCTCCGCTACACCGACCCGACACACTGAGGATATTGTCGCGCCCATGGACACCGCCGCGCAGCTCTCGCACGCCCCCTCGGGTACACAGTGGACGATCCGCTCCGGCGGCCAGGAGGCCGCCATCGTCGAGGTCGGCGGGGGCGTGCGCGCCTTCACCTCCGACGGGCGAGACGTCGTCGCCGGATTCGCCGAGCACGAGCACGCGGTCGGCTCCGCCGGGCAGGTGCTGGCGCCCTGGCCCAACCGCATCCGCGACGGGCAGTACGCGTTCGGCGGCGAGCACCTGCAGCTGCCGCTGACCGAGCCCGAGCGGCACAACGCGATCCACGGCCTGGTGAACTGGGCGCGCTGGTACGAGGTCGATGCGACGTCCGACAGCGTGACCGTCGCCCACGATCTGGTACCGCAGCCGGGGTACCCGTGGCCGCTGCGCCTGCAGACGACGTGGTCGGTGAGCGGCGCCGGACTGCGCGCCGAGCACCTGGTCACCAACACCGGCGACACGGCGGCGCCCTTCGGCCTCGCCACCCACCCGTACGTGCTGGTGCCCGGGGTGCCGGTGGACGAGCTGACCCTGCGCGTGCCGGCCCGCAGCCGGCTGCTCGTCGACGCCCGCCTGCTGCCGATCGGCGCGGCCCGGGTCGCCGGCAGCGAATACGACTTCACCGAGGGGCGGCGCCTCGGCGGCACCGTCCTGGACACGGCCTTCGGCGAGGTGGACCACGACGCCGAGGGCGGCTCGCAGATCGACGTCACCGCGCCCGACGGCCGCGGCGTCACCGTCTGGGCCGACTCCGCCTTCACCTGGTGGCAGGTGTACTCCTCCGACACCCTGCCCGCCGACCGGACGCGCAAGGCGCTCGCGATCGAGCCGATGACCTGCCCGCCCGACGCGTTCCGCTCCGGGCGCGACGTGGTGACGCTGGAGCCGGGTTCGAGCTGGCGCGGCAGCTGGGGGATCCGCGCGATTTAGGCTTCACCTGTGGAACTTTCCGAGGTGATCCGCCGGCGGCGGATGGTGCGCAACTACGACCCCGACCGTCCGGTGCCGGCGGAGACCGTCGAGCGGCTGCTCGGCTACGCCACGCACGCCCCGTCGGCGGGCTTCTCCCAGGGTTGGGAGTTCCTGCTGCTGGACACCCGCAAGGATGTCGAGCGCTTCTGGGCGGCCACCACGCCCGAGGACAACCTGCCCACGGGCTGGCTGGAGGGGATGAGCCGGGCGCCGGTCGTCGTCGTGGCGCTCAGCCACCGCGACGCGTACCTCGACCGCTACGCCCAGCCGGACAAGGGATGGACCGACCGCGACGAGGCCCGCTGGCCGGTGCCCTACTGGCACATCGACACCGGGATGGCGAGCCTGCTGGTCCTGCTGGGCGCGGTCGACGAGGGCCTCGGCGCGTGCTTCTTCGGCATCACCCCGGACCGGATCCCGCGCTTCCGCGCGGAGTTCGGCGTCCCCGAGGCCTACACGCCGGTCGGCGTCATGACCATCGGCTACCGGGCCGTGGACAAGCGCTCGCCGTCACTCAAACGGGGACGGCGGGAGTCGCCCAGCGTGACGCATCGGGGCAACTGGGGTAACCGAGCCGACTCGTGACACCTTTTCTGTCGCACCCAGTCGGTACCCTGGCACGGTCAGGGGGGTGAACGTTCATGATCTTCAAGGCGGTCCGCGACGGTCGGCCGTATCCGGAGCATGGGCTGACGCTGAAGCAGTGGTCCGAGATCCCGCCGCGCCCGGTGCGGCTCGACCAGCTCATCACCACCAAACGCGAGCTGGCGCTCGACAAGCTGCTCGCCGAGGACTCGACCTTCTACGGTGACCTGTTCCCGCACGTCGTGCAGTGGGAGGGCAGCCTCTATCTCGAGGACGGCCTGCACCGTGCGCTGCGGGCCGCGCTGCAGCAGCGAACGTCCATCCACGCTCGGGTCCTGCAGGCTTAGCGCTTGAATCGAAGTGGGGGTCGGAGCGGGGCAAGGCCCAGGCGCCGGCCATCCACTTCGATTCGGGTCCCGATGCATATTCTTGGGGCGTGACAACGACGCCGCGCCCCCTCGACCTGCTCGACCTCGACGCCCTGCACTCGGAGGAGGAGCTGGCGATCCGCGCGCTGGTGCGCCGGGTCGTCGACGACCACATCCGGCCCAACGTCGCCGAGTGGTACGAGCGCGGTGAGGTGCCGGTGCGCGAGCTGGCGAAGGAGTTCGCCGGCGTCGGCCTGCTCGGCATGCACCTGGACGGCTACGGGTGCGCCGGGGCGAGCGCCGTCGCCTACGGGCTGGCCTGCCTGGAGCTCGAGGCCGGCGACTCCGGGGTGCGCAGCCTCGTCTCGGTGCAGGGGTCGCTGGCGATGTATGCCATCTGGAAGTACGGATCCGACGAGCAGAAGGACGAGTGGCTGCCGCGGATGGCCGCGGGCGACGCGATCGGCTGCTTCGGGCTGACCGAGCCCGACCACGGCTCCGACCCCGCCTCCATGACCACCCGGGCGCGCCGCGACGGCGACGACTGGATCCTCAGTGGCGGCAAGATGTGGATCACCAATGCGCCGGTGGCCGACGTGGCCGTCGTGTGGGCGCGCACCGACGACGGGGTCTGCGGTTTCGCGGTACCGATGGAGACCCCGGGCGTGTCCGCGCGCGAGGTGCACCACAAGCTGTCGCTGCGGGCCTCCTGCACCGGGCAGATCTTCCTCGACGACGTGCGCCTGCCCGCCTCGGCGCAACTGCCGCACGCCCGGGGACTGAAGGCGCCGCTGTCCTGCCTCACCGAGGCGCGGTACGGCATCGTGTGGGGCGCCCTCGGCGCCGCCCGCGACAGCCTGCACACCGCGCTGGACTACGCCGGCGCGCGGGAGCAGTTCGGCCGGCCGATCGCGGGCTTCCAGCTGACCCAGGCCAAGCTCGCCGACGCCGCGGTCGAGCTGCAGAAGGGCTACCTGCTGGCGCTGCACCTCGGCCGGCTCGCCGACGCCGGGAAGCTGCGCCCCGAGCAGGTCAGCGTGGGCAAGCTCAACAACGTGCGGGAGGCCCTCGCGATCGCCCGGCAGTGCCGCACGATCCTCGGCGCCAATGGCATCAGCGCGGAGTACCCGGTCATGCGCCACGCCGCCAATCTTGAGACGGTGCTCACGTACGAGGGAACTTCGGAGATACATCAGCTGGTCATCGGGCAGCGCCTCACGGGGATCGCCGCGTTCGCCTGAGATCGACTCGCGACTCTTTACTCGGCCCCTTACCTTGATGGGGAGAAGATCCTCCCCGAGGAGTCGAGCATGGCCGACAAGGAAGAGTCGAAGACCTCCGAGTACCCCGAGGTCACGTCGGGTGCCGGCGGCTGGAGCCCGGAGATAGGGGACCCCGTCGATCCGCGGGCGGACAAGCGCACGGCGCCGGCGCCGCGCGAGCCGGTCGTCGTGCCGGTCAAGCAGGGCGGCGGCGTGACGCGCGGCCTCTTCTGGCTGGTCGCCACGATCGGGCTGGTCATCGCGCTGGTGCTCGGCGCGAAGACGATCGGCCTCTTCCCCGGCCTGACGAACCCGTTCGCCGAGCAGCAGACCGACCGAAGCGGCCCGGCGCTGCTCAAGTCCGTGCAGGACCTCAACCAGTTCGTCGCGGCCGAGGGCAACTTCCAGGTCATCGTCGACGTGCAGAAGGACCGCAAGTACATCCCGGACTTCCTGCTCAACGAGCGGATCCTGTTCGTCGCAGCCGGCTCCGTCGAGGTGTACGTCGACTTCGCGAGCATCGGCCAGGGCGCGGTGAAGGAGTCCGAGGACCGGCGTACCGCGGAGATCAACCTGCCGGCGCCCCAGCTGCGGCCGGTCCGGATTGACAACGATCACAGCTACGTCTTTGAGGAGGAGCGGGGGATCTTCAACCGCATCGGTGACGCGTTCAGCTCGGACCCGAACCGTCTGCAGGAGGTCTACAAGCTCGCCGAGCAGAAGATCGGCGACGCCGCCAAGGACGCTGGCCTGCAGAAACGCGCCGAGGACAACACCCGCAAGATGCTCCAGCAGTTCCTCGCGGCCCTCGGCTACACATCGGTGACGGTGAACTTTCCGGCGCCCTGATCCTCGCCCTGAACTGCAAAGTTACACAACAGTAGTTGCGCGGTAACACGCCGAACACTGGTCATTTACCCGATGGACCAACTTGCGTGCGCCTCATCACAGTATTTGACTCGGGGTAACTGGCCGATCCGCGAATTGCTGACCTGGGGCGGAGGTGTGACGGTGGCTACCGTCGCGCTCAAAGATGTGATGAAGGTGTTCGCCGACGGCACCGTCGCCGTCGACCGCGTCAACCTGGACGTTGGGCAGGGCGAGTTCATGGTGCTGCTCGGTCCGAGCGGCTGTGGCAAGTCGACGCTGCTGCGCATGGTGGCCGGCCTGGAGGACCCCACCTCCGGTGCCATCATCATGGACGGCGACCTCGCCAACGACCTCCCGCCACGCGAGCGTGGGGTCGCCATGGTCTTCCAAGACTTCGCCCTCTACCCGCATATGACGGTCGGCGAGAATATCGGCTTCCCGTTGCGGCTGTCCGGGGTGGAGCCCGAGCCGCGCGCCGAGCAGGTCGCCGAGGTGGCCAGCGCGCTGGGCATCGGCGACGTGCTGGCCCGCAAGCCGGCGCAGCTGTCCGGTGGTCAGCGCCAGCGTGTCGCGATGGGGCGGGCCATCGTGCGCCGGCCGAAGCTCTTCCTCATGGACGAGCCACTGTCCAATCTGGACAGCGGCCTGCGCGCCGAGCTGCGCGCCGAGATCTCCGGGCTGGTCCGGGAACTGGGCGTCACCACGATCTACGTCACGCACGACCAGGCCGAAGCGCTGACCATGGCCGACCGGGTCGCGATCCTGCGCAAGGGCGTCCTGCAGGACGTGGGGACGCCGACGCAGGTGTACGGCAGGCCGGCGACGCTCTACGTCGCGGCCTTCCTCGGCAGCCCGCGGATGAACCTGCTGGAGGCCGAGGTCTACGTGCACCTCGACCGCCACATCGCCCTGCACATGGGCGACCAGGTGCTGCACCTGCCGTGGAACGACCTGCGCTCGCGGCAGGTCGCCCACTTCCACGGCGAGCGGATCGTCATCGGGGTGCGTGCGGAGGCGTTGACCCCGGTGCCCGACTCCACGACCGGGGACGTGCTGCGTGGCCGCATCCGGTATCTCGAGCACCACGGCCACGAGTCGCTCGCGTTCCTCGACATCGGCGCAACCGCGGTGATCGTGGACGAGATCGGCAAGCCCCCGGCGGACATCCCGATCAACGGCGGCGGCCTGCGCAAGTTCGTCAGCAAGCTCACCGGCCGCGGCGGCGGGGCCGACGACATGGAGCTCGTCGGCGCCGGCGTCAACGGCCGCGGCGGCCCGCGCCGCACGTCCCACCGCGAGAGCGTGCTGAGCGACCCGGGCCGGCACCACCGGCGCCCGGCCGAGCTGGCGGTCCGGCTCGCGCCGTACCCGAACGTGACGCACGGTCACCCATTGACCGTCGCTGTGCGCATGGAAGCTCTGCACTTTTTCGACGAAAGGGGACAACGCATCGACGTGGGGTGGCGCTGAGTGACGTGTGTCGCTTAGCCTGCGCCGATGGCAGCCTATGGCGAATCCGGATCCGGACTGCTCATCATCGAGCGCATCCTGCGTGATCGTGAGTCGATCTGGCGACAGATCGGTGAGGAACGTGACCTCGGCAAGCTGACCAAGCAGATGTTGTACAGCTCCGTAGTGGCCCTGGCTTGCTACGGAGCTGTGCTCGGCGCGTCCCACAGCATCGCGCAGGCGGCCCTGTCGGCGGCGAAACTGCCGCTGTTGTTCCTCATGACGCTGGCCATCTGCCTGCCCACGCTGTACCTGTTCAACCTGGTCTTCGGCGCCCGCCTCCAGGTGAAACAGGCATTGTCGCTGGTGATGGTCACGGTCACGGTGACGTCGGTGCTGTCGCTGGCCTTCGCGCCGATCAGCCTGTTCTTTCTCATCACCGCGTTCAGCTACGACTTCTACAAGATTCTCAACGTCGCGGTCCTCACGCTGACCGCCTTCGTCGGCCTGCGGTTCCTGACCAGTGGCATGCGTGCGCTCAACGAGCACACGGCCGTGCTGGCCGAGGCGCGGCGGCAGGAGCTCGAGCGCGAGGAGCGCGCCGCGGCGGCCGCCGCGGCCGCGACGCTGGCCGCGCTGTCCGCCCCGGCCATCACCGCCTCGGCCACCGCCGCCGCTTCGGCCACCGCCGCCGCTTCGGCCGCCGTCGATGGGGAGGCCGCCGAGAGCGAGCAGGCGCCAGGCGGCGATCCGGGGCCGGCCGTGCCCACCTCGCCCGCGCCGGCGCCCGGCGGCGCGCCCGTTGCCGCGCCGGTCTCCGCGGTCCCGGTTTCCACGGTCCCGGCCCAGATCTCCGCGGTGCCTGCGACCGCCGCCGCGCCGAACGGGCTGGTCGCCACCATCGTTTCCCCGCCGCACCCGCCCGTGATGCAGGGCCAGCCCCTGCTGATGCCCGACGGCCGGACCGTCTATCCGGTGTCGTACCCGAAGCCGGTGGCCATGACGCGGCCCGCGGCCCGGCCCGAGCCGCAGGCGGCGCCGGGGGAGCGGCCGGCGAGCATGACGCTGCTGAACGTGTGGATCCTCCTGTTCGGCTTCGTCGGCACGCAGCTGGCGTGGACGCTGCGCCCGTTCGTGGGCTCCCCGGGCGAGCCGTTCGAGATCTTCCGCAAGATCGAGGGCAACTTCTACGTCGAGGTGGTCCGCGCGATCGGCCGCCTGTTCACCTGACCGCCGAGCCGCGTCTGGAAGTCGGCGTTCCGACCACTTGCTACTGACCGGTAACATCTCGGCATGAGCATTGATTCGAAGGCGCTCGCCGAGGGCCTGACGTCGGCCGTGCCGTTCGCCCGCACCGTGGGCATCGAGATCGTCGAGGTGGTGGTGGACGGCGACGACGTGCGCGCCGTCGCCACCCTGCCCGACGAGGAGCGCCTGCACAACCACGTGGCCGGCCCCCATGCGGGCGCGCTGTTCGCGCTGGGCGAGACCGCCTCGGGCGCGGTCGTGATGGCCGCGTTCGGCCCGCACCTGTCGCTGGGCACGGCTCTGGCGGTGCGCGCGGACATCGCGTACGCGAAGCTGGCGAGGGGCCCGGTCCGCGCCACCGCCACCCTCGGCCGCGGGGTGGGCGAGGTCATCGACGAGCTGACGGCGGGTGGCCGTCCCGAGTTTCCGGTGACCATCGAGATCACCCGCGAGGACGGCGCGGTCACCACGGCCATGACCGTGGTGTGGACAATCCGCCCGAATCGCTGAACCGCCCCGCGGCCGCGTTGCGTGGTCTGTAGTCCGACTCGCACCTGGAAGAGTACGAACCTGTTAACTACTGGAAAGTTTCTTGACTATTACTGAGATGTGATGTGACCATCATCGCCAGGCGCGAAGGGTGGTTCACGCATGGATGCACGCACGGGGGTCGACCTGGTCGGCATGGCGGATGCCGTGCTCCAGCCGGGATTCATCGGCAAGGAGCCGCCGCCGTGGCTACGCCGCCGCCTCGCCGAAGGGCTTGGCGGCGTCGCTCTCTTCGCGCGCAACGTGGTGGATCGGGACCAGGTCGCGGAGCTGACCGCCGCGATGCGCGCCGAGAAGCCGGACGTCATCGTCGCCATCGACGAGGAGGCCGGCGACGTCACGCGGCTGCATGCGCACACCGGCAGCCCCTGGCCGGGCAACCTGGCGCTCGGCGCGATCGACGACCCGGCGCTGACCCGCGAGGTCGCCGGGCACATCGGGCGCGACCTGGCCGCGGCCGGCATCACGTTCGACTACGCGCCCGACGCCGACGTCAACAACGACCCGAACAACCCGGTGATCGGCTCGCGCGCGTTCGGCGCCGAGCCCGAGCGGGTCGCCCGGCACACCGCGGCCTGGATCGCCGGGCTGCAGGAGGCCGGCGTGGCCGCGTGCGCCAAGCACTTTCCCGGGCACGGGAACACGAGCGTGGACTCCCATCTTGACGTACCGCTGATCAAGGCCGGCCGGGCCGAGCTCGACGCGGTGGAACTGTTGCCGTTCCGGGCGGCCGTCGCGGCGGGCGTACAAGCGGTGATGAGCGCGCACCTGCGGGTGCCGGTCCTCGACGCCGAGCTGCCCGCGACGCTGAGCCGGAAGATCATGACCGAGCTGCTGCGCGGCGAGCTCGGATTCGAGGGGCTGATCGTCACCGACGGTATCGAGATGCGTGCGATCTCCGGCCGATACGGCCTCGCCCACGCAACCGTCATGGCGCTCGACGCGGGCGCGGACGCGATCTGCGTCGGCGGCGACCACGCCGACGAGGAGACCGCGGTCATGCTGCGCGACGCGATCGTCGCCGCGGTGCGCTCGGGCGAGCTGTCCGAGGAGCGGCTCGCCGACGCCGCCGCGCGGGTCGCGCGCCTGGCCGCCTGGTCGGTCGCGGCGCCCAAGCTCGCGCCCGACCCGCGCGCGGGGGAGATCGGGCTGTCGGCGGCCCGCCGGGCGCTGCGGATCACCGCGCCGGACGCGACGTTCCCGCTGGCGGGCGCGCCGTACGTGATCGAGTTTCAGCCTCAGCTCAACTTCGCGATCGCGCCCGAGACGCCGTGGGGGCTCCTCGCGCCGCTCGCGGAACTCGTCCCGGCGACGTCCGGCGTGCGGCTGACCTCGCAGGACGGCCTGCCCGACGCGCTTCGGGCCTCGGTCGGCCGTCCACTGGTGCTGGTCGTGCGCGACCCGCACCGCTATCCGTGGATGGCGGACTCTTTACAAGCCTTCTTGGCCGAACGGCAGGACGCCGTCGTCGTCGAGATGGGCGTCCCGGCGGATCCCCAAGGTGACGTACACATCGCCACGTTCGGCGCGACGGCGGCGGCCGGCCGCGCGGTCGCCGAGTTGCTGGCGGGTCGCTGAATGCGCGAATGGTGAGGGTCCCGTGACGCTGAGATCGCGCTCAGCTTCGACACCCGCGCCGTTTCCCCCGCCGGTCTAGCATGCCGGTATGTCCCCGACCCAGTCCCGCCCCGGCCTTCTCATCGCCGGCATCGCCGCGCTGACGGCGGTGCTCGTCGCCCTCACCGGCTGCTCCGGCAAGTCCGACAAGAAGGGCGGCGCGCCGTCGCCCGACCCCAACCTGCCGGCCGCCGAAGGGCTGCTCAAGGACTCCGCGACGGCGATGGGCGGCATCAAGACCGCCAAGTTCCTGATCACCGCCGACGGCACGATCGCCGGGGTGGCCATCAAGCGCGCCGACGGCGTGCTCACGAAGGAGGGCAACGCCCAGGGCACCGCGCAGGTCGAGCAGATGGGCACGACCGCCGACCTGGCGTTCACCATCGTGGGCCAGACGATGTGGCTCAAGGGCCCCACCGGCGACTACCAGCAGATCCCGCTCGCGCTCGCCGCTTCGGTCTACGACCCGTCGGCGATCCTCGATCCCGAGCGCGGCATCGCGAAGGTGGTCGCCACCGCGACCGAAGGCAAGACCGAGGGGGCCGAGGCCGTGGACGGCCAGGCCACGTATCGGGTCAGCGCCAAGTTCCCGGCCGAGAACCTCTCGAAGGTCGTGCCCGGCGTGACCGGCAGCGTGCCGGGCCGCCTGTGGATCGGCAAGGACGACAAGCGCGTGCTGAAGGCCGCGTTCGACCTGCCCGCCGTCGGCGACGCCAAGGGCGGCACGGTCACCGTGACGTTCACCGAGTTCGACGCCGCCGTCACCATCACGCCGCCGAAGTAGCGCCGAGCCGATGCTGGACAGCGACCCGCCCGCCGAGCCGCCACCGACGCCCGCCCGGCGCCGCGCGGCCGCTGAGGCCGCCCACACCACGACGGCCTCAGCGTCTCCCGACCGCTCCGTCGGCTCCACCGGCGACCCGGCCGGCGCCGTAGGCCGGGCTGGGGGCGGTTCGGCCGGCGCTCAGGGCGGGGACGGCGGGCATTCGCGACGGCGGCTGGCCATCGGCGTCGGCGGGGCCACGGTGCTGCTGGCGGCGCTGGACGCGTATGTGGTCGTGGGCGTCCTCACCGACATCCTCGACGCGCTGCACATCGCGGCCAACCGGCTCGAGCGGGTGACGCCGGTCGTCACCGGGTTTCTGCTCGGGTACATCGCCGGGATGCCGCTGCTCGGGTCGCTCTCCGACCGGCTCGGGCGCCGGGCGGTACTGATCGGCTGCCTCGTCGGCTTCGCGGGCGGCTCCGCGCTCACGGCGGCCTCGGGCGACTCGGTCTGGCTGCTCGCGACCGGCCGGGCGGTGCAGGGCCTGGCCGGCGGCGCCCTGCTGCCGGTGACCCTGGCGCTGGCCGGCGACCTGTGGGCGGAGCGGCGCCGCGCGACGGTGCTCGGCGCGGTCGGCGCGGCGCAGGAACTCGGCAGCGTGCTCGGCCCGCTGTACGGGGTGGCCATCGCGGCCCTGCTCGGCTCGTGGCGGGGCATCTTCTGGCTCAACCTTCCGCTGGTCGCCGTCGCCATCGCGCTCGTGTGGGTGGCGCTGCCCGGGCGGGCTCCCGCGGCGGCGCGGCCGAAGACCGACGTCGTCGGCGGGCTCCTGCTGGCGCTGACGCTCGGCGCGGCGGTGGTGGCGCTCTACAACCCCGACCCGGAGCGCGCCGTCCTGCCCCCGTGGGGCGGCTGGACCCTCGCCGGCGCGGCGGCCGGGGCCGTCCTGTTCGTCGCGTGGGAGCTGCGGGCGCGCACCCGCCTGGTCGACCTGCGTGGCGCGCTGCGGCGCCCGTTCTTCGCCGCGCTCGGCGCGAGCTTCTGCGCCGGCGCCGCGCTGATGGTGACGCTCGTCGACGTGGAGCTGGTGGCGCAGACGCTGCTCGGCCGCCAGGGCGTGCAGGGCACGCTCGTCCTGACCCGCTTCCTGGTCGCGCTGCCGATCGGCGCGGTGCTCGGCGGCTGGCTGGTGTCGCGGCTCGGCGAGCGCCTGGTCGCGGCGGGCGGGCTGCTGGTGGCCGCGGGCGGTTACGTGCTCGTCGCGGGCTGGCCGGCCGACGTGCTCGCGGTGCGCTACCTCGGCTTCCTGCCACGGCTGGACACCGACCTGGTCGTCGCCGGGTTCGGGCTGGGCCTGGTGATCGGCCCGCTCTCCGCCGCGATCCTGCGGGCCACCCCGTCCGCGCAGCACGGCGTGGCATCCTCGGCCGTGGTCGTGGCCCGGATGATGGGCATGCTGATCGGCGTGGCCGCGCTGACCGCGTGGGGCCTGCACCGTTTCCACGAGCTGACCGCCCGGCTGAACTTCCCGCTGGTCTTCGGCAAGCCCGCCGACGAGCAGCGGCGCCTGATGGACGCGTACAAGGCCGCGCTGCAGTCCGCGCTACGCACCGAATACCGCGAGATCTTCCTGGCCACGGCCGCCGTCTGCGTAGTGGGCGCGGCGTGCGCGCTCCTGCTCCAGGGCCGCGCCACCCGCCCCGGCGCGGAACCGAGCCACTGACCGTGTGCTGGACGCCGATCCACGGTCGCTCCTAGGCGTGGCCGCCTGCGCGGGCCAGGGCACAGATGGCGATCAGGCGGAGGGCGGGCCATTCGAGGTTTGACCAGTCGACCTCGGTGCTCGGGGCGAGCTGCCACTGCGCCTCGATGAGGGCGTCGCGTACGCCGGTCGCGTAGCCGGCCAGCGGGACCGCGCCGAGGCCGGGTGCGGGGTCGCCCAGCGCGTCGCGGACCGAGGCCGCGTGCTGGTCGATCGCGGCCTGCAGGCCGGCGGACTCGCGGGCCGCGGCCAGGCCGGCCTCGCCGAGCCAGGTCATCAGGCCGTTGAGCGTCGAGCGGGCGACGGTGAGGCGGGTGGCCTCCGAGAAGTCACCGAAGGCGCCGCTTCCGGTGCCGGCGGCGGTGAAGCTCGTGTCGTTGGACATGCCACCGACTTCGGCCGCGTCGCCCGCCGCATGACAGGTGGACCCGGGCCGCACCCCGGGTCACCCGTACCGCTACCGAGCCGGCGCGTCAGTGGTCGCCGCTCAGGTGAAAGGTTCGAACCTTCGATTGATCGGAACGACCGCACCGCGCCGCGCGGCGGGTTGTGAGCGGGGAGCGGGAGCGGCAAGGGGTGGCCCGGGCCGCACCCCGGGCCACCCGCCCCGCCGCTGAAGCCCCGCTGTGGAGGGGGCGGGCTCAGCCGTAGCCGCGGGCCTAGGACTCGTCCGGCATGAGGACCCACAGGATCAGGTAGATCACGAACTGCGGGCCTGGCAGCAGGCACGAGAGGAGGAAGAGCAGCCGCACCACGTTGGGGGACATACCGAAGCGGCGGGCGAGACCCGAGCAGACGCCGGCGATCCAACGGTTGTCACGGGGTCTGACGAGACTGCGCATCCCTGGCTCCTCGTATCGATGTGTACCTCAACCGTAGAAATGCCCTGGGCGCCCGCCCTCCAACCTTTGGCGGAAATCCAGGGGGCCGACCACTAGGGATTCGTCCGCACGGGTAGCCGGTCGGTTGCCGAGCGTTGCGGGGCGGTTGAGCCGCTCACGGGGGTCGTGACACGCCCGATGTCAGGGGCGACAGACCTCACCAGAGTCCCCGACGGAAGGCCTCACACAGTGACCCGGTTCGCCCGCCGCGCCACCACCATCGCCGCCGCGCTCGTCGCGGCGCCCCTCGGCTTCGCGCTCGTCACGACCACCGGACCACAGGCCTTCGCGGCCGGCGCGCCCGTCACGGCCGGTGTCGCGCATGTCGTCGAGGCGGTGGGCGCGCACGCCGCGGCCGCGAAGCCCGCCGCCGATGATGCGCGTCGACGGCTGGCTCGTCGCCGCGGCAAGGGCGCACAGCACCGACATGGTGACGAACCACTTCTTCGACCACACCGGCTCGAACGGCAGCAACTTCGTGCAGCGCGAGGCCGCCGCCGGCTACACCACGGGCGCGTCGGCCGAGAACATCGCCTGGGAGTACCGCACCGGCCAGGACGTGGTCAACGGCTGGATCAACAGCCCGGGCCACCGCGCCAAACATCCTGAACTGCTCGAGCGTCGCGGTCGGCGTCGGGCTCGCGTATAAGGCCGATGGCACGCCGTACTGGACGCAGGACTTCGGCCGGGTCTGAACCGGCGGCGGTGTGCGGCCGGCGCTCCTACGGGACCAGGCTGCACACCGCCAGCAGGCGCAGCATCGCCCAGGATGGGCGCGACCAGTCCTCGAGTGGGTCGCCGGCGTCGCGCGCCGCGTCGCGGATGGCCGCCGAATAGCCGGCCAGGGCGACCGGGTCGAGCAGCGCCCCGCCGAGCGAGTCGCGGATCGCGGCGGCGTGCTGGTCGACGCGGGCGAGCAGTTCCGGACGCGCCGCCACCGCCGCCCGGCCCGGGCGCCCGATCGTGGCGGCGAGCTCGGCCAGGCCGGCGCGGGCGAGCCAGGCGCGCCGTCCGGCGGTCAGCTCATCGAAGGGGGCACTCACGCCCGCGACCATAAGCCGAGCGTGCAAGCCTGCGCAGCCCCAAAATGCGCGGCGGGGGCCGGGACCGGCCGAGACCGGCCGAACCGCCACGTTCGCCGGGTTGATCCGGTGGGTAATTGAGCCCACATGGCCGATCGCGACGAGACTCCCCATGAGCGTTTCGACCGCCATGAAACGCCGGAGCAGCGTTTCGACCGCAACTGGACCGAGCTGCTCCAGGAGCTGCGGGTCGCGCAGACCGGGGTCCAGATACTGTTCGCGTTCCTGCTGACGCTGCCGTTCAGCCAGCGATTCGCCATGGTGTCCGGCGGACAGGAGGCTGCCTATGTCGTCACCCTCCTGTGCACCGCCGTGGCAACCCTGTGCCTCATCGCGCCGGTCAGCCACCATCGCATTCTGTTCCGGCGGGGCCGGAAGAAGGAGCTCGTCGCGATCAGCAGCAATCTCGCCGGAATCGGCCTGGTGTTCCTGTGGCTTTCGATCGTCGGCGCGGTATTCCTGATCTTCGACGTGGTCCTGGGGTTGTCGTGGGCGGTCGGCGTCGGCGGCGCGCTCGCTGTCGCTTTCATCGGGATCTGGTACCTGCTGCCGACGCTCAAGCGCTGAACCGCCGGCCCGTGGATGTCGCTCTTGACATCGCGCTGTGCGCTACGCCACAGTGGGAGCGCTCCCATTTCCTTTCCGCCAAAAAGGGGTGTCTGTGCAGCGCAAATTCCCCATAGCCGTCGCGGCGGCACTGCTGGTCGTTCCGCTGACCGCATCCGTCGCGTACGCGGATCCACCGGAACAGATCGTCAACGGCACGTTCGACAGCGGCACCGATCCCTGGTGGTGGACCGGCAACTCGCCGGCCAAGGTGGTCGACGGCCGACTATGTGCCAACATTCCCGCCGGCACCACCAATCCGTGGGACGCCATCATCGGCCAGAACGCGATCAGCCTGCAGGCCGGCGAGTCCTACCGGCTCGCGTTCACGGCCAGCGGCTCGGCCCCGGTGACGGTACGCGCGAACGTGCAGCTCGCCGACCCGCCGTACACCCAGGAGCTCTCGGAGGCCCCGGCGCTCACCCCGGAGCCGAAAGACTTCAGCTACACCTTCACCGCGGCCGCCGACACCACCGCCGGGCAGGTCGCGTTCCAGGTCGGCGGCAGCGCCACCGCGTGGACGTTCTGCGTCGACAACGTCTCGCTGCAGGGAGGGGCGCCGCCGCCCGTGTACGTCCCGGACACCGGCCCGCGGGTGCGGGTGAACCAGGTCGGGTACCTCGCCAACGGGCCGAAGCAGGCCACGATCGTCACCGAGGCGACCACGCCGCTGCCCTGGCAGCTGCGCAGCGCCGCCGGCGCGGTCGTCGCCACCGGCACCACCACCCCGCGCGGCGTCGACCCGACGTCCGGGCAGAACGTGCAGACGGCGGACTTCTCGCGGTACACCTCGGCGGGAAGCGGCCTGACGCTCAGCGTCGACGGGGAGACCAGCGTGCGCTTCGACATCGGGGTGAACGCGGCCTACGAGAAGCTGCGCGTCGACTCGCTGTCCTGGTACTACACCCAGCGCAGCGGTATCGCGATCTCGAACGACATCGCGCCCGGGTACGGCCGCGCGGCCGGGCACCTCGGCGTCGCGCCCAACCAGGGCGACACCGACGTGCCGTGCCAGCCCGGCGTGTGCGACTACCGGCTCGACGTGCGCGGCGGCTGGTACGACGCCGGCGATCACGGCAAGTACGTCGTCAACGGCGGCATCGCGGTGTACCAGTTGCTGAGCACCTTCGAGCGCACCAAGCTCGCCGCCACCGCCCGTCCGGAGCGCCTCGCCGACGGCACCCTGCGCCTGCCCGAGCACGGCAACCGGGTGCCCGACGTGCTCGACGAGGCCCGCTGGGAGCTCGAGTTCATGCTGCGCATGCAGGTCCCGGCCGGTAAGCCGCTGGCCGGTATGGTCCACCACAAGGTCCACGACCAGAACTGGACCGGCCTGCCGCTTGACCCGGCGGCCGACTCGCAGCCGCGCGAGCTGCACCCGCCGTCGACGGCGGCGACGCTCAACCTCGCGGCCGCCGCCGCGCAGGCCGCGCGGCTGTTCCAGCCGTACGACAAGGCGTTCGCGGCGCGGCTGCTCGCGGCGTCGAGGACCGCGTACGCGGCGGCGCTCGCCCACCCGGCGATCTACGCCTCGACCGCGGACGGCAACGGCGGCGGCACCTACGACGACGCCGACGTGACCGACGAGTTCTACTGGGCCGCCGCCGAGCTCTTCCTCACCACCGGCGAGAAGGCCTACCGGGACGCGGTCGTGGCCTCGCCGTGGCACACCGCCGAGGTGTTCAAGCCGGAGGGCTTCGGCTGGCAGGGCACCGCGGCCGCGGGCCGGCTCGACCTGGCGACCGTGCCCAGCAACCTGCCCGACCGGGCCCGGGTGCGCCAGACGGTCGTGGACGCCGCCAAGCGGTACCTCGCCACGCTGCGCGCCAACCCGTACGGCATCGCGTACGCGCCCAGCAACGGCAAGTTCGACTGGGGCTCCAACAGCGCGGTGCTCAACAACCTGGTCGTGGTGGCGACCGCGTTCGACCTCACCGGCGATGCCCAGTACCGCGACGGCGTGGCTGGCGGGATGGACTACCTGCTCGGCCGCAACGCGCTCAACCAGTCGTACATCACCGGATACGGCGAGCGCTCGTCGCACAACCAGCACTCCCGCATGTACGCGCACCAGCTCAACGCGGCCCTGCCCAACCCGCCGGTGGGCTCGCTCGCGGGCGGCCCGAACTCCTCGATCCAGGACCCGGTGGCGGCCAAGCTGCTGGCCGGCTGCGCGCCGCAGTTCTGCTACGTCGACGACATCAACTCGTGGTCGACCAACGAGATCGCGATCAACTGGAACTCGACGCTGTCCTGGGTGGCCTCGTTCATGGCCGACCAGGGCGAGGGCGGCCCGGTGGCCTCCTCGCCGTGCTCCGTGCACTACAGCAACGTGCTCGACCTGGGCGGCGCGTTCATCGCGCAGGCGACGGTGCAGAACACAAGCCGGCAGACGCTGAACGACTGGAAGCTGCGCTACGCGTACACCGGCACGCAGAAGGTCGAGCTGGCGATCAACGGCTCGGCGGCGCAGACCGCGGCGACGGTGGAGATCACGCCGCGCCAGTCGCGGCTGCGGCCAGGGGAGCAGACGACGATCCTGATCGTCGGCACGGTCCCCTGGGGCCCGAACGCCGCGCCCGCGGTGTTCTCCTGCGGTTAGGCGGAACGGGGCGGGCCCGCAGGGCCCGCCCCACTCGGTCCCGCCGCGAACTGCAAGATTGCATACGTGGGCGGGCGCAAACGAGTGACGGGTATTGTCCAGCAGATCGACGGGGGCGTGGCCGAGCTGTGCCCGGACGACGGGCGGCCCGGCCGCTGGACGCTGCTGATCGACGGATATCCGCAGTCGGCGCTCGACCTCGCGGATCCGCGGCTGCTGGAATTCGAGTACATGCGCCGCATCGCCTCGGTCATCGACGCGATGGCCCCGGCCGGCTCGCCGCTGTCGGTGCTGCACCTGGGCGGGGGCGCGCTGACCATCCCGCGGTACGTGGCCGTCACCCGCCCCGGCTCCTCGCAGCGCGTGGTCGAACTCGACGCGGCGCTCATCGCGTTCGTGCGGCGCGAGCTGCCGCTGCCGCGCGGCGCCGACATCCGGGTCCGGGCGGCCGATGCCCGGGCCGCGGTCGAGTCGCTCGCCCCGGGCCGCTTCGACCTGGTCGTCGCCGACGTCTACCGCGGCGCACGGGTCCCGGCGCACCTCGCGTCGCTGGAGTTCCTGACCGCGGCCGCGCGGCTGCTGCGCCCCGGCGGTCTCTACGTGGCCAACCTGGCCGACGGCTCCGGCCTGGCCTTCGCCCGCGGCCAGGCGGCGACCCTGCGCCGGGTGTACGGCGAGATCGTGCTCCTCGCCGAGCCGGCCGTGCTGCGCGGCCGGCGGTTCGGCAACGTGGTTCTGGTGGCCTCCGCCGAGCCCGGCCGCATTCCGCAGGCTTCGCTGGCCCGCGCCGCCGCCGCGGACCCGTTTCCGGCCCGGCTGGTCTCCGGCGACGATCTGGCGAAGCTCGTCGGCGGCGCGCGCGTGGTGACCGACGCGACCGCCACGTCCTCTCCCGCGCCACCCGCCGACCTGTTCTAGGCGTTCTGCCAGATGGCCGTTGTTACCGACCAGTGGTCGGGATCTGCTGAGGGATCGTTCAGTATCCGCATACAGTTCCTGGATGCTCGAATTCGACATCGTTCCCGCCGCGCGCCGCCCGGCCGAGGAGCGCGCCGCCCTGCTCGCCGATCCGGGTTTCGGCCGGGTCTTCACCGATCACATGGTCACCATCCGGTACGCCGAGACCAAGGGTTGGTACGACGCCCGCCTGGTGCCGTTCGGGCCGCTCTCGCTCTCGCCCGCCACCGCCGCCCTGCACTACAGCCAGGAGCTCTTCGAGGGCCTCAAGGCATACGCGATGCCCGACGGCGGGGTGGGGCTCTTCCGCCCCGAGGCCAACGCCCGCCGCCTGAACGCGACCGCCGAGCGGCTCGCCATGCCGCAGCTGCCCGAGGAGCTGTTCCTGCGCGCGGTGTGGACGCTGGTCGAGGCCGACCGCGACTGGGTGCCGGCGGGCGAGGGGCAGAGCCTCTACATCCGCCCGTTCATGATCGCCACGGACCCCTTCCTCGGCGTGCGGCCGTCGTCGGAGTACCTCTTCGCGGTCATCGCCTCGCCGTCGGGCGCCTACTTCTCCGGCGGCGCCAAGCCGGTCACCGTCTGGGTGTCGCAGGACTACACGCGTGCCGCGCCCGGCGGCACGGGCGCGGTCAAGGCCGCCGCGAACTACGCGGTCAGCCTTCGGGCGCTGGCCCAGGCCCAGGACGCCGGCTGCGACCAGGTGGTCTACCTCGACGCGGTCGAGCGCCGGTGGATCGAGGAGTCGGGGAGCATGAACCTCTTCTTCGTGTACGAGCGGGACGGCGCGCCGCTGCTGGTCACCCCGCCGCTGAACGGCTCGATCCTGCCGGGCGTGACCCGCGACTCGGTTCTGACGCTGGCCCGCCACCGCGGCTGGGGCGTCGAGGAGCGGCCGTACTCCCTGGACGAGTGGCGCGCGGACGCCGCGACCGGGGAGCTGCGCGAGGCATTCGCCTGCGGCACGGGCGTCGTCATCACGTCGATCGGCACCGCGCGGTCGCGCGACGGCGAGTTTCTCATCGGCGGCGCGCAGGAGGGCCCGGTGACGTCGTCGATCCGCGACGCGATCGTCGGCATCCAGCGCGGCCTGGCCGACGACCCGTTCGGCTGGTCCCGCCGTTCCTGACCGCGACGGCCGCTCAGGCGGAGCCGAGCTTCGCGACGATGCGGGCCAGCGTGGTCAGCTCCTCGGGGTCGAGGGCGAGCATCTGCGGCGGCGGCTGGGTCAGGATCTCCTCGGCGCGGGCCGCCTCCGCCCGGCCCAGCTCCGTCGCCGTGACGAGCTTGGCCCGGCGGTCTGCGGGGTGCGGCGCGCGGAGCACCAGGCCCCGCCGCTCCAGGTCGTCGACGACCAGGGTGGTGTAGGGCGCGTCCGTCTGCAGGCCGGCGGCGAGCTCGCGCATGGTCGTCGGTTCGATCGCGATGCGGCGCAGCGCCTTGATCCGCACGAAGCTCAGGTCCAGCGCCTCGCAGGCCTCCTTGCGGCGGTCGTGGCGCTCGTGCACCAGGGCCAGCAGCTCGCGCCAGACCTGACCGGCCTGGTGAGCGGTTTCCGAGTCAGGCATCGACGAGCTCCGCATCGGGTTGTCTGCTTGTCGCCCATCGTCCTGTCGTGAGCGTACCGATGGCAAGAATGACGGCGCCGCACCCGGCGATGATCCACCAGCCCGCGTGGCTCGCCGGGCTGAAGCCGGTGGGCATCGGGCGACCCTGCAGGCCGGTGGTGATCACGGCGCCGAGGACGGCGATGCCGAGTACCGAGCCGAACTGGCGGCTCGTCGAGGCGAACGCGGCCGCGACGCCGGCCTGGGCGATGGGCAGGCCCGACACCGCGGTGACCGTGATCGGCGGGTTGACCATGGCGAAGCCGATGCCGAACGACACGTACGCGGCCAGCACCAGCACCATCGGCGTGTGCGGCGTGAGCGCCGTCAGCAGCAGCCCGCTGACGGCGATCCCGGCGCCGCCGACGAGCAGCGACGCGCGCGGGCCGCTGGCGCCGACCAGCCGGCCCGAGAGCGGGCCGAGGACCACGGTGATCGCCGCGATCGGCAGGGTGAGCAGGCCGGCGTGCAGCGGGGAGAAGCCGCGCACCTCCTGCAGGTAGAGGGTGTTGAGCAGCAGGAAGCCGGCGAGCGCGCCGAACGCGGCGACGGCGATCGAGGTGGCGCCGGAGAACGGCGGGCTGCGGAACAGCCTGATGTCGACGAGCGGCTCGGGGCGGCGCGGCTCCACCAGCAGCAGTGCCGCGAGCGCCACGAGCGCCACGACGCCGGCCACGGGCTCGTGCTCGATGATCGCGTAGGTGGCGCTGGCCAGCAGTACCAGGACGATGGCCTGGCCGGGCAGGTCGACCCGCCGCGGCCGCGGGGCGCGCGACTCGGGCACGAACAGCGCGGTGAGCACGACGGCGGCGATGCCGATCGGCACGTTGATCCAGAAGATGGTGCGCCAGCCGGTGGTCTGGACCAGTAGCCCGCCGACCACCGGGCCGAGCGCCATGCTGATGCCGACCGCGCCCGCCCACACGCCGACGGCCCGGGCGCGCTCGCGCCGGTCGGTGAACACGTTCGTGATGATGGACATGGCGACCGGGTTGAGCATCGAGCCCCCGATCGCCTGCACCACCCGGAAGGCGATCAGCCAGCCGAGCGAGGGGGCCAGGCCGCAGAGCAGCGAGCCGATCGAGAACACCACCAGGCCGGTCTGGAAGGTCCGGCGGCGCCCGACCCGGTCGGCGGTGGAACCGGCCATGAGCAGCAGGCTGGCCAGGACGAGGGTGTACGCGTCGATCGTCCACTGCAGGCCGGAGAGCGGGGCCCGCAGGTCGCGGCCGATCGCCGGCACCGCGATGTTCACGATCGTGTTGTCGAGGCCGACGATGAGCAGGCTCATGCAGCAGATGCCGAGAATGAGCAGGCGCCGGCTGCGTGCTTGTACGGCCATAATTATTATGTTCGTACAAGCAAGCGGTCGGCGCCAAGCCGTGCGGCTCAGATCACCTTCCCGCCACCGGCACTAGTTGGTGCCGTTGCCCTGGGGTGCGCCGGGTATTCCGCCGCCCTGCTGACCGTTGGCCTCGTTCAGCGTTGTGTCGGTGATGGTGGTCGCGGTGACCGTCGAGCCGTCCACCGTGCCGACCACGGTGACCGTGTCGCCGGTCTTGATGTCCGAGACCTGGTCGTTGCCGTTGTCGACGGTGGTCGACGAGCCGATCTTGAACGTCGTCGTGTGGCCGTCGGCGCTCTTCGCCGTGATCGACGTGGTGCTCACGTCGGTCACCGTGCCGCTCTGCAGGCGCTTGGTGACGTAGCCGCCGTTGCCGTCGGAGGCGGTGAAGTCGCCGTACAGGGCGCCGGAGAGGCCGTTGGCGCCGCCCATCCCGCCGTCGAACCGGCCGAAGCCGCCGCCCGGCCCGCCCTGACCCGCCTGCTGCGAGGTCGACGAGGAGCCGCCCGCGGCCTTGACGACCGCGAACCCGCCGCCGCCGATCACCAGCGCCGCCACCACGCCCACGATGACGGTCTTCATCCTGGACGCCTTCGGCGGCGCCGGCGCGGCCGGCGGCAGGTCGGGGGCCGGGGTCGTGTACTGCGGGGCCTGGGCCCAGACGGGCGCGGCGGGCTGCTGGTCGGTCTGGCTGCTCATGCGTGGCTCCCTCGGTCGTCGTCCGGCGGCTCGCTTCCGGGGGAGCCGCTCGCCAGCAACGATCGCGAGATTCCCTGGCACCCGGCCTCCGGCAGCTTGGCAACAGCCTGTGAGCCCGCCGGTCCGTCAGGCCGCCACGAGCCGCTCGCCCTCCGTGGCGGTCGCGCCGGCGTCGCGCCGCCCGCGCGGGCGCAGGCTGGCGGCGCCCACCAGGAGCAGGCCGAGCACCGCCCAGCCGGCCAGGACCAGCAGGTGTGGCGTCGCCCCGCCGCCGTCGAAGAAGGCGGTACTGCGCAGCAGCGATCCGGCCGCGCCCGGCGGCAGGTACTGCCCCAGCAGGCCCCAGCCGGACGGCAGCATCTCCGGCGCGCTGGTCAGGCCGGACAGCGGGTTGCCGAGCAGCATCATGACCGCGCCGCCCGCCCCGAGGCCGGCGACGCCGAACAGGGCCTCCAGGCCGAGGAGGGTGAGCGCGGTCGCGCTGATGGACAGGGCCACGACGCTGCTGTTGGTCCAGTAGTCGCCCTCCAGGGAGCCCAGCCAGTACTGCAGGATGGCCACCAGCGCCAGCCCGCCCGTGATCGCGAAGACGAGCGCACCCACGACCCGGCGCCCGATGCCGGCGACCAGGTTGGTGAGCAGCCCCGCCGCGATGATGCCGCCGAGCACGAGCGGCAGCGCGCCGGCCGCGAGTCCGGCCCCGCGCGGGTCGTCCGCCGGCAGTGGCACGAGGTCGCGCACCGCGGGCGCCTCGCCCGGCTGCTGCCCCAGCCCCTGCGCGATCTGCTGCAGCGCCTGCGCCACGGCCGGGCTCGCCGCGGACGCGATGATCACCTGGGGGTGCCCGGAGGAGAGGTCGATCGCGCCGTACACCTCCCGATCCTTGATCAGCTTCTCGGCCGCCGCCGTGTCGGCGACGACTGTGACGTCGAACGCCCCGGCCCGCTTGGCGTTGAGCTGCTCGACGACCGCCCCGGTGGCCTGCGGTGGCCCGGCGACGGCGAGCGGGATGTCGTGCACGCCGGCCCGCGTCGCGGGCCAGGCGAACGCGATCATGATGACGCTGAGCAGTGCGGTGAGCAGGAGGACGATCCCCCCGACGCGGGGCCAGGCCGACCGCTGGTCGGTGTGCTGCACGGCCATCTGAGTCTCCTAAAAAGAACGTTCGTTCTTTTCAGAGGATCGTACGGTGGCTGTCGCACGTCAAGAACGAACGTTCGTTTTGCATTGCGACGCCGCTCACGCTCGCGGCGGGTGCTGCATGATCGGCCGGCGGCTACGGATGCAGGGAGCGGGCGACCTCGGGGAAGTGGGTTCGCTGCGGCGCCGCCCGAGGGGGCGTGCCCGCGGGCGGCAGCGTGAACGTCGCCGTGCTCGGCGGCGAGGACGTCGTGCCCGTCGGCCCGCAGCCGCTTGACGATCAGGTCGCGGACGTCCTGCTCGTCGTCCACCACGAGCAACCGCGCCATGGACCGCACCTCCCGCCTCTCCGACGGCCCATCGGCAGCCGGGAGGCGGGACTTACCGGTTTTCGGGCTCAGCCCTGCGCCGGGAGGATGCCCTCCAGGTGGCGGCCGTTGACCGCGGCGCGTCGGCCGGCGTCGGCCTCGTTCTTCCAGGTGCGCACGTAGTTGGAGGCGGTCAGCCGCTCCACGTCGTCCAGGTCGAGCAGCTCGCCGACCAGGGTCGTCAGCGCCACCACGTCGCGCCGGTCGTTCGCCGGGACGTGGTCGTACAGCAGCTGGTACACCTGGTTGCGCAGCGACCCATCCCGCATCAGCGGCGTCGGGGTCAGCGTCGGCTCCTCGCCGATCTCGACCGCCTCGCTGGTCTCGTGCGTCACCGGCGCCGTGCGCGAGCGCGCCCGGCGCGTCGCCGGCGCGGCCGGGAGGATGCCCTCGAGCTCGCCGCGGAGCCCGCCCAGCGCCGAGGGCACGGCCGCCGTTGCGATGACGGTCCCCTCGGCGGCCGCCTCGGTCGCCCGGGCCACCGCCTCGCGTGCCGCCCGTCGCTCGTCGTCGCGGGCCGCGCCGCGCTCGTCGGCGGGGGGCAGCGCGTGCTGCTCCTCGGTGTCGAGCACCGGCAGCGGATCGGACTGCGCCGCCGCCTGCACCGGGGCCGGCGTGCCGGTCACCGCGGCTAGGCGGGCTGGGGCCAGGTCGGCGGCGATGAGCGCGGTCAGCCCGTCGTAGTCGGCGCCGTCGGCGAGGCGCACCGCGATCTCGTCGAGGTCGTAGACGGCGACGGCGATGTCGGCCGTGGTCGGGTCGACCGCGGCGCGGATCTTGCGGTGCAGCACCTTGGCGATCGCGGCGGTGCGCTGCTCCTTGCGCTTCTCCGCCTTCGCGGCCGCGATGGAGGTGTAGAGGCCCAGGCGGGAGTCGGCCTTCGCGAGGTTCTTCGCGCGCAGGGTCAGCCAAGGGTGCCGGACCCAGTGGCCCACCACCTCGTAGGCCGGGGTGGTCGGCGGCAGGTCGCCCTTGGCCCGCAGCCGGTCGCGCCGCTGGTTCTCGGTGTGCATCAGCCAGACGAGGTACCCCAGCGCCGACATCCCGGCGAAGAAGCCCGCGAGGAGCTTGTTGTCGTGCGCCATCCAGTTGAACGCGACCGCGAACGCGGCGATCGCGGCCGACAGGATGCGCGAGGCGACCGCGCGCTCGCCGAGGCGCCGGCGCACGTCGGCGTTGGCCAGCACGACGATGCCGCCGAGCTCCAGCGCGCCGACCGCGGGGATCGCCCAGATCATCGGGATACCGAGGGCCTCGACGGCGCCGGAGACCTGACCGGCCAGGGCGACGAGCAACACGACGATGTAGAACAGCTGCCGCATGTACGACGTGCGCTGGACCGTCTTGCGCAGATCCGCGTCGAGCTGATTGATGCCCGGCGTGCTCACCGGCTTCTCCTGTCGTCCGTCGGCTGGGGCAGCGGATAGCCCCGCGCCGCGAGGAACTCGGCCAGCGCCAGGTCCACGGAGCTCTGCACCGTGGTGTTGTGGTCGACGACGAACCGCTGCAGCATCTGCTCGATCTCCACCCGGACCCGGGTGTTGAGCTGGACCCGCTCGAACCGCGGCCGCTGCGGCGGCATCGCCACCGTCTTGTCTGTCGCTTCCAACGCCACTCCCGCTAGCCGTTGTGCTAGCGCGCACGCTAGCAAAACATCGGTCGATGACCGAATCGGACACGCCCGACATGTGTTCGAACCGGCGACGCGCCATTACGGACCGTGCGGCGCAAAGGTTCAAATGATCGGAAGTCTCACCTTGCGTAGTCGCTCGGGAGCGTTTCTCGGTCCTGTGCCGGGCCGGGGGCGTTCGGTACGCTCACCGCATGCGACGCCGGGCACTCATGTTCGTGGTTGCGTCGCTCGTGCTGATCGGCGCCTGGGCAACCCCCGTGGCCGCCGCGCCGGGCGATCCCACGGCCCCTCCCGACGAGGGCACGGCAAACATGACGCTGGGCGACAAGCTCGACGCGGCCAACACCGAGTGGCTGCAGGCCCAGGCGACCCTGGACGCGTCCAAGCAGCGGCAGGCCGACCTCGTCAAGCAGATGGACGAGATGCAGCGCGAGCTCGAGCCGGTCCGCGCCAGCGTCAACGTGATCGCGGCCGCGGCGTACCGCACCGGCGGCAAGGTGCGGCTCAGCGCCGCGCTGGTGAACACGGACTCGCCCGAGCAGTTCATGGACCGTGTGCTGCTGGTGAACGAGATCGCGCTGTACAACGACCGGGTCATCGGCCGGCTGACCAGGCTCGAGGCGGACCTCGCGGCCGCGAAGAAGGCCATCGACGAGGAGGTCGCCAAGCAGCAGGCGCAGGCCGCCATCCAGGCCAAGAAGAAGGCCGATGCTGAGGCCGCGCTGGCCAAGATGCGGGGCAGGGCCGACGGGTACGTCAGCGTCAACTCCCCGCTGGCCACGCCCGCGCCGCGCAACGCCGACGGCAGCTGGCCGAAGGAGAACTGCATCATCGACGACCCGACGACCTCGGGCTGCATCACGCCGCGCATGCTGCACGCGGCGCAGGAGGCGCGCAAGGCCGGGTTCACGCACTTCTACTCGTGCTTCCGGCCGTCCGGGCCGTATGAGCATCCGAAGGGCCGGGCGTGCGACTTCGCCGCCGCGTCCGACGGGTTCGGCGGGGTGGCGACGGGCAACGACAAGACGTACGGCACGAACCTCGCCGCCTTCTTCGTCAAGAACGCCTCGTCGCTGGGCGTGCTGTACGTGATCTGGTTCAGACAGGTCTGGACGCCGGCGGCGGGGTGGCACGCGTACAGCGGCGGCAACGGCGACCCGAACAGCGACCACACGAACCACGTCCATCTATCCGTGATCTAGAGACTATCCGTGATCTAGACACGAAAAAGGCGCACCGTTCGAAGGCGGTGCGCCATTGGCAGGAGTGTGGTGCAGGGGTCAGGCGGCGGCGGGGGCCAGGGCCTTCGCGCAGACGCTGCGGGCCCACTGGATGCGGTCCAGGGCCACGTCCGGGCGGTCGCCGAAGACCTCGGCCGCGCGGGCGTAGCACTCGTCGGGGCCGAAGCGGTCCAGCGTGGCGTCGACCGTTGCGCGGACGGTGGCGGCGTCGGGGTCGGAGTAGCACGGGGTGTCGGAGACGAACAGTGCCATGCACAGCACCGGGTCGACCGGGCAAGTCGTCATGGTGGATCACCTGTTCCCACGGGGTGTGGATGACTGTTCCACCGTGCCTCCGCCCGGAGGGTCTTCGCTTCGGCGCCAGCGGGCGTCTGCGCCTGCGGGTTTCCGCACCCGCGAGTTCCGGCTGGCCGCCATACGCGACTCAACCGTTCTCACCCTCCGTGGGGGCGGTCGCGAGGGGGACCGTGATGCCCAGGCGGGTGCCGGTCCCGGGCCGGCTGGCGATCTGCATGGTGCCGCCGAGCGCCGCCACCCGGTCGCCGAGGCCGGTCAGGCCCGTGCCGGTGCCCGGGTCGGCGCCGCCGACGCCGTCGTCCTCGATGGACAGGGTCAGGTGGCCGTCGGTCACCGCGGCGCTGACGGAGATGACGGTCGCGTGCGCGTGCCGTATCGCGTTCGTGAGGGCCTCGGCGACCACGTAGTACACCCCGATCTCGACCTTCGCGTCGAGGCGCTCGGGCAGTGCCAGGCTCACCTTCACGGGGACCGGCGAACGGCGGGCCAGGGACTTGATCGCCGGGGTCAGACCGCCCTCGGACAGGATCGACGGGTGGATGCCGCGGGCCAGCTCGCGCAGCTCGTCGATCGCCTCCGACAGGTCGCTGCCGATGGTGTGCAGGCGGTCCTGCAGGGCGCCGGTCGCCTGCGTCTCGGCCGCGCGCAGGCCCAGCAGCAGGGCGATCAGCCGCTGCTGGGTGCCGTCGTGCAGGTCGCGCTCGATGCGGCGGCGGCTCTCGTCGGTGGCGGCGACGACCCGGGCGCGCGACGCGGTGAGGTCGGCGCGCGCCTGCGAGTTGGCGATCGCGCTCGCGACCAGCTCGGTGAACTCGGCCGCCCGCTCGGCGTCGTGCTCCTCCAGCGGGCGGGCGCGGGTGGACAGGGCCTTGAGCGCGCCCCAGGTGCGGCCGGCGACGAGCACCGGTGCGCCGATCGCCGAGCGGATCGAGGAGTCGTCGAACTCGTGCTGCAGGAAGTCCGCGCTGCGCGCCCCGGCCAGCCGGATGGGCCGGCCGGAGCGCAGCACGCGCCCGGCGATCCCGGTGTCGGCCAGCTCCACCCGGCCCAGCGCGATTCGGTGCGCGGGGTCCTGGCTCCAGCTCGCCACGACCGTGGCGTTCCCGTCCGGTTCGAATCGCAGCAGTACGGCGGCGTCGGCCCCGAACAGCTTGCCGGCCTCCTCGGTCACCGCCGCGAACACGTCGTCGGCCGGCTTGCCGCGCACGGCCACGGTGGCCACCCGGCGCAGCGCCGCCTGCTCGGCCGCCACCGCGCCGAGCATGACGCGCCCGTGGTCGAGCGCCGCGACCATCGAGTTGAACGTGCGCTGCAGCACGCCGACCTCCTGCGGGCCGTCCGTGGCGACGCGGACGGTCAGGTCGCCGCCCGCCGCACGGTCGGCGGCCATCACCATCCGGTGCAGCGGGCGTACCACCATGACGGCGAGCGATCGGGTCAGTAGCGCCACGGCGCCCAGGGACACGACGAACCCGGCGAGGCCGGCCATCAGCGCCCCTTGGCCGGCCTGGCTCGCGGCCACGTGCATCCGGTCGACGGTCGCCCGCTGGTTGGTGATGAAGTCGTCGAACTCGCTGCGCAGCGCGGCGATGTGCTGCTGGCCGTCCATGATCGAGTTCGGGTCGATGTTCTGCGGCTCGCCGGCCTCGTCGACGACGATGGCCGGATCGGCGTAGTTGTCGAGGTACGCGGTGACGTCGTTGTTGAGCTTGGTGACCCGGGCCGCCTGCACCGGGCTGCCGGCGACGGACGAGGCGAGCTCCTGCTGACGCAGCGGGATCTGCTGCTGCGCGCGGATCCAGGGCACCAGCAGCCCGCGGTCGTGGGTGAGGGCGTAACCGCGCCGCCCCGCCTCGACGTCGAGGACCAGGCGCTCCAGGGCGTTGCTCGCCGACACGGCCTGCTCCGCCTGGCTGACGACCATGACCGAGGAGCGCAGCTGGTACACCTCGTAGAGGATCGCTGCGAACGCCGCGCTGATCATCACCGAGAACAGCGCGCTCGTCACCGCCAGCCGGGCGGTCAACCCCCCGTGCATGAGGGGGTGTGTACCCCGACTCGCGGGGTTATGTTGGATTTGATGGCATTCGAGGCGAGTACGGCGCTCCGTCGTTCGGTGGTGATCGCCGACGACGACGTGTTGCTGCGTGAGGGGCTGGCGAGCCTGCTCGACCGTCACGGTTTCACCGTGACGGGGCTCGCCGACGACGGCCGACACCTGCTCGAGCTGGTCGAGAAGACGTCGCCGGACATGGCCGTCGTCGACATCCGGATGCCTCCGACGCACACCACCGAGGGTCTCGCCGCAGCCCGCGAGATCCGGGTGCGCTTCCCCAAGGTGGCGATCCTGGTGCTGTCCGCCTTCGTCGAGGTCGAGCACGCTATCGAGCTGCTGGCCAGCGGCGAGCGGATCGGCTATCTGCTCAAGAGCCGGGTGACCGACGTCGACGAGTTCATCGAGACGCTGCACCGGGTGAATGACGGGGGGACCGTGGTGGACCCGGCGGTGGTCCAGGAGCTCGTCGCCGCGCACCGCCGCCGCGACCCGCTCGACGTGCTCAGCCCGCGCGAGCGCGAGGTGCTGGCGCTCATGGCCGAGGGGCGCTCCAACGCCGGCGTGGCCAAGGCGCTGTGGGTCACTGAGGGAACGATCGAGAAGCACGTCCGCTCGATCCTGACCAAGCTGGATCTGCCGGAGACCGACGAGACCCACCGCCGGGTGCTGGCGGTGCTCACCTTCCTGGAGGCCGCGTCCTCGGCCGGATCGTGATGCCGGGTGGCCTGGGTGACCCGGGTGACCTGGGTGACCTGGAAGACCCGGGACGACGTCAGCCGGCCGGTGACGTGGTCTGGAGCAGGCCGGTGATCGCTCCGCCGGACAGCTGTTCCTTCGGCAGGAAGCCGATCGCCGGGCTGTCCACGAGCAGCTCGGCCAGATCCTCCGGCGCGAGGCTGGACACCATGATCACCGGACTGCAGCTGATGCGGGCCGCGAGGTCGAAGCCGCTCTCGGTGCCGAGGCCGACATCCACGAGTACGACATCCGGATGCTCGTGCTCCACCGCGTGCAGCGCCTGATGGCTGTCCGCCGCAGTCGCGACCACGGCGATGCCCTGGTCGGTGAGGAGGCGCTGGGCACTGGCCCGAAAGCGCTCCGAGTCATCCACGATGACGCAGCGGATCGTCATACCCGAGACATTGCCACGAATCTGGGTGGTTCGGCCTTGCGGTTAACGGGAAAGGCCACTTCCGGTGGTTTCTGGCCGGTCTAGGAGACGGCGTCGCGGCGGCGCAGGCTGATGTACCCCGCGGCCAGCGCGGCAGCCGCCCACAGCGCGAGGATGCCCATCCCGGTCCATGGGCCGAACGCGCGATCGTACTCCGGGTTGTCCGGCGGGCCGAAGAAGTGCAGGATCACCGCGCCCGCCTGGTCGGGCAGGAACTGCGTCACCCGCCGCACGCCCGGGATGTTGCCCAGGCCCTGCGAGCCGAGGAAGAACAGCGGCAGCAGCACGCCGAGCGAGAGCGTCGAGCTGCGCAGCACCTGCGCCACGCCGGTGGCGAACAGGGCGATGAGCACCAGGTACAGGAACGCGCCGGCGACGGTCTGCGGCACGCCGGCCGCCGTGAGCGTGGTGTGGAGCGGGCCGAGGCCGGCCTGCCCGGCGACGAACGCGGCAGCCACGCTCAGCGCCGACACGGCGGCTGCGCACAGCCCGACCGTGCCCACCTTGCCCAGGTAGAACGTGCCCCGGCGAGGTACGGCGGCGAGCGACGGGCGGATGGTGCCCGTGCCGTACTCGCCGCCCACCGCGAGCACCGCGAACACGACGAGCGCCAGCTGGGCGAGGCTCAGCCCGTAGAACGTCGCGAACATCGCGTCGAACCGCGACGTCGCCGGGTCGGCGTGCCGGAAGCTCATGCCGACGAGGAAGGCGATGCCCGCCGCGACCAGGACGGTCAGCGCCAGGGTCCAGGGGGTGGAGCGAAGGGTGCGCACCTTGATCCACTCGGCGGCGAAGGCGTTCATCGGGCGACCGCCTTCAGGAACGCCTCCTCGAGCGTGCCCGCGCCCGCGACGAACTCCTCGACCGTGGCGTCGGCGACCAGCCGGCCCCGGGCGATGACCACGAGCCGGTCGGCGGTCAGCGCGGTTTCGGCCATCAGGTGGCTGGACACGAGCACCGTGCGCCCCTCCGCGGCGAACCCGCGCAGCAGCGCGCGCAGCCAGTGCACGCCCTCCGGGTCGAGGCCGTTGACCGGCTCGTCCAGCAGCAGGACCGGCGGGTCGCCGAGCAGCGCGGCGGCGATGCCGAGCCGCTGCGCCATGCCGAGCGAGAAGCCGCCGGCGCGCCGCCGCCCGGCGCCCTCCAGCCCGGCGAGGGCGAGCACCTCGCCGACCCGCCGGGCCGGGATCCCGTTGCTGCGCGCGAGATAGAGCAGGTGGTGGTACGCCCGGCGGCCCGGGTGCGCGGACCGGCCCTCCAGCAGCGCCCCGACCCGGCGCAGGGGATGTCGCAGCGCGTCGTACGGCCGGCCGTCGATCAGTGCGCGGCCGGCGCTCGGCCGGTCGAGGCCCAGCATCATGCGCATGGTCGTGGACTTGCCCGCCCCGTTCGGGCCCAGGAAGCCCATCACGTGCCCGGGTCGCACGGCGAAGGACAGCCCGTCGACGGCGACGGTCCGCCCGTACCGCTTGGTCAGCTGCTCGGCGACGATCATGCCCAGCACGCTAGGCGGACCCGGCGGCCGGCACAGTCACCGAAAGTCGCCGCCGGCGTGCGACGAACGTCGCGGGTGCCAGCGCGCAGTAGCCTGCTGACATGCGCCGATTTCTCGCCGCCGCGGGCATCGTGGCCGTCGACAGCGTGCTGCTGACGTTCGCGCATCCGGGCCCTCCTGGCCCTGCTGGCCTGGGCCGCCCGGCGCTGCTGCCGGTGTGGGCGCTCGTGGTGGCGTCGGTCATCGTGCTGCGGTACCGCAGCCCCGCCGCCGCGTTCGTCTGTGCGCTCGGGCCGGCCGTCGTCACCGGCGGGGCCACCGCGCTGCTGCCGTGGAGCGCATATCAGGCCGGGCGGTCTGTTCGCCGTACGACATCCTGGGTCGTGATGTGGACGGCCGCCGCCGTGGCGCTCGGCGCCGAGATCGCGCTGCGCCCGGCCGCCGCGGCGCCGCTGGTCGTCGCGTCGGTCGTGTTCGTGCTGCTGCCGATGCTCGCCGGGCGGTACGTCGCCGAGCAGGAGCGGCGGGCCGCCGCCCTCGCCGCGCAGGAGCGGCTGCGCATCGCCCGCGACATGCACGACGCGCTCGGGCACCGGCTCAGCCTGGTCTCGGTGCAGGCCGCCGCGCTTGAGGTCGCCGGGCTGCCGGCCGAGCAGCGCGCCGCGGTGCGCCGGCTCGCCGAGTCCGCCCGCGGCGCGGCGAGCGACCTGCACGAGGTGGTCACCGGCCTGCGCGCGCCGCGGCCGGGCCTCGCCGCGGTGGGCGACCTGGTCGCCGGGGCCCGCGCCGCCGGCGTGCGGGTCGACCTGGTCGTCCGAGGCAGCGAGCGGGAGCTGCCCGAGGAGGCCGGGCCGGTCGCCTACCGGGTCGTGCAGGAGGGGCTCACCAACGGCGTCAAGCACGCGCCGGGCGCGCCGCTGACCGTGCGCGCCGACTGGGAGGACGACGCGCTGCTGCTGTCCGTGGCCAACCCGGCCCCTGCCGCCGCGGCGCCCGCCCCGCCCGGGCGGGGCCTGCTCGGGCTGGCCGAGCGGGCCGAGCTCGCCGGCGGGCTGGTGGGCCACGGGCTGGCCGGCGGCGAGTTCCGGCTGTGGGCGGTGTTCCCGGTCGCGCCGGCGCCGCGCCGGCCCGCGCTGCTGGGGCTGGCCGTGGCCGGGTTGATGTTCGGGTTCGTACCGCTGAGCCTCATGGTCGGGGTGGCCTGATCATGGACCGGATCAGGGTGCTCGTCGCCGACGACGAGCCGCTGATCGTCGCCGGCATCCGCACGGTGCTCGAGTCCGAGCCCGGCCTGGAGGTCGTCGCCGTGGCCGCGGACGGCGCGGGCGCGATCGAGGCCGCGGAGCGCGTCGAGGCGGACGTGGCGCTGGTCGACGTACGGATGCCGGTGCTCGGCGGCCTGGACGCGATGGCCGCCCTGCGCGCCGCGCGCCCGGGCGTGGCGATCGTGGTGCTGACGTCGTTCGGGGACGAGCCCAACGTGCTGCGCGCCCTGCGCCAGGGCGCCGCCGGGTTCGTCCTCAAGTCGTGCGCGCCGGAGGAGCTGATCCGGGCGGTCCGCGCGGCGTACGCCGGCGATGCGTACCTGTCGCCGCCGGTCACCCGGCACCTGCTGGGCCTGGTCGGCCCGGGCGGCCCGGCCAGCTTGGCCGAGGCCGAGCGCCGCCGGGCCGCGGCCGGCCGCCTGGCCGCGCTGAGCCCCCGCGAGGCCGACGTGCTGCGGCTGGTGGCCGAGGGCCTGTCGAACGCGGACATCGGGGCTCGGCTGCGCATGAGCGAACCCAGCGTCAAGACGTACGTGAGCCGGGTGCTGACGAAGCTCGACTGCGCCAACCGGGTCCAGGCCGCCCTGCTCTACCGCGACACGCTCTGATCTTCGGGCGCCGGCACCAGGACGCCCTCGCGGGCGGCCAGCGCGATCATCGCGGCCGTGCGGTCGGCGACGGCCGGGTCGATCTCCTCGCCCGTGATGTACGCCCGGGCGTAGTACGGGGCGCCGACCAGCCGGATCACCTCGGCCGCGTCGGTGCCGGGCGCCGCCTCGCCGCGGTCGACGGCGCGGTCCACCAGGGCCGAGCCGATCGCGATCCGCGACGCGAAGAAGTTGGTCAGCGCGGCACGGGCGGCCGGGTCGTGGATCGCCTCGCGGACCACCACGTCGAAGATGGCCCGCAGGTGCGGGGTGCACAGCAGCAGAATGCTGGCGCGGCCGAGCGCGCGCAGGTCGCCCTCGAACGTGCCGGTGTCCGGCAGCGGGATCCGGGTGCCGGCGGTCTCCGAGAACACATCCACGACCAGCTGGGTCAAGCTGCCCCAGCGGCGGTACACCGTGGTCTTCGCCACTCCGGCGCGCTGGGCGATGCGCTCGATCGTCGTGCCCGCGTATCCGACTTCCAGCAGTTCGGCCTGCAGGGCCTCGGCCACCGCGGCGCGCGTGCGGGCGGTGCGCCCGCCTGGCCGTACCGTGCCAACCGGCTCCCTCAATGAAACTCCAGTTGCGTTAAGCGTCGATCGTCTGCCATGCTCAGGCTAACGCAACTACGGTTCACTTAGTAGCACTCCTGGAGCCTCTCATGGCGTTCATACTCGGCGCGCTCCTGTTCACCGCCCTCATCGGCGCGCTGGACGCGAAACTCCCGTGGCCGTCCGGCCGCAAGGAAGGCAAGTAATGGTCACCGGGCACTTCGGCCTCGCGGCGGCCGTCAAGTCGATCGAGCGGCCCATACCGCTGTGGGCGCTGATGCTCGCGACGGTCTGGCTCGACGTCATCTTCGTGCCGCTGTACCTCAGCGGCGTCGAGCACATCGATCCCGCTCCGGGCACCGACGGGGGGTACGGAAACGGGATCATCTACGCGGACTACACCCACTCGCTGCTGGGCGCCCTGCTCATCTCGGCCGCGACGGGTCTGCTCTGCGTTCGCTGGTGGGGCCGGCGCGGCGGCACCGTGATCGGCGCGGTCGTCTTCTCGCACTGGCTGCTCGACCTGGTCGTGCACCGCACCGACATGCCGCTGCTGCCCGGCAACGCGGGCGACCTGCCGCGGCTGGGGTTCGGGCTGTGGCAGTACCACGCGCTGACCGCCACGATCGAGGGCCTGCTCGTGCTCGTGGGCGCGGCGCTGTACTGGCGCGCCGCCCGCCGGACCGGCGGCCCGGCCGGCCGGGTCAACCTGATCGCGGCCCTGATCGTGGCCTGCGGTGCGGTGACCCTCGGCCTCGACCTCGCCGGCATGTAGCCCCTGCGGGTCCCCGTGATCACGGAGTCAAAGTGTCGCTTTCACTCCGTGATCACGGAAGGCGTCCGTCAGGCGACGATGGCCTGGCCGCTGGAGAACACGTTCGTCGGGTCGTACGAGCGCTTCGTGCGCAGCAGCCGGTCCCGGTCGGCGGGCGCCCAGTTCGCCAGGAGCGCCTCCGGGCCGGCGTGGCCGGAGAAGTTCATGAGCCCGCCCGGCACCGTCTCGACGGCGAGCACCTGATCGGTGACGGCGTCCACGACGGGCGCGAGCTCGGGCACGCCGAGCCCGAGGGCGAACAGCGAGAACTCCGCCCCGCGGCCGCTCACGGCGTTGGGGGTGGCCGGCGTCCGCGCGAACGCACCGCCCAGGTGCCGCACCTCCACCATGATCAGCGGTACGTCCACCTTGGGCCCGGCCACCTCCAGCACGTGGTCGACGGTCCGCTCGGTCAGCTCGCCGAGCAGCACGCCGCGCTCCCGGGACGGGACCGGGTCGACCGGGTCCCGGTGCACGGAGTCGATCGCCGTGTACGGCAGCCACGACACGTCGTCGATGAGCGCGGGCGCGGCGGCGCGCATCGGGGCGAGCATCGCGTCGCCGTCCTCCGGCGTGCCGAGGTACGCGACCCGCAGGTGCGCCACGAACGCCCCGCGCAGCGGCTCGGGCAGCTCGGGCAGCGGCGGGAGCCGCAGCAGGGCCACCGACGTGCTCATCTCCTCCGGCAGCCCGGCCGTCCAGGCCCGGTAGGCGTGCAGGACCTCGGCGGCGTGGCTGCCCGGGAAGTAGATGCCGCCGCCGAAGAGCCCGGCGACCTCGAACAGGTCGAACTCGATCGCGGTGGCGATGCCGAAGTTGCCCTTGCCGCCGCGCACGGCCCAGAACAGGTCGGCCTCGTGGTCGGCGTCGATGGTGCGAAGCGCGCCGTCGGCGGTGACGATCTCGATCGAGCGGACGTGGTCGGCGGCGAAGCCGTACTTGCGCCCGAGCGGCCCGGCGCCGCCGCCGAGCGTGTACCCGACGACGCCGACGTGCGAGGCCGAGCCGTTGAGGGGCGCCAGGCCGTGCGCGGCGGCCGCCTCGATCACCTGTGACCACCGCACGCCGGCGGCGGCCCGCGCGGTGCGCGCGACCGGGTCGACGGAGACCTCGTTCATGCGGCCGGTGGTGATCAGGACGCAGCCGGTGGCGGGGCGCACCGCGCCGTGCCCGGTCGACTGGACCGCGACGGGCAGGCCGTGCGTGCCGGCCCAGCGGACGGCCGCGGCGACGTCCTGCGCGCTGGTGGCGCCGACGACCGCGAGCGGCTCGTGGGTGGTCGCGACGTTCCAGGACGCGACCTCCGCCGCGTAGCCCTCGTCGCCGGGGAAAAAGACGGGTCCGGCCAGGGCCGGGAGCTCAGTCATAGCGATGGTCATGCGATGACGGTGCCGGGACCCTCTTGGAGCCCGTTTGGACGTGAGTTGGTCAGCGCTTGTGGACCACTAGAGTCGCCAGCTGCGCGTCGCTGGCCGCGATCAGGTGCGCCGCGCCGAGCCGCTCGTGCGTGGACCGGGCGGCGCGCGCGTGGTCCAGGGCGACGGCGCGCTCGCCCAGCCGCACCGCCAGCTCGGCCTGGACGAAATGCAGGGAGCCCCAGGTGGCGCCTCCGCTGCCGACCGTACAGCAGCGGTCGGCGAAGGGCGCGATCTCATCGTAGAGCTCTTGCGGGTCGGGGGTGCCCAGCCGCGCCGCGACCAGCCCCCACTGGAACACCAGGAACTCCCAGGCCCACAGCCGGTCCCGCGTGGCGCCCCAACGCTCGACCAGCGCCCGGCCCAGGTCCTCGTCGCCCGACTCGACGGCGGCCAGCACGGCGGTGGGGCGCAGCAGCTCCAGCAGTGGCTCGTCGGCGCGGCGCACCAGCTCGTCGCGCAGCTCGGCCGGGCGGCCCTGGAAGCGGCGGCTGGTGTACAGCAGCGCCAGCCGGATCCACTGCCTGCCCCACAGGCTGGTGTGCTCCTGCAGCGCGAACGCCTCGTCGATCAGCCGCTCGCCGTCGGCCCACCGGCCGTCCAGCATCGCCCGCCCCGCCTGCGCGAAGCGCACCTGCGCGGGCAGCACCGGGCTGCGGATCTCCTCGGCCAGGCGCACGCAGCGGGCCAGGTCGGCGTCGAACCCGGCGACGTCGCCGGCGCTCATCTCGGTCATCATCCGGTGCAGCCGGGCGATGGCCTCGACGGTGCGGGGCAGCGCCGTGATCGTGAGCAGCTCGTCGACCACGGCGCGGCGCTCCGGCTCGCGCTCCGGCACCCAGGCGGCGTTCCAGTAGTTGTTCAGCGTGCGCGTCAGCAGCTCCGGGTCGCCCAGCCCGCGCGCCAGCCGCACCGCCTCCGCCGCGTGCGCCTCGCCCTCGGCGCGCTCCGGGCTGTGGTACAGCTCGACGGCGAGCGTGCCGAGCAGCACCGCGCGCCGGTAGCGGTCGTTCGGGTCCAGCCGGGTCAGCTGCCCGCGCAGGATGCCGATCATGCGCTCGTCGACGATCAGGTACGGCCGCCAGGTCCACAGCGTCACCCCGCCGAACAGGGTCGCCGCGTCCATGGCGAGCCCGTCGTCGCCGAGCTGCTGGGCCAGCGTCAGCGCCTCGTCGAGCACCGCGCGGGTGCCGGCGACGTCGCCCGCGGCCCGCCGGGCCACGCCGAGCTGCACCAGCAGGCGGCAGCGCCGCTCGGCCGCGCCCGCGCCGGTGGGGTCGAGCGCGCCGAGGGCAGCCTCCAGGTATCGGACGGCCTCGTCGTAGGCCAGCTGCGCCATCGCCAGCTCGGCGGCCCGGGTGGCGTACCGCACCGCGCGATCGGCGACGCCCAGCCGCGCGGCCATCGTGAAGTGGTGCACCAGGCGCCCGAGCAGGTTGGGGTCGTCGGGCCGGTCGAAGGACTCGAGCGCTTCACCGACCCGCCGGTGCAGTCGTGCGCGCTGCAGCCGGCTGAGCCCGCCGTAGACGGCGTCCCGGACGAGGGCGTGGGAGAAGCGATAGTCCCAGCCGTCCGGCAGCTCCAGCAGCACCCCGGCCGCGACGGCCGGCTCGAGGGTGGCCATCACCAGCTCGTGCCCTCCCGACTCGCGATCCTCCGTCGCGGCCTCCAGCAGGAGCAGGTCGACGTCACGGCCGATGACCGCGGCCGTCTCCAGCAGCCGCCGGGTCCGCTCGGGCAGCCGGGACAGGCGGCGGGTGATGACGTCCCGCACGCTCTCCGGCACGCCGGTCTCCGCAACGGCCTGTGCGTCGCCCCAGCCGTCCGGGTACTCGCTCTCCAGCAGCCGCAGCAGCTCCTTGAGGTAGAACGGGTTGCCGCCGGTGCGCTCCGCCAGCGCGTGCGCGACCGCGCGGGGCCGGTTGGTGAACTCGGCGATGTCGTCCTCGGTGAGCGCGGCCAGCCGCAGCCGCTCGGCGCCGCGCTCGTTGGCCAGCAGCGCCAGCGTCTCGCGCAGCGCGGGGTCGGCGTCGGCCGCCTCCGGGCGCAGCGTGGCCAGCGTCAGGATCGGCTGCCGGTGCAGCGCCGGCGCGAGGTGCGCCAGCAGCTGCAGCGACGAGGCGTCCGCGGCGTGCAGGTCGTCGATCACGATGAGCAGCGGCCGCGCGGACGCGTGCAAGCGCAGCGTGTCGGCGACCGTCTCGTGCAGGTGGAACCGCGCGGTGTCCGGGTCCCCGGCTCGCCAGCTGCTCTCGCCCCGGCCGGCGAGCACGTCGAGGAGCCGGCGCCCGTCTCCGCTGTCCGGCAGCGCGCGCAGCACCTGCGCCCACGGCCAGAACGCGGGGGTCGCGCTCGCCTCGACGCACCGGCTCCAGGCAACCGCGAGCCCGCGCCCGGCGGCGAGCTCGGCCGCGCGCTCGGCGAGCCGGGTCTTGCCGAGCCCGGCCTCGCCGGCGACGAGCAGCACGCCGCCCGCCCCGCCCGCGGCGAGCTCGACCCGCTCGGCGATGCGCCGCTCCTCCGCGCCCCGCCCCACCAGCCCCGGTGCCCCCTCGGCGACCGCGACGGGCGCGGTCGCCACGACCCGCTCGGGCGGGGCGGCCTGCGCGGCTTGCCCGGCTCGCGAGGCCTGCGCGGGCTGGGCGGGCCGGGCCGGCTCGGCCAGCGACGGGTCGTGGCGGAGGATCGCGGCCTCCAGCGTCCGCAGCTCGGGCCCCGGCGGCAGGCCCAGCTCCTCGTCGAGCACCGCGCGGGCGCGTCGGAACGCGGCCAGCGCGTCGGCCTGGCGGCCCTCGCGGTACAGGCCGAGCATCAGCTGCCCCCACGACCGCTCGCGGAACGGCCGGCGATCCAGCAACGCCTGCGCCCCGGCGATCGCGGCCGCGGTCTGCCCGGCGCCGAGCTGGACCTCGGCGAGGTCCTCCAGGGCACCGTCGTGCAGCTCGCCGAGCCGGGCCACCGCCGCGGCGGCGAACTCCTCGTCGGCCAGGTCCGCCAGCGGCTCGCCGCGCCACTCCCGCAGCGCCTCGCGCAGCGCGCGCTCGGCCGCGGCCAGGTCGCCCCGGGCCAGGCCGACCCGGGCGGCCTCGACGCCGGCGGCGAACCGGCGCGCGTCCACCTGTGCGTCGTCGACCGCCAGCAGATAGCCGGGGTCCCGGGTGAGCAGCACGGCCGGCGGCGTGCGCGGCGGCCGGTCCGGCTCCAGGGCGCGGCGCAGCTGCGACACGTACGCCTGCAGTGTCCCGGTCGCGCTCGCCGGCGCCTCCCCGGCCCACAGCCCCTCGACGATCCGGTCGACCGACACCACGCGGCCCGGCTCCAGCAGCAGCATGGCGAGCACCGCGCGCTGCTTGCGGGCGCCGAGGTCGATCGGCCGGCCGTCCGGCGCCCACGCCTCGAGCGGGCCGAGGATCCGGAAGTCGAGCCGCGTCACCTGCGTCACGATAGCCGTCCAGCGGGCCCCGCAGATCGGCCGGAAGATCGCCACGCCGGCCCGAAGAGCCGACGCGCGGGTCCCCGCGACGGTCACCGAACCGCTACCGTGGCGCGCATGGGCATCGGCCGGCGCTCGGCGCTGCTGGCGCTCGGCGGCGGCGTGGCGCTGGCCGCCGTCGCCGGGTTCGAGCTCGTCGACCACGCCGTCCTGCCCGGCAAGGGGCGCCTGGACGAGGCCCTCGGCCGCTGCGACGCCGCCGCGCCGAGGCCCCCGGCCGCGCCGACGGCCGAGGCGCCGCCGCCGATCACCGGCTCGTTCCGCTCCCGGCACCGCGGCCGGGCGGTCGGCTACGCGCTGGCCTACCCGCCGGGGCACGAGCCGGGGGCCCGGCTGCCGGTGTGCCTCGCGCTGCACGGCTTCGGCTCCAACGCCGAGCAGGCGGTGAACACGGGTGACTACCCGCGGCTGCTCGCCGGGGCCGTGCGCGCCGGTGCGGCGCCCTTCGTCATCGCCGCGGCCGACGGCGGCGACGGGTACTGGCACCCGCACGCCACCGACGACCCGCTCGGCATGCTCATCGACGAGTTCCTGCCGCTCATCGCGGGCTGGGACCTCGACATCGGCCGGGCCGCGGTGGCCGGCTGGTCGATGGGCGGCTACGGCGCGTTGCTGTGCGGGCTGGAGTACCGCGACCGCTTCCGGCTGATCGTCGCCTCCTCGCCGGCGATCTTCCGCGACTACGCCGACGCCGAGCGGGTCAATGCGGGCGCGTACGACTCGGAGCAGGAGTGGGCGCGCTACGACGTGACCGCACGGGCGGCCGAGCTGTCCGGGCTGCCATTCCGCATCGACATCGGCGCGGCGGACCCGTTCGCGCCCGCGGTGCGCCGCCTGCGCGACCGCCTGCCCGACCCGTCGGTCGTGACGCTGTCGACCGGCTGCCACGACGGCCGCTTCTGGGGCGCGGTCGCCCCGGCCCAGGTCCGAGCGATCTCCGCCGCGCTCGCATAACCGGCACGGCCTCAGCGGCGGGTTTCGCGCCACGCGGTGCGGGTGAGCGCGACGGCGATGCCGGCCGCCGCGGCCCCCGCCCACAGCGCCGGGCTCGGCCCGGTGAGGCGGCCGTGGTCGCGCAGCGCGCCCATGAAGTCCAGCGCGCTGGTGTCGTTGATCAGGAGGTACCACAGGACGGTGTAGATCGCCTGGAAGACCCTCGGCGCCCCGGTCAGCGCGCCCAGGGCCAGGGCGAGCGCCGGGATGAACGCCGCACCGGCCGTCCAGGCGGCCAGCCCCGGCAGGTCGCCGGCGAACGCCATCCGGGCCGCCGCGCCCGCGCCGGTGACCGCGGCCAGCAGCGCGCCCGCGCCCCACTCGGCGACGACGCGGCGGCGCGGGGCCGGACAGGCGGCGAGGATCGCGTCCGCGCCCGACGCCGCCGGCTGGGTGCCCAGGCGCGACCACAGCAGCACCGGCCAGATCCACACGAGCGCGAGCACCGCGCCGGGCGGCGCGGCGAGGCCGGCCAGGGCCAGCGCGCCCGCGCCCAGCCACCACCACGTCGGCGCGCCCCGCACCAGGATGCGCACCTCGCCGGCGAGCAGGCGCGGGCCCGTCCCGCCGCGGCGGGGCTCGGTCGGGGGGAGTCCCTTGTAGACGGTCCGCGGCTCGGCGCCGGCGGCCGCCCGAGCGGCGCGCGCCGGGCGGTCGAAGCGGTGGAACCACAGCGCCGGCAGGAGCGCGACCGCGACCGCGATGGCGGTGAGCGCGAGCCGGCCGCCGAGGAACCCGGCGTCCAGCCGCAGGCCGGGCCAGTCGAAGGTGCGCAGGGGCTCCTCGACGTACATCAGGCCGAGCCCGACGTCGTGCGAGGCGCCGGCCGGCAGGGTGACCGGCCGCAGGCCGAGCCCGCCGAACGGCGCGTGCGCCGACTGCCCGCCGATCGCGCCGATCATCCACACGAAGAACCACAGCACGTTGCCCAGCCCGCCCCGCAGCACCGGCGTCGTCTCGAACAGCACGGCCAGGGCCGCGGTGAGCACGAGCATCGGCAGCGCGACGAGCGCGAACGGCAGCGCCAGCGCGACCGGGTCCACCGCGCGCGACTCGCCCCGCAGCAGCTGCAGCACCAGCGCGGTCGCGGCGAGGACCGCGACCATCGAGCCGAGCACCATTGCGTTGCTGAGCAGCTTGCCGGCGAGGTAGACGGGCGTGCGCAGCGGCGAGGCGGCCAGCAGCTGCCCGACGCCGGTGCGCTCGTCCCGCGCGACCGCGTCGCGCACCAGGTAGAACCCGACCAGCGTGAGCCACAGGGCGCTCGTCAGGGCGGTGACCATGCCCACATAGTCGCTGGTGTACCGCCCGCGGAAGCCCCCGATGACGAGCACCGACCAGTGCGAGTCCGCCGGCGGCACCGCCAGCAGCCCGAGGCCGATCGCGGAGATCAGCATGAGGAGGTACGCCGGCCGGCGCACCCGCTCGCGAAAGTCCGCCAGCGCCAAGCCGAGCAGCCCGCTCATCGATGCACCGCCCCGACGTAGGCGTCCTCCAGGTCCGGTGCGGCCGGCGTGGCGTCGGCGAGCGGCCGGCTCGTCGCCAGCACCCGCAGCCGCACGCCGGCCGGGGTGCGCACCGCCCGGGTGGTGAGCAGCCGCTGCTGCAGCCCGGCGGCGGCCTCGGGCGGCACGGTGACCTCCCAGACGTGCCCGGCGACGCCGTGCAGCAGCTCCTCCGGTGTCCCGTCGAGGCGGATCCGGCCGCCCTTGACCACCGCGATCCGCGTCGCGACCGACTCGACGTCGCTCACGATGTGCGTGGACAGCAGCACCAGCCGGTCGGCGGCGAGGTCGCTGAGCAGGTTGCGGAACCTGACCCGCTCCTCGGGGTCGAGGCCGGCCGTGGGCTCGTCGACGATGACGACGCGCGGGTCGGCCAGCAGCGTCTGCGCGATGCCGACCCGGCGCAGCATGCCGCCGGAGTAGCCGCCGAGCGGCCGCCGCGCGGCGTGGGTCAGGTTCACCAGCTCCAGCAGCTCGTCGATGCGGGCGCGGGCGGAGCGGCCGGACAGGCCCTTGACCGCGGCCAGGTACGCCAGGAACTCCACCGCCGACAGGTTCGGGTACACCCCGAAGTCCTGCGGCAGGTAGCCCAGCGCGCGGCGCAGCCCGTCGGGCCGGGCGACCGCGTCGGCGCCGTCGAAGCGCACCCGGCCGCTCGTCGGCCGGGTCACCGTCGCGGCGATGCGCAGCAGCGAGGACTTCCCGGCGCCGTTGGGCCCGAGCAGGCCGAGCAGCCCCGGCCCGAGGCGCAGCGTCAGGCCGTCGACGGCGCGCTTGCCGCCCTTGTAGACCTTCGTGATGTCGAGCAGTTCGAGCATGCCTCAAGGCTGGGCGGCGCGGTCGCCCGGCACATCTGCCGAACGGGAGAGATCGCAGACCACGCGCCAGCCGCCGGCGTGCGGCCCGGCGCGCAGTTCCCCGCCCACGGCACGGGTGCGCTCGGCGAGCCCCGCGAGCCCGCTTCCGCCGCCAGACCTGGGTGTAACCGAAATGTCGGATGCACCCGTCACTCCATGCTCCGTGCCGCCGTCGTTGTCGACGGTCAGCACGCCTGACGCCGACAGCCGGACCCGCACCCGCGCGCCGGCCGGGGCGTGCCGGCGCACGTTGGTGAGGGCCTCGATGACCACGTGGTAGGCGGCCGTCCCCGCCACCGCCGGGAGCCCCACGCCCGGCTCGATCTCCAGCGTCGCGCCGCCGCCGAAACGGGAGACCACGCCCGGCAGGTCGGCGAGGCCGTACGCCCGCGGCGCGGCGTCATCGTCGGCGCGCAGCGCGGCCACCATGTCGTCCATCGCCGCCAGCGCGCGCTGCCCGGCGGCCTCGATGCGCTCGTACGAGCCCGCCTCCGGGGCGACCTGCGCGGCCTGCGCCTCGACGACGATGCCGGTGACCTCGTGGGCCACCAGGTCGTGCAGGTCGCGGGCGAGCTCGAGGCGCTGCGCGCGGCGGGCCGCGGCCAGGGCGCGGGCGCGGCGGGCGTCGGCCGCCCGCAGCCACAGGCCCACGCCGGCGGCCGCCACGGCCGGCACGAACGCGGTCGCGACGAGCAGGACCGAGGCGTTGAGCCGGTTGTGCGGGACGTGGAGGGTGACGCGCAGGGGGAGCGCGGTCGTCGCCAGGGCCACCAGCGCGCCGGCCACGGCCGCCCGCCGGGCGGGGGTGCGGCGCAGCAGGCGCACCTGCAGTACCAACAGGGGCAGGAACTCGAACGGGAGCCACAGGCCGGCCGGCTGGGGCGGCCCCCGGTAGCCGGCGGTGACCGCGAGCGAGCCGAGCGCGGCGGCCAGGGGCAGCGCGGCGAGGGAGGGGCGGATCGCGGCGGCGACGGCGAGCATGGCCGCCACGCTCACGAGGACGCCCGGCCCGCGGGTGAACGGCAGCCCGCACAGCACCGGCACGGCGAGCAGGAGCAGCCACGCCGCCTTCACGGCGCGACGACCCCGTTGTTCCAGGCCCACACCGCGATCCCGACCCGGTTGCGCACGCCGAGCTTGCGCTGGACGGCCGCGACGTGCGTCTTCACCGTGCCGGCCGAGATGAACAGCTCGGCGCCGATCTCCGCGTTGGTCCGGCCGGCCCCGACGTGCCCGGCGATCTCCAGCTCGCGGTCGGTGAGCGGCTCCGGGGACTCGGGGCGCGGGCGCGACAGGTGGCGCAGCAGCTTGACCGTGATCGCCGGGCTGATCAGGCTCTCGCCGGAGACGGCGGCGCGCACGGCCTCGGTGAGCAGGGCCGGGCCGGAGCGCTTGAGCAGGAAGCCGGCGGCCCCGTTGCGCAGCGCCGCGTAGACGTACTCGTCCAGGTCGAACGTGGTGACCACGACCACCCGGGTGGGGCCGGCGGCGAGCTCGCGGGTGAGGGTGAGGCCGTCCATGCGCGGCATCCGGATGTCGACGAGGGCGACGTCGGGCTCCAGCACCCGGACGCGCTCCAGCGCCTCGACCCCGTCCGCGGCCTCCCCGACCACCTCGATGTCCCCGGCCGCGCCCAGGATGCGCCGCAGGCCATCGCGGACCATCTCCTGGTCGTCGGCGATGAGCACCCGTATCCCCACCGCCCGAGCGTAACGGCGCCGGCGCGACATAGGCTTTCGCGATATGGCCGCAGCCGAGACACCGCAAGGCGCCTCATCTGACATGTCGGAAATATCAGGACGAACTACCATTTGGCGGCGCGACGTGACCGCTCCGCTGCGGGCCTTCATGCGCACCGAGTCCGGCAGCGCCGGCGTCCTGGTCGCCGCGATCGCCGCCGCGCTGGTCTGGGCCAACGTCGACCCGGCCGGCTACGAGCGGGTGTGGGGCACCGAGTTCGCCCTCCGCGTCGGCGGCTGGGAGCTGGCCGACGACCTGCGCACCTGGGTCAACAGCGGCCTCATGACGCTGTTCTTCCTGGTCGTCGGCCTGGAGGCGCGGCGCGAGTTCGACCTCGGCGACCTGCGCGACCGCCGCCGGTTCGTGCTGCCGCTCGCCGCCGGCCTGGCCGGCATGGTGATCCCGGTCGCCATCTACCTCGGGGTCAACCACGGCGGCCCGGGCGCGGAGGGCTGGGGGGTGGCGATGTCCACCGACACCGCGCTCGCGCTCGGCCTGCTCGCGCTCGTCGGCCGCGGCGTGCCGGAGCAGGCGCGGGTCTTCCTGCTCACCGTGTTCGTCGTCGACGACCTGGCCGCGCTCCTGATCATCGCGGTGGCGTACTCCGAGCACATCGCCCTGATGCCGCTGCTGCTCGCCGTGGCCGTGTTCGGCCTGCTGCTCGCCCTGCGCGCGCTCGGGGTGCGCCGCGGCGCCGTCTACGCGCCGTTCTGCATCCTGCTGTGGTACTTCATGCTGCGCAGCGGCGTGGACCCGGTCGTCTCCGGGCTCGCGATCGGGCTGACCGCGACCGCGTACACGCCCGCCCGCGGCGCGCTGGAGGCGGCCAGCGGCATGTTCAAGCTCTTCCGCGAGCAGCCGACCGCGGAGCTGGCCCGCTCGGCGTCGCTGGGTCTCACCCAGACGCTGTCGCCCAACGACCGCCTGCAGCGCATGTACCACCCGTGGAGCAGCTTCCTCATCGTCCCGTTCTTCGGCCTGGCCAACGCCGGCATCCCGATCGACGGCCCGTTCCTCGTGCGGGCGTTCACCTCGCCGATCACCCTCGGCGTGCTGGCCGGGTACGTGCTCGGCAAGCCGATCGCGGTCGCCGGCACCGCCTGGCTGGTGACCCGGCTGTCCGGCCGCCGGGTGCGGCCCGCCGCCGGGTGGGCGGCGGTGCTCGGCAGCGGCACGATCGCCGGCATCGGCTTCACGGTGTCGCTGCTCATCGCGAGCCTGGCGTTCACCGGCGACGACCTCGCCGAGGCCAAGCTGGGCGTGCTGGCCGCCGCGGTGCTCGCGTCGCTGGCCACCTGGGTGGTGTACCGCGTGACGGCCATGCTGCCGAAGCCGAGGCGCGCCCGGGCGCTGCTGGGCGACGCCGAAGTCCTCGTCGACCTCATCCCGCCCGTGGACGTGACCGTCGACCACGTGCGCGGGGCCGCGGGAGCCTCGGTGACGGTGGTCGAGTACGGCGACTTCCAGTGCCCGTACTGCGGCCAGGCCGAGCCCGTCGTCCGCGAGCTGCTCGCCGACACCGACCTGCGCTACGTCTGGCGGCACCTGCCGCTCACCGACGTGCACCCGCAGGCACAGCTCGCCGCCGAGGCGGCCGAGGCGGCGGCCGCGCAGGGCGCGTTCTGGCCCATGCACGACCTCCTCCTCGACCACCAGGACGAGCTCAAGCCGACGGACCTGGTCGGCTACGCCGAGCGGCTCGGCCTGGACCGGCAGCGCTTCCACGAGGACCTGATACACCACGTGCACGCGGCGCGGATTGCCCAGGACCTGGAGTCCGCGGACCTCAGTGGCGTCAGCGGTACCCCCACCTTCTTCATCAACGGCCGCCGCCACTACGGCGCCTACGACATCGCGACCCTGACCGAGGCGGTGAAGGAGGCCCGCATCCGCGCGATCATCGGCACGTCCACAGCATCGCCACCCGGTGACCGTTCTGCGAGGTGACAGCGGTCCCGGCGACCGTGTGCCCGTCGTCGCTGAGCGTGACGGGGGTCAGCGAGTGGTCGCCGGCCCGGCCCTCCGGCAGCGCTGGCAGGTCGATCCGCGAGCCGCCGGTGTCGATCGCCGCGTAGGAGGCGTTGGACTGCGCCGTCCAGCCCTGGGCGTTCACCGCCGCCGGGTAGCCCCAGGTGATGGCCCGCACCTCGCCCGTGCGCAGGTTCCACAGCGCCGCGCCGAGCTCATCGCCGACCCGCCCGATCACCCAGCCCTCGCGGATGCCGAGGGCAACGGTGACGGCCTTGCCGTCGATCACGGGCGTCGACAGGAGATTCGTCGCCTTGCCGTCCGGCGACCAGACCGAGATCGCCGCGGCGCCGTTGTGGAGCAGCGTCCCGACCACCGTGCCGTCCTCGTCGATCCCGCGGGCCTCGCCACCGTAGCCGGACCCGGGCAGCGCGAGCCGGGTCGGCTGGCTGTGCGGGGTCGCCCAGACCACGGGCCGCCCCTGGATCGAGCCGACGATCTGCCCCCGGTCGTTGATCGCGTACGCCTTGGCGTCGGAGCCGGCGGTGCCGGGCAGGTCGCGCACCCGCCCGTCCTCGAACACCACGGCGACGGCGTCGGCCTTGCGCCGGGTCCACCCCACCGCCGTGCCGGCGGAGTTGACGTCCACCAGCGTCTGGTCCTGGCCGGGCAGGTCCACGACCTGGTACCGGCCGCGGTCCCAGAGCAGCACGGTCACCTTCGCCCCGTCGAAGCTCTGCCCGACGTGGTACCGCCCGGTCGGGTCGCCGCCGGTGACGGTGCTGCCGAGCACCGCCCCCGGGGGCGCATCGAGCGGCGCCGCCTGGCACCCGGTCGTCGAGGGCTCCGGCCCGGGGGAGGTGCTGATCGCGGGCTCCGGGTCCGGCCGGTTCTCCCGGGTGCCGGCCAACGCCCAGCCGCCGACGAGGACCATCAGCACGATCGCCGCCACGGACGCGGCGCGGACGGCGGCGCGGCGCCGCTCGCCCCGCGCGATGGCGCGCCTCACGTCGACGGTCGAGAGGCCGCGGGGCACCCGGCGCAGCGGCATCAGCAGGTCGGTCGCGCGCTTGTCGTCGATGTCCATCGTTCAGACCGTCCTCTGCAGGTCGTCGCCGACAAGCTTGCGCAGCGTGGCCAGCCCGCGCGAAGACTGGCTCTTCACCGTCCCGGCGGAGCAGTTCAGGATCGCGGCGACCTCGTCGACGGGCAGGTCGCAGAGGTACCGCAGGACGAGTACCGCCTGCTGCCGCCGCGGCACCCGGGCGAGCGCGGCCCGCAGCACCAGCGTGTCCTCGACCGCGTCGTGCGGGCCCGTCGGCGCCGGCGGGGGCGGCGGCTCGGGCGCCCGGCCGGTCAGCCCGACGCGTGCCCAGGGCCGGCGCCGCTCGTCGATGAACGTGCGCACGAGCATCTGCCGCACGTACCGGTCGAGGTGTTCGACGGCGCTGACGCGCGGCCAGCGCAGGTACAGCTTCTCGATCGTCTGTTGCACGACGTCGTCGGCCCGGTGCTCGTCGCCGCACAGCAGGAACGCCAGCTGCCGCAGCGGCGCGAGCCGCCCGGTCACGTACTCGACGTACTCCTCTTGCGCCTCTGCGCGCATCGGCCTCCCCCTCGGTCGGACTGAAACGAGCCGCGCCCGGCGGGAGGTTGCACGGATACGCGATTTCGGCCAGGCCGGGTGTTCCCCTAGACTCGACCTCGGGCAAGGCCTCGTAGCTCAGGGGATAGAGCACCGCTCTCCTAAAGCGGGTGTCGCGCGTTCGATTCGCGCCGGGGCCACCGATGGAAGGGCTGTTGACCAGCCGAAACGAGCCCCTTGACCAGCAGCGACGCGGTCAAGGGGCTCGCACGTTGTCCGGCTGTCCCCGGCGCTCACCGGCCACGATCGGCCGTTCGCGGCAAATACGCGGCCAAGTTTTGTGGCGCCTACCAGTGACCCAACGCCGCCTCCAGCGGAGGCACCTTGACCGAGATCACCGGACAGCCGGCATACCAGCAGATAGCCCACGACTTACGCCGCAAGATCGCGGACGAGGTCTACCGGATTGGTGAGCCAATCCCGGCGGTTGTCCGTGCTGCGATCAAAGAGCTTCAGGTCGAGGGAATCCTCATTGGACAGCCAGGCAAGGGCGTCTACGTCCAGCACAAGCCTACGGACGACGAGCTAGCCCGGAACGCCGACACGCCTGGCCGCATCGCCGAGCTTGAAGCCGCGGTGCGGGAACTGAGCGCCCGCCTGGAGGGCGACGTCACGTCCGACATCGCGGAGATTCGGCGCCAGGTAGGCGTCATGCAGAGCCAGATCATGGAGCTGTACGGCCGTTTGGGATGCCGTACCAGCACGACACGGCCCAGAAGCCCAAGGACGCTAGGCGACCGCAGCCCAGCGTTGATGCGATGAAGGAGCGGGGCCTCCGCTCCTCGTGACAGTCACCCTAGTCAGGGGTTTCCTGGGGTTGTCACGAAGTACCACGACGAAGGAGGCCCCTGTGGCAGAGTACGACGGCCGGCAGTATGTGGGGATAGACCTGCACCGGCGGCGCAGCGTGATCGTGCGGATGACTCCGGAAGGGCAACGAATCGGTTCGATGGTTCGGATCGACAATGATCCGTTCGAGTTGGCGCGGCAGGTCGCCGGTTGGGGTGAGAGCCCCGACGTGGTGTTGGAAGCCACGTATGGGTGGTACTGGGCGGCAGACGTGCTCGCCGAGGCCGGCGCCAAGGTTCACCTGGCGCATCCGTTGGGAGTAAAAGGATTCGCCTATCGGCGGGTGAAGAACGACGAACGTGACGCCGCCGATCTGGCCGACCTGCTGCGGATGGGTCGCCTCCCCGAGGCGTGGGTCGCCCCGACCGAGGTTCGTGGTCTGCGGGAGGCGGTGCGTCACCGGTGCAAGCTGGTGGCGTTGCGCTCCGGGCTCAAAGCGCAGGTCCACTCGGTGCTTGCCAAGCAAGGCGTGCGTGTGGCCATGTCTGACCTGTTCGGCGTCGGCGGGCAGCAACTGCTCGACGATCTGCAGCTCGACGCGCCGTTCAGCGCGCGGGTGTTGTCACTTCGCCGGCTCATCGACGCGGTCACCCTCGAGATCGACATTGTGGCCAAGCGCACCGCCGCCCAGTTGAAGACCCATCCGGGCTATCAGGCAATCCAGGCGTTGCCCGGGGTCGGGCCGGTGCTCGCCGCGGTGTTCGTGGCCGAGATCGGCGATGTCACCCGCTTCGCCCGGCCGCAACAGCTGTGTTCGTGGGCAGGCATGACGCCCAAGCACCGGGAGTCCGACACCAAGGTCCACCGAGGTCGCATTACCAAGCAGGGCAACACCCTGGTCCGGTGGGCTGCGGTCGAGGCTGTCCAGCGCGTGCACACCGGGCCCATCGCGCGGACCCGGGCGCGCATCGGCGAGCGGCGCGGTAACAACATCGCCAAGGTCGCCGCCGCCCGTGAACTACTCACCCTGGTCTTTTACGGCCTACGCGACGGGCACATCCGTTGCCTGGCCCCCGCGTGAGCCCCCAGCCCGGCGCGGCCAGGCGCGAGGTCGTGGAGTGTCTGACCCCCACTGCGGTGGCGCGGTCGACCACACTTGATTGACCCCGCCTGGTCGCGGCCGTAACACTCCATGCCGCCCCCGCCGCGGCGAAGGGATGACCGGCAACCGGACCCCGGTTCCGCCAAACCGTCCATTTCGGACGATGGAGAACACGGCCCCCCACAACCCCACAGTCGTCGTTCCCGGCGCACCGATTCTGCGCCGCCCGGGATCGGCGTCAAGACCGAGCCCGCTACGCGGGTCGACCTGCGGTCGAGTCTTGGCCCCGACCCCTTACCGGCGTTTGTCCGCACCGAGCCGGGAAACGGTCCAAACCGGTCACAGACCACCAGGCATCGAGGGGTTGACACGGCCCCGCTCCTTCAGGGATGACACGTACGTGTCTACTTACACGTAGATTGCCAACGGCAGTACTTGTAAGCCCGGACCCGTAATGCTAAGGCTGGACAAGTTCATACCCGGCATGCTGCTTGCTAGCCCGGAAAACACATCCTCCGGCCGACCTCCTGTGGCTTCCAGTACGCCGAAAACAGTCCGTCTCAGAAGGTTGATGCGTTCATTTGGCTGCAGGATCTGCGTAACCTTGCCGAGTGCGACGAAAGAACCAGCAAGCATGTACTGCTCGGCCGCATCGGTCATGTATTCATTTGAAGCCGCAAGCACAACTTGCATACCGGACCGCAGCTGCATTGTAAGATCCAGAACCGTTGACTTTGCGACGTCTGCCATAAGAACTCGCATCAGGGCCAGCTCGTCGAGTTGCTGGGGTTGAATCGACTGGCGAGGCGTGACTTGGCTCGCCTTCTGGCGGGGGGAAGCCTGTTGCCGAGGCTTGGATGGGTCAGCTTCTGTAGCGAGATCTATACCCACATACGGCGCGATCGCCGAGAAAACCGCAAGCACCTGTCGAAGCGGATCCCCATTAATGGTCCCTCGAATTTCTACGAGGTCGCCCACTTGGAGTTCCACTAAATCCTCGGCACGCGTCAAGCCCTTGATGCTGCTTGTTGAAATCAGACGCCTTCGCAAAATGTTGAACAAAGAAGCCGAGGTGTGTTCTCGAACAAGCTTTGCTTCGACCGATTCATCAGTTGATGAGCGCCGTCGATACTTACCTTCCGCGCTGAGTGTCAGGCCGAGCCATTGGGCGAGGCTGGGAATTCCGGCTTTAACATTACCCTCGCCTTCACCTTCCTTCGCCGATGTAAGCTTCTCGGCCACCTCGCTCGTGTACGCGACACCGTCGTCGAGAGTTGCGAGAAAACTCACCATCATCGGCACATCAAGGTAGACGGGGTGGGCTAAGAAATGATCATCCTTTTCACGAGCCTTGGCCATCCAGTTCGCCTCCAAGCTGGTCGCTTACAGTCGTCCCAGTCGACCACATGCAACGCCTTCACGGCAAAACGGGTCCGGAGGCGTGTGTTGATCGAGATGCCAACAGGCTCGCGTGCACTTCGATCTATTCTACGGTCGGCGGGCCATGGCCCGCTTAGTCGCTCAGCAAGATCTACGGATGTGCAGCCGGTACAAGACGCGGTTCGTAACGCCGGAGCTACCTTCGGTGCCATCTTCGGCGCCGTGCGGGTCGGGCGCGAGCGACGGGTGTATGTAGTGCGGAAATGATCATCGCGAGGTCGGCTGAGCGCCCTTTGTCATTGACCATCCAGCTAAGCAGAGCCATGGAGACCGTGAGGAGGGCGCCCAGACCAATCAACACCGGCAGCCCAGCGGTCGCGGCGGCGGCTATGGCGCCGCACAGCCCGGCGAGCGCCGTCTTCATGCCGACTCGGCCCGAGTAGCCCGAGAGGTGCCCTTCGCCCGCTCGATCGCGTCAATGAACGTCAGAAGCGCCTGTTTCTCGTCCTTCGTGTACTCAGTGCTCGCCTCGATGGCTGAGCGAACGGTTACGCCCGGCATCGGTTGGGAAGGCGCGAGGCCGGCCATGCGCCTCGCTTCCTCCCTGTCGATGCCGAGTGTGTCAGCAAGTGCGTGAACGATTCGGGGCTGTGGCGCTCGGGTGCTGTCGCGAAGGTTGTCGATCGTGCTCCGTGCGGGTGTGGGCCCGTCTCCCGCCCGCTCTTTCAGCAGGTTCCACAGGTCCATCTTGGTAAGCCCCTGCGCGGCGCGTTCCTGTTCTACGGCCAGCCAGAACGAGTACGCCACGCCCTTGCCGTGGATCAACATGTAGTCTTTTATAGCATACTAGTCAGGACATGACGCTACATTACGCTACCGAGGTGTCGTACGGATGTGGCCCATGACCAAGGCGCCGCCGACACGGCGCCCGGGGTCGCTTCGCCATTGCAACTCTGCTGACGCTGCGTGGCAGGCAAGCCCCCGTCCCCGCACCGGACTTAGCGACGCCAGACCCCAACCCGCACAGGCCCAGAACACGAAGCGCCCCGGCCCGCCGGCATGACCGAGGACCAGGGCGCGAACGCCGACCGCGGGGCCGGAACCGGCGCTGTGCCTTCTAGTCCCAAGGTCGAGTTGCCAAGACAGCGCGACGGCGTACAGCGGCGGAGTACAGCAACCCGCCGAACCGAACCAACCCCAGTCGGGCCGAGTACCGTTGCGGCGCAACGGTACCGACTGCACCAAACCTTATCGCCAGTACTCGGAAGGTCGAGGTCTGAGTCAAGCTAGCCCGAACTATTCCGATTTTGGAAATCCCTAATGATGGTGTTCTTCGGCTTGGAGATGAAAACGGTCTGCCCGAAGAAATTGTATGCACCATCGTGAAGCGGCGCCCGACGGAAAGCTTCATGAAGAATCGATTCATGCGCACTTCCTACCGCATCGAACGCCACTTTTTGGTACTCGCGGACCGTGTTTCCGGGGCCGTGTCTAATGGAGTCGAATTTCTGGCGGAGGATGCCATCAATCTTAGACAGAATGATCCTGATTCGCTGAGCCGACAAGGGCGTCATTGAAATTACCAGCTTGTTCGGCCGGTCTACTGTATCGAATATGACCAAGCAAGGAAGATGCGAGCGGTCGACCCCGAGATAGTCTGCGGCTGCATAGGCATTGCGCAGATCAAAGGGGATGGAACTAACCCACCCTAAGCTGCAGCACAGTCGGAAGAACCTCTCTCCTAGAATATGGCGCCAGTACCTGACGCCAGCTGGTCCGACAGGCCGTTCGAAGACATGTATTGTTAGGTGCGGACCTGAAAGGTCATGTATAGCAAGGTAATGGCGCCGGACGTACGCAGCGACTTCCTTATCCTCCTCAGTGTAGAGCAAGACACCACTCAGGCTGTCCCCCCAATAGGGTGCCTCCGGCAGCGTGACTTGCTCCGCAGATTCTTCCCAGGCCGCTAGGTGCATTCGGAGATCACGCAGCGAGCGCTGAGGCATCGCGTTTAACGGCACGACGGTTTCATATTGGTATTGTCGCGTAACAGTGACTTCGATATCGTCACCATCGGCGACGCCAAGCTTACGGAGTGCTCGACTGGACGCCGAGTGTCCCGGCCGACGCTGGTCCAGCAATCGGCCTCGATTCCCATCGCTCCCGTCGAAAATCAACTCACCAGTCGTTGCATTACGAACTAGCACATATTCGTAGAAATCGAAAGAATCATCTCGCCGAAGGCCGCGCCCTCGCTTCAAATACGATTCGGGTAGTAGGCGAAGCCCTATCATTGCATCAAGCAGATCATCGACAGTGCCGTCGTCAGACAATCTCACAGCGGCCGCGTCTGAGTAGAGATGCTCGTACAACGAATTCCAGCAATCCTCGGTTCCGTCGTCGTCATCGAGCGACACGGTCGGGCAATTGTCCAGGAGCTTTCGCGCGCGGTCATAAATTGCATCAGACCCGCGGGAGACGAAGATTGAGAAATTCATATGATCTACCTGATCATCCCACGAGATCCATGATCCGACTCACGATCGATGTCGCGGGCAGCGCAATATCCGCCGCCTTGGATACGATGTCCTGCACAGACTCAAGCAATTTCCTTACGCGGCCGTCATCACGCCCAGGTTGCTCTAGTTCAGCACCAACGCCGTGCAACTCGCGCGCTGCGCGCTCCCGCTTGTCGCTGCCGAGCTCGGCGCTTGTGAGAACGAGGCGCAGCAGTTCCGAAAGATCGTCTGCCGCCGGTAGTCGGGCGTAACGATTCTGAAAATCAGACACGACACTCTTCGCCGGTCGGTTGACAAAGGTCGTTTGCCCGTAGAAATTGAACTGATCCGCCACTCCTAGCTCATTCCCTTCGTTGGAGACGCCGGCCGGTTTTGCTTACATATTGGGTTCGCGGAGCCTCCGGCAACCGCGGATACGTGTAGATCGGTCTACCAGCGCTGGCCCGACTGAACAATCCACCGACTAGGACGAATCTCTGACAATCGGTTGCGGCGTTCCGGCTCGGCTAGCGCTCGCTTCCCCCGCCGACCGCGAGCATGATCGTTTTTACTCTGCGGGAGCACCGGGCAGCCAAGCCACCCTAAACACCGTGTTGGGAGAAATCTGGGAGACGATCTTGCCTGTCACCGTCGCGAGCGCCTCGGCAGATTAATAGCAACCTGCGCGTTACCAGGCCATTCGCGGTCCGCCGCAGGTGCCGAGGCCGAGTTGACCTTGTTCGCATCGAGGGTGCCTGGCATTCGTTGCCGCGACCAGAGCCGGACGAACGCCCGTACGGCAAATGCACGGCCAACTACCGCACGGGAGCGGGTAGCCCGGCGGTGTTTGCGCTGGTACATCGTCATCCCTCCCGTGGAGCACGTACCGCTCTCCTAAAGCGGGTGTCGCGCGTTCGATTCGCGCCGGGGCCACCGATGGAAGGGCTGTTGACCAGCCGAAACGAGCCCCTTGACCAGCGGCAACGCGGCCAGGGGGCTCGCTCGTTGTCCGGCTGTCCCCGGCTCACCGGCCGAGGAAGCCGCCGGACTGGCGGGACCACAGCGCGGTGTACAGGCCGTTGCGGGCGAGCAGATCGGCGTGCGTACCCTCCTCGACGATCCGGCCCGCGTCGAGGACCACGATGCGGTCCATCCGCGCGATCGTGGACAACCGGTGTGCGATCGCGATGACCGTGCGGCCCGCGAGCATCTCGTCCAGCGTGTCGTGGATGGCCGCTTCGACCTCGGAGTCCAGGGCGGACGTGGCCTCGTCCAGGATGAGCACGGGCGCGTTCTTGTAGAAGGCCCGAGCGAGCGCGATGCGCTGCCGCTGGCCGCCGGAGAGCGTCACGCCGCGCTCGCCGACGTGCGCTTCGTACCCCTGCCGGCCCTCGGCGTCGCGGAGCGCGGCGATGAAGTCGTCGGCTGCGGCGCGCCGCGCCACTCGGACCGCCGCCTCGTCGGCAGGCGAGCTCTCGCCAGGATCTGAGACGCCGTGCGCGATGTTGTCGCGCACCGAGCGATGTAGCAGCATCGTTTCCTGGGTCACTACGGCGATCTGCCGACGCAGGCTCTCCTGGGTGACTGAGGTGATGTCCTGACCGTCGATCTCGATCGTGCCCGCCTCCGGCTCGTAGAACCGCAGCACGAGGTTGACCAGCGTGGACTTGCCTGCGCCGGAGGGCCCGACGAGTCCGATGCCCTCGCCGGGCGCGACGCCGAGCGACACCGCCACCGTCCGGGCGGCCGTAGTGGTGGCTGACCCGGGTGAGCCGGATGCGGCCGCCGCGCACGACGAGTGGGCCGGCGCCGGGCCGGTCGGCCACGGCCAGCGGCTGGGCGATCGTGTGCAGCGAGCGCCGCAGCGCGCCGACCGCGCCGAAAACCGACGACACACCGTCGAGCAGCCATTCGGCCATCGCCGTGATCCGGTAGCTGAGCGCGAGTGCGGCCGCGATCAGGCCGATGGGCGCGGCACCGGACTGCCACAGGACGATGCCGTAGCCGATGAGGCCGACCATGAGCAGGCTGTTGAGGGTCATCATGCCGGCGTTGATGGTCACCTCGACGCGCTGCACGTGCAGGTGGGCGCGGCGAGCGGCGGCGAGGACCCGCTGGTTCTCCCGGTCCTCGCGAGCCCGGTCGGCGAACAGCGCCATGGTGTCGATATTCGCGTACACGTCGACGAGCAGCCCGGTCAGCGCCGAGTTCGCGTGCTGCAGCCGGTCGGAAGCGTCCCGGTAGCGGGGCACGACGTACGCCATGAGCGCCGCGTACAGCGCGATCCAGCCGGCCAGCGGCAGCACCAGGCGCAGGTCAATCGAGGCCATCAGCCCGAGCGAGCCCAGCACGTACGCGGCGACGAACGCGAGCGCGTGGATGGTGTTGTAGACGACGCCGGTGGCCGCGGTCGCACCGTCACGCACGTACGTGGCGACGCGTCCCGCCAGTTCGCCGCGGAACCAGCCGACGGACTGGCGCGACACGTACCGATGCATGCGTCACAGCGCGAGCGTCAGCGCGTTGGGCCGGAACGCGATGTCGTCGAGCCCCTCGCTGACCAGGTGGACCAGCGGTCGGACGATGAGCACGAGCAGCGCGACGGCCACCAGTTCGGCGCCGTGGGACTGCCAGAGTCGCGCTGGCGACGTGGCGGCGAGCGTATCCACCAAATGGCCGGCATAACCGATGAGCCACACCTCGATGCCGGCACCGACCACGGTGAGCACAATGATCACGCCGCGCAGCGGCCGGAGCTCACGGAACAGGAAGGCGCGCGCACCGGACGGCGGTGTGCTCAGGTCGTGCTGGTCGAACGGGTCAACGAGGTTCTCGAGCAGGCGGAACAAGCGAGACAAGGATGCTCTCCCAGGCGGACACGAAAGATCGGGTGGGGGTCGGCGAGATGCCTGCGATCCTCATCGTTCGATCTCCTGAGTCTCGTCGTTGCTTGGGCGCGGGCGAGCGTATCGAAATTCGCCAGTCACGGGATTCGATTTCATCCCAAGGTCGGACTGCCAAGGCGGCGCTAGGTCGTACAGCAGCGGGGTGCAGCAACCGGCCGGACCGAGCCAAACCCAGGCAAAGTGGCCAGCCTGTGCCGGCCCCGTGGGGCGTTGCCGCGCTCGGCCCGCTGGCGGCGTAAGCGCCGGCATCGGCCGGCGCGGCGGCTGGAACTACTCGCGCCCGGTCTCGCGGTTTCCGTGAAGGCGCGGCATGTACGGCCCGCGACGCAGCCAGACGACCGTGACGACCGCCCAATAGGGGATAGCGACCAAGGCCAACGTCAACCGAGACGACCACCCTAGCCTGGCCGCCGCCCAGAAGGCGAGGACTCCCAGCGCGGCGAAGAGGCCGATGGTGACCGTACGCCAAAGTATCCGGCGACCACGTTCCTCGGCGGGGTAGGCGCTGTGCCGATGCGGGCTCTGCTCGTCCTGGCCAGTCACGGCGCTCTCCGCTCGGCTGCTATGGGCTATGGAATGGGAGCCCACGCTAGCATCGGGGTGCCATGCAACGCATCGCGATCCCCAAGCTGGTTGTCCACAGTCATCATGACGAACATCGCGAACAGTCCGACGGCTGGCTAGGTGGCTTCAAGAACCGGTCGGCCGTGCGGCACGGCGGGCCAGCCACAGCAGGGCGCCGATGGCGAAGAGGGCGAGCCCGGCGAGTACCGATGTGGCGGGCAGCGTGGCGGCCAGCAGCAGGCAGCCGACCAGGCCGGCCACCGGGACGACCCGGGGCGGCGCGCCCTCGTCGCGGCGCAGCGTGAGCGCCGCGGCGTTCGCGATCGCGTAGTAGACGAGCACGCCGAACGACGAGAAGCCGATCGCGCCGCGCAGGTCGAGGAACGTCACCAGCAGGATCACCGCGACGCCGACGGCCACCTCCGCGCGGTGCGGGATGCGCCGGGCCGGGTGCACCGCGGCGAGGAACCCGGGCAGGTGCCGGTCGCGGGCCATGGCCAGGGTCGTGCGAGACACGCCGAGGACCAGCGCGAGCAGCGAGCCCAGCGCCGCGATCGCCGCGCCCGCGCGCACGGCGGGGGGGAGCCACCCGGCGCCGGCCGCGGTGACGGCGTCGGCCAGCGGGGCGGTGGAGGCGGCAAGGCGCCCCGGGCCGAGCGCGGCCAGGGCGGCGACGGCGACGGCGAGGTACACCAGGAGCGTGATGCCGAGGGCGAGCGGGATGGCCCGCGGGATCGTGCGGGCCGGATCGGCGACCTCCTCGCCTAGTGTGGCGATGCGCGCGTAGCCGGCGAACGCGAAGAACAGCAGCCCCGCGGCCTGCAGCACGCCCCAGCCGCCGCCCGTCGCGGCGAGCTCGTGCGGTCCCGAACGGCCCAGCAGGCACGCGGCGACGACGGCGGCGAGCACCAGGAGCACGACGCCGACGATGACCCGGGTGGCGAGCGCCGACTTCTGCACCCCGAACAGGTTGAGCACGGTGACGGCGGCGACGGCGAGCACCGCGATCACGCGCTGGTGCCCGGGCAGCGCGTAGGCGCCGACCGTGAGCGCCATCGCCGCGCACGACGCGGTCTTGCCCACCACGAAGCCCCAGCCGGCCAGGTATCCCCAGAAGTCGCCGAGCCGCCGCCGCCCGTAGACGTAGGTGCCGCCGGACTCCGGGTACAGCACGGCGAGGCGCGCCGAGGACGTGGCGTTGCAGTAGGCGACGACGGCGGCGACGCCGAGCGCGACCAGCAGCAGGCCGCCGGCGGCGCGCGCGGCCGGCGCGAAGGAGGCGAAGACGCCGGCGCCGATCATGGCGCCGAGGCCCACGACCACCGCGTCCGGGGTCTTGAGGCGGCGGGCGAGCCGCGGAGTCGTCACGAACGAAGTCCAGCACACCAGCGGAAACAGCGGGTAACGCGGCCGTCGCCGGGGTCATGCAGGCATGAGTGCCCGGGGTAGGGCCTGCCCCACCCCGAACACTCCGCCCAGCGGGCTGGGGCCGGGTTGGCGAATTCCATAGCGTCAGGTCTATGACGACCATCCCGATCCGGGGCCGCGGCGCCACGCGGCCGGTGCGACGGCTGGCTCGCACGATGCAGTGGCCAGCGGTTCTCGCCATGCACCTCTTGCCGGCGGCGGCCACGTTCGCCGCGGCGTTCGCGCTGGGCCCGCTCGTGCGGGCGTGGCACCTGCCGCCACAGTTCGCCCTGACGCTGGCCTTCGCGCTCGTGCTCACGCCGATCGAGCTGGGCCTGCTGCTGCGCGCCGCCGGGTGGTCGTTCCGGCGGCTGCCGGAGGTCCTGGCGTTCCGGCGGAAACTGCCGCTCCGGTTGTACCTCATGATCGTGCCCTGCCTGACCGCCATCGGCTTCGGCCTGGTGGTCCTGCTGGCGCCGCTGGAGGAGCGGATCCTCGACGTCTACCCGTCGTCCTGGCTGCTGCCGGCCGGCTCCGACGCGTTCCCGGCCTCGACGACGGTCGCCACCCTGCTCTTCGCGCTGCTCATCGACGGCCTGGTCAACCCGGCCGTCGAGGAGCTGTACTTCCGGGCGTACCTGCTGCCCCGGCTGCCCGTGCGCGGCGTGCTCGCGGTGGTGACGTCGGCGGCGCTGTTCGCGGCGCAGCACTACTGGCAGCCGGAGAAGTTCGTCTTCATCTTCGTGGCCCAGCTCCTGCTGATCGCGGTCATGCTGCGGCTCAACAGCGTGCGGATGAGCATCGCCGTGCACTGCTTCACCAACAGCCTGGCGATTCTGCTGTCCCTGGCCGCCGTGCTGCGCTGATCCCGCACCGCGCGATCAGCGCGGCATAGCCCCGTCAGGCGAAATCGGGCGGGGCCGGGGCCTCGACCGTGACCCGCTCGCCGCGGTGGTCGAAGGACAGCCGCCACGAGTGCAGGTATGTCCGCCCGGCGGGGGACTTCTCGAACAGCGGGTCGCCCACGATCGGGTGGCCGATCCACGCCAGGTGCACGCGGATCTGGTGGCGGCGGCCCGTCTGCGGCACCGCCTCCAGCAGGGCGCGCTCCGCGGTCTGGGAGCGAACCGCGAACGTGGTCACCGACGGATACGTGGGCACCGTGTCGAACACCGCCGACGCGGGCACCGTCCAGGTGTCATCCTTGAGCTCGATGCTCTCCCGTGGCGCCGCGATCCGCACCCGGTTCTTGCGGCCGACGCTCAGCGGCAGGTCGATGCGGCCGGCTGGCGGCAGGCCGCCCGGCGCGGTCACCGCCAGATACGCCTTGTCCACCGTGCGCTTGTTGAACTGCCGGGTCAGCCCGCCGTGGACGGAGAGCTCCTTGGCGAAGAGGATGACGCCGGACGTGACCTTGTCGATGCGGTGCACGGGGAAGAGCTCCTCGCCTGCCTCCGCAGCCATGCGCACCAGGTCGGACTCGTGCCGCTCGCCCATCACGGACACGCCGGCCGGCTTGTCCAGCACGAGGATCGCGTCGTCCTCCAGGATCACGCGCTCACGAAACTCCGCCCACATCGTCCTAAGATCGCACGTCGCGACGAGGGGGCTCGCATGGACCTGACGCAACAGCTGGAGCGGCACCGGCGCGAGCTCGAGGTGCACTGCTACCGCATGCTCGGCTCGTTCCACGAGGCCGAGGACCTGGTGCAGGAGACGTTCCTGCGCGCCTGGCGCGGCTGGGACGCCTTCCAGGGGCGCTCGTCGGTGCGGGCCTGGTTGTACCGCATCGCCACCAACGCCTGCCTCGACGCGCTCAAGAGCGCCCAGCGGCGGGTCCTGCCCATGGACCTGGGGCCGCCGTCCGACCCGGGCGTGAGCCTGCCGCCGCGCACCGACGTACCCTGGCTCGAACCGGTGCCGGACCGGGTGCTCGACGGGGACCCCGAGACGCGCCTGGTCGCCCGGGAGACTGTCGAGCTGGCGTTCCTGGCCGCGCTGCAGCACCTGCCGCCGCGGCAGCGGGCCGTGCTCATCTCGCGCGACGTGCTCGGCTGGTCCGCGGGGGAGACCGCGGCGCTGCTCGGCGTGACGGCGCCGGCGGTCAACAGCGCGCTGCGGCGGGCCCGCGCGACGCTCCGCGAGCGGCTGCCGGAGCGCGGCGCCGACTGGACGCCCGAGCGCGGGCCGGAGCCGGACGAGCGGGAGGTGCTGCGCCGCTACGTCGATGCGTTCGAGCGCGCCGACGTCGCGGGGATGGCGCGGCTGCTGGCCGACGAGGCGCGCGCGGTCATGCCGCCGCTGCCCATGTGGTACCTCGGCAAGCCCGCCATCGTCGGCGCGCTGATGCGCAGCGTCCCGCCCGGCGTCCCGAGCCACATCGGGCGCATCCGCGCGGTCGTCACGCGCGCCAACCGCGCCCCGGCGGTCATCACCTACCACACGCCGCCCGGCGAGTCGGTGGAGCGGCCGTTCGCGATCTCGGTCCTGCGCATCGAGGGCGGCCTCATCCGGGACATGGCCGCCTTCCACGATCCGCGGGTGTTCGATGACTTCGTGGCCCGCGACTCGTCGTAAGGCGCCCCCAGCGGGTCACGCTGCGTGGCGAGGCGGCGAAGAGCGCCACCGCGACGCGGGCACCTGCACCTCGCCATCGTCCCGCTCGGGCGCACGACGCGCTGCTGTGGAGCGTGTACACGGTCGGCCTGGGCTACCTGGGCGGCAACGTGTTCACCGGCAACCCGCTCGCGGCGGGGGTGTGACGACCGCGGCACAGCGGATGCGTTTGCGCCCCCGCAACGCCGGGCACCCCTGAAAGAAGCACAGGCCAAGACCGGAAACCGACCGCAAACCGACCGGAAACCGACCGGAAACGTGGAAGGGAAGTGTGATGGGCTTCAAGGACAAGGCCGAGCACAAGGCCGAGGAGGCCAAGGGCATCGCCAAGGAGAAGTACGGCGAGGCCACCGACAACGAGCGTCTCGAGGCCGAGGGCGCAGCCGAGCGTGCCGCCGCGAAGGTCAAGCAGGCCGGTGAGCACGTGAAGGACGCCGGGCGCAACGTCCGCGACGCAGTCGAGCGCTGACCATACCGCGACGGAATCGGGCCGCCCCTCGTATCAGGGGGCGGCCCGCTGTCGCTCAGTCCCGGTCGTCGCCCGTGCCGAGCGCCGCGCAGACCAGGATGAGCATCCCGACGATGACGTCGTTGGCGGTCGAGGTCGACCAGCCGTACCGCAGCACCAGCGGCGCGACCAGCAGCCACCCGGCCAGCCCGCCGGTGATCCAGCCGAACGCCGCCGAGCGCGTGTTGACCATCCGGATCGTCGTGACGGTCGCGATGGTGATGCCGGTGACCGCGTCGCTCCAGAACACGTCGTAGCGGCCGGCCCCGATGTAGCCGAACGGTACCGCCGAGATCACCAGCCACACCGCGGCCAGGAAGATGACGGTGAGCAGGGCCTTCGAGGGGTGTTTCGTCTCGTTCGCGGGTCCGTGGTTGTCCGCCGGGGCGACACGGATGTGCGCCGGCGTCGTGAAGTCCTGGTCCGAGATGAAGCTCGTGCTCATGGCCCGAAGCCTCGACAACACCCGGATGAGAGGGGCTCACCCCGGCGGTGGGCTTTCGCCCGGGGGACCCTCGTTCCAGGACCGGTCCAGCTCGGTGACGCAGTAGGTGCCCTTCGGCCCGGTGAACTCCCCGTCGCCGCCGCGCCGCGTCGCGACCAGCCGCGCCGTGTCGTTCTCGACCCGGTACACGGCCGCGGAGACGCCCCGGCCGGTCCAGCTGAGCTCGACGTTGTCCCCGTCGGCCCGGGACCGCACCACGGGGGCGGCCGGCGCCGCGTTCGGCAGCCACCGCATCACCGGCGGGAGCGCGGGCGTGGCGTAGAAGTGCGCCGCGTACTTCGACACCGAGCCCAGCGCGTCGGCCCGCACGCTCTTGGCGCTGAAGTGGATGCTGCCGGTGACCTGCTGATACGTGCGGTTGAGCGCCAGCTCGCGGTCGAGTTCGCCGGGGTCGGACCACGGGCCGGACTGCCCGACGCGGTAGTCGGCCTGCCCGATGTACAGCTGCACCCTTGTGTCCTTGACGACCCCCGCCCACCAGGGCAGGAGCTTGGCGTAGTCGGCGACGTCGAAGCCGATGTTCCAGTACAGCTGCGGGACGATGTAGTCGAGCCACTGCTCGCGCACCCACAACCGGGTGTCGGCGTAGATGTCGTCGTAGCTCTGCAGGCCGCGGGTGGGGGAGCCGGATGGGTCGGTGGCGCTGTTGCGCCAGATCCCGAACGGGCTGATGCCGAACTTCACCCACGGCTTGAGCTGCTTGATCCGCTGGCTCATCTCCTGGACCAGCTGGTTGACGTTGTCCCGGCGCCAGTCGGCCTTGCTCTTGCCGCCGCCGTACTGCCGGTACGCCGCGTCGTCGGGGAAGTCCTGCTTGCCGACGGGGTACTGGTAGAAGAAGTCGTCGAAGTGCACCCCGTCGACGTCGTACTTCTCGACCGCCTCCAGCATCGAGTCCTCGACGAACTTGCGTGCCTCCGGGATGCCGGGGTTGAAATGCAGGCGGCTGCCGGTGGTGCCCGCCGACGGGTAGACGACCGCCCACTCCGGGTGCTTGCGCAGCGGGTGATCGGGCGCGAGCGCGTCGATGTCCGGCCCGGCGCCGGCCGGGGCGGGCTGGCTGCCGCGGTACGGGTTGAACCAGGCATGGAACTCGATGTCGCGCCGGTGGGTCTCGTCGATCATCCACTGCATGAGGTCGAAGCCCGGCCCCTGGCCGCGCACGCCCGTGATCCATTCGGACCAGGGGGCGTACTGCGATGGCCACAGCGCGTCGCCGCTGGGCCGGACGTGGACGAAGACCGCGTTGAGGTTGCGCTGCTGGGCGAGGTCCAGCCAGGAGAGGTACTCCGCCTTGATCTGGTCGACCGGCAGGCCGGGCCGGCTGGGCCAGTCGATGTTCTCGACCGTCGTGATCCAGATGCCGCGCAGCTCGCGGGGCGCGCTCAGCGGCACGCCGTCGCAGCGGGCCGCCCGGGCCTCGGCGCGGTCGGCCCGGTCGCCGAGGCCCGCGCGCTCGACCCCGGGCGGGTCGCCGGCCGAGGCGTTGAGGGTGTCGACCCACACCGCGCGGATGGCGCCGACGCCGGCCACGAGGGCCAGCACGATGCCGACGACGATGGGCAGCACCGGCGAGCGGCGGGGCAGGCGGTGACGCACCGGCCCAGTCTGCCCGGGCGGCCGGGCCCCGGAGCAAGTCACTCGGGCAATTTCTGTACTAACGGACCAGTCGGGACTGGTCCTCCAGTTCCGCCATCAAACGCTCGGTCGCCCGGCTCACCGCGGCGTCCATGAGCCGCCGCTCGTTCACCACCGCGTCCACCCCGTCGCCGGCGATCTCCCGCGCCGAGTGCGCGACCAGCAGCTCCTGCTCGTGCCGCTTGGTCTCGGACAGCTCCTTGCGCCGGGCCTCGCGCGCCTCGGTCCGCTCGTAGCCGTTGCCGTGCGAGACGAGCTTGAGCCAGACCGCCGCGCAGTCCAGGCAGACCAGCAGCGCGGCGACGCCGAGGTAGAAGAAGCCGAACCCCCAGAAGTCGCCGGTCACCAGGTGCCACATCGCGGTGGTGCGGGCCCCGAACCCGGCGCGCATTTGCGGGTGTTTCCCGTAACCATAACCGTCGCTAGAAGGCGGCGCGGCGCCCGGCAAGCGGATCAGACCCGGGCCGGGGCGCGTAGCGCCTTGACCAGGATTTGGCAGCGCTCGATGCTGAACTGCTTGCGGCCCGTCTCGTCGTAATCGACGACCATCGCGTTGACCAGGCCGAAGTCCCACTCCACGTAGCCGCGGTCGAGGTAGAGCCGCCGCGCCGCGGTGTTCTGCGGGGTGACGCCGAGCGCCATGCGCATGCGGCCCCGCATCCAGGCGTACTCCTCGGCGGTGTTCATGATCGCGGACGCCACGCCCTGCCGGCGCACGTTCTCCCGGACCTGCAGGTGGCTGAGGATCGGCACGCCGCGGAGGCGTTCGCGCAGCTCCCACTCCTCGGCCGGCATCAGCCGCAGGAATGCCGCGCCGACGGCGACGTTGTCGAGGAAGGCGGCGAACAGGACGCCCTGCTGGGGTCGGCGGGCGAGCCGATCCTCGAAGTAGAAGCGCTCACCGAACGCGTTGATCAAGGCCGGCAGGTCCGCGCTGACCGCTGGTCGTACCGCTAACACCGTTGTCGCGCTCCTCTTGCCGGCTGGAAACGTGGGGCGGGGACGGCGCCCGCCCGCGGTGCCGTCCCCGGTTTTCTTGGTGGTAAACCCGGCTGAAGGGTCAGCCGGAGCCCGCGTGGATCATCTCGTACAGCGTGACGAACATTACGGGAACCAGCACCGCGAGCAGCAGCCAACCCCGCACCAGGTTGTGGAGCGAGTCGCGCCGCACCTCGCGCTGGTGGTGGGTCATGGGAGCCGGGGCGGGGTTCCTGTAGCCGTTCAACGATCGGCCGACTCGGCCGATGACGAGTACCACGACGAACGCGACGGTGATGAGCAGCGCCGCCGAGTTCGCCCCCGTTTCGTGATTTACCGGTGAACTGGAAGAGAATAGAATGACCATCGGTACGTTCCTTAGCCTTGACCCGGTGCCTGGGGAAAGGGTGGAGCTGCCGATTTGGGGCGTCCCGGGGGCAACCGGGACGGCCCCATTTTTGTGTCACCCCTGGGCGGCGGTGCCCTGATGCGGTGGACCGGTCCGTAGGACATCACTCCGACCCCCCTCGTTTCAGTCAACGCGACTGAATTTCAGTGATGCCTGAAGTCCTCGACTCCTCTTGGTCAATAGTTTATTGTTCAGCAATACCTGAAACAATGATCGTCGCGACCGTGAGCGTGAATATCGGAAACTGCCAGATCGCGGCGACGATCGATCGAAGGTCAGACCGGCGGCGAGACGATCGCCAACTCCTGAAGTCGACTGAAGGGGGCGGGCTTGACGGAGCCTGAGGACCTCGCGCAGCGGCTGCGCGACCTGCGGACTACAGCCGACGTTCACGGACTTTCGCCCATGAAGGTGAGTCAGGGCGACCTCGCGCACGCCTTCGGTGTCAGCGTGCCGCTCATCTCCTCGTGGGAGAAGCCGGTCGGCGCCGCCCGGCCCGGCCCCACACACCTTGAGAAGTACGCACGCCTGTTCGCCACTCCACGCTCCTTCGCCGGGCAGCGGCCGGAGCTGCTCGACCTCGAGGCGCTGACGCCCGAGGAGCGGGTCAGCTATGACGAGCTGAAGAAGAAGCTGGGCCTGGAGTCGGAGCCGGCGAACCCGCTGCGGTTCCCGCTCGGCGAGCCGCTCACCGTCGTCTGCGCCGAGCTGCCCGAGCAGTTGCAGGCGGCGCGGGAGTACGCTGATCCGCTGTCCCCGGACCACGTCGAGCTGTACAGCTACGCCGACCCCGACGCGTTGTTCGACCTCTACAGCTACCTGCGCCAGGTCAACCCGAACAACCGGATCCGCTACAAGCTGGTCACCCGCCTCGACCGCGCCGACCTCGACACCCATCTGCTGCTGCTCGGCGGCGTCGACTGGAACACTCTGACCAGGCAGGTGTACGACGTGCTGGGCCTCCCGGTCGCGCAGGTCGGCCGGGATGGCATCGAGGCCGGTGCGTTCGAGGTCACGGACCCCGACGGCGCCAGCCGCACGCTGGTCCCGGTGCTCGAGAAGGTGGACGGACGGCTCAGGCTCCTCGAGGACGTGGCGCACCTGTGCCGCGCGCCGAATCCCTTCAGCCGCCAGGCCATGACCGTGACCATTTTCAACGCGATGTACGGCCGTGGCACCTACGGCATCGTCAGGGCTCTGACCGACGTCGACTGGCGCGAGCGGAACTTCCGCTACCTGGAGTGGCGCTTCGGCAGCGTGCCGACGTTCAGCCTGGTCTCGCGCGTGCGGATCGTCGCCGGGATCGTCACCGTTCCGAACTGGACCGATCCGCGCATCCGACTGCACGAATGGCCGATGCGGTCCGGCTGAGCAGCTGTGACATGGGACGGCGCGGGCCGTAAAGTACTCGTCACACGAATGGGGAGTCCTGGAGGCGACGCGTGGAGTCGGCAGTTTTATGACGGACTCCACCAATCCGCATCATCACTTCTCCCACAGGCAACTGCTCCGGTTGGAAACCTCGGCTCCGGGCGCTGTGGACGCCGTTGTCGTGCCCACCAACCGGCCGGTCGACCGCGTCCGCGACGCGATGCGCCTGGCCCGCGAGCTGGACTGCCTGCTCCTGGTGCTGTGCAGCAGGTGGAGCAGCGCCAGCCTGGTGATCAGCGAGGCCGCGCGGGCCGACGTGTCGGCCGTGGCCGTCGACGTGCCGCCCCGGGCCCGGCTGCCGCGGCTGAACGCCGACGAGGTGCTCCGCGAGACGCCGTTTCGCAGCCGCACCGACACCAGCATGAAACGCAACATCGCCCTTGCGGTCGCGCACATGATGCCGGATTGGCGGTCGGTGCTCTTCCTCGACGACGACATCGCGGTCACCGCCGATGACGTGCGCGGCGCCGCGGGGCTGCTCGCCGAGTACGACGCCGTCGGGCTGGCCAACGCCGGTTTCCCGGACAACTCGGTGGTCTGCCACGCCAACCGGGAAGTCGGCGGGGTGCAGGACACCTTCATCGGCGGCGGCGCGCTGCTCGTGCCGGCGACCAGCCGCTCGTACTTCCCCCACGTGTACAACGAGGACTGGTTCTTCCTCTTCGACCACATCCGCGAGCGCCGGGTCGCGATCACGGGGCGGGCCGAGCAGAAGGAGTACGACCCGTTCGACGGCCCGACGCGGGCGCGCCGGCAGGAGTTCGGGGACTGCCTTGCCGAGGGGGTCTTCGAGCTGCTCGACGACGGCCGCGAGCTCGCCGACGCCGGCCTGGACTTCTGGCGGGACTACCTTGCCCGGCGCGGCGCGTTCATCGCCGGCATCCTCCAGCGCGCGCACGGGCTGCCGCTGCCGCCCGAGCAGCGCAAGAAGATGGCCGACGCGCTGCACGCCGCGCAGAACAGCCGGGCCGAGATCACGCCGGAGCTGTGCGTGCAGTACCTCGACGCCTGGCGGCGGGACCGCGCGGCGTGGGAGGAGTTCCTGGAGGCGCTGCCCAAGCTCAGCGACGTACACGCCGCCCTGAAACACCTCAGTCTGCGACCCGCGTGACGAGACAGGAGTAAAAGGGCGTCGCGCGTGGTATGCCAGATGGACGGCTCTTCCCCCGGCGGAGGTGGCATCCCATGGGCAAGGACGTCGAATCGCACGTGTTCAGCCGCGAAGACCGGATGCGCTACCGCGACAAGGTGCGCCGATGCCTCGATGCGTTCGCCCGGATGCTGGCCGAGTCCAACTTCGACGTCGGCAGCGGCATGAGCGGGCTCGAGATCGAGCTCAACCTCGTCGACGAGCGGTACGAGCCGGCGCTGCGCAACCAGCGGGTGCTCGACGCCGTGGCCGACCCGGCGTTCGTGACCGAGCTGGGGCAGTTCAACATCGAGATCAACGTGCCGCCGCGCCAGCTGGAGGGCGACGGGTTCGGGCGGTTCGAGGCGCAGGTGCGGGAGAGCCTCAACGCCGCCGAGGAGCACGCGGTGCGGGCGGACGCGCGGCTGGCGATGATCGGGATCCTGCCGACGCTGCGGCGCGACCAGCTGACGCCCGACGTGCTGTCGGCGAATCCGCGGTACGCGCTGCTCAACGAGCAGATCTTCGCCGCGCGCGGGGAAGACCTGCTGATCGCGATCGACGGCGTGGAGCGGCTGCACGTGCGGTGCGACTCGATCGCGCCCGAGGCGGCCTGCACGAGCGTGCAGTTCCACCTACAGGTCGCGCCGCAGCGGTTCGCGGCGTACTGGAACGCAGCCCAGGCGATCGCGGCGGCGCAGGTGGCGCTGGGGGCCAACGCGCCGTACCTGTTCGGCCAGGAGCTGTGGCGCGAGACCCGGATCCCGCTGTTCGAGCAGGCGACCGACACCCGCGCCGAGGAGCTCAAGACCCAGGGCGTGCGCCCGCGGGTCTGGTTTGGCGAGCGCTGGATCACCTCGATCTTCGATCTGTTCGAGGAGAACGTGCGGTACTTCCCGGCGCTCCTGCCGATCTGCGAGGACGAGGACCCGATCGCGACGCTCGACCACGGCGGGACGCCGCACCTGGGCGAGCTGGGGCTGCACAACGGCACGATCTACCGCTGGAACCGGCCCATCTACGACGTGGTCGACGGCCGGCCGCACGTCCGCGTGGAGAACCGCGTCCTGCCCGCCGGGCCGACCGTGGTGGACAGCATGGCCAACGCCGCCTTCTACTTCGGGCTCGTGCACCGCCTCGCCGGGCAGGACCGTCCGGTGTGGACACAGATGTCGTTCGGTGCCGCGGAGGAGAACTTCCACACCGCGGCGCGGCAGGGCATCGACGCCGCCGTGTTCTGGCCCGGCCTCGGCTCGGTGCCGGTGACCGAGCTGGTGCTGCGCCGGCTGCTGCCGCTGGCCTACGAGGGCCTCGACGAGTGGGGCGTCGCCCCGGACCACCGCGACCGGCTGCTGGGCATCATCGAGCAGCGCTGCCTGGCGCAGCGCAACGGCGCCGCCTGGCAGGTCGAGGCGGCGCACGCGATCGAGGGCAGCGGCCCGGTCGAGCGGGACGACACGATGCGCAGGCTGCTGCAGGAGTACCTTCCGAGGATGCACTCGAACGTCCCCGTGCACGAATGGTGAGCGGCGAGCTGGTCCTCACGCAGGACGGCCCGATCGCCACGATCGTCATCACCAACCCCGCCAAGCGCAACGCGATGACCGCGGCGATGTGGCGCGCCCTGCCCGGCCTGCTCGACGGCCCGGCCAAGGACCCGTCGGTACGCGTGCTGATCCTCGCCGGCGCGGGCGGCACGTTCTGCGCGGGCGCCGACATCACCGAGGCCGCGGCGGTGGCCCGCGCCGGCGACGCGAGTTTCGCGGTCGCGGCCGAGCGGGCGCTGGCCGGCTTCCCGAAGCCCACGATCGCGCGCATCGACGGCTTCTGCGTCGGCGGCGGCTGCCAGCTCGCCGTGGCGTGCGACCTGCGCTTCGCCGCGGACGACAGCCGCTTCGGCGTGACCCCGGCCAAACTCGGGATCGTGTACCCTCCGTCGACCACCCGCCGGCTGGCCACCCTCATCGGCCCGGCCCGCGCGAAACTGCTGCTCTACACCGCAGACCTGATCGACGCCGCGGCGGCCGAGCGCATGGGCCTCGTCGACGCGGTGGTACCCGCCGCCGATCTGGCCGATTCGGTACTGCGCGTGGCCACCACGATCGCCGCCCGCTCGGGGTTGACGCAGTTCGCCGCAAAGCGGGTGCTGGCGGACGGCGACCCGCCGGATCAGGATGAGGCGGAGCTGGCCGAAGGCCTGACCGCGTTCACCGAACGCCGCCCACCCCACTTCGGCTGGTCGTGACCTCCCGCGATAAGTCGGGCGCTCCGCGCCACGACTTATCGCATTTTTCGCCTGTCGGGTTATAAAAGGCGATAAGTCGGTCAGTGCATCTCGAAGAGGCCCATTGGAAGGCCCCGACGTAGCTGGCGATGAACGCCAGCTGGAGGGCGAGGACCGCGAGGACCAGCGCACCCGCGCGCGGCGTGACACCGTCGCGCACTTCATGAAGAAATCCCGCTTTCATCGGTTTGGACGGTATCGTACGGATGACGCCGATCTGTCGGACTTGACTCGTCTGCACCAAGTGTTCCGGCGCGCCGGAAGACCCACACGCGCATCAGCACGAACCTCAGGAGCGTGGTCACGGCGTTGGAGACCACCAGTACCGCCAGCTCGGCGAAATGGCCGTGCCCGGGGGCGGCCACGTTCAGCAGCGCCAGCGCCGCCGCGTTCAGGGCCAGGCCCAGCGCGAAGAGCAGCAGGCCCTGCACCTGGTGGCGCAGCGCACCCTCGGCGCCGCGGATGGCGAACGTCAGCCGCCGATTGAGCGCGGTGTTGGCGACCGCGGTGGTCAGCAGGGCGACGAAGTTCGCGGCCTGGGCGCCGGTGGCCGGGCGGAGCAGGGCGAAGAGCGCGAGGAAGGCCACCGTCGAGAGGATGCCGATGCCGCCGAAGCGCAGCAGCTGGGGCAGCATCCCGGCGGGCACGCCCTCGACGAGCGGGGTGCGGCCGAAGCGGCTGCGCAGGGCGGCCAGCGGGAGCTTGCCGGTGACCAGGGCGCGGCCCAGCCGGGCGATGCCCTTGAGGTCGGCAACCGCGGTGGCCACGATGTCGACGCGGCTGTCCGGGTCGTCGATCCAGTCGACGGGCACCTCGTGGATGCGCAGGCCGGCCCGCTGGGCGAGCACGAGCAGCTCGGTGTCGAAGAACCAGCCGATGTCCTCGACCATCGGCAGCAGCTGCTCGGCCACGTCCCGCCGGATCGCCTTGAAGCCGCACTGCGCGTCGGAGAAGCGGGCGCTCAGGGCGGTACGCAGGATGCGGTTGTAGCTGCGGGAGATGAACTCGCGCTTCGGGCCTCGCACCACGCGCGAGCCGCGCGCCAGCCGGCTGCCGATGGAGAGGTCGGAGTGCCCCGACAGCAGCGGCGCGACCAGGGGCAGCAGGGCGTTGAGGTCGGTGCTCAGGTCCACGTCCATGTACGCGAGCACCGGCGCGTCCGACGCCGACCACGCCCGCTTCAGCGCCCGCCCGCGGCCCTTCTCGGCCAGGCGCAGCACCTCGACGCCCGGCAGCTCCACGCTGAGCGCCGTGGCCACCGCGTGGGTCGCGTCGGTGCTGGCGTTGTCGGCGACGGTGATCCGAAAGGGGTACGGGAAGCCCTCGGTGAGGTGCTGGTGGAGCCGGCGGACGCAGGGCTCGAGATCGGCCTCCTCGTTGTAGACCGGGATCACGACGTCGAGGACGGCGCCGGCGTTCGGGTCGCCGGCGCCGCTGGCGCGAGGAAGGGTCTCTGTGCTCATGGGGACCACGCTCGGGCTCCGACCTTCCGGAAGCTTTCGGCCAACCTGTGCCCAGCCTGTGAATCCACAATTGGCACATGTACGAAAAGTCGGAAATGTCCGGACACGGCGTGTCCGGACATTTCCGTTGACCAGCGGCCGGTCAGGCGGTCAGGTCGTAGAGGGTCGTGTTGCCGATCGTCTGGGGCGTGTAGTTGGCCTCCACCCAGGCCGCGATCTCCGCGCTGACGCTACTGCCGCCGTTGCTGCGCCCGCCGAACCCGGACCCGCCGATGAAGTAGTGGATCTTCCCCTGCTGGACGTACTGCTGGAACTGCGCCAGGCTCGGCGCGGGGTCGCTGCCGTTGAAGCCGCCGATCGCCATCACCGGCAGCTCGGCGGCGAGCTGGTAGCCGGAGGCGTTGTTGGAGCCGACCGCCGCGGCGACCCAGGCGTACTTCGAGCTGTCCTGCCGAAGGGCCGAGATCACCTCGGCGCCCGGCGTGGTGGCGTTGAGCAGGCCCCCCATGCCACCCCCGCCGCGGCCCGGGAAGCCCCCGCCGGGGAAGCCCCCGCCCGTGAAGCCCCCGCCGCCGGGCGGCGCGCCGCCGAAGCCGCCGCGGCCGCCGAAGCGGCCCATGCCGCCCGCGACCGCGGGGCCGGCGGTGACGATCGAGCCGGCGTGCGCCGTGGCGGCGGTGTTCAGCGAGTAGGCGACCGGGCCGCCGAGGATCGCGAAGAGCGCCAGGGCGGCCGCCGCGAGCCGCGGGCCCCGGCCGAGCTGCTGGCTGAGCAGGATGCCGGCGGCCCCGAACGCGCCGGCGGCGAGCACCGCCACCCGCAGCCACGGGTGGAAGTCGCTGCTGCGCTCGAGCAGGATGTACGACCAGATCGCGCTGATCGCGACGGTGCCACCGAGGACCAGCAGGGCGTAGAGATCGGACCGGCGCCGCCACAGGGTCGCCGCGCCCATGCCGACCAGCGCGCCGATCGCCGGGGCCAGGGCCACCGTGTAGTAGTCGTGGAAGATGCCCTGCATGGAGCTGAAGACCACGACGGTGGTGACCAGCCAGCCGCCCCACAGCACGTAGGCCGCCTCGCGCGTCGACCAAATCAGGCCCGCGACGGTGAGGATGAGCGCCGCCGGCAGCAGCCAGGACGCCTGGCCGCCGGTCTGCCCGTCCAGCATGCGCGACCAGCCGGTCTCGCCCCAGCCGCCGCCGGCCGGGCCGCCGCCTCCGACGCTGCCGGTCTCGTTGCCTGTCAGCCGGCCGAAGCCGTTGTACCCCAGGGTGAGCTCGAGGATCGAGTTGGTCTGCGAGCCGCCGACGTACGGCCGCCACGAGGCCGGCGTCAGCGACACGATCGCCACCCACCAGCCGGCCGAGACGATCACCGCGGCGCCGGCCACGAGCAGCTGCACCAGCCGCCGGCCCCAGCCGGTCGGCGCGAACAGCAGATACGCCAGCCCGAACGCCGGGACGACCAGCAGGGCCTGCAGCATTTTGGTCAGGAACCCGAAGCCGATCGCGCCGCCCGCGAACACCAGCCACCAGGTGCTGCCGCGCTCCAGGGCGCGCAGCATGCCGTACACCCCGGCCACCAGCAGCAGCGTGAGCAGCGCGTCGGGGTTGTTGAAGCGGAACATCAGCGTGGCGACCGGCGTGGTGGCCAGCACCGCGCCGGCGAGCAGCCCGGCGGCCGGGCCGTGCCACCGCTTGACGGTGAGGTACAGCAGGCCGACCGCGGCCACGCCGATCAGCGCCTGCGGGGCCAGGACGCTCCACGAGCTCAGCCCGAAGATCCGCACCGACAGGCCGGTGACCCACAGCGCCGCCGGCGTCTTGTCCACGGTGATGAAGTTGGAGGCGTCCGAGGAGCCGAAGAACCACGCCTTCCAGCTCTCGCTTCCGGCCTGCGCGGCCGCGGCGTAGAAGGCGTTGCCCCAGCCGGAGGCGCTGAGGTTCCACAGGTACAGCGCGCCGGTGGCGAGCAGGAGCAGCGCGAGCGCCGGGCGCACCCAGACCGGAGGGCCGGCCTTCCTGCCGGCCGGGGTCCCGGCGTCGGCCTCGGGTGCGGCCGGAGGGGTCAGCGTGGTCGTCATGCTGCCAAGGTGCGCCGCGACCCTTCCGGCGCCTTCAACGGCAGCTGTGTGCCGGCTGTGAACTACAGGTCGAACAGCATGCAGGTGGAGGTGGCGTGCGCGACCAGCACGCCGCGGGCGTCGGTGATCTGGGCCTGGGCGAGCGCGGTCCGCCGGCCCTTGGAGATGACGGTGCCCTCGCAGGTCAGCACGCCGGAGGCGATCGAGGCGCGGCGCAGGAACTTCGTGGTCAGGTCGAGCGTGGTGTACCCGATCCCGGCCGGCAGCGTCGAGTGCACGGCGCAGCCGGTCGCGGTGTCCAGCAGCGTGGCCAGTACGCCACCGTGGACGCTGCCGAGAGGGTTGTAGTGGTACTCCTGCGGCTCGAGCGTCACCACCACGCGCCCGGCCTCGGCCTCGACCTTGCCCGTGCCCAGCAGGTGCGTGACGGGCGGCGCGGGCAGCTCGCCGCGGGACATGGCCTGCAGCAGCTCCAGCCCGCTTCGCCGGCCGATCTCCGCCGCGTTGAGCATCGGATCGGACCACGAGAACGTGCGGCTGCGGAGTTCTCCCTCGGTCTGCGTCATGGACCCAGCCTCCCGGCCCAGGCTGGATCTGTCAATAAGACCCAGCTCGGCGCTAGCCTGACTGCATGAGACCTAGAGCACTCGAATGGTCGGTGGACAACTGCACCATCGGCCGGGCGATGGCGATCCTCGGCGAGCGGTGGACGATCGTGGTGCTCCGCGAGGTCTTCAACGGCATCTTCCGCTTCGACGACATGCGCGTGCGCACCGGCATTCCTCGCCAGGTGCTCACCAACCGGCTCGGCGTGCTGGTCGACAACGGCATCCTGCGCCGGGTCCCGTATCGCGAGCCCGGCTCCCGGGGTCGCGACGAGTACCGCCTCACCGAGAAGGGCTTCGACCTGTACCCGATGATCGTGGCCGTCCGCGAGTGGGGCGACCGCTACCTGGCCGACCCGGGCGGCCCGCCGCTGGAGACCGTCCACCGCGGCTGCGGCGCCCACGTCCACGCCACCCTGATCTGCGAGCACGGCCACCTCGGCATCGCGCCCCGTGACGTCGTCCCGCAGCCCGGCCCGGGCGCGATCCGGCGGGAGCAAAACCCCGTGCCGTGACGATTCGGTGCAGCGCATCGCCGTCGACCACCGCGACCGCGCCGTGGTCCGCTCGGCCGTCCAGCTCGGTCACGCCCTCGACCTCATGGTCGTGGCGGAGGGCGTCGAGGACGAGCAGACCCTGCTCCACCTGCGCCACGAGGGGCGCAACCTGGTCCAGGGGTACCACATCTCCAAGCCGCTGCCGGCCGACGATTTCGCGGATTGGCTGACCGCCCGGATCCCTCAGCTGGGCGGGGCATAACGTTCGGTCCATGTGCACCGTGCTCCTCCGGTTCGACCCCGACGCCACCTGGCCCGTGCTGCTGGCCGCCGTCCGCGACGAGTACCTGGCCCGCCCCTGGGAGCCGCCCGCCGAGCACTGGCCGGGCCGGTTCGGCGGCCGCGACAGCACCGCCGGCGGGACCTGGCTGGCCGTGGACCCGGCCCGCCCGAGCGTCACCGCCCTGCTCAACGGCTACCCGCCGCTGCCGCCGGCCGGCGACCGCCCGACCCGCGGCTCGCTCCCGCTGGCCCCGTTCCCGCCGGACGACGACGTGCTCCGGGCCTTCGATGCCTTCCATCTGGTACGCGCGGAGCCCACCGAGGTCGCGGTGACCTCGTGGGACGGCACGGCGGTCACGCACCGGCTCCTGCAGCCCGGCGACCACGTGCTCGTCAACCAGGGCGTGGACGTCAACGACTTCGCCCCGCTGCGCGCCGCCGCGAACCCCGACCCGAAGCCCGGGCTGCCGCCGCGCGCGGCGTGGGGCGACTGGATCGGGCTGCTGTCCGGCGGCGAGTTCACCGGCGCCGCCGAGCGCCCGCTGCTGATCCGCCGGGAGGTCGACGGCCTGCTGTACGGCTCCGGCTCGGCCACGCTGGTCGCGATCGGCGAGCCGGGTGTCCGCTACGACTTCACCGCCAACCCGGGCCCCGACGCGGTCTGGGACGAGATCGCGCTACCGGACTAACGCCAGCGAGGCCTCCCACAGCCGCGCCGCCCGGTCCGGGCTCGTCGACCGCGGCGTCGCGGCGAAGGGGCGGCGTAGGAAGTAGTACCCGCCCGGGACGAGCTGCTCGGCCGGGGCGTCGGCGAGCCACTGCAGCGTGCCGGCGGCCCGGTCCGGGGACGTGTACACCACCGGGATCAGCCGGCCGAGCGTGAACAGCGGGCTGGTCCGGGCAAACCGGCTGCGCACCAGCCCGGGGAAGAACGCCGTCGGCAGAATGCCCAGCGGGCCCCAGCGCCGCGCGGCCTCGGCTGTGAACAGCAGGTTGGCCTGCTTCGACGAGCCGTACGCCAGCCACCGCACCCGATGCGCCGGCGACGGGCGCAGCGGCGTGTCGACGTCGAGCACGCCCCACGCCTCGGCCAGCGACGCCGTGGTCACGATCCGTGCCCGGCCGGCGCGCAGCCGGTCGAGCAGCAGGTGGGCGAGCAGAAACCCGGCCAGGTGGTTGACGACCACCGCGCGGGGCCCGCGGTACAGCCCGCCCGCGTTGTTGACGAGCACGTCGATGCGCTCGCAGGCCGCGGCGACGGCCCCGGCGGCCGCGCGCACCTGGCCGAGATCGGCGAAGTCGGCGCGGACGGTCGTCGCGCCCGGGAGCTCGGCGCCGGCCGCGGCCAGCCGGCGCTCGTCCCGGCCGAGCAGCACGAGCCGGTCGCCGGCCGCGGCGAAGCGGCGCGCGGCGGCCAGCCCGATGCCGGCGCTGGCACCGGTGACGACCACCGTCCGGGTCATGCCGGAACCTCCGCTTCGCTCCGGCTGCGGCATGACTTGGACCTGAGCCTATGACGACCGGTCATGACCTGGCCCGGAGGTGCAGGGCGGCCGTCAGCACCACCCAGGCGGACACGGCGACCAGGGCGATGCGCTCCGCCACCCCGGTGAAGAGCGAGCGCCCGGCGAAGAGGATGCCGGCCGCGGACAGGATCAGCGGCGGATACGCGACGAGCACCCCGACCCACCCGGCCTGGCGCAGGCGGCGGGTGATCGGCAGCACGGAGTACAGCAGGATCGCCAGCGCGCAGAGCAGCAGCGCGCCGATCGCGCCGGCCGCGTGGACGAGGTCGCGCGCGGCCGGCGTCTCGTACGGCGGCAGCGGGCACCCCGGGCTGCAGTGCACGACGCCGGCCACGAGGGCCAGCGGGGCGGCGAGCCCGAGCGAGCCGCCGATCAGCGCGCAGGCGCGCCGCGCGGGCACCGCCAGCAGCGCCAGCGAGGCCGCCAGCAGGAGCATGCTGACCTGGTACAGCGGGGCGTGCGGCGCGCCGGGCACGCCCGACTCCGACACATAGCGCCACGGCGCCGATCCCGCCACAGCGGCGGCCAGGCCCGCGGCGCCGAGTGTCCCGGCGATCGCGGACCCGGCGGCGGCCCAGCGGCTGATCACCGATTCAGCCTAGTGATGTCGCGCGTGACCGTGCTGGTGATGCCGGTGAACGACCGCGTGACCGCGGCCACGGGCGATCAGGAATTTGAAGATTCGGTAAAACGGCACGTCTCGATGCGATCAGGCCTTCTGCCTGGGGCCGAACCGCCCTACGGTCTCTGTATGGATCTGGAGCTGCGGCATCTGCGGATCGTATGTGCGATCGCGGACGCCGGCAGCGTCACGAAGGCCGCCTCGGCGCTCGGGCTCGCCCAGCCGGCGCTCACCGCCCAGCTGCAGCGCATCGAGCGCGCGCTCGGCGGCGTGCTGTTCGAGCGCGACCGGCGCGGCGCCCGGGCCACCCCACTGGGCGAGCTGGTGCTGGCCCGCGCCCGCGTGCTCCTGCCCGCGGTGAAGGGGCTGCAGGACGAGGCGACCCGGCTGGCCAGCGCGGCCGGCACCACCGGGCGGTACCGGATCGGCGCGGTCAACGGCCCGATCCTCGGCGGCCTGGTGCACCGGATCACGACCAACCACCCGGCCGCGCAGGTCAGCACCTACGCGTCCTGGTCGGCCGCGGAGCTCGGCGACCTCGTGCTGACCGGCCGGCTCGACTTCGTGCTGGTCGGCGCGTGCGGCGACGCCCCGCCGGCCACCGACACCGGGCTGGCCTGGCGCGCGGTCGCCGCCGACCCCGTCTTCCTGCTGCTGCCGGAGGGGCACGAGCTCGCCGGCCGCGACGAGGTGGACCTGGCCGAGCTCGCCGAGGCGCAGTGGGTGGCCGCGCCGGGGGACGGGTGCTTCTCCGCCTGCCACGCCGCGGCCTGCGCGAAGGCGGGCTTCACGCCGAAGGTGCTCTTCGAGACCGAGGTGCGCGGCGCCATCGACCTCATCGAGTCCGGCGACGCGGTGGGGCTGTGCCAGGCCACGCTGCGGCCGATGGCCGGCCTGACCACGGTGCCGATCGCCGGGGCGCCGCTGCACTGGCGGCACATGCTCGGCTGGCTGCCCGACGGCCCCGCGGCGGACCTGGCCGGGCAGGTGTGGGCGTACGCGATCGAGTCCTACGCCGACGCGGCGCGCCGCAACGAGCGCTACGCCGCGTGGCTCGGCCGTCACCCGGACCGGCGGGGAATGGCGCTGTAGCGCCGAAGGCATCGGTCTATCGGTACTGGCTGGCTGCTGCGGGTGGCTGCGCGGGGCCGCTACGCTCGCAACCGTGGAGGACCTTGTCGACCGGCGCGGCGCGCTGGTCCAGGAGGCTTCCCGCCGGTGGCGGTCCCAGCTGATCGATCTCGGCGGGCGCAACACGCTGCTGTACTACCGCGACCTGCGGGCCGGCACGCTGGACCTGAGCGCCGCCGACCCGGTCTCGCTCGAAGCCCTGCTCGGCGGCCGCACCCTGCCCCTCGGCCACCTCTTCGCCGATCCCGAGGCGCACGCGGCCGCGATCAAGCGGGCCCGCACCATCCGCAACAAGGCGCGCGAGCTCACCGAGGAGCGCGGCATCGAGACCTGCTTCGCCGCCATCGGCAGCGCCACCTGGGCCCAGCCGCCCGGCGGCGGGGCCGTGCCGGCCGCGCCGGTGCTGCTGCGCTCGGCCCTGTTGCGGGCCCGGGGCGCGGCCGAGGACGACTTCGATCTCACCCTGCAGGGCGACCTGGAGCTCAACCCGACGCTGCTGCAGCTGCTCGAGGAGGACTTCGGCGTGCGGGTCGACGCCGACGAGCTCGAGGAGCTGGTCAGCTACACCGCCGGCTTCGATCCGCAGCCGCTGTACGAGCGGCTCGTCAAGGAGGCGAGCGGGCGGGTCCGCGACTTCGCGGTCAGCCCCCGCTTCGTGCTCGGCACGTTCTCCTACGCCAAGCTGCCGATGGTCACCGACCTGCGGGTGGCCGCCCGGGCCCTGGTCGAGCACGACGTCATCGCCGCGATCGCCGGCGACCGCGACGCCCAGGCGGCGCTGCGCCCGGCGGCCGGCATCGCGCTGCGCGAGCCCGACTGGATCCTGCCGGAGGACGAGTTCCTGGTCCTCGACGCCGACTCCTCGCAGAACTACGCGATCAACGCGGTCCTCGCCGGCCAGCACAGCGTCATCAAGGGCCCGCCCGGCACCGGCAAGAGCCAGACCATCGCCAACCTGATCGCGTCGCTGGTCGCACGGGGCAAGCGGGTGCTGTTCGTGGCCGAGAAGCGCGCCGCGATCACCGCCGTCACCGACCGGCTCGCCCGCCGGGGGCTGGGCAACCTGGTGATGGACGTGCACGACGGCACCACCTCGCGGCGCAAGGTCGCCGCCGACCTCAAAGCCGCGTTCGACTCGGCGGCCCGCATCGCCCAGCCCGATCTCGGCGTGCTGCACGAGACGCTCGCCGCGCGCCGGGCCACGCTCAACGACCACGACGACGCCATGCACCAGCCGCGCGAGCCGTGGGGGATCTCGGCGTACCAGGCCCAGGCGGAGCTGATCCGGCTGAACGGTGTGGTGTGGCCGATGACCGCGGTGCGGCTGCGCGGCCCGGCGCTCGCCGTCCTCGACGCCGCGACCGCCCGCCGGGTCCGCGAGCAGCTGCGCGACTACGCGACGCTCGGCGGGTTCACCGCGACCGAGCAGGAGTCCGGCTGGATCGGCGCCGATGTCGCCACCCCGGCCGACGCCGAGGCCGCCTTCGACCTCGCCGAGCGCCTCGCTCGGCGCACGCTCGCCGACGCGCGGCCGGCCCTGCGATACGTGGCCGACCACACCGGCCTGCGGGCCCCGGCCGACCTCGCCGGCTGGCGCGCCCTCTTCGCCCTCCTCGACGGGGTCGCCGCGACCCTTGCCCGGTTCCGCGAGGAGGTGTTCCGTATCGACTACCGGGCCGACCTGCCCATGCACATCGCCTCCGCCGCCGGCAGGGACTGGCGCCGCGCGCACGCCGGGCAGCCCGGCACCGACGCCGGCTGGCTGACCCGCCGCCGCATGCGCAAGCAGGCCGCCCAGCTGTGGCGCGGCCCGGGCACCCCCGGCCGGCAGCAGCTCTTCGAGGGCCTGTCGGCGGCGCTCGCCCAGCGCGAGCAGTGGGCCCGGCTGGCCGTTGACGGCGGCACCCCGCGCCTGCCCGCCGAGCTGCCGCGCGCCCGCGCCGCGTTCGACCAGCTGGACGCGCAGGTGCAGGGGCTTCAGCGGTACTGCCGCCACATCCCGATGGCCACCATGGACCTCGACCGGCTCGGCCGGGTCGTCGCCGCCCTCGCCGCGGACGAGCGCACCCTGCGCCGGATGCCGCGCCTCAACGAGCTCGGCAACGCCTTCGACGCCCTCGGCCTCGACCAGCTCGTCGCCGACCTGGTCGCCCGGCGCCCCGACGCCGACCTGGCCGCCGCCGTCTTCGACGCCTGCTGGAACGCCTCGATCGTGCAGCACCTCAACTTCACCGACCCGCGCGTGGGCGCCTTCGACGGCCCGCTACACACCCGCACCGTCGCCGAGTACCGCGACGCCGACCACCGCCACATCGACGCCACCGCGACCCGGGTGCTGCGCGCCGTGGCCGAGCACATCACGCGCGTCCGCGACGAGTACCCGGACGAGAGCCGCCTGGTCGAGCACCAGGCCAACCTCAAGCGCCGGCACCTGCCGATCCGCCAGCTGTTCGCCACCGCGCCGCACATACTCACCGCCCTGCGCCCCTGCTGGGCGATGAGCCCGCTGGTCGTCTCGCAGCTGCTGCCCGCACAGGCCGACCTCTTCGACGTGGTCGTCTTCGACGAGGCGAGCCAGGTCACCCCGGCCGACGCCGTGCCGGCCCTGCTGCGCGGCCGCCAGATCGTCGTCGCCGGCGACGAGCACCAGCTGCCCCCGACGTCGTTCTTCACCGCGGCCGAGGAGGGCACCGCCGCCGACCCGCTCGGCGTCAACCCCGACGGCTCGATCGACCTGTCGCTGACCTCGGGGTACGAGTCGATCCTCGACGTGCTGACCGCGCTGCTGCCCGGCTACCTGCTGCGCTGGCACTACCGCAGCCAGGACGACCGCCTGATCGGCTTCTCCAACGCCCACATCTACGACGGCTCGCTGGTCACCTTCCCCGGCGTGGCCGGCTCCGGCACCGTGCAGCACGTCCACGTGCCCTTCGCGGCGGGCGACGCCGTGGGGGAGGAGGCGACCGACTCGGTCACCGCCGAGGTCCAGCGCGTCGTGGAGCTCATCCTCCAGCACGCGCAGGTCCGCCCCAACGAGTCGCTCGGCGTCATCACGATGGGCATCACCCACGCCGAGCGCATCGACCTCGCCCTGCGCAGGGCGTTGGCCGCCCGCCGCGAGCTGCACCCGTTCTTCGCCGAGACCGCGCCCGAGCCGTTCTTCGTCAAGAACCTCGAGCGCGTCCAGGGCGACGAGCGCGACGCGATCATCCTCTCCATCGGGTACGGCAAGAACTCGGCCGGCCGCCTGCTGTACCGCTTCGGCCCCCTCCTACTGCCCGGAGGCGAGCGCCGCCTGAACGTCGCCGTCACCCGGGCCCGCCGCCGCATGACCCTGGTCAGCTCGTTCACCGCCACCGACATGGACCCGTCCCGCAGCACCAGCGACGGCGTGCGCCTGCTGCGCTCCTACCTCGAGTACGCGGAGTCGGGCGGCACCTCCCTGGCCGCGACCACCACCGCCCGCCCGCCCCTGAACCCCTTCGAGCAGGACGTCCGCGACCGCCTGGCCGCCGCCGGCATCTCCGTAACCCCGCAGTTCGGCGTGGCCGGGTACTGCATCGACTTCGCCTGCGCCCACCCGACCACCCCCGACGAGATGGTCCTGGCCATCGAGACCGACGGGGCCTCCTATCATTCGGCAAGCACCGCCCGCGACCGCGACCGCCTGCGCCAGGAGCAGCTCGAACGCCTGGGCTGGCGCTTCCACCGGATCTGGTCGACGGACTGGTTCGCCGACCCGGTCGCCGAGACCGCCCGCGCCCGCGCCGCGTACGACGAGGCGGTGGCCGCGGTCGAGGCGCGCCGCACCGACGAGCCCACGGTCGTGCTCGACCGGCAACCCCCGACCCCCGACCCGGCCGGGGACGACGACGGCCGCCCCCTGCCCCGCCCGGCCCTGACCCCCGGCCGCCCGATCGGTGAGTACCCGCACGAGCTCCTGGTCGACCTGATCCGCTGGATCGAGTCCGACACCCTGCTGCGCACCGAGGAGCAGGTCCTGGACGAGGCCCGCCGCCAGTTGGGCTTCAAGCGCGGCGGCTCGCGGATCAACGCGGCCCTGTCCGCGGCAATGACCGACGCCCGCGCCGAGCAACCGAACCACTCACCGGACCAGGACCGGACGCGGGTCCTACGGCTCCCGGAGCCCGACCCCCGCCAACGCCCGGAGACCGACTGACCGACCACCCCGCGCACCGCGGCCTGCGGGCGAGGGCGTTGCGAATTGACGCCTGTCTCATTACAGTAAGCGCACCACGGGTGTATGAAACGTTTTAATGAAACGTTTCATACACCTCGACACAAACCAAGGGAGCCCGCCATGCCCCTGCAGAAACGAAGTCGCGCGGCCGCCATCGCGCTGCTCGCGCTCGCCGCTACCGTTCTCGTCGCGCCGCCGGCGCCCGCGGTGGCGGCGACGCCGGTCAGCCTGTCGGGGGCGCACTGGATCTGGTACCCCGAAGGGGATCCGCGCACCAGCGCGCCGGCCGAGTACCGGTACTTCCGCAAGACCTTCAGCGTCGCCGCCGGGGGCGTCAGCGACGCGCAGCTCGTCGTCACCGGGGACGACACCGTCGACGTCTGGCTCAACGGCAAGCCGCTCGCTGGGTCGTCGCGGGTCGTCGATGCGTGGAAGAACGCGCTCTACGTCGATCTGCAGAGCGCGCTCACCGGCGGTACCAACACCATTGCTCTGGCGGTGAAGAACACCACCGTGGGGCCGGCCGGCGTCATCGGGCACGTTCGCGTCGTCACCGCCGGGGGCACCACTGATCTCGTCACCGACGGCACCTGGAAGGCCGGGCAGAACGCGCCGGCCGGGTGGGAGCAGGCCGGGTTCGGCGACGGCGGGTGGCCCGCGGCGCAGGATCTCGGGCTCTACGGGTCCTCGCCGTGGAACACCTCCGTGGTCCTGCCCGACCCCGCCGTGGCCTCGCCGCTGAGCGTCGCGAGCGGAACCGTCGAGCACTGGGTCGACCCGCTCGGGGTCGACGCCGCGCAGCCGCGGTTCGGGTGGAAGCTGAGCTCGACCGCCGCGCAGCAGCGGCAGGCGGCGTACCAGATCCAGGTCTCCACCACGAGCGGCAACACCGCCGACGTCTGGGACAGCGGGCGGGTGCCGTCCGGCAACCAGGTCGACGTCGTCTATGGCGGGCCCGCGCTGAGCAGCATGAAGCGGTACTACTGGCGCGTGCGCGTCTGGGACACCCAGGGCCGCGCGAGCGGGTGGGGCGCGACCCGGACCTTCGAGACCGCGCTGCGCGCCCCGGCGACCGAGTGGACCGCGGACTTCATCGGGCAGCCGGCGGTGAACGCCGACCTGTCCGGGGCCACCTGGATCTGGTATCCCGAGGGCGACCCCGCCGCCGGCGTGCCCCCGTCGACGCGCTACTTCCGGCGCACCTTCACCCTGCCGGGCGCCCCGTCGAGCGCCACCCTGGTCGTCACCGGCGACGACACCGCCGACGTGTGGGTCAACGGCGTACAGGTCAGCTCCTCGCCGCGGGTCTACCAGTCGTGGCAACAGGCCGCGGCGCTCGACCTGACGAGCCGGCTCACCGCCGGTACCAACACCATCGCCATCTCCACCGAGAACACCACCCAGTCGCCGGCCGGCATGATCGCGAAGCTGACCGTGAGCGGCAGCCCGACGATCACCACCGACGCGGCCTGGAAGTCGTTCACCAGCGCGCCGTCGGGCTGGAACCAGCCGGGCTTCAACGACTCGGCGTGGCCCGCGGCGAAGGCGGTCGCGACGTACGGCAGCGGGCCGTGGGCCTCCAACGTCGTCGTCGCCAAGGCCGCCCCGCTGGTGCGCAAGGGCTTCACGGTGAGCAAGCCGATCGGCTCGGCGCGGCTGCTGACCACCGCGCTCGGCCTGCACGAGACCCGGCTCAACGGCGCCAAGGTCGGCACCGACGTGCTCGCGCCGGGCTGGACCGACTACACCAAGCGGCTGCAGTACAAGGAGTACGACGTCACCGGGCAGATCCGTCAGGGAGACAACGCCCTCGGCGCATGGCTGGGCAACGGGTGGTACTCCGGGAGCCTGGGCTTCGCCGGCAGCCAGCGCTACGGCACGCAGCCGTGGTACTCCGCCCAGCTGGTCATCGCGTTCACCGACGGCACCACCCAGACGGTGCGCACGGACAGCAGCTGGAAGGTCACGACCGGCCCGATCCGCGCCGACGACCTGTACAACGGCGAGACCTACGACGCCAGGATGAGCATCGCCGGGTGGGACGGCCCCGGGTTCAACGACGGCGCATGGCCGGCGGTGGCCGTGAAGAGCGGCGCCAAGCCCAGCCTGGTGGCGCAGGTCGACGGCGGCGTCACCGTGCAGCAGGAGTTCCGGCCGGTGGCGGTCACCCAGCCACAGCCCGGCGTGTGGGTGTTCGACCTGGGCCAGAACTTCGCCGGCTCGAACCGGCTGACGATGGCCGCCCCGGCCGGCACCACGGTCCAGCTGCGCCACGCCGAGGTGCTCAATCCGAACGGCACGATCTACACGGCCAACCTGCGTAACGCCCAGGCCACCGACCGGTACACGTTCGCCGGGACCGGCACCGAGACGTACGAGCCGCGGTTCACCGTGCACGGGTACCGCTACGTCGAGCTCACCGGCGCCCCGTCCGGCTTCACGCCGACCGCGGACACGATCACCGGCCGCGCGGTGTGGACGAGCGGCGCGCAGCTGGGCACGTTCACCACGTCCAACGCGATGCTCAACCAGCTGGAGCACAACATCCTCTGGGGTGAGCGCAGCAACATGCTCTCGATCCCGACCGACTGCCCGCAGCGCGACGAGCGGCTCGGGTGGACCGGCGACATCGCGATCTTCAGCGGTACCTCCACCTTCAACGTCGACGTGCACGCCTTCCTCGACAAGTTCGCCGACGACCTCGTCGACGCCCAGCGCTCCGACGGGGCGTTCACCGACGTCGCCCCGGGCGTGTGCTGCGGCGCCGGCACCGCCGGGTGGGGCGACGCGGGCGTGATCGTGCCGTACACCCTGTGGCAGCGCTACAGCGACGTCCGCGTCGTCGACGAGCACTTCGCGGCGATGGCGAAGTGGGTCGACTACCTGCGCAGCACGTCGGGCGCCGATCTCATCCGCAACCAGCCGACGTACGGCGACTGGCTCAACGTCAACGACAACACCGCCCAGGACGTCATCTCGACCGCCTTCTTCGCGTGGTCGGCGCGGCTGGTGTCCCGGATGGCGGCGGCGACCGGCCGCACCGCCGAGGCGACCTCCTACGGCCAGCTCGCCGACCAGGTGGCGGCGGCGTTCACGAACCGGTTCGTGGCCGTCGACGGCACGGTCAGCGGCAACACGCAGACCGGGTACGTGCTGGCGCTCGCGTTCGGCCTGCTGCCCGCCAACCGGGTGCAGGCCTCGGCGGACCGGCTCGCCGCGAAGGTCGCCGCGACCGGCGGGCACCTCTCCGTCGGGTTCCTCGGCGTGGAGAACCTGCTGCCGGTCCTCGCCGACAACGCGCACGCGGACACGGCGTACCAGATCCTCATGCAGCCCGGCTTCCCCGGCTGGGGTTACATGATCGGCAAGGGCGCCACCACCATCTGGGAGCGCTGGGACGGCATCCGTACCGACGGCTCGTTCAACGACCCCGGGATGAACTCCTTCAACCACTACGGCCTGGGCTCGGTCGGCGACTTCCTGTACCGGCAGGTCGGCGGCCTGGGCCCGGCGGCGCCCGGCTACTCGGCGCTGCTCGTCGCCCCGCGGCCGGGCGGCGGCCTGACGTCGGCGAAGTCGGCGTACGAGACGCCGTACGGCAACGCGGTCAGCGACTGGTCGATCTCCGGCGGGACGCTGACCCTGCGGGTGACGGTCCCGGCCGGCGCCTCGGCGACGGTCCGGGTGCCGACGTCGAACCCGGCGTCGGTCGCCGCCCCGGCCCAGGCGGTCCCGGCCGGCTCGGCGACGTACTACCTGCCGGCCGGCTCCTACACCTTCACCGCCGCTTCCTGATCATCAGCGCCGGACGGGCGCGGGACATTCGTGGCATGAGTGTCCCGCGCCCCGCTACAGGGCAATCCCGGCAAACGCGAGGCGGCGGCGGGCCCCGGTTTGCAAGATGAAGGGGTTGTGGAGGTGGGATGCCGGGAAAGCTGCTCGTCATCGGCGGTGCCGAGAGCCATGACGCGGGCGACGACGAGATCCTCGAGCGCTTTGTGCTGCTCGCGGGCAGGGGCGATGCGCAGCTCGTGGTGATCGCCACGGCGAGCGAGAGCCCGGCCGAGCGCGAGAAGGAGTACGCCGAGGTCTTCCACCGGCTCGGCGCCGAGCGGGTCACGCCGCTGCGCCTGGAGTCGCGGGAGGACGCCAACGGCGATCTCGCCGTGGCCGCCATCGAGCGGGCCACCGGCGTGTTCTTCACCGGCGGCGACCAGCTGCGCATCACGACCGTCGTCGGCGGCTCGAAGGTGGACTCCGCGCTGCACGCGCGGCTGGCCGACGGGATGATCCTGGCCGGAACCAGCGCGGGCGCCACGATGATGTCGAGCACCATGATCCTTGGCGGGAGCGTCGCCTCGGTGAGCACGTCCAGCGTGCGCACCGGGCCCGGCATGGAGTTCCTGCCCGGTGTGCTCATCGACATGCACTTCGCCCAGCGCGGGCGGCTCAACCGGCTGCTCAGCGCGATCGCGATGTTCCCGCACGAGCTCGGGCTCGGCATCGACGAGAACACCGCCATCCTCGTCGACGGCGACGTGTTCGAGGTCCTCGGGCACGGCACCGTCACCGTGATCGACGCCGGCCAGGCGCGCGACATCAGCTGCCCCCCGGCCGAGGCTGAGGGGCCGATCGCCCTGTGGGGCGTCCAACTGCACGTCCTGCCGGCCGGACACCGGTTCAACCTGACCGAGCGGGCGCCGATGAGGAGAGCGGAAGAGGATCATGCGCATTGAGAGCAGCCGGCGGTTGCGGGGGCCCAATCGGTACCTCGCCCGCCCCGTCCAGGTCACCAGGGTCCTGCTCGACGGGTTCACCGGCCGCGAGACCTGCGATTTTCCGGGCTTTCCGGAGCGGCTGCTGGATCTGCTGCCCGGCCTGGCCGACCATCACTGCGCGGCGGGCGCGCCGGGCGGGTTCGTCAAGCGGCTCTACGGCGGCACGTACTTCGGCCACACCGCCGAGCACGTGGCGATCGAGCTGTCCAACCGCATCGGCCGCGAGGTGAGCTTCGGCCGGACGGTCGGCACGCAGGACCCGTCGGCGTTCGACGTCATCATGGAGTGTCCAGCGGACGAGCCGCACGAATCCGAAATGTCCGAAAAATTATTAGAAACAGCGATAAATATAGTCGTACCCCTCACGCGCGCCGAGCCGCCGCCGGCGCTCGACCTGGAGGAGCTCCAGCGCCGGTACGAGCGGGAGAAGCCGGGCCCGAGCACCGAGGCGATCGCGCGGGCGGCCCGCGAGCGGGGCATCCCGGTCGAGCGCGTCGGCGACCTCAGCCTGCTGCGGCTCGGGTACGGCCGGCACCGAAGGCTCGTCTGGGCCGCGCTGAGCGACCAGACGTCGGCGATCGGCGTCGACATCGCCGGCGACAAGGAGCTCACCCGCCGCCTGCTCGACGAGGCCGGCATCCCCGTGGCGCACGGCGGCGCCGCCCCGATGATTGAGGCCGCGCTGCAGCTCTTCGCCGAGCTCGGCCCGCCGGTCGTGGTCAAGCCCCGCGGCGGGCGGCAGGGGCAGCACGTGTACCTCGGCCTCGACACCGCCGACGCGGTGCGCGCCGCCTACCTGGCCGCGACCGCGGACGGCGGCGAAGCGGTCGTCGAGCGCCAGGTCGGCGGCCGCGACTACCGGGTGCTCACCGTCGGCGGCGAGATCGTCGCCGCGGCCGAGCGGGTCGCCGCGCACGTGGTCGGCGACGGCGGCACCGACATCGCCGGCCTGGTCGAGCGGGCCAACGAGGACCCCCGCCGCGGCGTCGGCCACGCCCGGGCGCTGACCCGGCTGGCGGTCGACGAGGTCGCCCGGACGCTGCTGAGCCGGCAGGGCCTGAGCATGCACGACGTGCCCGAGCACGGCCACACGGTGTGGCTGCGCGATAACGCGAACCTCTCCACCGGCGGCACCAGCGTCGACGTCACCCGCCGGGTCCACCCGTCGGTGGCCGACCTGTGCCGCCGCGTCTCCGGCCTGGTCGGCCTGGACATCGCCGGCATCGACCTGCGCCTGCCCGACATCGGCGAGGAGCTGCCGCTGGACCGCGGCGCCGTGATCGAGGTCAACGCCGCGCCCGGCCTGCGCATGCACCTGGAGCAGCACGACGTCGGCGCCACGATCGTCGACGCGCTCTACCCGGCGGGCACCCCGTCGCGCATCCCGATCGTCGCGATCACCGGCACCAACGGCAAGACGACCGTGGCCCGGCTGACCGCGCACCTGCTCGCCGGCGCCGGTCTGCGGGTCGGCGTGACCACGACCGACGGCGTGATGGTCGGCGGCCGGACCGTCCAGCGCGCCGACGCCACCGGCCCGCGCTCTGCCCGGGTCGTGCTCGGCGACCCGACCGTCGACGCGGCCGTGCTGGAGACCGCGCGCGGCGGCCTGGTGCGCCAGGGGCTGGGGTACGACTGGAGCGACGTCGGCGTCATCACCAACCTCGCCAGCGACCATCTGGGCCAGGACGGCATCGAGAGCATGGAGGACCTCGTCGACCTCAAGTCCGTCGTCGCCGAGCGGGTCCGGGAGGGCGGCGCGGTCGTGCTCAACGCCGACGACCCGCGCAGCCGCGAGCTCGAGTTCGCCGGGCGCGAGATCATCTGGTTCGCCCTTGACCCGCGCAACCCGCTCGTCCGGCGGCACTGGGACTCCGGCGGCCGCGCGTACCTGCTCGCCGACGGCTGGCTGGTCGAGCTCGCCGGGCGGCGGTGGGTGCCGCTGCTGGCCGCGCACGAGCTCGGCGGCGGCTTCGGCGGCGCGGCCCGGCACCTGGTCGCCAACGCGCTCGCCGCGGCCGCCGCGGCCCGCGTGCTCGGCGTGACCACCGCCCGGGTCGCCGAGCGGCTCCGCACCTTCGGCGACGACCCCGCCGACAACCCGGGCCGGGGCACGCTGCTGCGCTGCGGCGACGTGCACGTGCTCGTCGACTACGCGCACAACCCGGCCGCCATCGCCGCCGTTAGCGACCTCGTCGACCGGGTCTGGGGCTGCGAGCGGGCGGTCGCCGCGATCACGCTGCCCGGCGACCGGCGTGACGACCTGCTGCGCGAGTCGGCTGCCGTGGTCGGGGCGCGGTTCGGCCGAGTGGTGCTCTACGAGGACGCCGACCGCCGCGGCCGGGCCCTCGGCGAGGTCCCCGGCATCGTGCGCGACGAGCTGCGGCGGGTCGCCCCGGACGCCGCGTGCACCGAGGTGCGCACCGTCGACGAGGCGATCCCCGCGGCGCTGGCCCTGGCCCGCCCCGGCGACGTCGTGCTGCTGCTCTACGAGAAGATCGAGCCCGTCCTGGCCCTGCTCGAAACCCTCGGCGCGCGCCGGGCCGGAGAAGGTGGTGTGGCCGACGTGAATCTGGGCAAAACCATGGCGTGGACCGGTACCGGCTGATCGAACCCCTCGGCACCGGCGGCATGTCCGTGGTCTGGCGCGCCTTCGACGAGGTACTCGAGCGCCCGGTCGCGGTCAAGCTGCTGGCCCCGAAGCTGCTCGCGGACCCGCTTTCGCGGCGGCGCATCCAGGCGGAGGCGCGCGTCGCCGCGGTGCTGAGCCATCCGCACATCGCGCAGGTGTACGACTTCGGCCACGGCCCCGACGGCGCGCCGTACGTGGTCATGGAGCTCGTCACCGGCCGCTCGCTGGAGCAGGCGGGCCCGCTCCCGCCCGCCCAGATGCTGCGCGTCGGCGCCCACCTCGCCGACGCGCTGGCCGCGGTCCACGCGCGCGGCCTGGTGCACCGTGATGTCAAGCCGGCCAACGTGATGCTCACCGACGGCGGCGCCAAGCTCGTCGACTTCGGCATCTCCGCCATCGCCGGCGATCACAGCGACAGGCAGGACGAGATCCTCGGCACGCCCGCGTACCTGGCCCCGGAGCGGCTGCGCGGCCTGCCCACCACCGCGGCCACCGACGTCTACGCGCTCGGCCTGCTGCTGTACCGCGCCCTTACCGGCCGCTTCCCGTGGCCCGCGCAGACGACCACCATCGGCGTGATCGCGGCGCACCGGCACGCCCGGCCCGAGCCCCTGCCGCCGGGCCTGGTCCCGGAGCCCGTCGCGAGGGCGATCGCCCGCTGCCTGGCCAAGGCGCCCGAGCACCGGCCGTCCGCCGCCGAGATGCAGGGCATCCTCGCCGGTGCGGCCCCGCCCGCGCGGATCCCCGCCCCGCGCGCGGCACCCGCCGCCCCGCGGCCGACGGTGCCGCTGCCCCGCATCGCCCGCAGCAGGCTGGCGACCGCCGGCGTCGTGGCCGCGGCGGCGGTGAGCGGGCTCGCGATGTGTTCGGCCGGCGGCCCGAAGCCGGAGTGGATGGCCGCGGCCGCCACCCCGGCGCCCGCCGCGGTGGACTGCGCCGTGCGGTACTCGGTCCGCAGCGATCGCGACGGCGCCTTCACCGCCGACCTGCGGCTCACCGCGTCGGGCGGCGACGGCGGGTGGAGCCTGACCTTCCGCGTTCCCGACGGCCAGGCGATCGGTGCGGTCGACGGCGCGAGCTGGCACCAGGACGGCGAAACCGTGCTGCTGGGCGGACGCGACCTCGCCGCCGACCTGTCCCGTGGCGCGAACTTCGCGATCACCGGCGCCTACCGCGAGTCCACCGCGCTCCCGACCGACTTCGCGCTCAACGGCGCGGGGTGCCGCTCGGTGCTGCTCGCCCCCGCCGCGGCGCCGGCCCCGACCACCACCGCCCCGGTCGCGACGCACAACGACCACGGGTCCAAGAAGGACAAGAAGAGGGACAAGAAGGAGCAGCACTGACCCTTTCGTAAGTTGATCGTCGTTTTGTAGGTTATGGCGTGCAACCTTCCTGACTGGTACACAAGTCTGATCCTCGTGGCGTCCGATCGATTTCCGGGTCGCTCGCTTTAGGGTGTTGGGGTCGAAGGTAGGGAGGCGCCGTGCGGTTCGAGATCAGCCGGGTCATGGACACGATCGAGCAGCGGCTGACCACGGACGTCACATTGGCGCAGGCCGTGGTTGACCTGGCCGAGGTCGCCCGGTTCATGGCGCTCGACGGCGGCCGCCCCATCAACCTGCTGCGCCTCGGCATGGTCGTCGACGCGCTGAGCCGCTACCTCATCGACGCGGGCGCGATGCTCTATCCGGTCGCCGGCCGCGAGGTGCTCTCCGAGGCGGCGCTGACGTCGAAGGAGCGCATGGTCCTGGGCCGCTGGGCCGACGACGGGCTGATCGAGGTCACGCCGGTCGTCGCCGACCGCCCGGCCGAGATCGCCGACTTCACCGGCCTGCCGCTGATCGTGGTGCGCGACGTGCCGCAGTACGCGGCCCGTTTCCCCTGGCTCGCCGACAGCCCCGAACGGTTGCTCCGGCTGACCCCGCGCGCCGGCGGCGCCGTGCTCACCCCCGGCGGCGAGCCGGCCCCGCCCAAGGACGGCAAGGAGCGCCTGGTCGTCGTCGGCAAGGCGACCCTGCCGATCGTCCCGCCCGACCCGGACGACCCAGCGACGGAGAAGCCGATGGCCGAGCCCGCGCCCGCCTCCACGGACTCGGCTGACACCACGGACTCTGCCAGGGACTCTGCCGGCGCGACGGACCCCGCCGACGCATCGGACGCTGCCGGCGCGACCGACCAGGCCGACACCGCGGGCTCCGCCGACGCCGCCGACCCGGCCACCGATACCAAGCCCGCGCAGGACGCCGGCCCCGGCGACGAGGCATCCGCAAACCCGAAGGGCGGCAAGGCTTCCAAGGCTCCTGCGGAGCCTGCCAAGGGCGGCCGTCCCGACGGTCTGCAGTCGTTCACGGCCCGCGGCGTTCAACGGTTCGGCCGCACCCGCGTGGTGCGCCGCCGCTTCACCCGCGCGGACCCCAGCGGCGTCGGCGCGTCCCTGATGGCACGGCAGTGGCGGTGCAAGGAGCCCGACTGCCCGGCGTTCGGCCAGTTCCGGCGCATCGGCCAGCCCGTGCCCCGCATGCGCGCCGGCGTGCCCGCCTGCCCGCGCCACGGCGAGGCCGTCAAGGACATCGGCCCGCGCCCGGCCGCGTTCGCCGTCGCGATCGTCGTCGAGGACCTGGCCCGCCGCCGCTTCGTCGTCAGCGCCGACCGCCCGGTTGTGGTAGGCCGCGAGCCGTCCGACCCGGACGACATCTCGGTGGCCGCCTGGCTGCACGAGGCCGCCGCCGCCTGGATCGCGAAGGAGCACGTCAAGCTCTCGATCGAGCAGGGCCACCTGGTGGTGACCGACACCAGCGACCACGGCACCCTGATCTGGAAGCGCTCGACCCCCGACATCAAGGAGGAGACCGAGCGCCTCTACCGCAAGTCGTACCAGCTGAACGGCTGGGACTCGATCGAGCTGTACACCGGCGTAGAACTGGTCATCGGCGACCACCGCCTGCAGACGGTCGTCGGCTCGGAGCCCGCCTCGGTCCTGCTGGACGCCCCGACAGTGGCCATGCGCCTAGTCGACTGACCGCTCCCACCACCGCCCGAAGCCGACCCGGACCCGCGGCCTCAACCCCGGCGGCCGCCTTGCCATGGGCACACGGCAGCCCCGAGCTAGGCCCGGCGGCCGCGGTGCGCGGGGTCTTCCGTGATCACGGAGCGAACGTGCTGCTCCTTGTACATGTTGACTCCGTCATGAGTCGAAAATAGGCCGCGGTGTGGGGTCGAAGCGGGACGGGAGAGGGCAGTCGCCGTTGCCGTGCCGGCCGTCCGGGATGGTGCAAGATCACGTGTAAAAGATGGCTGCGATCACAGCCATTTTTTACACAGTCCCCAGTAGCGGGTCGGGCATCAGGCGCTGCACGGCGTCGAGGTCGTGCACCCGGCGGATCTCGGTGATCGGGCCGGACTCGTTCACCGTCAGGAAGCTCGGCCAGGCGGAACGTCTTGCCGGACGGGGTGCGGTCGTAGATCGGGGCGGCGTGCGCTCGATCGCCGTCCGGGAGAAGACCGCGATCGAGTCCAGGGCTGCGGGGTGGGGTCGAAGTCGGATGGAAGGGGGCAGTTTTGGCCATCCTGGATAGCCGGCACGGCAACGGTGGACCATGGCGAACCGCGCACGCCGTCCGGCACAGATCGCACACCCGGCCGGCGCCGCCCGGACTTGGCTCGAGATGCCAACGGCTCAATTGGGCGGTCGCTCTTCGGCGGCCATCCCGCCGGGCCGCACGACGGCCCGGCCCCTAGCCCAAACGGTCATCACGCGAGGGGGCACGGTGGCCCCCGGTTTTCAAAGGCAACGCCGCCGTCAACCAGTCACGGCCAACGCGAACGGCAGCACCCCCTTGGCCCCCGCCGCCAGCAACCCCCGGGCAACCAGCGCCATGGTCCACCCGCTGTCCACCTGATCGTCGACCAGCAGCACCGGCCCGTCGAGGCCGCGCACCGCTTCGGCCAGCGAAGGCGGGATCGAAAACCCGCCGTGCAGGGCCCGCACGCGCTGCGCGCTGTTTGTCCGGGACGCCAGCTCGGTGGCGGCGCCGGGCGGCACCGTCCCCAGCAGCGGCAGCCGCCCCACCTCGGCGATCCGCGCCCCCAGCGACCCGACCAGCCCCGGCGCGTGCCGCGACCCGATGACCACCACGCCCGCCGGGCGCTGCTCCCACCGGGCGTCGCCCTTCGCCCACTCGGCGAGGGTGGCCACGACCCCCTTGAAGACCTCGTCGGTGACCGGGCCGTCCGGGCCGGCCAGCAGGTTGCGCAGCCGGTCGCCCCAGCCGAGGTCGCTGAGCCGGCCGATCGCGCGCCCCGGCAGCGACTGCTCGCCGGCCGGGATGTTGCCCGTCAGCGCCACCCCGACCGCGGCCATCCCCGTCGGCCACTTCTTGCGCGGCGCGATCTCGACGCCGGCGCGGCCGAGGTGTGCCCGGGCGGCGGCGAGCGCCTCGGGGGACACCTCCGTCGCATACCAGGATCCGGCGCAGCTGTCGCACCGCCCGCACGGCGCCGCGTCCGGGTCGTCGAGCTGGCCGCGCAGGAACTCCATCCGGCACGTGGTCAGCGCCGCGTATCGGCGCATCGCCTGCTGCTCCTCCTCGCGGGCCGCGGCGACGCGCGCGTAACGCTCGGTGTCGTGTCGCCACGGCACGCCCGTGAACTCCCAGCCGCCCTTGACCCGCCGGACCGCGCCGTCGACGTCGAGCACCTTGAGCATCAGCTCGAGCCGGCTGTGGCGCAGCTCGACCCGCGGCTCGAGCGCCATGGTCGACAGCGCCCGGCCGGACTCGGCCAGCACGTCGAGGACGGCGCGCACCTGGTGCTCGGGCGGGAAGGCCAGCGAGGCGAAATACCGCCAGATGTCGGCGTCCTCCTTCCCCGGCAGCAGCAGCACGTCGGCCTTCTTGACGGCCCGCCCGGCTCGACCGACCTGCTGGTAGTACGCGATCGGCGACGAGGGCGCGCCCAGGTGCACGACGAATCCGAGGTCGGGCTTGTCGAACCCCATGCCCAGCGCCGAGGTGGCGACGAGGGCCTTGATCCGGTTGTCCAGCAGGTCGGCCTCGGCGCCGAGGCGGTCGGCGGTCTCGTCCTTGCCCGTATACGCCGCCACCTCGTACCCCTGGCCGCGCAGATACGCCGCGGTCTCGTGCGCCCCCGCCACGGTCAGCGTGTAGATGATCCCGGAGCCGGGCAGGCCGCCGAGGTGCTCGCCGAGCCAGGCGAGCCGGTGCGACGCCGACGGCAGGGTCAGCGAGCCCATCCGCAGCGACTCGCGGTCGAGCGAGCCGCGCAGCACCAGCGCGTCGCCGAGCTGCTCGGCCACGTCGGCGGTGACCCGCGAGTTGGCCGTGGCGGTGGTCGCCAGCACGGGCGTGTCCGGCGCCAGGTCGAGCAGCAGCGTCCGCAGCCGCCGGTAGTCGGGCCGGAAGTCGTGCCCCCAGTCGGAGACGCAGTGCGCCTCGTCGACGACCAGCAGCCCCGTCGTGGCCGCGAGCTTGGGCAGCACGTCGTCGCGGAATGCCGGGTTGTTGAGCCGCTCGGGGCTCACCAGCAGCACGTCGACCGACCCGGCCGCGATCTCCGCGGTGATCGCGTCCCACTCCTCGAGGTTGGCGGAGTTGATCGTCCGCGCCGTGATCCCGGCTCGGGCCGCCGCGTCGACCTGGTTGCGCATCAGGGCGAGCAGCGGCGACACGATCACCGTCGGCCCGGCGCCGCGCGCCCGTAGCAGGGCGGTCGCCACGAAGTACACCGCCGACTTACCCCACCCGGTGCGCTGCACGCAGAGCACCCGGCGGTGCCCGGCCACCAGCGCTTCGATCGCCGTCCACTGGTCTTCGCGCAGCTCGGCGGCGGGGCCGGCGAGTTTCTTGAGAACTTCCGAGGCTTCGTGTCGCACGGGGTCGACGCTAGCAACGGGGTCTGACAAAAACGGCTACGAGTACTGCGGGCGCCCGTATCCGGAGATCGGAGCGTAGTCGAGGAGTCGCATGGAGATACGTTCGCCCGCCCGGGGCGCCTCGATCACGCGCCCCTCGCCGATGTAGATGCCGACGTGACTCACGTCCTTGTAGTAGAAGACCAGGTCGCCGGGGCGCAGCTCGCTCCGCGTGATCGGCTGGACCGTCTGTTTCTGTCTGGCGGCGTTGTGCGGCAGTACGACTCCCGCGGTCTTCCAGGCGGCCATCGTGAGCCCGGAGCAGTCGAAGCTGTCCGGCCCGCGCTGCGCAGGCTCTTGCGGCAAAACCCCACGCGTCACTAACGTCGCAATTTGGACAAAGGTTGCTGAAGTGTGCCCGTTCATTGGGTCGTCGGCATCCTGAGAAGCCAATCGACGGTGGCCCTAAGGTCCCTCACTAGGGTGGGTCGCATGGTGCTGAAGGGTCCGCTGGTGGCGGCCGGGCTGGTCGCGGCCCTCCTGCTGGGCTTCGGCATCGCCCGCGCGACGGACTCCGCGGCCGGCCGGCCCGCCCCGGCGACGACCGCGATCCCGTCCCACTCCCACGGCGGCGGGGCCATCGGCGACCTGGGCGGCTTCTCGCTCAGCGCGGCCGGCTTCACCCTGGTGCCCGCCCAGCCGCTCACCGTCCCGCCCGACGCTCAGCAGCAGTTCGCGTTCAAGATCCTCGGCCCGGACGGCAAGCCGGTCACGCGGTACGTCCCCAATCACGACAAGCTCATGCACTTCATGGCCATAAAGCATGATCTGTCCGGCTTCCAGCACCTGCACCCCACGATGGCCGCCGACGGCACCTGGTCCATCCCTCTGACCCTGCCCACGCCCGGTATCTGGCGCCTCTACACCGACTTCGTCACCTTCGACCCGACGGGTCAGCAGCTGCCCCTGACACTCGCCGTGGATGCCACGGTTGCGGGCAGTTACGCCCCGCTCGCGGTGCCGCCGCCGTCGCGTACCGTGGAGGCGGACACGTTCACGGTCACCCTCGAGGGCACACCGCAGGTCAACGCCACCCAGCCGCTATCGCTGCGCGTCTTCGCGTCCGGCGCGCCGGTCACCGACCTGGAGCACTACCTGGGCGCGTACGGTCACCTGGTCGTCATCCGCGACGGCGACCTCGGCTACCTGCACGTGCACCCTGATGACCGGCTCGCGGGTGGCGCCGTGAAGTTCTGGCTGTCCGCGCCCAGCCCCGGCCGCTACCGCATGTTCTTCGAGTTCCAGAAGTCCGGCACGGTCCACCGCGCGGAGTTCACGGTCGACATACCGTGACGATGTTTTTGGACTCGGGTCCGCGTCATTTGTAGATCGTTCCTCCCGCGAGACACCGGGCCGGGGCTGCCTCAAGGGCGCCCCGGCCCTGCCATGTCCGTCGTGCCAAGAGCAAAGCGGATATGTCCGCCCCTTCGTGACGGACATATCCGACATTTCGGTTATGCGGCGAAAGTGCGAACCTTCGCGAACGCGGAACAGCGCGTGGGGCGGACCCGAGCCGGGCCCGCCCCACAGCGGCAGATGTTCTTCAGATGGTGAAGCCGGGCGATCGGTGACCGCCCTACGACTCCGGAGTGGCGTCGACCGCGGCCGCCTCGCCGGAACCGCCACGCCCACGGCCGCCCCGGCGGCGACGGCGCCGCGTGCGCGCGGCCCCGCCCTCGTCGCCGGCCACCGCGACGTGCGCCCCGGCGGCATCCGCATCGCCCCTCGCAGGCCCGGCTGACTCGGCCGGCCCGGAGTCCGTGAGCGTCGCCGACGACTCGGCGTGCTCGGCGGCGTCGACCTCGCCCCGGCGGCGACGCCGGCGCTGGCGGCGCGGCTCGGTCGCCTCGGCGGTGTCGGTCGCGACCGCCGACGGCGACGACGAGCGACCCCGGCCCCGCGTGCGTCCCCGCCCGCGCGGCTTGCCCTCGACGTCCTCGAGCTTCTCCGCCGACAGCCCGGCCCGCTTGCGGTCGGCCGTCGGCAGCGAGCCCGTCGTGCCCTCCGGGATGCCGATGTCGGTGAGCAGGTGCGGCGACGTGTGGTATGTCTCCGGCGGCTCCGGCAGGTCCATCCCCAGGGTCTTGTCGATGATCCGCCAGCGGGGCATGTCCTCCCAGTCCACGAACGTCACCGCGACGCCGGTCGCGCCGGCGCGGCCCGTGCGGCCGATGCGGTGGGTGTACGTGTCCGGGTCCTCCGGGCAGTCGTAGTTGATCACGTGCGTGACGCCGGAGACGTCGAGGCCGCGGGCGGCCACGTCGGTGGCGACGAGCACGTCGATCTTGCCGGCCCGGAAGGCGCGCAGGGCCCGTTCGCGGGCGCCCTGGCCGAGATCGCCGTGGACCGCCGCCGCGGCGAACCCGCGGAAGTCGAGATCCTCGGCGACGCGGTCGGCCGCCCGCTTGGTACGGCAGAAGATCATCGTCAGCCCGCGATCGGTCGCCTGGAGCACCCGGGCCACGATCTCGAGCTTGTTGAGCGGATGCGTGCGGTACACGAACTGCTTGGTGAGCGGCGACGGACCCGTGTTGGCGTCGTGATGTGCGTGGATCGTCATCGGCTGGCGCAGGAACCGCCGCGCCAGCGTCACGATCGGGTCGGGCATAGTCGCCGAGAACAGCATCGTCTGCCGTTCCTCGGGCAGCAGCGTGAGGATGCGCTCGACGTCGTCGAGGAACCCGAGGTCGAGCATCCGGTCGGCCTCGTCGAGCACCAGCGCGCGCACCGAGTGCAGGCGCAGGTGCTTGCCCTTGGCCAGGTCCAGCAGCCGGCCGGGTGTGCCGACCACGATCTCGACGCCGTTGCGCAGCGCCTCGACCTGCGGCTCGTACGCCACGCCGCCGTACAGCGGAAGCACCCGCACGCCGCGGGTCTTGCCGGCGGCGGCGATGTCGCGGGCGACCTGCAGGCCGAGCTCGCGGGTCGGCACGACGACGAGCGCCTGCGGCAGCCCGTCGGCGCCCTCGCCGGGTGAGGTGACGCGGTCCAGCAGCGGTACGCCGAACCCGAGGGTCTTGCCGGTGCCGGTCGGCGCCTGGCCGATCAGGTCGGTGCCGCGCAGCGCGATCGGCACGGCGTATTCCTGGATCGCGAAGGCGCGGGTGATGCCGACCGCCTCGAGCGCGGCCACGGTCTCAGGCCGGGCGCCCAGGTCGGCGAAGGTGGGACTGTCGGTGCGCACGGGTGCGCGGGGGGCCACCGTCTCGGCGGCCTCGGTGTTGTCGATCGTCATGTTTTGCTCGGGGTGTCTCTCTCGCGGGAGCGCCCCTGAATTGCCGGGTGCGCTCGATCTGTGTAGGGCGCGGGCCACACGCGACCGGTGGACTGTGGTCGCGGGCTACAAGCGCCGGTTGCCTGGGCTAGGGTCCGCCCGTTGGCTATTCCCGGTCATTGTACCGGCCAGGCGACGGATTCGCGCACGACACTGCGTGAGGGCATAGGGTGATACGGCGGGGTACTGTGCCGATGTGTCCGATGTCACCCCAGCCGCCCGGTCCAGCGTCGAGTCGCCCCACGAGGCGGTCGTCGACCTGCTGGGCATGCTCGCATACGGCGAGCTGGTGGCCTTCGACCGCATGGCCGTCGACGCCCGGCTGGCCCCCGACCTGCGCCGCCGCGCCGTGCTCAGCGAGATGGCGGCGCGCGAGATCACCAACTACCGCCGCCTCGCCGACCGCCTGGCCGAGCTTGGCGCCGACCCCGAGGCGGCGATGCGCCCCTACGTGCGCGCCGTGTCCGACTACCACGAGCAGACCGAGCCCAAGGACTGGCTGGAGGGCCTGACCAAGGCGTACGTCGGCGACGGCATCGCCGACGACTTCACGCGCGAGGTCGCCGCCGTGCTGGCCACCCCCGATCGCGACCTGATCCTGGACGTGCTGCACGACTCCGAGCACGCCGACTTCGCCGCCGACGAGCTGCGCGCCGCGATCGCGATCGATCCGAAGGTCGCCAACCGCCTGTCGATGTGGGCGCGCCGCCTGGTCGGCGAGGGCATCTCCCAGGCCATGCACGTGGCCGGCGAGCGCCCCTCGCTGGCCGCCCTGCTGGCGATCAACGGCGCCGACTTCCAGGCCCTGCTCAAGCGCCTCACCACGGCGCACACCGCCCGCATGGGCGCGGTCGGCCTCAACAACTGAAAAGGGCCCCCGGCGGGGGCCCTTCGTAGCAGCGTCCTCAGCGCGCGGCGGAGAACCCGACCGGTCGCGGGGAGGACTCGGCGATCTCCACGTAGGCCAGCTTGCCGACCGGCACGATCACCCGGCGGCCCTTCTCGTCGACCAGGGACAGAACACCTTTATCGCCACCGTTGATCGCGTCGGTGACCGCAGACTCGACCTCAATGGGCGACTGGCTGCTCTCGAGCACCAGTTCCCGAGGCGCGTACTGCACGCCGATCTTGACCTCCACGTCTTCCTCCTTGATCGGGCGCGGCCGTGGGTAGGCCCGCACACCCAGTGTGGTTGAAGATTAACGCGATCAGGCGTGTTCGCCCTGCAGGGGGAAGCTCGCGATGCCGCGCCACGACAGTGTGGTCAGCAGGCTCTCCGCCTCGGCCTTGTCGACCTGGCGACCGCCGGCGAGCCAGAACCGGGCCGCGATCTCAGCGGCGCCGACCAGGCCGGAGGCCAGGAGCTCGGCGCGGGCGCGGCTGACGCCGGTGTCGGCCATGATCGTGTCGGTGATGGCCGCGATGCAACCGCTCTCGACGCGGTCGACGCGCTCGCGCACGGCCGGGTCGTTGCGCAGGTCGGACTCGAAGACGAGCCGGAAAGCTTCACTCTCGTGGTCGATGAAGTCGAAATACGCCTGGATCGCCCCGCGCACGCGGTCCTTGTTGTCGGTGGTCGCCTCCATCGCCGAGCGCACCCGGGAGACCATCGCGTCGCAGTGCGTGTCGAGCAGGGCCAGGTAGAGCTCGAGCTTGCCCGGGAAGTGCTGGTAGAGCACCGGCTTGGAAACGCCCGCGCGCTCCGCGATGTCGTCCATCGCCGCGGCGTGGTAGCCCTGCGCCACGAAGACCTGCTGCGCAGCGGCGAGCAACTGCTTGCGGCGCGCCGACCGGGGTAGCCGCACTGGCCGTCCGGCCGCCTGCGTCCCGCTCATCGCCGAGGTCATCTTCACCATCCGGATTTGGGTCGAGATTGCAACTTACCCCCTTTCCACCCACACGGTAGCCTCACCTAGGGGCGACGGAGGAGCGTGCGGTGGACGAAACGGGGCAAGCCGGAAGCCCGGACGCGGCTGGCGCCTACCCTGGCGCGAACCCGGGCCTGAACCGGGGCCGGAACGGATACCCGGAAGGGCACGTCAACGGGGCTTCGCCGACGTCCGATGACGCCCTCGAGGCGATCGTCTCGGCCTGGCGCGAGCCGGCCACCGGCGCCATCGCCGGCCGTGCGACGGTCAACGGCGTCAATGGCGCCCTCGGCCCGCGCGGGCGCGCCGAGGTCCGCAGTCCGTATTCCGACATGCTGGCCCCCATGAGCCCGCCGGTCTCCGCCCCGCCGCCGGTCCAGCCGCCGACCTCCACGCTGCACTACGGCCATTACGGGCCCGACGGTCAGGGCTGGCCGACCTCCAGCACCACCGGTGAGACCAAGAGCGTCCCGGCCACGCCCGCGCCCGGCACCGTCTATGGCGCGCAGCCGGTCGACCACGCCGGCGAGGTTCGCCAGCCGGTCTCCGCGCAGCCCGCGTTCGAGCAGGCGCCCCACCAGCCCCACCCGCCGCAGCAGCAGCCGTACGAGTACGAGCAGCCCTACGACCAGCCCTACGACCAGCCCTACGACTACAACCAGCCGCAGCAGTCGGCCCTCGACCGGGTCGCCGAGCAGCAGGCGCACCAGTCCGACCAGTGGGGCTACCAGGGTCAGTACGCGCAGGGGCCGTACCAGCAGCACCAGCCCGAGCCCTACCAGCACCCGCAGGAGCAATACCAGCACCCGCAGGACCAGTACCAGCACCAGCCCGAGCCCTACCAGCACCCGCAGGACCAGTACCAGCCGGAGCAGCAGTACCAGCAGCCCGAGCAGTATCCGCAGGAGCAGTACCAGCCCGAGCAGTATCACCAGCCCGAGCAGTACCAGCAGGAACAGCCGTACCAGCAGGAACAGCCGTACCAGCAGGAGCAGCGGCACTGGGCGCCCGAGCCGGCCAAGCCGGAGTTCGACTGGGCGGCGCCGGTCCAGCACGAGTCCGTGCCGCCGCAGCCCGCGGTACCGCTGCCGCAGCAGCCGCAGCCCCAGCAGGTGCCGGCGCAGCGCATGCCGGAGAACGACCCGCTCGCCGGGCCCCTGCCGCCCGTCCTGCTCGGCTCCGCCACCGCGCTGACGGCCGCCGAGCCGGTCATGCCGACGTTCGCCGACCGCATGACGCAGCCGGCGTACGAGCCGCTGGAGCTGCCCCAGCGCGTCCCCGCCGAGCCCGACGTGCCGCCGGTGCCCGCCGTCGAGCCGCAGTCCGTCGCGGTCGGGGCGCCCGAGCTCGCCCGGATCACCAACAAGCTGCGCGAGGACGGAGACGGCGCGCCGGACAGCCCGGACGACCGCCCCGACGGCTTCGACGTGCAGAGCGTGCTCCGCGCGGTGCAGACCGTCAGCGGCGTGCACCGGGCCACCCTGCGCGAGAATGCCAACGGCCTGCACACGCTGCGCCTGGAGCTGGCCGACGAGGCCGACGCCGGGCAGGTCAGCCGGATCGTCGCGCGCATGCTCAACGAGACGATGGGGCTGTCCGCCGAGCAAAACCCGCTGCTGCCGGAGGAAGACGCGCCCCCGGCGCCGGTCCAGTCCACAGCAGCAGGGGCCGCCCCGTCGTCGGCCGTGGTGCCCGCGGCCCGGCCGCCCGCGCGCAACGCGCCGCACAGCGCCCAGCCGGGGTACGGCCGGGAGGCCCGCCGCCGGCGACCCGTCAGCGGCGGGCGCCGGGCTCCGGAGCAGAAGGCCCCCGCGCTCCTGCCCAACCCGGGCGCGATCGTCTCGCCGCGGGTCGTCATCGAGTCCGTCGACGTCAGCACGCAGGGCATCGACGCCACCGTCGAGGTGCGGCTGACCGCCGACAACCAGCCCGCCCTGGGCGTGGCGAGCGGCCCGAACTTCGACGGATACATGCTGAAGCTCGCCGCGCTGGCCGCCGCCTCCGCCGTCGACCAGCTGCTCATCGACGCCGACACGATCCGCGCGCGCTGCTACATCGAGCACGCCGCCGTCGTGGCCCTGGGCGGGTGCGAGGTGGCGGTCGTGGTGCTGCTGTTGATGTACGACGGCTTCGTGGAGCAGCTCACCGGCTCCGCGGTGGTGTCCGGGGACGGCGACTCCCGTCAGGCCGTGGTCCGTGCGACGCTGGCCGCGGTCAACCGCCGCCTGGAGGCCCTGCTTCCTTAGGCTTGTCGCGCGTTCGGGGCACACTTGATTTATGAAGCGTGCGTCTCTTGTCCCAGAGTTCACCGTCCCGTCACCTGAACGGCTGCCGGAGCGTTGGCCGGGACGAGAGGTGGAGCTCGACGGGACGGTGGTGTACGTCCGCGACACCCCCGCCGCGATGCCCGACGCGGAGCCGGCCGTGTACGTGCACGGGCTGGGCGGTTCGTCCACCAACTGGACCGATCTGGCCGGCATCCTCGCGGCCCGGCAGGACGGCATCGCGCTGGACGGCCAGGCGATCGACCTGCCCGGCTTCGGCTACAGCGGCCGGGCCCGCAGCTACACCCTCGACGCGATGGCGGACCATGTCATCCGCTGGATCGAGCGCAGCGACCGCGGCCCGGTCCACCTGTTCGGCAACTCGATGGGCGGAGCCGCGGTCGTCAAGGCCGCCGCGAGGCGCCCCGATCTCGTCCGCACGCTGACCCTGATCTCCCCGGCGATGCCGTTCCTCGACCCGCGCCGCTCCCTGCAGGGCCGGCTCGTGCCGCTGCTGCTCCTGCCCAACGCGGCGCGCCTGGCCGGGCGCCGGATGTCGGCGATGGACCCCGAGGAGCTGGCCGACATGGTCATCGACTCCTGCTACGCCGACCCCACCCGCTATCCGGAGCAGCGCCGGCTGGAGGCGATCGAGGAGGCCCGGCTGCGCAATCAGGTGCCGTGGTACGCCGAGGCGTACGTCGGCAGTCTGCGCGGCCTGGTCAGCAGCTTTCTGCGCGCATACCTGCCGGGCAAGGGCTCCATCTGGCGGGCCGCCGCCCGGATTTCCGCGCCGACGCTGGTCATCGCCGGGCGGCAGGACAGGCTCGTGGACATCCGCACCGCCCCGCAGGTCGCCCAGCTCATCCCGGACAGCCGGCTGATGATGCTGGAGGGCGTCGGCCACGTGGCGCAGATGGAGGTGCCGCGCTCGGTCGCCCGGGCGGTCTTCGGGCTCTTGGATGAAATTTCCGGTAAGCCGGTTGCGGTCGAGGTGCAGGGAAAGGTCCGGCCGCGCGCCGCTCGGGTGCGCATGGCAAGCTGAGCATCGATGGCGAGCCGGCTGATCAGCGACCGCCGGCGGGAGCCGGTTGCACTGCCGAGCGACCCTGTGGTTGCTCGCGACATCGTGCTCGCCGCCCGCCATCGCCGCCGCCGGGACGCCCGCCGACGGCGCTACCTGGTCGCCGGCGTGATGGCTTCGGCCGGCCTCATCGCCGCGCTCGGCCTCGGCCGGCAGTTGCTCTTCGCCGACGACACCGCCCCGCCCACGGCGTCCGTGCGGCGGGAGGCACCGATGCTCGCCCCGCCCTCCCAGCCGGCCAGCCCGCCGCCGGAGGCCGGGCCGGCCAAGGGTGACGGCACCTTCGCCTACGCGAGCTCCGCCGGGCCGGTCGCGGGCGCCGCGGGGGCGCTGAAGAAGTACCGGGTCGCGGTCGAGAACGGCTCCGGCCAGGAGGCCGACGCGTTCGCCGCGGCCGTGGAGCAGACCTACGGCGACCCGCGCGGCTGGATCGCCAGCGGCGACGTGCGCCTGCAGCGTGTCGCCGGGGAGGGCGCCGCCGACTTCACGGTCTTCCTCGCGACGCCGGCCACCTCGGACGCCATGTGCGCGACGGCCGGGCTGCACACGGACGGGTACAGCTCCTGCCGGACCACCGGCAAGGTCATCATCAACCTGGCTCGCTGGCTCACCGCGATCCCGGACTACGGCAAGCCGGTGGCCGACTACCAGACGTACGTCATCAACCACGAGACCGGCCACGAGCTCGGCTATGGCCATGAGGCGTGCCCGGAAGCCGGACGCCCGGCGCCGGTCATGATGCAGCAGACGTACGGCCTGAAGGGCTGCGTGGCCAACTCCTGGCCCTACGTGGACGGCCAGCGGTACACGGGCCCCAAAGTGCCGTAGCTCACGTGGGTTTGGCACCCGGGCGCGGCAGAATGAGAACCATGTCGTTGCCTCCTCTGGTCGAGCCCGCCGCCGACCTGTCGGTGGACGAGGTCCGCCGCTATTCGCGCCATCTGATCATTCCCGACGTCGGGGTGGCCGGGCAGAAGCGACTCAAGAACGCCAAGGTGCTGTGTGTGGGCGCGGGCGGCCTCGGATCGCCGGCCCTCATGTATCTCGCGGCCGCCGGCGTCGGCACGCTCGGCATCATCGAGTTCGACACGGTGGACGAGTCCAACCTGCAGCGCCAGATCATCCACGGCCAGTCGGACATCGGCCGGCCCAAGGCGGAGTCGGCGCGCGACTCGGTGCGCGAGATCAACCCGTACGTCAACGTCGTGCTGCACAACGAGATGCTCACCAATGACAACGTGCTGGAGATCTTCGCGCAGTACGACCTCATCATCGACGGCACCGACAACTTCGCGACGCGGTACATGGTCAACGACGCCGCGGTGCTGCTCGGCAAGCCGTACGTCTGGGGCTCGATCTACCGCTTCGACGGCCAGGCCTCGGTCTTCTGGGCCGAGCACGGCCCCTGCTACCGCTGCCTCTACCCGGAGCCGCCCCCGCCCGGCATGGTCCCGTCGTGCGCCGAGGGCGGTGTCCTCGGCGTTCTGTGCGCGTCCATCGGCGCGATCCAGGTGACCGAGGCGATCAAGCTCCTCACCGGCGTGGGTGACTCGCTGCTGGGCAGCCTCATGGTGTACGACGCGCTGGAGATGACCTACCGCAAGATCAAGCTGCGCAAGGACCCGAACTGCGCGATCTGCGGCGAGAACCCGACCGTCACCGGCCTCATCGACTACGACGACTTCTGCGGCGCCGTGTCCGACGAGGCCCAGGCCGCGACCGTCGGCTCGACGATCACCGCGAGCGAGCTCAAGGACTGGCAGGACTCCGGCAAGCCGATCGAGCTCATCGACGTGCGCGAGCCGGCCGAGTGGGAGATCGTCCGGGTGCCCGGCGCGCGGCTCGTGCCGAAGGGCGAGATCCTCAACGGCAACGCGCTGGCCGAGCTGCCTCAGGACAAGCAGATCGTCCTGTACTGCAAGAGCGGCGTCCGCTCCGCCGAGGCCCTTGCCGCCGTCAAGGCGGCCGGCTTCAAGGACGCCGTACACGTGCAGGGTGGCGTGGTCTCCTGGGTGAAGACCGTCGATCCTTCACTGCCGGTGTACTAGCGGATCACGAGGGGGAGGCGGGCGCGCGGTACGGTACGGCCCATGGTGGACCTTGATGCCGCGATCGGCTACGTCGTCGCACACGGTGACGCCGTGGACCGCGCCCGCCTCGCCTGGCTGCGCACCGGCCAGGCGCCCCCGGTCGACGTGCTGGAGAAGGCCGAGACGGGCCAGGCGTCCAGCGGCGGGTGGCCCGCCTACTGGGGCGCGCACGTGGCCTCGGTCGACGCGACGTGCTTCCGCCTCGCCGAGCTCGACGACCTCGGCGCGATCGACCGCCCCGCGGCCCGCAAGGCCCTCGGCTGGCTGGGCCGCAGCCAGCGCCCCGACGGCATGTGGGAAGAGGACGAGTCGCTGGCCGGCATCGCCCCGCCGTGGGCCCAGCCCGGCGACGACGAGGCCCGCCTCTACCTGACCACGAGCGCGGCCTTCTGGCTGATCGTCGGCGGTTCCGCCCCCGGCGACGAGGATGAGCACGCGGCCCGCATCGCCCGCGCCGCCGAGGCGTTCCGCGCTTCGCTGCGCCCCGACGGCACCTGGCCGTCCTTCCTCGTCACCGGCTGGCTGGGCTGCGCCGTGCTCTACCACCTGGGCTGGTTCTACGAGTCGGCGCAGATCCAGGTGGCGCTGGCCGACCGCGTCCCCGACATGTCCGCCGCGGACACGGCCCAGCTGTTCGCCTCCCTGCGCCGCATCGGCATGTCGACGGAGGACTGGTTGCTGAGCGCCGCACGCCGCCGCCTGTCCGAGACGCAGCGCAGCGACGGCGGCTGGACCAGCGACGACGGCGACCGGTTCAACGTCCACACAACGCTGACCGCGATCCGCGCCCTGCGCTGAACCTCCGTCTTGCCTCGGCCCGGATAAGTCCAGACGCTGACGCGTCCGGACTTATCCGACATTTCGTGTCGACTGGACTGATCGGTCCATTTTGCGTCACGTCGGGCGCGAAGTCACGACTCGTCCGGCCACCACGCGGCGCTGCGCATGTCGATCTTCTCCCCGCGCAGCGGCGTGCCCTCGCTGCGGTGCCGCCGCAGCGCCTCCGTCTCGTGCCCGGGCACCAGCCGCCCGTTGGAGGCCACCACGCGGTGCCAGGGCACGCCCCCGCCGTAGTGGGACATCACCGCCCCCACCTGCCGTGGGCCGCCGCGGCCCAGATACTCGGCGATCGCGCCGTACGACATCACCCGCCCCGGCGGGATGCGCTCCACAAGGTCGAGCACCATCTCGGCGTACTCCTCGTCGGCCACGATATGGGAACCTACCGCGCAGCTGCGCGGGGCACGCGGCAAGATAGGCGGCGTGCGCGAACAGGTCACCGAGGCTCGACGCATCGTCGTCAAGGTCGGGTCGTCGTCGCTGACCACCGCGGCCGGGGGCCTCGACGAGAGTCGGGTCGAGGCGCTGGTCGAGGCGTTGGCCAGCACGCCCGCCGAGGTGGTGCTGGTCTCGTCGGGCGCGATCGCCGCCGGGCTCGCCCCGCTCGGCCTGCCGCGCCGGCCGCGGGACCTGGCGACCCAGCAGGCCGCGGCGAGCGTGGGCCAGGGGCTGCTGATGCGTGCGTACAACGACGCCTTCGCCAGGCACGGCCGCGTGGTCGGCCAGGTGCTGCTGACCGTGGACGACGTGACCCGCCGGGCGCACTACCGCAACGCGTACCGCACGCTGCGCCGCCTCCTGGACCTCAAGGCGATCCCGATCGTGAACGAAAACGACACGGTCGCGACCGAGGAGATCCGCTTCGGCGACAACGACCGGCTGGCCGCGCTGGTCGCCGCGCTCGTGCACGCCGACCTGTTGGTTCTGCTGTCGGACGTCACCGGCCTGTACACCGGCGACCCGTCCCTGCCGACCTCGCGTGCGATCAGCGACGTGCGCACGTTCGGCGATCTCGAGGATGTCGACATCCGCCGCCCCGGCAAGGCCGGCGTCGGCACCGGCGGCATGGTCACCAAGGTCGAGGCCGCGCGGATCGCCACCACCAGCGGCATCCCGGTCGTGCTGGCCTCGGCCCCGCACGCCGCGGGGGTCCTCGGCGGCCACCCGGTCGGCACGCTGTTCCACCGCCAGCGTGAGCGGCCCCAGGCCCGGCTGTTCTGGCTCGCGCACGCCACCACCCCCCGCGGCCGGCTCCACCTGGACGCGGGCGCGGTCCGCGCGGTCGTCGGCGGCCACGCGTCGCTGCTGCCCGCCGGTATCACATCGGTCGACGGGCGGTTCGCCGCCGGCGACCCGGTCGACCTCGTCGACGTGGCCGGCGTGCCGATCGCCCGGGGCCTGGTCAACTACGACGCCGCCGAGCTCCCGCCGCTGCTGGGCCGCTCGACGGGCGATCTGGCCGCGGAGCTCGGCCCCGCATACGAGCGAGAGGTCGTACACCGGGACGACCTGGTCCTGCTCTAGAACCCGCCCCGAGCGCCACCCGTCGGCTACGTCCGAGGCGCCGAGGTGCTCGAAATCGCCTTGAACTCGTCGCGCAGCACCGAGTAGAGGAACAGGTCGCGCCACCGGCCCTGCCGGAACTGGGCCGAGCGGATCGTCCCCTCCTGCTTGAAACCGACCTTGTCCAGCGCCCGCTGCTCGGCGACATTTTCCACGTCGGTGTACGCCTCGATGCGATCAAACTGGCTGATGTCGAACAGGTATGACACCAGCAGCCGCTGTGCCCCGGTGCCGAATCCCTTGCCGCGGAACTCGGGCAGCAGCGAGATGCCGATATTCCAGCAGCACCAAGTCGGCATGCCGTAGGTGACCTTGCTCCACACCACGGACCCGGCGACCGTGTCCTCGTGCTCAACGATCAAGCACCCGTTGTCCGGCCCGATCAGCCGATTCTCGTCGAGCCGGCGGCGGGTGCCCGCGATATCCCGATACCCCGACCAGTTGAACGTGCCTCCGGCGTCGGGCTCATCGGCTTGCCGCTCGAATAACCACAGGTCGGCGGCAGTAGCCGGTCTGAGCAGGACGTCGGCGAGGTTCACGGCCGGATTGTATCTGAATTCGCGTCGGCATTGCGGTGTGTCGCCGTTCATCCCCGTTCATCCCCCGAGCGACGGGGCGCCGCCCTGTTGTTTTTGCCTACCCAGCGCGTCCAGATGTTCCTTGCGAGCCCGCAGCGCGATGTCCGGCAGCTTGCCGAAGACGACGATCGTGCGCTCGTGCACGTCGCCCAGCCCGTCCCGGACTTGTACGAGGATGTCGAACTGGGTGAGTTCGGCCAGGGTACGGATGTTGAACCAGCAGATCAGTGGCGCGTCGCGGGCTGACGACGCAGGCAGCGCCGCGCCCGGCCCCATCTCCCGCACGAAGTAGTCGACGCCGCTGACCAAGCCGCGGCTGTCCATCACCCGATTGATCTCATCGAGGGTGGTATGCGTCGATGTCGGCGCGTTGGTGAATCCCACGACATACTGAAACTGCAGGACCACCGCGATGCCGGGGCCGCCGTTGTGCAGCCACACGATCCACTTGGTGCTCGCGGCGTCAAACGTGCCCTTCTCGTCGCTGATCACGTAGCTCAATGTCGGGCGGTTGGCGCGGGCCCACTGCAGCCGGGCCAGCAGCAATCCGGTCATCACCCCGAGCAGGGTCGCGGTGTTGGACGTGTCGAGCACGGTGAACCGCAGCGGCCAGTCCTGCCTCGCGGCCGGGCTCATGTTCTGCCGGACAACCTCCCAGATCAGGTTTGCACCTAGCACCCCCAGCAGCAGGGTGGGGAAGTACACGAAAAGAAACGACCGCCGCACGATGTGCCCCACGGTGGGATCCCGGGGTTTCTTCGCCACGCTCAATGGATAGCACGCCGGTGAGTGACATTGAAGAGCCTGAACGTACGCCCCGTTCCGGATGTCCCGTGTACGCGGTCGAGTTGCGGCATATGCCTCTGGAAACGCTGACTTTTAGCCATTTCGTCGAATGGTCGGCTGGAACAGAGGAGGTGCTGCCGACGGGCCGCCGGGGTGCGGGTGATCGGCTACGCGAATCGGCCGTCCAAGGTCGAGACGTGTCCCTTCGCCCCGGTCCGCTTCGACCGTCTTCACGGCGGCCCACCAACGGGGACCGCGAGGCACGCCGCGAGAACGACAGCGACGGCCGCTGCGGCACGGAGTCGCGATGAACGCGAGGGGAGGGGCTGCGCGATCACAAGAAGACCCGAGATCGTGTCGCGGGGCGAGGTGGACGACCGGGCACCTCGAAATCCGTCGGGGTGCCCGGCGACGCGGGTCAGCCGCAGTTGCCCATTTGGTAGCGATCGCCCGACGCCCAGGTGATGCCGTCGGGGGCGTAGATCTTGCCCCCGTAGGACACGCACTTGCCCTTGGCGGGCCCCTTGGTCGCCGCGTAGTAGGAGTACAACCCCTCGTCGGTATACATGCCGCCGTCGCTGACCCAGAGATTCGCCTCGGTGTACGTCTTCGTACCGACCCAGCTCGACTTCAGGGTGACGACACAGTTATATCCGGTCGCGTTGTTATACATCAGGTAGACGTCACCCACGCTCCGACCCTGGGCGTTGATCACGCCGCGGTGCCCGTCGGTAACGCTGCTCCAACTGCCGCCGAACTCATTGCTGCACGCCGACGCCGCCGTGTAGGGGTTGCCCGCGGCGTGGGCCGGGGCGCCGGTCACCGCCACCGCCACCAGCGCCGCCGTGCCTGTCGCACCGAGCCGACGGGCCCAGGTCTGTACCTTCTCCAGCACACTTCCTCCAAGTCTGGAAACCGCCGCCAGATGATCTCACAGTGAAACCGGACGCCGCGTCCGAAATGGTCACGGGCCTCGTATTCCTCTAGGGGTGGCTCTGCTAGAGCGAAAGCGGACAAGATGGGGCGTTCTGATCTTCGCGAGTGCTCACTGCGTTGTGCCGGTGCGCGAAAATCGAAGATTGTGGACGGTTCAGTTGAGACGGACCGCACGCCGTGGCGCTGGGCGGTGTGGTTCGTCGTCTGGTACGTCGTCGTGCTGGTGCCCGCGCTGGGGCTGATCGCGCTGACCGCTTGGGTGCCGGCCGTGCCCGGTGCGCTGCTGCTACTCGCCGGGTTCGTCGTCGCCGGCTACGGCACGATACACATCGTTCGGCGTTTCGCCGGGGTGACACCGGTCGGGAATCCGCCGGACGTGGTGCACGGCGCCGATCGCCCCGACCAGCGGCGTGAACTGTCCCGGACGGTGTGGTCGTCGCTCAGGTCGCTCGGGCGTGGGATCGCGCTCCTGGCGGTACCGGCGGCGATCACGTATACGTTCGGCACCCTTCTGCAGCGGCAGGACGAGGTCGGCATCGGGCAGGTCGCGAACGTCGCCGTGTGGATCCTGGCGATCGTCGACATCGTGCTCATCACCGTGTTGGCCTTCACGCTGCTGTACCGGGTGTTGCGCTTCCTGGCCACCGTCGGGTGGGCGCTGCGGGTCGCACACTCACGCGCATCGGGCGACGAGGCTGCTGAGGCCGGCCCTCCTCCGGGCGTGCGGCCAGGGCCGAGCGGTGCGTACTGGGTCGGTGTCGTCGCGGTGGTGCTGTCCGGGTCGTTGACAGTTGGGCTGGTTGCTGTCTTGATCGACTTCGGCAGGGAGTCGTGGCAGTACCACCATGCGCCGCCGTGCTCGGAAACGGTCACGTCGGGCTGCAGGTCGCTGGAGACGACGCGGGTGGTCGACATCCGCCAGGTCAAGATCGACAGAAGCAAGCCGGACGAGTATCAACTGACCACCGGCGACGGCGTCCGGGCCCGGGTAGCCACGCGACCGAAGCAGTGGCGGTTGCACCCCACCGACGGACTCATGGTCACGATGGAACGCTACGACGGCAAGGTATTCGCCGTCTCCGCCGCAGGCGCCACCCGACGCACCACCGACAACCCGGACGAGCAAGTGCCCTTATTCGTACCGCTGGTGCCGGTCTCAGCAGGATTCATGTGGTACGGCGCCGCGTTCGCGGGGGCCGCCAGGGGAGTGCTGACCGGCCGGGAGGCACCGAAGCGGTCACGCCGGGCGGAACGACTGCGGCGGATCGGATTGGCGGTCGTGATCGGAGGGTTCATCACGTTCTTCCTGAGCGGGGTCCACGCCGGGCTGTCACTGCACGTCGTGCTGGCCGTCGAGATCGCGGTCACTGTGGTGGCGTTCCTCCTCCTGGCGTGGCACGCCCGCCGAGCGCCGGCGACGGCGGCCCCGGACCCTGTGGAGTGAGAGGTACCAGGCGTTGGCTCACGCGAGGGTGACGGTGTGCGTCGTGGTGCCCGACTTCGACGCGTATCGCGAGGTCCTGCCCGTCGACGCCGGGTTCGCAGGGCGGCGGGTGCTGTGGCGGCTGTTCGCCTACCTGGCCGTGGTGACGGTGGACGGGGGCTCGGTGTTCGGGCGGTCGTTCGTGCCGCGTATCGCCGCCGTCGTCGCCCGGTACGGATGAAAGCTCCGGCGAGTAGGCTGTCGCCATGTCGGGAGTGCTGGGTGAGCCGATCAAGTTCGTGCTCAACTGGGGGCGGCGCTACTCGCTGTGGGTGTTCAACTTCGGGCTCGCCTGCTGCGCGATCGAGTTCATCGCCACCTCCATGGGGCGGCACGACTTCATGCGGCTCGGCGTCATCCCGTTTGCGCACGGGCCGCGGCAGGCCGACCTCATGGTCGTGTCCGGGACCGTCACCGACAAGATGGCGCCCGCGATCAAGCGGCTTTACGACCAGATGCCCGAGCCGAAGTACGTCATCAGCTTCGGGGCCTGCAGCAACTGCGGCGGGCCCTACTGGGACTCGTATTCGGTGACGAAGGGCGTCGACCAGATCATCCCCGTGGACGTGTACGTTCCGGGGTGCCCGCCGCGGCCGGAGGCGCTGCTGCACGGGATCATGCGGCTGCAGGAGAAGATCGCCGGGGAGCAGGCCGGGTTTGGCGGCACGCCCCGGCCCGACGTGCGGGCGCTGACCGCGCTGCCGGTGAAGCCGTGAACCCGGCCGAGGTCGGCGAGCGGCTGATCGGGGCGCTCGGGGCCGGCGAGGCATCGGAGAGCGGCGGCGGGCGGTTCGCCCGGGCGACCGTCGACGTGCCGGCGGAGCGCTGGGCCGAGGCGATCCACACCGCCCGCGACGAGCTGGGCTGCGACTTCTTCGACTGGCTGTCCGCCGTCGACGAGCTGCCCGGCGGGTTCACGATCGTGGCGCACCTGTGGTCGACCGCGCGGCGGCACGGCGTGCTCGTGCGCACGGCGCTGCCGCGGGAGGAGCCCGCGCTGGCGTCCGTCGTCGCACTGTTCCCGGGCGCGGCCTGGCACGAGCGGGAGACCCACGAGATGTTCGGCATCGCGTTCGAAGGGCATCCCGGCCTGGTACCGCTACTGCTGCCCCCGGAGTTCGAGGGGCACCCGCTGCGCAAGGAGTTCGTGCTCGCCTCGCGCGTGGCCAAGCCCTGGCCGGGCGCCAAGGAGCCGGGCGAGAGCGAGCACGCGGCGGGCAAGCGCGCACCCATGCGGCCGCCCGGCGTGCCGGACCCCGACGAGTGGCCGGGAGGGCGCGGCTGATGCCGGTCTGGCTGGAGCTGGCGATCCGCGTCCTGGCGGTCGTCGTCGCGTTCCTCACCCTGCCGCTCATCGTCGGGCAGGCCGAGCACAAGGTGATGGCGCACATGCAGGGGCGCCTTGGCCCTATGTACGCCGGCGCGTTCCACGGCTGGGCGCAGCTCGTCGCCGACGGCGTGAAGTTCGTGCAGAAGGAGGACATCACCCCGCGGGCGGCCGACCGGCCGGTGTTCCGGCTCGCCCCGGTGATCGCCCTGCTGCCCTACCTGGTCGTCCTGCTCGTCATCCCGCTCGGCCCGCACGGGCTGGTGGCCCAGTCGCTGGACATCGGGCTGTTCTTCGTGCTCGCCGTGGTCGGCGTCGGCGTGGTCGCGGTGCTCATGGCCGCGTGGTCTTCGGCGAACAAGTACGCGCTGCTCGGCGGCCTGCGCGCGGCGGCTCAGCTGCTCGGCTACGAGCTGCCCTTCATCCTCGCCGCGCTCTCGGTCGCGATGGCGGCGGGCACGCTGTCGCTGTCCGGAATCGTCGAGGCGTGGCGGCCCTGGTGGCTGCTCTGGCAGCTGCCGGCGATGCTCGTGTTCTTCACCGCCGGGCTGGCCGAGATCCGCCGGCCGCCGTTCGACATGCCGATCGCCGACTCCGAGCTCGTGTTCGGCTACATGACCGAGTACACCGGCCTGCGCTTCGCGTTCTTCCTGCTCGCGGAGTACGTCGGCATCGTCGTCATCGCGGCGCTGACGACCGTGCTGTTCCTGGGCGGCTGGAAGGGGCCGTTCGGCCTGGACGAGCAGCTCGGCTGGGCCTGGACCCTGATCAAGGTCTTCGCCGTGTCGTTCGTGGTGATCTGGGTGCGGGTCTCCTACCCGCGGCTGCGCGAGGACCAGCTACAGCGGCTGTGCTGGCTGGTCCTGGTGCCCGCCGCGCTGGGCCAGCTCGTGCTCACGGCCGCCGTGAAGGTCGCTGCAGGAGACTGAGAAAAGCGACGAGCAGCTTCTCTCGTACGGCGGGATCCGCGGCGTCCAGCAGCGAGTTCACGACGGCCATGCGTTCCGGCAGCGCCCCGCCCTCGCCGAGCCCGAGCGCTCCGGCCAACTGCTCCACGCCCACGCTTTCGGCGGCGGCCGCCCCCAGCAGGTCGAGAATCCCCGGCGGCAGCTCGACCGGGCCGTGCTCGCGCGCCGCGGCCACCGACGCGGCCAGGTCGGCCTCGAACTCCGCGACGCGGGGCGCCACGGCGGCGGTGACGGTCAGGTGCACCGAGGCCGGAATCTCGCCGTGCCGGAACTGGGGCTGGGTGTGCCAGCCGCGGGCGGCCAGCTCGTCGGCGAGCACGAAGAGGTCGACCGCCGAGGACATGAAGGCGACGACCGTCGACTCCCGCGGTACGACATGAAGGTCTTGGATCTTGGAAACGGCGCCGGCGATCGCCGCGGTGGCGTCGCGCGTCTTCGCCGCCAGCGCCAGGTAGCCGTCGTCGCCGATGTGGCGCAGCGTCGCCCACGCCGCCGCGATCGGGCCGCCCGAGCGGGTCGAGGAGATGACCGGGTTGACCATGGTGTAGCCGGGCCAGTCGGCGTAGCCGAAGTACTGTGACGCGCGCAGCCGCTCGTCGCGGTGCAGCAGGACCGAGACGCCCTTCGGCGCGTACGCGTACTTGTGCAGGTCGACCGAGATGCTCGTGACCCCGGGCACGGACAGGTCGAACGGCGGGACGGGCTCGCCGAGGCGGCGCAGGTAGGGCAGCGTCCAGCCGCCGAAGCACGCGTCGACGTGGCAGCGCACGCCCGCGGCGGCGGCCGCCGCCGCGATCGGCTCGACCGGGTCGATCAGCCCGTGTGCGTACGACGGCGCGGAGCAGGCGACGAGGACCGTCTCCGGGGTGATCGCCGCGGCCACCGCCGCCGGGTCGACACGCAGCGTGACCGGGTCGACCGGGACGGTGTCGAGCGCCACCCGCAGGTAGGCGGCGGCCTTGGCCAGCGCGGCGTGCGCCGTGACCGGCATGACCAGGCGCGGGGCCGTGACGTCCGGGCGGCCGTCGCGGGCCGCCTTCACCGCGAGGATCAGCGATTCGGTACCGCCGCCCGTCACGCTGCCGACCGTGTGCTCGTCGCCGCCGAGGACCTGCGCGGCCGCGCCGACGAGGTCGTTCTCCATCGCCAGCAGTGACGGGAATGCGGTCGGGTCGAGCCCGTTGACGTGCGCCGACATGGCGTGCGCGGCGGCGGCGAGCTCGTCGAGGCCGGCCAGGCCCGGGTCGTAGACGTAGGCGAACAGCCGGCCGCCGTGCGTCGGCAGGTCGCCGCTTCGCATGGCCCGCAGCTCCGCCAGGACCTCCCCGGCCGGCACACCGTGCTCAGGCAACGCGCTCACGGGCCTCACCCTCCTGCGACAGTCGCGCTTCGTCGAGGTCATAGCCTCGCAGAGTGAACAGCGCCAATGCCACGACCACGGCCGGCACGACGGTGAAGCCGAGCAGCACGCCGAGCCGCGCCGTGTCGGTCTGCGCGGCGGCGGTGCCCGAGTCGCTGGAGACATACCCGAACCCGGCCAGGATCAGCGCGAAGATGCCCGGGCCGAGGGCGAGCCCGAACGTCTCGCCGGCCGTCCACAGCCCGGTGAACACGCCCGCCTGGCGCCGGCCGGTGCGCGCCGCGTCGTAGGCGATGCAGTCGGGCAGCATGGCCAGGCCGAAGACCTGCTGGCCGGCGTAGCCGCAGCCCACCAGGCCGGTGACCACGTACGTCGCGGCCGGGGGCAGGACCGGCGCCAGTCCGATGAGCGCGGCGGCCGCGGCGAAGAGCAGCGAGGCCAGGACGTACGCGCGCAGCTTGCCGAGCCGGGCGCCGACCCGCGACCACAGCGGCATCACCAGCAGCGCCGGCCCGACGAAGCAGGCGAACAGCACGGTGGCGCCGGTGTCCGGGTCCCGCAGGATCTGGGTGGCGAAGTAGCTCACCCCGGCCAGCATCGTCGCGATGCCGGCCGCCTGGACGATGAAGCAGATCAGCAGCCGGGTGAACGCGCCGTTGTCCCGCGCCGTGCGCAGCTGCCGGCCGAGGCTCGACTCGCTCTCCAGGACCCGGCCCGTCGGGGCGCCGCGGGTGCCGAGGAAGGATCCGGCGGTACCGAGGAGGATCAGGATCGCGACGAAGACGCCCATCGCCCGGTGGCCCGGGATCCCGTCGCCGAACCGCTTGGTCACCATCGGGGCCAGGGCGCCGGAGACCAGGATCGCGACCGCGAGCAGCGCGACCCGCCAGGTCATGAGCCGGGTCCGCTCGGCGTAGTCGTCGGTCATCTCGGCGGGCATCGCCACGTACGGGACCTGGTAGAACGCGTACGCGGTGGCGGTGGCGAGGAAGACCACGGCCACGTAGACGCCGCTGCGCACCGGCGCGGCGAAGATCGCGGCGAACAGCACGGCGACCGCGAGACCCCCGCCGAGCAGGAAAGGCCGCCGGGCGCCCCACCTGGTGCGGGTACGATCGGAAATTCGCCCGGCAACCGGGTTGATCAGCACATCCCACGCCTTCGGCGCCAGCACCAGCAGCCCGGCGATCCCGGCCGTGACGCCCAGGGTGTCGGTGAGGTAGGGCAGGAGCAGCAGACCGGGCACGGTGCCGAAGGCTCCCGTGACCAGCGAGCCGAGCGCATAACCCGCCCGAACGCGACCGGGCAGTGACTCCGACGGGTGACCCATGGTCCACGGATGCTACCGCGAGTTTTCTTCATGGAAAGGCTCTGATCCGAAGATCCCGGCGGGCGTGGCCGCGGGCCACCCCGCCACCGCCGAGGTGGGCCTGCGCACTCTCGAGGCGGGCGGCTCCGCCGCTGACGCGGGCGTGGCCGCCATGCTGGCCGCGTGCGTCGCCGAGAGCGTGCTGACCGGCATCGCCGGCGGCGGTTTCGCGACGTACCACGAGGCCGCGACCGGCACCACGACGTGCCTGGATTTCTTCTGCGCGGTGCCGGGCCTGGACGCCACCCGCGCCGCCGCCCCCATGGAGCCGATCGCGGTCGCCTTCGGGGGCGTGCCGCAGCGGTACGAGATCGGCGCCTCCAGCGTCGGCGTCCCCGGCGTCCCCGCGGGCTGCGGCGCCCTGCACCACCGCTGGGGCCGCGTGTCGTGGCGGCGCGTCGTGGACCCGGCCCGGTCGCTGGCCCGCAGCGGCACCCTGCTGCCGCACGCGCACGCCGCGACCCTGGCGACCTTGCGGGCGGCGATGCTGCCCGGCCTCGGAGCGCAGGTGTACGCCCCGAACGGCCGCCTCCTGGCCGGCGGCGATCTCCTGTTCCACCCGGGCCTGTCCACGGCCCTGACCGTGCTGTCCGACGAGGGCCCGGCCGCCTTTTACAGCGGCTCCATCGCCGAGCAGACGGTGGCCACGGTCCAGTCCGGCGGCGGCATCCTGACCCAGAGCGATCTCAGGTCGTACCGCGTCCTGTCCCACCCCGTGGCGGCGGCCTTCCTTGCCGGCCGGACGGTGCTGGCACGGCGCGATCTGAACAGATTTATCGAAACCTTAGATGATTTAACCGATGTAGCGGATCTGCCGCGACCGGCGCGGGCGGTCGCTCTGGCGAACGCCCTGCGCTCGAACGCTCCTCAGCGCCTGGGCGACACCACGAACATCACGGTGGTGGACACCGACGGCAACGCCTGCGTGATCACCCTGACGCTCGGCATAGGCTCCGGGGTCTGGCTGGACGGCCTGGGCATCCACCTGAACTCCATGCTGGGCGAGGGCGAGTTGATCCGTCCTGGTACGAACCCTGGCGACCGCATGGCCTCGTGCATGTGCCCCACGGTGGTGACGGCCCCGGACGGACCCCTGCTCCTGGCCATAGGCTCGGCGGGCGCCACCAGAATCCGCACAGCCCTGCTCCACACCTTGATCAACACTCTGGTCGACGACACCGACACGGCGACCGCGATCCACCGCCCGAGGTTCCACGTGGTGTCGGATGTGGTCCACGCCGAGCCCGGCTACCCGGAGGAGGAGCTGGAGGCCCTGTCGGAGGCCGGCTACAAACTCCAGCGGTGGGACTACCTGGACCACTATTTCGGCGGCGTGAGCGCGGTAGGCCCGGACGGCGCCGCCGGCGACCCGAGGAGGGGCGGCACCGGCCGCCGCCTCTGACCGGCCGCACGCGCCCGAGGCGGCCCGCTAAGCATCCGCTCGGCGGAGGCGCTCGGCCGCTTGTGCCCGGAGCGCATTGCCGCACACCGGGGGTTGACCGTGCAGGACTTCCCATCGGGCGTTGTGCGCCGCCGGCCACAAGCTGGCCGCCCACGCGATCTCCTGCTCCATGGCCGTGAACAAGCGCCCCCGAACGTCCTGATACGCCACCAGGAACGCCTCGGAACTTTCGATCGGCGCCGCGTGGGCAGTCCGACACCTCTGGCGAACGCCCCACTCGCCGCTCCCACCAGCGCCGCCTCCGGTTGCCACGCCAGGCTGTCCCAGTCGTGCACCGCCCACACCTCCCGACCGCGCCACCGGAGGTTCTGCGCCTCGAAGTCGGCGTGGCCCAGCACGCACGGCAGACCGGCGGCCAGCAACCGCCCGCGGGCCCGCTCGGCCGTGGCGACGACGTGCGCGGGCACGGCGCTCTGGTCCCGTTCATCGAGGAAGTCGATCGCCGGCCACGGCCCGGAACCCGTGTGGTCCCAACGCACCCACCGCGGATTCGGCAGCGGCGGCGCGACGGCCACGTCGGCCAGTTCGGCCATCAGCCGGGCGAACACTTCCGCGTAGCGCACGGCCACGTCCGGCGACTCCCCGTGCAACACGTCGCCGCCGTCCCGAAACTCCTCGGCGTGCACGGCCAGCGAACCGACACCGACCACCGGCGTGAGCGGCCGGGCACACGGAAACCCGCGCTCGGCCAGCCGAGCCTGGGCCGCGACACACGACACGGCCCGACCGTCATCGTCGCGCGCCTTGACCACGACGTCGTTGCCATCGGCCAACCGGAGCCCGAACACCATCGAGATCTGGTGCAACTGGAACAGCACGCCGGCGGGCTCGCCGCCTAGATGATCCAGACACCAAGCCGCCAACCAGCCCGGCAGATCGTCCAACGGCACGGTGAGGACTATCCCATGTGCACCGCGACATCTGCGGCCATCGCAGAGACTGGTTGACCGCAGCGGCCGAGACCCAGCGGGACCAACGCGAAGGGCCTGTCACCAGCGTTTCCGCTGGTGGCAGGCCCTTTCGCCTGCCTGGTGGCGGGTAGAACCTCTGTAGCTTTCGCGACGGATTTACAGAGCACCAGCGATCTTGATAGGCCCACCGCCCCTGAGCAGGCGTTTGGCAAGATCGTCAACACCTCGGTCGCGGCGGCGCCCACAACCCGCCCACAACCTGCCAACGGCTACCCCTGGTCGCCTGAGGGCTCAGCACCGAAGTCGCCCAGACTCTCGATCAAGCGCTCCTGGGCGGCCCGTAGTCGTTCGGCGTAATCGGACGCGAACAGATCCGGAAGTGCCTTGTCGAGCGTGCCGCCGATCCGGTGCAGCGCCGACCACACCGCACGGTCATCGACGACCCGCTGAAAGGCTTCCGTGGACTCCACCCGGTCCAGCCAGTCCGAGAGCACCAGCGCCTGGTCATGACTCAACTTGATCAACACATCTGGCTTATCCACGACCTGATCATGCACCGAGCGCACCAGCAATCTTGGTGTTGTTCCCCTCGTCCCCGCCGTCGACGCAGTTGGCGTACACCTTCAGCAGGACCGCGACGCCGTGGCCCAGCCTGCGAGCGACCTCGGTCGGCGGCACGCCGGCGTTGAGCCAGAGCGAAGCCGCAGCATGACGGAGGTCGTATGGACGGCGAGCGAGCGGCGAGGCGACCTGTTCCGCACTGAGCGCCTTGATCCGCGCCATCTGCCACCACCGATTGCATATCGAGGACGACAGCGGCCCGCCGTGGATGCCCCGGAAGAGCCGGCCGTCCTCAGCCACGCCGAATGTCTCGACGTGGTGGCGCATCATCGCGACGAGCTGCGGCGGCAGCGGGACAGGTCGAGTCTCTGTCCGAGCTCGGTGCTTCAGACCGCGCCGCTCGTGCGCAGAGCCGTCGTCGGTCCAGTGCGAGCCGACATGCGGCGCAGTCTCAGCCAATACCGCCTTTCCCCAGCCGGTCGCCGGGAGGAGGCAGTCGCCGTGCCGCAGGTCGGCCGCTTCCGAGGGGCGCATGCCCGCGTAGTACAGGCAGCCGAAGAAGGCGACCACCCGCTCGGCCCGCTTGCCGAAACTTCGGACAGCGTCGAGCAGCGCGGCGACCTGGTCTGGGTTCGCCACCACCCGCCGGTCGATGGCCTGCGCGATCTCCGGCTTGGTCCACTGGATGCGGTCGATCGGGTTCGAGTCGAGGTGCCCCAGCTCGACGGCGTACCCGAGCGCGTTGTAGAAGGTGGTCCGCTTCCGCTGGACCGTCGTCGCCGCAGCCGGCTTGCCGTCGAGCCGGACGCAGAGCCCGTCGAGCACCCGCCGGATCACCGCCAGGTCGGCAAGGTCGACGATCGGCCGAGACGAGCGCTCCAGCCAGGCCAGCGCCGCCGCCATGTCGTCGGGGACCTGGTCGTTCCAGCGGCGAGGGTTGAAGGCATACAGATAGAGCGCTTGCCTCAAGATGTTGTCGTCCGGCCGGCCGCGCCGGTTCGGTGAGATCAACAAGACCGTTAGCGAGGTAAGCGCCTCGACGATCGAGCGCCGAGAGTGCGCCGACATCCGCGGCCACTTCATGCCGCTGTATGCGCGAGCGTGTTCGTACCACGTCGTCGTGTTCCGCGCCCGGACCTCCGACATCGGCCGGCCGGTCGCCCGGTCGAACGGCTCGCCGTCGTTGGCGGCCTTGATCAGTCCGGAGCGGAATGAGTTGGCGAGCGCCCTGGTCTTGAACATCTCCTCGAAGCGCTGGCCGTCGACCGCCCACCGGACCCGCCAGGGACGGGCCTTCCGATCCGCGCGCTTGGTGATCTCCCACGTTTGGACCTGGTAGCTGTTCATGCGGCGTCGCTCTCCAGGGAGCCGAGCCAGTCGTGGAGGACCGACCGGCGGATGCGCAGCTCCCCGTTGGGCAGCTTGATCACCCGCGGTGCCTTGCCGACCTGTCGCCAGTAGAACCAGGTCGAGCGGGAGACCTTCAGCTCGGTCAGTACCTCGGGCACGGTCATCAGCTCGTCTTTCACGCCTCTCCGTTCCTCCCCGTTGCCTGAGCTGCTGTCGAAGTTGCCGAAACGTCGGGCGGCCCTTGCGCAGCCGCATTCATGGCCGTTCGCAGTTGGGCGCGTTGCTGGATGCGAGCCGAGATGGACCGCAGGAGTCGGTGTTGCAGCGGTGGTACGTCGGGGTCGTCGTTGCGGGCCATCTCCCACGCGAACGGGGCCGGCTGCCCCGGGCGAGCGTCGACGGTCGGGGCCTGGTCGTGCGGGTCGGTGATGCCGAGGAGGGCCTTGACCCACGCGCGGTTGTCGTACTTGTGGTCGGCGAGGGTCTTGCCGGACCACTGGCGTGAGACGAGGACGCGCCGGCCGCCCATGCCGAGGGTTGTCCGTTGGTGGACCTTGGCCTTGCAGCGGCCGGCGGACTGGTTGGGGCGGGCGTTCTTCGGTTGGACGCCGTAGCGGAGCCAGTTGGCGCAGCGGGGCGAGCAGGGCGTGTATCGCAGTTCGGCCCAGAACCGCTCGAGGTGTGCGGTCTGCCGGGTGGTGGTCGTCTCGTGGCAGGTGTCGACGGACTTGGTCAGGTACTTGGTGAGGTAGCCGATCAGCTTGTCGGCCTGTGGGGTGCCGCCGAGGACGCCCTCTGCGTGGACCTGCGGGCCGAATCGGGCGACGTGGAGCGGTTCGGCGTCTGGGTCGGCGTCGACCTGGTCCAGGGCCTCGTCCCAGGTGGGTAGCGGCTCGCGGGTCTGCGGGTCGAGGTACTGCTTGAGGTCGGGCTCCCAGATCGGGGCGTTGTGGTCTGGGTACCGGATGACGTCGGTGGGTGGCCACCAGACCTGGTGGTAGGTGGCCGCCGCGACCTTGCGCAGCAGTTCCCGGGGCACCGTGCCGCGCATGGCGAAGTGGGCGTGTGGGGCGAGGCGTCGTTGGGGCTCGACGCAGCCGAAGTACTGGACGTTCCAGCCGCAGGCGCGGCGGATGTTCTGCCAGAAGCGGTCGAGGAGGGCCGGGAAGTGCACGGCGTCCCAGGCGGCGCGGCGGTAGTCGTAGGTGGCTGGGTTGACTGGGGTTCCGTCGTTGAGGACGCGGCCGTACGTGTCGAGGGTGAGGGTGAGGAAGGTCGAGGGCTGGAAGACCTGTCCGTCGTGGCCGGTGAAGGTGCGGCCGATGGTGGTCGGGGCGACCTTGAGCCGTGGCAGGTCGGGTGCGTCCTGGCGGCGCCGGGTCGAGCGGATGCGGCGCTTGGCCGGCAGTTCCTCGCCGTCCGTAGCGCCGACCGGGGTGAGCCGACCGCGCATGCCCGATTCGGTGATGGCCTGGTCGAGTTCGCCGATGGCCGTTTCGAGCTCGGCGACTTGGTTCCACTCGGCGAGTTGTTCGGCGCGGTTGCGTTCGAAGACGAAGTGCGCGCGGAGCTGAAGCATTGCCCGCTGTTCGTCGGTGGGGTCGTCCGGGTCTGTCAGGGGTTCGTCGGTGCGGTGCCAGCCCTCCCGGCATTGCTGCTGGCGGAGCCGGCGGGCGCGCTTGGCGCAAGGCTTGCATTTGTCTTCCCGGGTGGCGCCGCAGGGCAGGTCGATGACTTCGGTCTGTCCGGTGGCGAGGTCGGTGCGGCGTAGCAGGACCGGGCGGGTACAGACGCCGTGTTCTTCGGCCATGGTCTTGAGGGCGTCGATGGCGCTGGGGGTGAGGAGTCGGGCGAGGCGGCTGCCCGGCCGGGGCTTGTCGGCCGCCGGTGGGGCCGGTTCCAGGCCGGGCAGCGTCGGTGTGTTGGTCACCGGGCGGCCCCGTTGATGCTTGGCCGGAGGAGCCCGTTCGGCGGCAGGACCGGCAGGCGTACCGGCGGCGCGGGTCGCGGTGGAGCAGGCTCAGCCGGCGGCGCGGCGTCGGCTGGCTTGTTGTCGTCGGCTGCCGCCCGGATGCGACCGCCCAGCTCTACGAGGCAGATCGAGGCGACCACGATGAGGCCGTCGACGGAGAACGGCAGCAGGTAGGGGCTGGCGCCGGTCTCGCCGTAGCGGGCCGCGACGCCGGCCATGTGCCAGTACGACACCCAGGCCGCGATGCCGGAGATGGCGATCGTGGCGACCACGCGCAGGATGGCCAGGCTGCGCCGGTGGACCGGCACCCGGGAGACCAGCTCGACGGTGAGCAGCAGCGCGAGCGGCGGCCAGGCCGCGATGGTCTGCGAGATCGGGTTGCCGTTGGCGTGCAGGATGTTCGCGGCGACCGAGGCAGCCACGCCGAGGAGGAGCGTGGCGCGGACGGCCCAGCGGATCCGCAGCAGTTGCGTCGTGGTCATACGAACTCTCCGTCCACGACGCGGGCGCCGTTGAAGGCGTAGGTGTCGGCGAGGTCGGTGATGTCGTCGTCGGTGAGGTAGGAGAAGCGGACGCGGGCCGGGGTGGGGTCGCCGTCGAGGACGACGAAGCCGACGCCGGGCAGGGACATGGGGATGCGGTCGCAGAGGGCGCCGCGGTCGCGCATGCCGTCGCCGAGGACCAGGTCGACCTCCGGCTCCTCAGCCAGGCGCAGGCCGATCCGCGTCGGGAACAGGTTCCGGAACGGCAGGACTTCCTTGCGCGGGTCCTGGAGGCAACCGATGACGTGGACGCCGACCGCGCGGCCCTGCGTGAGCAGCAGCCCGAGCACGGCCTTGATCCGGTCTTTGGTCTGGCGGTCCGTGACGTACGCGGTCAGGGCCGCCAGCTCGTCAATGACGATCACGATGAGCGGGTCGGTGACGCTAGCGATGTGCTGGCGGGTGCGGCCCCGCAGCCGCGCCGCCCGGTCCTGCGCCGTCTTGAGCGCCAACTCGAGGAGGTCGGCCATGGCCTTGAAGTCGGTGCAGGCGAACTTGGCGAACAGCCGCTCCCCGGCGCCCAGTTCCATGCCGCCCTTGGGGTCGAACGCCCACAGCTGGACGAGGCCGGCCGAGATGCCGCCAGCCAGGGCGCGGACGATCGACCAGACGACCGAGCCCTTGCCCGCGCCGGTGGCGCCGACGACGAGGATCTGCGTGCCGTACAGGCGCAGCTCGAAGACGCTGCCGTCCTCCCGCAGGCCGATCGGGAGCGCGGTGAAGTCCGGGACATGGGTGACGGGCAGCGGCTCGACCACCGTGGTCAGCGGATCGCCCCGGCGCATGGTGAGCACCACCAGGTCGGGCCGCGTGCCGGGCGTGACCCGGCAGTTGAGCGCGGCGAAGGTGTGGGTGAGGCGCTCGGAGACCTTGGCGAAGTCGTCCGGGATCTGACCGGTCACCATCCGCACGGTCAGCACGTCGGTGCCCCCGTTGACGCGGACCTTCTTGAGCACGGGCAGGATCGTGTGGCGCTCGAAGGTGACCGACAGGCCGGCAGTGACCATGGCTGGTTGCCAGATGCGGCGGTACCGGAAGCGCCGCCACCGGGCCAGCGCTGGCCACCACGCCCACCGCTGGCAGGAGGGCCAGTCCAGCGCCGCCCACAGGCCGATGGCCGCGGCGGGGATGCCGAGCGCGAGCCCGGGACCCCACCAGCCGAACCGGAGGTAGAGCGCGGTCAGGGCGGTGAGCGGGAGGGTGACGTACCAGAAACGGCAGTACACCACGAACAGCCGCCACAGGCCGCGGATGGTCCACAGCGCCAGGACGAGCCAGAGCGGGACCTTGAGGTACGGGGTGCGGACGTTGAACGGCGCGGGCTCGATCCGCTCGCCACGGATCACGTTCACGAGCGGCATCAGCGCTCACCGCCGTTCGCGAACAGGGCCAGCTGCGCGGCTGTCTTGCGGCGCTCGACCCGCCGGCGGGTCGAGCGTGAAGTGACGGCGGCCGGGACCAGGGCGCCGAGGTCGACCGGTCCGGCGGTGAGCGCGGGGACGTGCCGGACCATGGTCGGCAGCCACCGGCCCCGGCCGAGCACGGCGCGGAGGTCGGCGCGGTCGGAGACGTGCGGGGCGATGAGGTCCGGGTCGAGGTGGCGCAGCTTGACGACGGTCCGGGCGAGCGCGGCGGCAGCGGCCGAGATCTCGACCAGGGCCGCGACGCGGACGGTGTCGGAGGGGACGGTCTGGTAGAGCTCCCGGGCGGCGTTGACGCCGGTGGCCGCGAGCGCGGCGACGGTACGGCGGTGCGTCCTCATCGCGCCTCACCGCCGCCCGGGATGGTCGGGGCCGGACCGAGGCGGCAGTTGTCGCAGCACTGAACGGCGGGCGGGAGCGGGGCCAGGGTCTGGCAGGCGGAGCAGGTACGCCACACGGTGCCGTCGGGCGACGTGAGGCGGGCAGCATCGGCTAGCTTGGGCATTCCAGCCTTCTCCTTGAGGGGGTTGGGAAGGCGGGGCGGGCAGGTCTCTTGCCGGAGGAAGGCCCGCCCCGCGCGCAAAGCGCGGTCAGGCCGCCGAGGCGACCGGGGTGACGCCGAGTTCGGCCGGGGCGACCATGCCCGAGGCGCGGTAGGACCAGGCCAGCCGGGCGCGGCATCGGTGCGGCTGTCGGGCGCCCTTGCAGCCGGTCGTGTCGGTGTACGGCGTGACCGTCAGGTCGGTGAACGCGACCGGCGTGATCGACATCCCGGCCACCTGGATCGGCTCCGGCGGTACCGGCTGGTGCGGCGCGGCGATCTTGACCTTGACCTGCGGCGTGCGTCCGAACTTGGACGCCTCCGGGTCCTGGTCCATGACGGTGACGACCCAGAGCCGTACGCCGTGCTCGTCGCGGGCCTGGTTGTCGTCCTCGCGCAGCTTGTCGAAGTCGGTCTGCTTGTCCACGCCGAGAAACAGCGCCCCGGCGGGGAAGGCGTAGTCGAACGGCATCGGGTACCGCATCGAGTTGGGAACCACGTCTCTGAACCTCCATTGCATCGTGCACTTAGCTGCAACAGTAAGAGCACTTGTAAACACATGCCAATGAGTAATTCGAGACATGCTTATGAGTCAAGTGGCCACTTGCGACCTTGAGCAGCATGAAGAAGCGCCCGGGCCGTGGACCCGGGCGCAAGGTCTTCCTCGACGCCTGTCAGGACAGCAGGTAGGTGCCTCGATCTCGTGCCGGTTGTCCAGCAGCGCAACGGCGACTCCGAGCGCTAGGTCGCCACGCGGTGTGGACGGTAACGGTCACCGCGGGGAGCGGATAGGCGTGCGACTCAGCCACCCACCGAAGCCGCCAGCGATGTAGAACACTTCGCCACTATCGTGTCTACGGCAAGCGGTCGCCGATGAGGCGGAACGTCATATCGCCTCGCGATACTAGATTGACCGAATTGCCCTAGACTGCACCTGATACACAGACATCCGAACGGCATCCTGCACCCCATGCATGCGTTAGGGTTGCGGGCCAACATCGGAAAGCCGGATCGGAGGGGCTCTGGCTCATGACATCGGATTCCGGGCCACAACGACTCGTTGCACGGGTGAGGCACATCGACTACGAAGAGCGTGTCGCCTACCTTGAGTTCCGCAACGGCACAGTGATGCGCCATGCCCTCTCCGACCACGACGATGGGAAGCAGGACGACTCACTACTAGTCGGCGACGTTCTTCTTGTTGGGCCAAGATGGGACGACATCGACTTCGGTGCCCCAGAGTTGTGGCCGGATGAGACGTACCTGGCGACTGTTCGAAAGGTTCTAGGTGAAGAGGTAGTGGTTGACGGGGGCCTAAGGCTCCGGACTTTGTTAGCTCCAGAGGGTGTAGATCTCACCGAGGGTAACACTGTTGAAGTTTCGGAGCTGTCGGGCATCCGTCGCGTCGTAACAGAGGGCCCCATTGATCATTCACTGCTCCGCGATCGAGATTCAGTCGACCTTAGCTTGTTCAAGCAAACGCCAACCGAATCTCTGTCGCTCGACCACTTTGGCGGAAATCCCACAGTCAAGGAGCGTGCTCACGAGCTAATCGGGTTGCGCTTACAAAATGCCGAAAAGTTCGAAAAGATTAACGCCCGCCCTATCAAGGGTGTGCTGTTCTCTGGACCCTCCGGCACGGGAAAAACAATGCTAGCCAGGATCATAGCAAGCACAGTTGGAGCAGAGTTTTACCTAATCAGTGGACCACAGATTTTTAGCAAATGGTACGGCCAAAGCGAGGAAGTAATACGGGCGATCTTTACGGATGCCGGCAAACAGAAGAGGGCCGTAGTAGTTTTCGACGAGATCGACAGCGTTGCGAGCCAGCGAAATGAAGAGTCCCACGAAGCTTCAAAGCGGGTGGTTGGTCAGCTCCTTACAACGATGGACGGATTTTCGCAACGCAGCAACGTCATTGTTGTCGCGACCACGAACAGGCCCGACGATCTCGACATAGCGCTGCGGCGGCCTGGGCGGTTTGACTGGGAAATTCGTTTTGAGCTTCCGAGGCTGGAAGACCGGATGCAGATCTTGAAAACTTCCGCGTCAGGCTTGAACGTTGAAAACAACTTGCCGTACGAAAGAATTGCTTCGCTCACCGATGGATGGTCCTCTGCCCATCTGACCGCAATCTGGAGCGAAGCATCCATCCTTGCGGTGAAAGATGGTCGCGACTGTATCCTATCCGAAGATTGCATTGGCGGGTACGAGCGCGTTGCGGTACTTCATAGTCTGATGGCGACCGCGGCTGCGAAAACAAATCCGGAGAAGCAGTGATGGACTGGTTCTGGCGTCAACGACGTAGGCGCAAGAAGGCCGCGATATTGCAGGCTGAGAGGCTCCTCAACAACCCTCTGCGTGAGTTTGTATATTTGGACGAGGTCAGTATTACCAGTTTGGTGTCATCGCTGCTCGGGAAGGTGCCGAGCGAGTTTACTGACACATCGAATGTCGTGGTCAAAGCTCAGCGCAATGTAGGGTTCGATACCGATGCTGGCCCGATTAAGGTAAAGCTTGGGTTCGGCACCGATACAACACGAACGGACGACGCGAAGGTTCAAAGCAAAGCGACGATCCAGGCACTTTTCAAGCGCCTACACCAAGAGGTCAAAAGCACGCTCTTGACAATTCCGCCTGGCCCGAAGGCAATGCACCCAACCAAAGCGGATATAGAGCGCGCATTGCGCGGCGTGGCTGGCGAGGCGACGAAGCAGTGGATTGTTGAGCCAGCACAATTGCAGCGTGGATCTCTAGTCGAGTTGCAAGTGGAGCTTCAGGCCGATCCCATATTCCGGCTCAGCGCAATGGTCAGCACGTTTACCGATCTCGTCGAAGAGGGCAGCAAGACCTTTAGGGGAATTGATGAAAACTCCCTGAGGGAGCTATCATCGACCAACGCCATCCTTGAGAAGCTCATGGCTGGGCTTGTCCCGCTAAAGTGTAGGATCGTCGACTATTTGGCTATAGCCACTCCACAGGGTGAGACGCTAATACACCGCAGCGCTTATGAAATTCTGGCCAGCCAGAAGGATAATCCTGCCCATAACGTCTTCTTGGTCGGAGTTGTTGAGCGATCGTCCTTTTGGAAGGACATCCGCAGAGTCCTCTTTTCGGGTTCCCACTTCCGGGTTTTGTGCAGGCTAAATGACGATGGCGTGACACGTGAATGGACTGCCGTAAAGCTGGCGCATATGTTCAGCGAAGTGGCTCCGACTTTCCGGCAAGCGGTTGAACAATTTAGCCTCGACGCGACACGTTCCTTCCCGGAGCTCGAGGAGGCCGCCGTTCCTGAGATGCCGCCAGCCGCGATGGCGCTCATTAGGTTCGGTCAACTATTAGCGGATCGAGCGGGAATTGACCTAAATGACGAGGTAATGCAAAAGATGGCAAGCGTCGCAGTTCTCAGTTCAACCCAGACGGTGAGTGTTGATCGACGTCGCGCCGAGTTCGCCCAGATTTCGAACATCGTCCTTAGCGACGAAAACGAACTCAACGAAGGAAGAGTACCCGCAGAAGAACTGTCGCGATTGAGGATGCAGGCCATGGAAGAGTACGGACTACTTCCGGGCCAAGAACCGACGACGCGAGCCACCGCCCCTCTTCCCACTGCGCCACAGCGGGAAGAGGAGCGATACATAGACGCAGAGATTGTAGCCATCTATTGGTAGGCAGATATGCATCCCCGGAACGCTCACGGTCGACCTACGACAGTGGGTAGGAGTCTTCGAGTTCGTGCCGGTTGCCCGGCAGGACGACGTCGACGGCGAGGACCAGATCGCCGCGCGCGGTGTGCACCGCGATGGTCACCGCGAGAACGGGCTCATCGGCCGGGATGTCGAGCAACTGCGCCTCGTCGGCGGTCGGTCGGCGCGCCGAGGTCCACTCGACGGCATAGTCCCCGCGTACGCCATTTCGCTGCGCCAGGTGGTCGAGCAGGCTCCCCGCCATCGGCTCTGGCTTCATCGCATCGGAGCCTGCCGCCACGTCGATCGGCAGCCACACCGTGACCAGGTCGACGGCGCCCTCGTCCGCGGTCGTCCGCCGTTTCCGTTGATACACCGGGGTTCCCTCGGGCACGGCGAGGATCGACGCTATGCGCCGGTCGGCGAGCACCGGCGCTACAGCGAGAAGTTCGGTTTCGGTCGCCTCATCCAGGTGCAGCGCCCCGTGGGCGTGCGGCGGCACGGTGCGGCGTGCGGTCGGCTTGCCCCGCACGAAGTTGGCCTTGCCCTGCTGCGACTCGATCCAGCCGTCCTGCTTCAGGTAGGCCAGGGCCTTGAGCACTGTCGGCCGCGAGACGTCGAACTCCCCGGCGAGCTGGTTCTCCGAGGGCAGCGCCGCGCCCGGCTTGTACGTCCCGTCTTCGATGCGCTGCCGCAACGTGTTGAGGACCCGGACGTACTTGGGGGTCCTCGGTTCGAGGTTCAGCACGCGGAACCGCCCCTCGCCTGACCATTACTTGTTAAGACAAGACCGTAGTGAGTTAACGATGAGTACACAAGTCGCCTCATCGGGCAATGCCCGCCTAGCCGAACCACCCGGAACCGCCAGCGGGCCGCACCGACAGCCGCTCAGGTCTCGACGCACCGGGCCGGCGGCACGGTAGCCGACCGTAGCGCGCCAGCGTCCGGAGAGCCGCCCGCCGTTGCTGGCAGGGTCCTTCGGTGCCACACGCGGTGCAGAGGCTGCCGTTGAGCGTCAACGCATGCAGGTTCAGTTGGTCTTGCGCGGCATTGACCTGATCGCGTGCGTCGGTCGAGAGGTAGACCGTCATCGCGCGTCGCCAGCCATGAGGGCGCGGATGCCGTCGCACTGGTACAGCCGCGGCGGAACGCCAGGCAAGGCGACGTGCCGGTCACTGCCGCAGACACCACAGACCAGGTGGCGATGGGTCCACACGGTGAACTGCCGGTAGAGCTTGTGCCGGGGGTGCTCGCCGACCTCGGTGTCCGCGACCCGAAGCTGCCCCGCCGTCGCGGCCCGGACCAGGTCGTAGAAATCCTTCATGTGATGGCGGATGAGCAGCCTCGCGGTCAGGCAGGGCCACGGTAGGCCGCACTGTGCACAGGTCCAGCCGGGCCGGCGCACCCGGTGCTGTTCGGCGTCGCGGTAGAAGCGCTCGGTGTAGAGAACCGGCTCGTCCATCGCTCACTCGTCCCCTTCCGTCGCGACCGGCCAGAGCCGGTCGGGCTCAACGAGGACGGAGACGTCACCGGTCGGCCGGTACGCCGGATCGAGCTCGGCACCGCACAACCGCAGCCGGTCACCAAGGGCGGGATCGGTATCGACGCTGCGAACCCTGATCCGCGCGGCTCGACCGCCGGCGCCCTCTTCGAGCGGCGGGCGAATCCAGGCCCACACGATGTGGCCAGGCTCTGGGACGTACATCACCGCCACCCCGATCCGGTGGAACGGCACCGAGGCGGGCGGGCGCACAGCGGCCCACGGGCAGACCGGGTCCAGCACCCGCCCCGGTGCCAGCTCACGAGGCGGACCCGCCCAGATCGGCGCCCGGATCACCGCAGACCCGGCACGCACGCCCGGCCCGCGCTCCACGCTCCCCGCCGGTGGCGAGGGAGAGCTTGGCCGTGACGTACACCCACCCGAATCCGGCACACGCACCGCACCGGTCGGCCTGATCGACGCTCTCGGCGCTCCCCATGGGTCGCCGTCCTCCTCACGATCGTGTCCCTGCGCGCTGGGCGACCGACCCGCCGCGTGAGGGCCACGGATCGATTGATGCGCAAAGATCGTTGTTAGAAGACAGCGTGCAACCACACAGGACGATGACCCCGCACCGCCAAACGACCCGCACTTTTGTGCGGGTTAGGGACCGAAGCGCGCAGCCGGGCTCAGCCTGCCGTGAGTGCGTCGAGCTGGGCGACGAGCCAGGCGGGGTCGAACCGCTCGATGACTTCGGCACCCGTGCCGGACTTGGTCGGCACCTCGCCGAGCTGCCCAGTGTGGATGTCGAGCAGGCGCACGCCAGCCGCGTGCAGGATGGCAAGGCTGGACGGCCACGCCGGGTGGCCCCAGAGTTTGTCGTTCACCATCGGCACCACGAGCATCGGCAGCCGCATCCCGATCGCCTCGCAGATCTGCCCGAGCGCGTACGTGTCCATCGCACCGGCTGCGGCCTTGTTCACCGTGTTGAACGTCGCCGGACACACCACAAGCGCCGCCGGCGGCTGGGCTCGGCGCTCCAACGTGGGCGCCCGGTAGTCGAACTGCGGGGGCCAGCCGGTCAGCCGCTCGACGGCGTCGGCATCCAGCCACTCCCGCGCCGCGGGCGTACCGACCACGCGCGGCTGCCAACCGCCACCTTGGAGAGCCGTCACCAGGCCAGCGGTACGCACCGTCAACGGGGCACCGCACACGACGAGCGTCACCGAGCGATCAGCCACGCCTGCTAGTCCAGCACACCCGCCTGGACCGCCAACCGGTGCAGGGCACTGGTCTTCGACTTCTTCTGGCGAGCCAGCATCTCCCGGACCAGCTCACGAGCCATGACGTTGTACCGCACCATCTCCGGTGCCGTTCGCTCAGCTTCCATCAGGTGCAGCAGTGCGTCAGCGTCTCGTTTCCGCTGGCCCTGTGCCCAGGCTAGGTCGAGGTGGACCTGTGCCCGCCGGCTGTTGAGCCCTGCTGGCAGCCGGTCCGGGTCGACGGCATCCGCCGCGCGGATCGCTTCCGCAGGATCGCCGAGTTCGGCCGCCACTGACACGCGATGGATAGCTACATTGGTCGGCCCAAACGCCGTCCATGCGAAGTTGCCATCCTGCCCGAGCATCGTGGCGAGCACTTCGGCTTGGTCGAGCCGCCGCCACGCCTCGCCGCGTTCGGTGCGTCGCCCAGCGATCACGGCGGCGATCAGCCATAGCGCGCCGGCCACGGAGATCACCTCCGGCTGTTCCGGGCGGGCCTCACGCTGCACCACCTCAGCCATCTGCACTGCGAGCTGTTCGGCGTCTTCGGCGCGATCTGCCCGCAGCAGCGCGCACACCACCTGATAGGCCGCCATCCCGCGCGCCTCAACCGAGTCAGCGTCGACCGCAGCGGAAGCCGCCCGATCGGCTGACAACAGCGCGAGATCAGCCGCACCCATCTTCGTCAACAGCTTCGCGGCCATGGCGTAAGCGTTCACGTAACTCGCCAACGCCTCCCGGCGGCGGCCCCCGCTCGCGGTCGACCGCAGCGGATCAGCGAGCGACAGCAGCGAGGGCAACTCCTGAACGACGCGTTCATACTCGGCGGCCTGGTACGCGCGATGCGCCGCGTTGACGCGGTCGCGCACGTCGACCACGTCGACCTGGTCGTCGGGCGCAATGCCAAGCAGGCTGTCGTATCGACTGAAAAACCGCCGGACATCATCGAGCCCATCGACAAGCGGGCTTCCATTCGGTGCGTACTGCCACGGCTGGCCGGTCAACGCCTCAACTTCGACGTTAAGCACCTTCGCAAGATCAAGCAGTACCGACAACCGGTCCACGGAGCGAACGCCCCGCTCAACCTGCGACAGCCACGACTCCGATCGCCCGACCAGCCCGGCCAAAGCAGTCTGGCTCAGCCCACGTCGGCGCCGATACGCCGCTATCCGCTCCCCAACCGAGCCTGACACCATCTAAACAGTTTGGCAGATACGCATCGCCAATAGAAGCCCCTAACTTGATTCGTCGTCATCCAGTTCCTGCTACTGGCGAGCTAGCGCCCGATCTGGCAGAGTGCAACGAAGTGACGCGACATTCACGTGTGGCCCGAATATCACAGGCTTGAGGAATCGAAATTACCCAAAAACGCACGGCGCAAAGATTCTGAAAAGCCAAGGTGATACCAGCGATTCTCGTCCAGCAAGTGGCTGGTTCTGTCGTCGTCCATTTGCCATAGATGCCGCAGCATCCACGTTTCACTCGTAGTTCCGCGGAATAGGTCATACAGGTCGACCAAAGAACGCTCAAGGGCTCGGCGGTCCTGCCGTCTAGCCTTAAGAGTATTAGCAGCGGCTTCAGCAGCGGGAAAATATGCGCTAGCCTCCACTAGCGTAGCCGACACATCACCAATAGAGCTGCCCCTCCGTAGACGGACAAGAGCTCGACCGAGCGCATCGACAGGCCGGACAGGCTCCCCGGCCGAGTTTTCAGGGTCCGAGAAGAAGTTGTCGTCCAAATGTGGGCTTTGCGCGATCGTGCCAAACGCGGCAAACAGTTCAGGACGTGGCTCGTGGAACCAGCAGGCCGCCAAAACCTCAGAAAATCGCTTGACAGCGACGGGGCTCGCCGCGGCGCCAATTTGTAGGTTTGCACGACAGAGGACGCCAAGCCAGCGAGCAGATCTAGGATCACTCAGCGGGCGCCGATGAAGGATTAAAGTAGCGGCCCCTGCATACCTAGATGTCACCAATGCTTCAAAGATCTCATCAACCCATACGCCAGCCGCAGGGATCGCTTCCTCGGCAGCCCTACTAAAAAGATCATGCACCGCAAAGTCAGCGTCGTTGTTGTCAAATCGGTTGAACCACAACGCCAACCTTATCGCGTCTTCGAACGTGCCGGGCTCGGCCGTATACCCGAGACGCCCTGAAATAGCAAACTCTGGATGGTCCATTATCCAATCTGCGGATACGCCGGAATTCATGTACTGCTCAAGCAATCGCCATTCTTCCACATCTCCGAGTCCGCCATTCGCCGCGCTGGCAATCAGATCTTCAACCCTCTCGTTGGCCAGGACTTGACGCAACGCGTTTTCCAACGGCCACGGAGCGTAATTCGACACTGACCAGAGCTGTGTCGGTTCAAGCCTAGAAGCAATCTCCAAAGCCGCAGCAAGGCGGCCTTTACTCGGCTCCTGAGAAAATTGAAGCGTAGCGCGAAGCAAATTCCAGCTGTCTCGACCAGATGGAATCGAGCTAATCATCGCAAGCGAATCAGCATTCGGTTGGTCGACGCTAAGAATGCCAAATTCGCCGATTCTTGCGCCACTCTCGCCACGTATCGGCACCCAGATACGACGAAGCTTGCTGGGGTTACGTAACAGATAATTGATCCCCGGCAGCCACGGGGGAACGTCAGGTGAATTGAATATTGCTATTGCAGTGTTACGAAAAACTGGGAGCGCCTGAGCGACGTCCAAGACCGGAACGGCATCGATGATCGTGTCCCGAATCAATCCGGCCCTACCGTCGGTGACGCGAATCATCGCAGAAAGGTCTTCCGAGGTGGCTTGGGTCAAACGTTTTTCAACCGCCGCACGCAAGGTCGGCAGCCCGACGGTTGATACATCACACACGCCAGCGGCCACGGCGAACACAGCAGAGCGATTTCTAACTTGGTCAGAATTGATCCGGCTGCTTAACTCTTCGACGTACACGTCGGCCGTGCTCTCCTGAAATACCGACACTAGGCGAGCATGAGCCACTTGGTCGACCGAATCTATCAGCCGCAGGGCCAATCGGGTAAGAACACGGCATTTATTCGGTTGCTTCGCCGCGGATCCGTCTTCCAAAAGGTCCAACGCTAGGCGGGATCCAGCTAGGTAATTTCTCGCGATCGAATCGTTGGCGTCTTCGTTTCGTTCCGCGCAAATTTGTGCGATAGTATCACGTAGATATCGTCGCTTCGCAAAGCACTTTCCAGCGGCGAAGAGGAACACATTGCGCCAGTTGGATATTGGCGCAATCTCCCTCAGTCGCTGCTGGGCAATGGCGTCGTCTGCATCAAGCAGCCCCTCGGCAGCCATAAACTCTTGCAATGAGCGGATCTCAAATCCGACAATGCCGGCCTCAAGCCCAACGAGGAACACTAGGCGATGGCCGGCTGCGTCGATAATTGACTGTCGCAGCTCTTCGCATCTCTTACCTTCGTGCCCCTCTTCCCTCAGGTATGCTTCAACAATGCTGGCGAACTGATTCAATGTCATTCTCGCATCGGTGCCGCCGGACCGCTCTGTCTCCATTTGGAGGACAAGCGCAACTCGCTCGTGAATTGCATCGATGTCAGCTCGATGTTCCCTGAGTACCGCTGCGGTAGGGATATCCCGTTCGGTCTCACGATGATATATGAGCCCGTAGTATTCGCGAAAGAGATCCCATCGCTCCTGTGGCGGCTGCCCTAATTTGTCAACCAGAAGCGTCATGATCGTCACCTGCAGTGGGCTACTCATCAAGCGCGCCGTTGCCTTCTCGACCGAAGCTCTCTGTAGCCGCTCTATGACTTTCGTTGTCCTATCCGGTTCGTTCCCGAACCGAATCGTCGCCAGTTTCGATCCGTAGTTCAACGCAATGGTTCTGGGTAGGGGCACAAGATACAGATGTCGATAGTGTTGGGTGGAGAACTCTTCGGTGTATCCCTGAGGCCTACTCGTCGCTACTATCAGCACATCTGCATTGTCCGAGACCACGTCTACGCTGAATTCATGAACTGCCTCCAACACTTGCGTGCGATTGGAGGACGCCGGAACCTCGTCTAGACCGTCAAGTACAATTAGTGCTGGATACTTAACGAAAATTTCCCGCATATCTATTGGCTGCAGATTGACACTCGCACGCTTTCCAACGTATTGCGCCAGGTAGTCGAGCATTGTGCTCGACTTTTCCTCCGCTAGCTGTTTAGCAAAATCACTAAGGACGACTCGGAGGGGAAAGCGGCGTGCGTTGGGTTTCGGCAACTTGTCTGCAGCCCACTGTTGAACAATATCGTCCATCGCGTCACGCACCGGCGTGTCGATTCGACTGGACGGTACATCGACCAATAGAGCAGTTCGAAAAGTCTGGCAGATAAGTTGTCCCAGCGTCGTCTTACCCTGCCCGGGACCTCCGATGAGCACGAAGCGATCATGCCGCTTACGCGCCGCCCCATCCAACAGATATTCGTGGTCGCGGGCGTTTCGCATTTCGGCTGCCTCGACGACGAGCCTTACGAAGTTGGGATATCGCCCTACCTGTAGGTCCACTACCGCGTCGGGCAATACTGGGCGATCACTCACGGGGAGGTCAACGAAAACCTGGGAGAGCGGGATCGCCTCGTCGGCAGAATGCCCGGCTTGCTCAAGTTTGGCGAACCGGTCGGAACGAATTTCCTTTTGCAGAAAGTTTGTAAGAATTCGATAATAGTCCTGCCGCTGGGAGCGCACCATACGAGAGAGTTCGGCGAGCACATCACCCGAGGTTATCCAAGCGGCGTTGGCGTTCCTGACAGCTTCGTTATTGTCTAGCAGTATGCGCAGCTTGTCGTAGTCCCAGACATCGAAGCCCTTTAGGTTGTAATTCGCTGCAAACCTTGCCAATTCCTTTAAGATCTTATCTTTACTGCCTGACTCTTGCGTTGGACTCAGGATAACGTTAGTTGCGTAGATATAGAATTCCGGAATCTTGCGCTTTTGGCCGGGGTCGTCGAACCCTCGCAGCTCCTTTCGCAATTCCTGGAGCGCCCATGTGCCATCGCCTCTTCCCGTTCTCTGGCGGTGCTTCGCCTGTATGACTCCGTAGCCGTCCCACCGCTTGTGCTCTGGGCCGTATGAAGTTGGGCCATCGAAGGTTGCTTCCCGACCTCCGTCTGGGCCGTCTCCAAAGGGAACGAGTTGCGCGGTGACCTCGCGCAGTGCGAGGGCTTGGACGAGCTGTTCAAAAGAACGCGGAGAAAGCTGATCCAGCTGATAGTCGGCCATTCACTCTCTCCTAGCGTCCAAAATGTGTACTCTTCAGGCATGTTGTGGCCTCAGACTGATTGTCTTGTCAAGATGCTGCCGAGTTGACCTGTACGCAGTCAAGGCGCCGCGCTGCGCGCGCGGCGCAGAGTCGGTGACGTTCGGCGTCGATGGTCGGCCTTGCTTCTTTGGGCTGCCGCGATGTCCGTCGTGGCCCGAGCCGTAGCTCCCGCGGCCTCGCCCTCCGTGGCTGGTTGCGCTCTTTGCCTCCGGCGGGACCTCTGGCTCCGGGGAGGTCGCTTCGCTCCCGGGCCGTCGTCCAGGTCGAGCCCAGCAGACCGGCGCCGGCTGGGCCAGGCCAAGCCGCTTCGCGGTCGCCTCCGGCGAGCCTGGCCCAGCCGACGCCGCCCCGCTGCCCTTGGGGGTGGCCGACGGCATACGGGAGGCTCCGCTACGGAGCCGGGGGAGGGGGTGTCAAGTTCAGGAACGCCGCCCGCGCTCGGCCTGCTGGCGGCGCAAGCGCCGGCATCGGCCGGCGCGGCGGCTCACCGGGCTCAGACGCTCCGCAGCGCGTTGTCCGAACTGCCTAAGTATCCGGTGAGAGTCGGAAGACACGACGTCTGCCGTACCCGGCGCTACCGGCCCACCAGCGACCCGGTGTCGAGCTGGAACGGGAACGGCCGGTCCGAGGCGAGCGCAGCGCCGCTCGTAGCTGTCGCGTGCTCGACGTAGTGCGCGCCTTCCAGGCGGTACAGCCGCAACAGCAGCGCGTCCGAATCCTGCTCGACCAGCAGGTACCACGCGATTTGCGCCGCCGCGTACAGCTGCATCTTCAGCAGGCGGTCTGCCGACGCGTTGCCCGGCGAGACGACCTCGCCGACCAGGACGACCTCGGACGCCTCGGTCATCGCGCCATCGTTGTCGGTGTCCGCCACGACCAGATCGGGGATGACGATGCGACCGGTTTGCAGCCGGACGTTGATCGCCTCCCAGACTTCCAGGCCAGCCTCCGAAGCCGACTCGTCGAGCGCGTTGGCGATTCGCCGGGACAACCGCTGATGGCGCTTCGTCGGGGCGGGGCTCACCAACAGGCTCCCATCGAGCAGTTCGATCCGGTCCACCGTCTCACCCAGCGCGAGATAGTCCGCCTCACTCCACGGACCGACGTGCTCCAGCACGGCGACGCTCATCTCGGACCACCTCCCGGCTGACACCTGGCTCAAGCTTCTCATGACCCGAGCCTGCTCCAGGCAGCGCGGACAAGATCGACCCGCCCACGATGTGCCCACAACCAGCCGTGGATGGCTGGATTCACCGGGACCGGGCCGGACACATGAAGAAGGCCCCCGTCCAGAGTTTCCCCTGGTCGAGGGCCTTCTTTCTTGCCGGTGGCGGGTAGAGGATTCGAACCTCTGTAGCTTTCGCGACGGATTTACAGTCCGCTCCCATTGGCCGCTCGGGCAACCCGCCTGGCGGAAGCCAGAATAGCGGTACGACCCGGGGGCAATGCAAACGGGTACCCTCGGCACGCCCACAACCGTCCGCACGCAGTCACCAGGGAGCGTCTGCCATGGCTTCGGCACCCTCGTTCGACATCGTCAGCAAGGTCGACCGGCAGGAGGTTGACAATGCGCTCAATCAGGCCGAGAAGGAGCTGGCGCAGCGGTTCGACTTCCGCGGCACCGGGGCGGAGATCAAGTGGGCCGGGGAGGAGGCGGTCGCCCTCCAGGCGGAGACCGAGGAGCGGGTGGTCGCCGCGCTCGAGGTCTTCAAGGAGAAGCTGGTCAAGCGGAACATCTCGCTGAAGTCGCTCGACGCGGGCGAGCCGCGGGCGTCTGGCAAGACTTTCAAGATCGATGCGCGGATCGTGCAGGGCATCGAGTCGGACAAGGCCAAGGCGATCTCGAAGAAGATCCGCGACGAGGGTCCGAAGGGCGTCCAGGCGCAGATCCAGGGCGATCAGCTGCGGGTGACCGGCAAGAAGAAGGACGACCTGCAGGCGGTCATCGCGCTGCTCAAGCAGGAGGACTTCGGGATCGCCCTGCAGTTCACGAACTACCGCTGAGGCCGGTGCGGCTGGTTCAGCGTGACCGCCGGTTGCGCTGAACCAGCAAGCTACACGGGCGCCTGGTCCGGAGAGCTCGTGTGCGTGAGCGGCTCGGGCGCGACCAGGGCGCCCGCCGCCACCGCGGCGCCGGCCAGCATGAACGCCCAGGGCGCGCCGCCCGGGCGGTCGACGACCAGGCCGGTCACCGCGACCCCGGCCGCGCTCGCGCCGACCGAGACGGTCACCAGCCAGGTGTACGCCTCGTTCAGCATCGACCGCGGCACGATCGCGCCGACCATCGAGTTCTGGACCGTCAGCGCCGGGGCGATGGTCGCGCCGCCGACCACGAGGGCGACGCCGAGCGCGACCGCGTTGGGCATCGCCGCCAGGATCGCCAGGCTGGCGGCGACCCCGGCCAGCATCCAGCGCAGCCGCGCCCGGGTGCGCGGGCGGCTGCCGAACCACACGCCGGCCGCCGCGCTGCCGATGCCCCACACGCCGAGCAGGATGCCGCCCGCGCTCTGCGGGTCGTGGGCGACGTACTCGGTCGCGTAGGCCGGCACGGCCACGCCGGTGCCGCCGAACGCGAAGCCCAGGCCGAACGCCGTGACCAGCAGGGCGGGGAAGCCGGCCACCCGCAGCGGCCCGAGTCCCCGCGCCGGCGCGTGCCCCTCGTGGCGCCGCCAGGAGCGCATCGCTTGGCCCCGCGCCACCGCCAGCGTGCCGATCAGTGTGATGCCCGCCGCGCCCGCGAGCGCCACCGCGGGCTGCCACAGCGCCACGCAGAGCGCGACGAGCATCGGGCCCACGACGAAGACGAGTTCGAACAGTGCCGTCTCGGCGGCCAGGGCGGTGACCCGCACCTCGGGCTCGTCGTCGGTCAGCGCGTTCCAGGTGCCGCGCACCGCGGCCGTCATTGGCGGAAAGGTCACGCCGGCCAGGACCGCGGCGCCGAGCACGATCGGCAGCGGCAGGTCCCGCAGGCCCGCAAAGATCAGAAAGACCAGGCAGCAGGGGTACACCAACCCCGTGATCACCAGGACCGGCGCCGGCCCGATCCGATCCGCCAGCCGGCCCACCACCGGGCTGGCCGCGGCGCTCGCGATCGCGTAGACGGAGCAGGCGAGCGCCGCCTGGGTGTACCGGCCGTGCGCCTGCTGCAGCAGCAGGAGCAGCGACAGCGACACCATTCCGATGCCGAGGCGTGCCAGCACGCTCACGATCAGCAGGAGGGGCGCGCCGGGAAGCCGCCAGACGGACATGTACTGCCTCACGGCGGCCTCACTCCTTACACACGACAGGGCCCGCCGATTGTACGGCGGGCCCTGGTTCGTTTCGACGCGGTTACCGGTAGCTGCTCACACCGGCCATCTCCTCCAGCCGCGCGACGCGCTGCTCCATCGGGGGGTGCGTGGAGAACAGCGACGCGATGCCACCGCCCTTGAACGGGTTGTCGATCATCAGGTGCGCCTGGCTGGCCAGCTGGCTGTCGGCCGGCAGCGGCAGCGCCTGGGTACCACGGTGGATCTTGCGCAGCGCGCTCGCCAGCGCCAGCGGGTCGCCGGTCAGCTTCGCGCCGGACTCGTCCGCCTCGTACTCCCGGCTCCGGCTGATCGCCAGCTGGATCACCATGGCCGCGAGCGGGCCGAGGATCAGCATCAGCAGGACGCCGACGATGCCCGGCCCGTCCTCGTCGTCGCTCGAACCGCCGATCGGCAGGAAGATCGCGAGGTTGGCCAGCATGGTGATCATGCCGCCGAGCGCGCCGGCGACGCTGGAGATCAGGATGTCCCGGTTGTACACGTGCGACAGCTCGTGCCCGATGACGCCCCGAAGCTCGCGGAGCGTCAGCATGTCGAGGATGCCCGCGGTCACCGCCACGGCCGCGTTCTTGGGGTTGCGCCCGGTGGCGAAGGCGTTGGGCTGCTGGGTCGGGCTGATGTACAGCCGGGGCATGGGCTGCCCGGCCGACGTCGCGAGCTCCCGCACCATCGCGTACAACTGCGGCGCCTGTGCCTCGGTCACCGGCTGCGCGTTCATGGCGCGCAGGGCGATCTTGTCGGAGTAGAAGTAGCTGAACGCGTTCATCGCCAGCGACAGGATCACGGCGATAACCAGACCGGTGCTACCGCCGAGCCAGTAGCCGACAAGCAGAATCAGCGAGGTCAGCAGTCCGAGAAGGGCCGCCGTCTTCAAGCCGTTGAAATGCCTGTGCTGCATGTCTTCAATAACAGCGCGACTCCCGGTGTGCCTTCCCGGTGCTAGCTGTGAGCTAGCTGAAAGCTTTAGCCGAATGTCGCCGCCGCGCGCATGACCAATTCAGGCCCAAACCCGACAATTACCGCTATAACCGCCGCAACCGCCACGGCCGTGACAACCGGCCACGGCGCTCGCCCGCCACCCGATGGGGCGAATTCCCCCGGCATTTCACCCTCGTAGGCCTCGTCACGGGCTTCGGCGGGTGCGAAGAGGGTCGCGCCGACGCGCACGTAGTAGGCGAGTCCGATCACCGCGTTGATCGCCACGACCACGGCCAGCCAGGTGGCGTCGCCGCCCAGCAACGCCTGGACCACCGCCACCTTCGCGAACAGCCCGGCGAGCCCGGGCGGCAGCCCGGCGAGGCCGGCGAGCGCGAGCACCAGCACCCCGGCGGACCAGGGGGATCGCCGCGCGAGGCCGCGGTAGTCGGCGATCGCCCCGCCGTCGCCCGCGCCCCGCACCGCCACCAGCGCGCCGAACGCGGAGAACTCCAGCAGCACGTAGAAGAAGGCATATCCGATCGTGGCCGCGACCAGCAGCGGCGTCACGTCGTCGGCGGCGATCAGCGCGCCGAGCGGGGCCAACACGTATCCGGCCTGTGCCACCGACGACCAGGCCAGCAGCCGCACCATCCGCCGCTGCCGCAGCGCCACCAGGTTGCCGACGGTCATGCTCAGCACGGCCAGCGCCGCGAGCACCAGCCCAGACGTCGACAGCACCGGCCGCGCCGCCGACACCCCGACGAGCAGCAGCGCGACGACGCCGCCCAGCTTCGAGGAGGTCGACAGGTATGCGGCGACCGGCAGCGGCGCCCCGTCGTAGGTCGCCGGCGCCCAGGCGTGCGCTGGCACCGCGGCCACCTTGAACGCGAGCCCGGTCAGCAGCAGCACCACGCCGACCTCGAGCAGCGGCTTCGCGCCCGGCACGAGCGGCCCCGCGGCGATGTCGGCGAAGTGCACGCCCCCGGTCGCGGTGAACACCAGCGCCGCGCCGAGCAGCGCGACCGCGGTCGACGCCACGCTCACGACGAAGAACGTCACCGCCGCCGACGCGCCCTCGCGCGCCCCGCGCCGCAGCCCGACCAGCACGTACAGCGGCAGCGTCAGTGTCTCCAGCGCCACGATCAGCGTGATCAGGTCGCGCGCGCCGCCCAGCACCACGGCCCCGGTGAGCGAGGCGGCAAGCAGGAAGCAGTACTCGCCGACCGGGACCTCGCCCGTGCGCAGCAGTGGCACCGACAGCGCCAGCGCCCCGAGCGCCAGCCCCGCGAACACCCCGGCGACGATCGCCGCGGCCGGGTCGAGCACCAGCGAGCACCGGTCCGGCTCGAGGCACAGGGATGTGCGGTGGCCGCCGCCGACGCCGACCGCGATCGCGGCCGCCGCGGTCCCGGCCATGCCGAGCGCGGTCGCGACCACCACCGGCCCTCGCCGGCCGGGCGCGATCAGGTCCACGAGCAGCGCCAGCAGCGCCGTGCCCGCCGCGACGTACGCGGGAATCAGCGCCACATGATCGATCCTCATCGCCCGAACACCCCCGCGAGCGCCTCGATCGCCGCATTGGACCAGTGCAGCACCAGGGCCGGTGCGACGCCGACGGCCAGCGTCAGCGCGATCAGCGGCGACCAGGCGACCAGCTCGCCGGGGCCCAGCCGCGCGGCCGGCCCCAGCCCGGCGACCGCGGGTGCGGCCGGACCGTGGGTGACCCGCCGCAGCAGCCGCAGGAAGTAGGCGGCGGCGATCGCCGCGCCGACCGCGGCCAGCGCCCCGAGCGTCGTCCACAGCGGGCCGCCCCGCTCGAACGCGGCCAGCACCGCGAACGCCTCGCCCCAGAAGCCGGCCAGGACTGGCAGGCCCAGCGAGGCGATCGCCGCGTAGGCCAGCACGCCGCTGAGCGCGGGCGCGGTCTCCCGCAGCCCGCCGAGCCGGGCGAGGTCCCCGGTGTGCGCGCGGTCCTTGATCCCGCCGGCGACGAAGAACAGCAGCCCGGTGACGACCCCGTGGGCGATGTTGCCGATCAGCGCGGCCTGCATGCCCGTGGCGGTGAGGGTCGCCACGCCGAGCAGGACGAAGCCCATGTGCCCGACCGACGAGTACGCGATCAGCCGCTTGAGCTCGGTCTGCGCCAGGCAGATCAGGCCGCCGGCGATGATCGCCGCGGTGGCCAGCGCCCCGACCACGGGCGCGCTGCGCTCCGCGCCATCGGGTGCCACGCCCACCGCCACCCGCAGCAGACCGTACGTGCCCAGCTTCAGCAGCACGCCGGCCAGGATCACCGAGCCGACCGTCGGCGCCTCGGTGTGCGCGGCCGGCAGCCAGGTGTGCAGCGGCCAGAGCGGGCTCTTGACCGCGAAGGCGAGCGCCAGCAGTACGAAGGCCAGCAACTGCACGCCCGCGGACATCGGCCGGACGGCGGGGTCGCTCAGCGCCACGATGTCGCCCGTGCCCGACGCCGCCACCACCACGAACACGCCGACGAGCAGCAGCACGGAGCCGAAGAGCGTGTAGAGCACGAACTTGCGCGCGGCCCGCCGCCGGTCGGCGCCGCCCCACACGGCGATCACCGCATACATCGGCAGGAGCACGACCTCGAAGAACACGAAGAACAGCACGAGGTCGAGGGCGAGGAACACCCCGGTGATGCCGGCCTGGAGCACCAGCAGCAGGGACACGAGCAGGCGCCCCCGCCCCGGCTCCGGCACCCGCCACAGGCAGTAGGCGCAGCACAGCAGGGTGAGCAGCGCGGTCAGCGCGACCAGCGGATAGGAGATGCCATCGACGCCGATGTGGAAGCGCAGGCTCAGCGCAGGCGCCCAGGGCACGTCGATCTCGGCGAACGGCTCGATCCGCCGCTGCCCCGTCCCCGGGGTGCCCGACAGCCCGAGCGCGACCACGACGCCGGCCGTGGCCGCGGCGAACACGGTGCCGCCGATCCGCCCCGCCCGGTCCAGCCGCGCCGGCAGCCCGGCGGCCAGCAGGGCGCCGATCGCCGGCAACAGCAGGGTCGCCAGCAGCAGGGTCTGCCCGGAGGTCATCGCGCCACCCCCAGGACGACCGCGATCACGACGGCGAGGACGACCGCCCCGCCGAGCACCGCCGTCGCGGCCCGCGGCAGCGCGGCGGTGTGCGCCCGCGCCAGCAGCCCGCCGAGCCCCCCGGCGCCCGCGCCGACCCCCTCGACCGCCCCGTCGACCAGCCGCTCGTCGGCCTGCCGAGCGAGCCCGGCCAGCGCCACAACGGGCCGCGTGACGAGCGCGTCCTGCACGGCGTCGAGATAGAAGGCGTTGGCCAGCAGCCGGCCCGCGCCGGTGTCCGGCGCCACCAGGTCGCCCCGCGACGTGCGGCGCCAGGCCACCCAGCCGCCGGCCAGCAGCAGCACCAGGGCCGCCGCCGTCGTCCAGCCCACCGCCGCGAGCCGCTCGGCGGAGCCGAGCCGCGCGCCGAAGCCCGGCACCAGCCCGGCCAGGCCGAGCAGCGCGGACGGCACCGCCAGGACCAGCAGCGGCCCCCGCATCGCCCAGCCCGGCTCGTGACCGGTCCGGGCCGCCTCGCCGCGCGGCTCGCCGAGGAAGGTGCGCCGCCACAGCCGCACGACGTATGCCGCGGTCACCGCCACCGTCGCCCCGGCCGAGCACAGCACGATCAGGGCGACGCCCCTCGGCACCGGCCCCGACCCGGCGGCGGCCTCGAGGATCGCGTCTTTGCTCCAGAAGCCGGCCAGCGGCGGTACCCCGGCCAGCGCGCCCAGCCCGACGGTCATGGTCCAGAACGTCACCGGCATGCGCTCCCGCAGCCCGCCCATCGCCGACATCCGGTTGCTGCCGACGGCGTGGATCACCGATCCTGCCGCGAGGAACAGCAGCGCCTTGAAGGCGGCGTGCGTGAGCAGGTGGAACAGCGCCGCGGCGGGCGCGCCCACGGCCAGGGCGCCGGTCATGTATCCGAGCTGGCTCACCGTCGACCAGGCCAGCACCCGCTTGATGTCGTCCTGCCCGAGCGCGCTGAGGGCGCCGAGCAGCATGGTCACCGAGGCCATCACGGCGAGCACGACCAGCGCCGCGGGTGAGCGCTCGAACAGCGGATACAGCCGGGCCACCACGTAAACACCGGCCGCCACCATCGTCGCGGCGTGGATCAGGGCCGAGATCGGCGTCGGGCCGGCCATCGCGTCGGGCAGCCAGGTGTGCAGCGGGAACTGCGCGCTCTTGCCCGCCACCCCGGCCAGCAGCAGCACGCACGCCGCGGTCACCGTGCCGGCGGACAGCGCCCCGGAGCCGGCCGCCGCGAACACGTCGGCGATGCGGAAGCTGTGCGCGTGCAGGCCGAGCAGCACGATGCCGAGCAGGAAGCCGACGTCGCCCACCCGGGTGACCAGGAACGCCTTCACCGCCGCCCCCGGCGCCTCCGGCAGCCGCCGGTCGTGGCCGATCAGCAGGTACGAGCAGATGCCCATGACCTCCCAGCCCACCAGCAGCGCGATCAGGTCCCCGGACACGACCACCAGCAACATCGCCCCGGTGAACAGGCTCACCTGCGCGGCATAGGGCGCATACCGCTCGTCGTCGTGCAGATAGGCCACCGAGTAGACCTGGACGCAGAGCGCCACCACGCCGACCGCGACGGCGACCAGCCCGGCCGGCCCGTCGAGCCAGGTGCCGAACGTGACCGGGAACCGGCCGAACTCCGCGACGGTGACCCCGGCGTCCGCCCCGCGCGCCCCGCGCAGCGCGACGGCGATCGCGCACGCGAGCGCGACGGCCGCCCCGCCGATCCCGAGCAGGGCAGCAAGGCCCCGCATCCGGTACGGCACCAGCAGCCCCGCCAGCCCGAGCCCCAATGGCACGGCCGGCAGCGCCGCGCCCAGCGGATCGACGCTCACCCGGCCACCCCCGCCTCGTCCGACTCGGCCGATCTGTCCGAAGCCACGGACCCGCCCGGAACGTCGGGATCATCGGGTTTGTCCGGGCCGTCGGGTCCGTCCGATCCGGTGGGCCCGCCGGTCGAGCCGGCGCTGGGGCCGCCACCGGCATCGGGCGGCGCGTCGGCCAGCGGCAGGTCGTCGACGCCGACGGTGCGGCGCAGCCGGTACAGCTGCAGGATCAGCGCCAGCCCGACGCCGATCTCGGCCGCGGCCAGCACGATTACGAACAGCGCGAACGACTGCCCGGCCCGCGGCACCGCGGCCCGGATCGAGGCATCGGCGGTCACGAAGATCAGGTTGACCGCGTTGAGCATCAGCTCGACGGCCATGAGCAGCAGCACGGCGTTGCGGCGCACGAGGACGCCGTAGACCCCGATGCCGAACAGCAGGGCCGCGATGGTGAACGGCAGCGCCGGATGCATCAGCCTCGCCTCCGCCCCGCCGCCCGGGCGCCGATATCGGGCCGGGACACCACGATCGCGCCGATCAGCGCCGCCAGCAGCAGCACCGAGACCAGCTCGAACGGCAGCACCCAGGTGCGGAACAGCGCCTCGCCGAGTCGCTGCGCGGTGCCCGGCTCGGGCATCTCGACCCGCGTCCAGCGGAAGGCGTCGATGAGCAGCGCCGCCAGCCCCGCCCCGGCCCCGGCGCCGACCAGGGCGCCCGGCCAGCGGACCCGGTCCAGATCGGCGCTGGCGCCGATCGGCGCGCGGGTCAGCATGACGGCGAAGAGCAGGAGCACCACGACGGCGCCGACGTAGACGAGCACCTGGACCCAGGCGACGAGCTCGGCGGTGAGCACCAGAAAGAGCCCGGCGATCGCGCCCAGGGCGACGACGAGCCACAGCCCGGCCCGCACGACGTGCCGGGTGGTCACGACCAGCAGGCCGGCCCCCAGCGCCACCGCGCCGAGCGCCGCCGTGAGCACATCGGCCACGGTCATCGCTGCGCCACCCTCATGGCGGACATCCTGCCACCCGGGTACGACACGAATCGACCACCAGGCCGCAGACCGCTCGGGAAAGTTGCGCACGGTCCGCAGGCCGCTACGCGGCGTGCGCGAGCGTCAGTCAGCATCCCGCGCGGCGCGCTTCGCCGCGGCCGTCTGCTCCTTCGCCGGCTCGCCGCGCGGATCGTGGGCGGGCGGCGCGGGCACGGTCGGGACCCACTCCTCGAGCCGCTCCTTCTCATGGAGCAGGTCGCGGATGTCGTGCTCGGCGTACTCGAACTCGGGCGACCAGTGCAGCGCGTCGAACGGGCAGACCTCGACGCAGATCCCGCAGTACATGCAGAGGGAGAAGTCGATCGCGAATCGGTCCAGGACGTTGCGCTGGCGCGCCCGGGCCGCGCCGGGGACCAGCACCTCCTCCTTGTGGGAGTCGATGTAGATGCACCAGTCGGGGCACTCCCGCGCGCACAGCATGCACACGGTGCAGTTCTCCTCGAGCAGCGCGATCACGCCGCGCGAGCGCGGCGGCAGGTCCGGCTCGACGTCCGGGTATTGCTGGGTGTGCGCCCGCTTGGTCATCGTGCCCAGCGTGACGGCCAGCCCCTTGGCGAGACCCTTGCCCGGAAACTCCACCTTCGGAACCTAACACCGCAGCAGGGGCTGCTGCGGATCTCGAAGGGCCGAAAATTGTCGTACACCCGTTCTAAGATGTACCCATGAACGAGCGACGGTGGTGGAACGGGTGCTGGTCGCGGCTGACGCGCCGTGACGTCTACGTACGCAACGCGGTCGACGGCCGCTGGCAGGTCGAGCTCCGCCGCGGCGGCCCCGACGGGCGCGCACGGAGCCGAACGTTCGGATCTGAGCTGGAGGCCGTCGAGTGGATCGAGTCGGCGGTGATCGCCGTCGAGCCCAACTGGCGGGAGGTGACCGCCGCCAAGCCCCACCGCCGGAAGGGGGTCGCCGCCGGGCATGACCGGCGGCAGGTGACCGCTGCCGGGCACGAGCCGCGGGGGGTGGTCGCCGAGCCCGACCGGCGGGAGGTGGTCGCTGCCGAGTCCGACCGGCGGGAGATGCCGAGCCGGATCGACTCATGGCGGCGCCGAAGCGTTGCACGGAAGCTCCGGCGAGTGAGCTGATATAGCCGGTCCGACCACACCGAAATCGGCCGAAAGGTCGATTCTTCCGTGCGACCGAGTCATCTTGGGCTGCGCTCTGTTGGTTCCCGCGTGGGTTATGGCACGATCGTGGGTAACCAATCCGGACCAGGTGTCACTACGACCGCATGGGAGCGAGATATGCGTGACAGGACGCTCGGCCGGTGGATCGTTCGATTGGCGGTCACGATCGGCGCGGGGACCGTGGCGCTCGGCTTATCGGGTGCGGCGGCACATGCGAACGTGGTCTCCCAGAGCCGTTTCGTCGCCGTGCCGATTTCGCTCGGTGTGACCAAGGCGCCCTCGATCACGCCGGTTACGGAGCGCGTCTTCGTCAAAGAAGACTACGGCTGGGAGTAGCCGGCCCGGCGCGTCCGATGTGGCGGGCGGCTGACCCGGACCACGGTCTCGTGCGATTGGGGAGCAGTTGCCCGCACCGAAGACGCCGATCAGCAGGCCTGATGCGCACGCGTGGCTGATCACTGGCCCGCTGTTCATGCTGGCGCTGCTCCTCTCGCTGCCGGTGCTGCTGTCCGGCCGCGTGGCGCCCCTGGACCACCACATCGGATACGCGCCGGCGCTGCTGGTGCTGGCGATTCTGGCCGCACACATGCGGCTCCGCTTCGACGTCCGCCGGCAGGCGCTGGCAGTCGGCATGAGCGACGTGCCGCTGCTACTGGCGCTGTTCTATCTGTCGCCGCTGCTGGTCATCGCCGTGCGGGTGATCGCGGACCTGACCTGGAACGGCTTCACGCTCCGGCTGGGTCCGCACAAGGCCGCATTCAACGCCGCCAACCAGGCAGCCGCGGTCTCGGCGGCCAACCTCGTGGTCTTCCTGTTCGGCCTGGGCCCCGAGGTTGATCCGCGCACGTGGCTCGTGCTCGGGCTGGCGATCGTGACCAGCAACTTCTTCAACCTCGCGTCGGTCGGCGGCGTGATGGCGCTGCTGCACGGTGCGAAGCACGTGCCGCAGTTCCTGCGCACCGCGGTGCCCGGCCACGTGGTCATGGGCGTCAACATCGTGCTCGGCCTGGTCATGCTGCTGACGCTGCACGCCAGCCCGTGGTCGAGCATCCTGCTCATCCTGCTCGCGGTCGTGCTGATCATCGGCAACCGGGCCTACGCCCAGTTCCTGCGCCAGCACAAGAGCCTCACCGAGATGTACGCCCTGACCCGGGACATCGCCAGCACCAACCACGACGGCACGCTGCCGGACGTGCTGCTCGGCCGGGTGCGCGCGCTGCTCGTCGCCGACTCGGCGACCCTGTGGCTGCCCAGCCAGGGCCGATACGACGAGCTGCTGCTCTCGGCCCGCTTCGACTACCCGGGGCTGCTGGACGTCGCGCCGACCCCCGACCTCTTCCGCGACCTGGCGATGCGCTCCGGGCGCACGGTGGCCGTCGGGCCGAAGACCGGCGACCCAGAGCTGCGCTCGAAGCTGCAGGAGGCCCGCGTCAAGGACATCATCGTGGTCCCGCTGCGCTCTGGCGGTGTCACCGTCGGCACCCTGGAGGTGGCCGGCCGGCTCGGCGATCGGAGCGCCTTCGGCGCCGACGACGTCCAGCTGATCGAGGCCCTCGCCGCCCACACCGGCGTCGCCGTGGAGAACAGCCGGCTCGTCGACCGGCTGCAGTACGACGCCAACCACGACGCCCTCACCGGGCTGGCCAACCGACGGCGGATGCTCGAGGCGCTGGGCGAGGCGATGAGCGGCCGCGGGCAGCGCGAGGTCGTGGCGGTGCTGCTCTTCGACGTCGTGGCGCTGCGCCAGGTCAACGACTCGCTCGGGTATACGGCCGGCGACAAGGTCTTGGTCGAGGTGGCCCGGCGGCTGCAGAGCCTCGCCCCGCAGGGTGCCCTGGTGGCGCGGGTCGGCGACGACGAGTTCGCGATCGAGCTGCGCACCGCCGGCGTCGAGGCGGCCGTCGCGGTCGCCGGGACGCTGCGCAACGGGCTCAGCGACCCGATGGTGATCGAGCCGCTCACCGTCGACGTCGACGCCAACGTCGGGGTGTCGATCTACCCGGAGCACGGCGCCGACGCCGAGGTGCTGCTGCAGCGCGCGCACGTGGCCACGCACGTGGCCAAGTCGCGGGGTGTCGTGCAGGTGTTCAACGCCGGGCTGCAGTCGCGGGCGGTGCGGCGCGTGGGGCTCGCGGCCGACCTGCGGACCGCTGGGGCTCGCGGCCGACCTGCGGACCGCGCTCACCAACGGCGAGCTCGAGGTGTACTTCCAGCCCAAGGTCGCGCTCACCGACCGGCGGCTGGTCGGGGTCGAGTGCCTCGCACGGTGGGAGCACCCCGTGCACGGCCAGGTCGCCCCGCCCGACTTCGTCGCCGTGGCGGAGCACACCGGCCAGCTGGCCCGGCTCAACGGCGTGGTCCTGCGCGAGGGCATCCGGCGGGCCCGGGAGTGGGCCGACGCCGGGCGGCCGCTCGCCGTCGCGGTCAACCTGTCCGCCCGGACCCTCGGCGACGCGGACCTGCCGCTGCAGATCTCCGAGCTGCTCGACGGGCACGGCGTGCCGGCCGACCGGCTGATCCTGGAGATCTCCGAGGACGAGGGGCTGCTGGCCGGCGGGCGCGCGCTGCCGACGCTGGACCGGCTCCGCGACCTCGGCGTCCGGCTCTCGGTCGACGACTTCGGCGTCGGGCGCTCGGCGTTCGCCGACCTCAGCAGGCTGCCGGTGCAGGAAGTCAAGATCGATCGGATGTTCGTGCAGGGCATGGCGACGTCGCCGGGCGACCTCGAGATCGTGCGCACGATCGTGGACATGGCGCGCAACTTCGGGCTCGACGTCGTCGCCGAGGGCGTGGAAAGTGAACTCACCCTCGGCCTGCTCGAGGACATGCGCTGCGACATGGGGCAGGGCTTCCTGTTCAGCCGGCCGCTGCCGTACGAGCGCTTCGAGTCCTGGCTGCAGGTCCAGACGGCCGCCGACCCGGCCGAGGCCCCGGCGGGCGAGGTCCGCTGGCTGCGGGCCGTCCCGTAGCCCGACGGGCGCCGATCGGGACGCAGCGCCCAAAACGCGCCGTGAGCTGGGAAAAGACGGAAAGTGGGTAAGTCGATTTCGTGCCCGGCCGGGGGCCGTGTACGCTTAGCGAGCGCGTGTGCGGGAACGTATGCGATGCGCCCCCTTAGCTCAGTCGGCAGAGCGTCTCCATGGTAAGGAGAAGGTCTACGGTTCGATTCCGTAAGGGGGCTCGAGACCGGGCTTGAGACATCGAGTCCGCCGCGGCGGTGTAGCTCAGATGGCAGAGCAAGCGGCTCATAATCGCTGTGTCGCCGGTTCAAGTCCGGCCACCGCTACAGAACGCACCATAGGACGCCCGATTGGGCGTCCGTCTGTGTGAGCCGCTATGCTGGTTCGCTGGATCTGATCCGCCCCACGAGAACGCTCTGAAGGAAGGCACTTCGCCATGGCCAAGGCGACCGACGTTCGTCCGAAGATTACGCTGGCGTGCACGGAGTGCAAAGAGCGCAACTACATCACGAAGAAGAACCGGCGCAACGACCCGGACCGCATCGAGCTGAAGAAGTTCTGCCCGCGCGACGGCAAGCACACCGTCCACCGCGAGACCCGGTAGTCGTCCCAAAAACAACCCGATGCCCCGGCCTGAGGCCGGGGCATCGGCGCGTTACGGGTAAGTTCCATCCCATGCCGCTGGATCAGTCGTTCATGGGCCGGGTGTACCCGCCGACCCCGCCCTACGAGGTGGGCAGGGAGAAGATCCGCGAGTTCGCCGACGCGGTCTGCGCCACCGACCCCGTGCACCGCGACCTCGCCGAGGCCCGGGCCAAGGGCTACAGCGACGTGATCGCGCCGCCCACGTTCGCGATCATCCTGAGCCAGAACGCCGGCCAGCAGCTCGTCGACGACCCCACCTTCGGGATGGACTACAGCCGGGTGGTGCACGGCGGCCAGACGTTCCGCTACGAGCGCCCGATCGTCGCCGGCGACCACCTGGTCACGGTCATGACGGTCGAGGAGATCAGCAGCCGGGCCGGCCACGCCTTCCTGACCACCCGGCACGAGGTGGCCACGGTCGAGGGCGAGCCCGTCGTGACGATCTGGACCCGGCTCGTGATCCGTGGGGAGGGCTGAGATGCAGCCAGGCACCGAGTTCCCGGCCCAGACGTTCCGGGTCACCCGCGCCGATCTGGTGCGCTACGCGGGCGCATCCGGCGACTTCAACCCGATCCACTGGAGCGACCGGCAGGCCACCGCCGTCGGCCTGCCCGGCGTCATCGCCCACGGCATGCTCACCATGGGCCTGGCCGGCCAGGCCGTCGCCTGCTGGGTGGGCGGCACCGCCTCGATCGTGGAATTTTCCACCCGCTTCGCCAACCCGGTCGTGGTGCCCGACGACGAGAAGGGCACCGAGATCGTGGTGAGCGGCGTGGTGAAGAAGGTCCTTGACGACGGCCTCGTGCAGATCGACGTGACGGCGACCTGCCAGGGCGAGAAGGTCCTGGGGGCCGCGAAGGCACTGGTCCGCAACCAGTAGGAGGGGGGTGGTTGGGATATCCCGGCCTCAACCCGTACACTGGTCCGCCGTGGGGTGAGCAACTGAACGTTGCCCTCTTCACAAAGGGGTGTGGCGCAATTGGTAGCGCAGCGGTCTCCAAAACCGCAGGTTGCAGGTTCGAGTCCTGTCGCCCCTGCGCCGAAGGCCTGACCTGGGTCTGGTGGTCCCGATCGATGAGGTCGGGACGTCGACCGCAGCGGTCACGGTTGGTCCGACCGCGTGCCGCCGGCTCCCGCCGGCGGCCCGACGATCGGACATGAACCGGTGGTCGACGGGTCGCGAGGCCCGGGGTCTTGCTGCCGGCCGACACGGACCGAGCACTCGCGAGATCACGGAAGAGGGCGAAAGTGGCCGAACGCAGGCGACGCGGGACCAATCCCGCCGACGATCGCCGTGAAGAGGAGCTCAGCGCCGAGGACGCCGCCATCGAGGAAGAGTTCGCCGACGAGCTGGACAGCCTCGACACCGCGGACGACGTCGACGATGCCGTCGTCGAGGACGACCTCGACGACGCCGGCGAGACCGCGAGCAAGAACGGCCGCGCCAAGGACACCAAGGTCAAGGACCTGAAGACCAAGGACGGCAAGAAGACCAAGGTCAAAGAGGGCAGCTCGAACAACATCTTCGTGCGGCTTATCAACTTCATCCGCGAGGTCGTCGCCGAACTGCGTAAAGTTATCTGGCCGACCCGCAAGGAGCTGAGCACCTACACGCTCGTCGTGGTGGTGTTCGTGATCATCATGCTGGCGATCGTCGGTGGCCTCGACTTCGGCTTCGCGAAGCTTGTCCTCTGGACCTTCGGCAACGGCAACGTCGACCAGTAAGGGCCGGGGCGACCGCCCGCCGGTGAGGCGGGCGGCGACGCCGACCAGCGAGGCGACGGTGGGCCGGTAGGGCGACCGCCGGTCCGCACCGGGCGCCGGCGAAGACAGACAGACGGAAGTGAGCAGCGTGCAGGAATTCGACGAGACGCCCGGTGCCGACGACGAGCAGCACGAAGAAGCGTCGACGGTGATGACGGCCGCCACCCCGACGGTGGCGTCCGACGCCGAGGACCCCGTCGCCGAGCTGCGTGCCGCACTGCGCTTCGCGCCCGGTGACTGGTACGTGGTGCACTCCTACGCCGGCTACGAGAACAAGGTCAAGACCAATCTCGAGACCCGCATCACGAGCCTCGACATGGAAGAGTTCATCTACCAGGTCGAGGTCCCGACTCGTGAAGAGGTCGAGATCAAGAACGGCAAGCGCACCCAGGTGCAGAACAAGGTCTTCCCCGGCTACATCCTGGTCCGGATGGAGCTCACCCCGGAGTCGTATTCCTGCGTGCGTAACACGCCGGGCGTCACCGGGTTCGTCGGGGCGACCGACCGCGCCGACCGCCCGGCGCCGCTCTCCCTCGACGAGGTCCTCAAGTGGCTGGCGCCCGCCGTGCAGCAGGAGGGCAAGAAGGCCGGCAAGCCCGAGGTCAAGGTCCTCGACTTCGAGGTCGGCGACTCGGTCACCGTCACCGACGGCGCCTTCGCCTCGCTGCAGGCGACCATCAGCGAGATCAACGCCGACCAGCAGAAGCTCAAGGTGCTGGTCTCGATCTTCGGTCGCGAGACCCCGGTCGAGCTCAACTTCAACCAGGTCACGAAGATCTAATTCCGCTGCGGTACGCTAGAGCGTCCGGCCCGAGTTGCCGGGCGCTCATGCGTGCGTAAAAACAGCACGAACCGATTCCAGCCCAGGAAGACGAAAGCAGCCATGCCTCCGAAGAAGAAGCTCGTCAAGACCTTCACGCTTCAGTTGCCGGGCGGCCAGGCCACGCCGGCTCCGCCGGTCGGTCCCGCCCTTGGTCAGCACGGCGTGAACATCATGGAGTTCGTCAAGGCGTACAACGCCCAGACGGAGTCCATGCGCGGTGACATCATCCCGGCGCAGATCAGCGTCTACGAGGACCGCACCTTCACGTTCATCCTCAAGACCCCGCCCGCCGCCCGCCTGCTGCTCAAGGCCGCCGGCGTGCCCAAGGGCTCCGGCGTCCCGCAGCGGGACAAGGTCGGCTCGATCACCAAGGCCCAGCTGCGTGAGGTCGCCGAGAAGAAGATGGCCGACCTCAACGCGAACGACGTCGAGCAGGCCGAGAAGATCATCGCCGGCACCGCCCGCTCCATGGGCATCGTCGTCAAGGACTGAAGCACCGCCATCGAGTGGGAGGACGCCCGGACGGCGTCCGCACTGAGACCACAGGAGAACAGAGCGACATGTCGCAGCACGGCAAGAACTACCGCAAGGTCGTCGACCTTGTCGACCGCAACGCGCTGTACAGCCCCAAGGCCGCCGTCCGTCTCGCGAAGCAGACGTCGACCGTGAAGTTCGACCCCACCGTCGAGGTGGCCATGCGCCTGGGCGTCGACCCGCGCAAGGCCGACCAGATGGTCCGGGGCACGGTCAACCTGCCGCACGGCACCGGCAAGACCGCCCGCGTCATCGTCTTCGCGCAGGGCGCGAAGGCCGCCGAGGCCGAGGCCGCCGGTGCGGACGCGGTCGGCACCGACGAGCTCGTCGCCCGGATCCAGGAAGGCTGGCTGGACTTCGACGCGGCAATCGCCACGCCCGACCAGATGGCCAAGATCGGCCGGATCGCGCGGATCCTGGGCCCGCGCGGCCTGATGCCGAACCCGAAGACGGGCACGGTGACCATGGACGTCACCAAGGCGGTCAACGAGATCAAGGGTGGCAAGATCACCTACCGCGTCGACAAGCACTCGAACCTGCACCTGATCATCGGCAAGGCGAGCTTCTCCGAGGAGCAGCTGATCGAGAACTACGCCGCGGTGCTCGACGAGGTCAACCGGGCCAAGCCTTCGGCGGCCAAGGGCAAGTACCTCAAGAAGGTCTTCATCACCACCACCATGGGCCCGGGCATCCCGGTCGACCCGAACAAGACGCGCAACCTCCTCGAGGACGACAGCGTCACCGCCGCGGAGTAACACCGAACTCCCAGCAAAGCGGGATCACCCGGGACAGCGTGTCTGTGGCACGCTGTCCCGGTGCGTTTGCAGGACGTGTGGTTCCGCTACGGCCGTCGCGCACCCTGGACGCTGCGCGGCGTCGACCTGACCCTCGAACCGGGCGAGACGGCCGTCGTGACCGGGCCGAACGGATCCGGCAAGTCCACGCTGCTGCAGCTCGTGGCCGGTGTCCTGCGCCCCGGGCGGGGTGCGATCAGCGGTCGGCCCGCCGTGGTCGGCTGGGTCCCCGAGCGCTTTCCCGCGGATCAGCCCTTCACCGCCCGTACCCACCTGAACCACATGGCGGCCATCCGCGGCCGCGACGGCACCGCGGACATCGAGCGGTGGGCGCGCCGGCTGCACTTCGAAAACTTTCTCGACGTCCGGCTCAACCGGCTGTCGAAGGGCTCGGCCCAGAAGGTGGGGCTCGTCCAGGCCCTGCTCGCGCCGCCGGGCCTGCTGGTCCTCGACGAGCCGTGGGAGGGCCTCGACGCGCAGACCCGCGAGCAGGTGCCGGCCATCGTCGCCGAGGTCGTCGGGCGCGGCGGGTCGGTGCTGGTCAGCGACCACCTCGGCGAGGTCGCCCGGCTGCCGGGCGCGCGGCGCTGGCACGTCCGCGACGGTCAGGTGCAGGCGGGGGAGCGGCCGGCCCGCAAGAAGGTGATCGAACTCGCGGTCGACGCGGCCGAGGCCCCGGACGCGGTCAGCCGGCTGCGCTCCGCGGGCTTCGAGATTTTGACGGTACGCGACGAGGTGCCTCTGTCATGATCGCGCTGATCCGCATGCGGCTGGCCGGCTTCGTCCACACCGGCCGGGCCGCGGCCCCGCTGCTGGCCGCGCTGGTCGTGCTCTCGGTCCTCTACGGCGGCGGCCAGGCGCAGGCCGGTGAGGCCTACGGGGTCTCCGCCGCGATCCTCTTCGTGGTGCTCGCCTGGCAGACGAAGGTCCTGCTCGACGTCGAGCCGGACGTGCAGCGGCGCCTCGGCCTGGTCGCGGTCGGCAGCGCCGGGCGGGAGGTCGCCGCGGGCCTGGTCGCCGCGGTGCTCGCCGGCCTGCCCGTGGTGCTCGTCGCGCTGGTCCTGCCGTGGGTGGTCGGCGGCGTGACCACCCCGCGGGCCGGCGACCCGCCGCTGTCCACCGGCATAGCGCTGGGCGTGTGGGCCCACCTGCTGCTCCTGCTGCCGGCGGTGGCGCTCGGCGCGCTGTCCAGCCGGGCGGTGACCACCCAGGCGGCCCGCGGGCTGGCCGTGCTGGTCTCCGGTGCGGTCTTCACGATCGTGTTCGGCCTCAAGAGCTTCCCGGTGCCGTGGCTGGCCCCGCCGGTGATGACCACGGCCCGCGACACCGTCGGCGCTGCCCACCTGCCGGCGCTGGCCGGGGCGACCGCCTGGGGGCTGGCCTGGACCGCGGCGGCGGTCGCCGCCTACGCGACGCTGCGCCGCTCACGGGCGTGATACTGTAATGCCGAAACCCGAAGACCGCTGGTCATGTCCCGCGTGAGCGGACATCGAAGGTCCCGCAGCAATGCGGGCGACCCGCGCAGGGCCGGACAGCAGTGTGAACGTCGGCGCCACCGTGCGCCGCCCTCCCGCTCCGTGCGCCCCTGCGCCGGGGCGTTTTTCATTGCCCGGGGCCGACCAGCACCCGAAGCAAGGAGAGAGGAGGGACATGGCGGACAAGCCGGTTCGAGACGACAAGGCCACCGCTGTCGCGGAGCTCACCGAGCAGTTCCGTGGCTCGACGGCCACCGTGCTGACCGAGTACCGCGGCCTCACCGTGGCGCAGCTCAAGACGCTGCGCCGCAGCCTGGGCCGTGAGACCACGTACGCCGTCGCGAAGAACACGCTCGCGAAGCGTGCCGCGACGGACGCGGGCATCAGCGGACTCGACGATTTGTTCTCCGGTCCTACCGCGCTCGCCTTCGTCGGCGGCGACCCGGTCGAGGCGGCCAAGGGCCTGCGCGACTTCGCGAAGGCCCACCCGCTGCTGATCATCAAGGGCGGCGTGTTCGAGGGCAAGGCCATCAGCGCGGACGAGGTCCGCCGCCTGGCCGACCTGGAGTCCCGCGAGGTGCTGCTGGCGAAGCTGGCCGGCGCCATGAAGGGCAACCTGAGCAAGGCCGCGGCGCTGTTCCAGGCCCCGCTGTCGAAGGCGGCCCGGACCGTCCAGGCTCTGGCAGACAAGCGCGAGAAGGAAGCAGGCGGCGGCGCGGCCGAGCAGGCCGACCAGGCCGAGTAGGCATCAGCCCGTCTCCCCAACCAAACTTTCGAAAGGAAACGCCACCATGGCGAAGCTGAGCAACGACGAACTCCTCGACGCGTTCAAGGAGATGACGCTGATCGAGCTCTCCGAGTTCGTGAAGCAGTTCGAGGACGTCTTCCAGGTCACCGCCGCCGCTCCGGTCGCGGTTGCCGCCGTCGGCGCTGCCCCGGCGGTCGAGGAGAAGGAAGAGCAGAGCGAGTTCGACGTCATCCTCGAGGGTGACGGCGGCAAGAAGATCCAGGTCATCAAGGTCGTGCGCGAGCTGACCGGCCTGGGCCTCAAGGAGGCCAAGGACCTGGTCGAGGCCGCTCCGAAGGCCGTCCTGGAGAAGGCCAACAAGGAGAACGCCGACAAGGCCAAGGCGAAGCTCGAGGCCGAGGGCGCCAAGGTCACCCTCAAGTAAGTTCGCGCCACGCGACGTGGGCGGCCGCCGGATGTCCGGCGGCCGCCTTTTCGTTCGCAACCTGTAAGGACCCAAGATCTAGGGGGGCCGACCACAACACTTAGTGGTCGGGCTGCGAGATATCTGTCACGGTGCCTCGACGCGCGTGGGAACCCTTGACGCGATGACCGGCGGGCAGGCACGCTAATCAGGCACTGCCTTCCGCGGACGCGGCGGCCGAGCGGACCGACCGATGTGCCCCGGCCCTTCTTGGGCCTGGTTCTGAGCGCATCAACCGGGGAGCCGCAGGCCACGACCGACGCGAGCGGCTCGGCCGGTGGAGAAACGATCTTCGCAAAAGGTCGTTGAAAACATCGTGCACGAGGCCGCTGGACAGCGGTTAGCCCTTCGGCTACACTGCTAGTTTGCGCTGTCTTCTGACTTCACCTCTGGCGTGAGGGGTCCCTTCGTGGGCTCCTCCACATCGGAGGTCGTCAGGCTGCACGCGAAACGGCCTGTCTGCAACACCGGTCCTCGGAAGGACGCATCTTGGCAGCTTCCCGCCCTGCGAAGACCAGTTCGAGCGCTTACGCTCCCCGCCGGGTCTCCTTCGGCAGGATCACCGAACACCTTGAGGTTCCCAACCTCCTTGCCATCCAAACCGACTCGTTCGACTGGCTGGTTGGCAACGAGAATTGGCAGAGCCGCACGGCCGGTGATCAGCACGCCCGTTCAGGGCTCGCGGAGATCCTCGATGAGATCAGTCCTATTGAGGACTTCTCCGGCACGATGTCACTGTCGTTCTCGGCGCCGCGCTTCGACGAGGTCAAGGCCCCGATCGAGGAGTGCAAGGAGAAGGACCTCACGTACTGCGCCCCGCTGTTCGTGACCGCGGAGTTCACCAACCACACCACCGGCGAGATCAAGAGCCAGACGGTGTTCATGGGTGACTTCCCGATGATGACGCCCAAGGGCACGTTCATCATCAACGGCACCGAGCGCGTCGTGGTGAGCCAGCTTGTCCGCTCCCCGGGCGTGTACTTCGACAAGCAGCCGGACAAGACCTCCGACCGCGACCTCACCAGCGTCAAGGTCATCCCGAGCCGGGGTGCCTGGCTGGAGTTCGACATCGACAAGCGCGACACCGTCGGTGTCCGCATCGACCGCAAGCGCCGGCAGGCCGTCTCCGTCCTGCTCAAGGCCATCGGCTGGTCCGCCGAGCGCATCCGTGAGAAGTTCGGCTGGTCCGAGCTCATGATGACCACGCTCGAGAAGGACCACATCGCCGGCCAGGACGAGGCGCTGCTGGACATCTACCGCAAGCTGCGGCCGGGTGAGCCGCCGACGCGGGAGAACGCGCAGAACCTGCTGGACAACCTGTTCTTCAACCCGAAGCGGTACGACGTCGCCAAGGTCGGTCGATACAAGTTCAACAAGAAGCTCGAGCTGAGCGTCCCGATCAACCAGGGCGTGCTGACCGAGGAAGACATCGTCGCCACGGTCGAGTACCTCTGCCGCCTGCACACGGGCGAAGAGGGCTACGAGGCCGACGACATCGACCACTTCGGCAACCGGCGCCTGCGCACGGTCGGCGAGCTCATCCAGAACCAGGTCCGCGTCGGCCTGTCCCGGATGGAGCGCGTCGTGCGCGAGCGCATGACCACGCAGGACGTCGAGGCGATCACGCCGCAGACCCTGATCAACATCCGCCCGGTCGTGGCGGCGATCAAGGAGTTCTTCGGCACGTCGCAGCTGTCCCAGTTCATGGACCAGACCAACCCGCTGGCGGGCCTGACCCACCGGCGCCGGCTGAGCGCGCTCGGCCCGGGTGGTCTGTCGCGTGAGCGGGCCGGCTTCGAGGTCCGCGACGTGCACCCGTCGCACTACGGGCGCATGTGCCCGATCGAGACCCCCGAAGGCCCCAACATCGGTCTCATCGGCGCGCTGTCGACGTTCGCGCGGGTCAACCCGTTCGGCTTCGTGGAGACCCCCTACCGCAAGGTCGTCGACGGCCGGGTGACCGACCAGATCGACTACCTGACCGCGGACGAGGAGGACCGGTTCGTCAAGGCGCAGGCCAACGCCCCGCTGAAGAGCGACGGCAACTTCGCCGAGGACCGGATCCTGGTCCGCCGGAAGGGCGGCGAGGTCGACAACGTCCCCGCCGAACAGGTCGACTACATGGACGTGTCGCCGCGGCAGATGACCTCGGTCGCCACCGCGATGATCCCGTTCCTCGAGCACGACGACGCCAACCGGGCACTGATGGGCGCCAACATGCAGCGCCAGGCAGTGCCCCTGGTCAAGGCCGAGTCGCCGCTCGTCGGCACCGGCATGGAGTACCGTGCCGCGGTCGACGCCGGTGACGTGGTCGTGGCCGAGGTCGGCGGTGTCGTCGAGGACATGTGCGCCGACTACGTCACCATCCACCAGGACGACGGCCACCGCCGGACCTACCTGCTGCACAAGTTCCGCCGCTCCAACTCCGGCTCCTGCGTCAACCAGAAGCCGGTGATCTTCGAGGGCGACCGGGTCGAGGCGGGTCAGGTCATCGCCGACGGCCCGTGCACCGACGAGGGCGAGATGGCGCTCGGGCGCAACCTGCTCGTGGCGTTCATGCCCTGGGAGGGCCACAACTACGAAGACGCGATCATCCTGTCCCAGAAGCTGGTGCAGAACGACGTCCTCACCTCGATCCACATCGAGGAGCACGAGGTCGACGCCCGCGACACCAAGCTGGGGCCGGAGGAGATCACCCGCGACATCCCGAACGTCAGCGAGGAGATGCTCGCCGACCTCGACGAGCGGGGGATCATCCGGATCGGCGCCGAGGTCGTCACCGGCGACATCCTGGTCGGCAAGGTCACGCCCAAGGGCGAGACCGAGCTGACCCCGGAGGAGCGGCTGCTGCGCGCGATCTTCGGCGAGAAGGCCCGCGAGGTGCGCGACACCAGCCTCAAGGTGCCGCACGGCGAGACCGGCACGGTCATCGGCGTGCGGACGTTCAGCCGCGAGGACGGCGACGAGCTGTCCCCGGGCGTGAACGAGCTGGTGCGCGTCTACGTCGCCCAGAAGCGGAAGATCCAGGACGGCGACAAGCTCGCCGGCCGTCACGGCAACAAGGGTGTCATCTCCAAGATCCTTCCGGTCGAGGACATGCCGTTCCTCGAGGACGGCACGCCCGTCGACATCGTGCTCAACCCGCTCGGTGTGCCCAGCCGTATGAACATCGGCCAGGTACTGGAGACCCACCTCGGGTGGGTCGCCAAGACGGGCTGGAAGATCGACGGCGACGACACCGAGTGGAAGAGGGCGCTGAAGGCCATCAACGCGGGGGAGTCCGAGCCGGACACCAACGTGGCGACCCCGGTCTTCGACGGCGCCAAGGAGGAGGAGATCGCCGGCCTGCTGAGCAGCACGCTGCCCAACCGGGACGGTAACCAGCTGATCGGGGCGAGCGGCAAGGCGCGGCTGTTCGACGGCCGCTCCGGCGAGCCGCTGCCGGACCCGATCGCGGTTGGCTACATCTACATCCTGAAGCTCAACCACCTGGTCGACGACAAGATCCACGCTCGCTCCACCGGACCCTACTCCATGATCACGCAGCAGCCGCTGGGTGGTAAGGCACAGTTCGGTGGCCAGCGCTTCGGTGAGATGGAGTGCTGGGCGATGCAGGCCTACGGCGCGGCCTACGCGCTGCAGGAGCTGCTGACGATCAAGTCCGATGACGTCCTCGGACGCGTCAAGGTCTACGAGGCGATCGTCAAGGGCGAGAACATCCCGGAGCCGGGCATCCCGGAGTCCTTCAAGGTGCTCCTCAAGGAGCTGCAGTCGCTGTGCCTGAATGTCGAGGTGCTCTCCAGCGACGGCGTGGCCCTCGAGATGCGCGAGACGGACGACGAGGTGTTCCGCGCGGCCGAGGAGTTGGGCATCGACCTCTCGCGGCGCGAGCCGAGCAGCGTCGAGGAAGTCTGATTCGCCGGCGGCGTCCCTCCGGGGGCGCCGCCGTAGCGACCTAGCAATTACCCGAGCAACTGAATCGTGAGGACATAGACGAAGTGCTCGACGTCAACTACTTCGACGAGCTCCGCATCGGCCTGGCCACGGCCGACGACATCCGGCAGTGGTCGCACGGCGAGGTCAAGAAGCCCGAGACGATCAACTACCGCACCCTGAAGCCGGAGAAGGACGGGCTCTTCTGCGAGAAGATCTTCGGCCCGACCCGCGACTGGGAGTGCTACTGCGGTAAGTACAAGCGTGTCCGCTTCAAGGGCATCATCTGCGAGCGCTGCGGCGTCGAGGTGACCCGGGCGAAGGTCCGCCGCGAGCGCATGGGCCACATCGAGCTCGCCGCGCCGGTCACGCACATCTGGTACTTCAAGGGTGTGCCCAGCCGGCTCGGGTATCTGCTCGACCTGGCCCCGAAGGACCTCGAGAAGATCATTTACTTCGCGTCGTACGTGATCACCAGCGTCGACAAGGAGGCCCGCCACCGCGACCTCGCCACCCTCGAGAACGAGGTGTCGGCGGAGAAGCGGCAGGCGGAGAACGCCCGCGACTCCGAGATCGAGAAGCGCGCCGCCAAGCTGGAGCAGGACCTTGCCGAGCTCGAGGCCGAGGGTGCCAAGGCCGACGTGCGCCGCAAGGTCAAGGAGGCCGGCGAGCGCGAGATGCGGCAGATCCGCGACCGCGCGCAGCGGGAGATCGACCGCCTCGACGAGGTCATGGACACGTTCCGCAAGCTGGACCGCAAGAACCTCATCACCGACGAGCTGCTCTACCGCGAGCTGCGCGACCGGTTCGGTGAGTACTTCTCCGGCGCCATGGGCGCCGAGGCGATCAAGGCCCTGCTGGAGAACCTGGACCTGAACGACGAGGCCGAGTTTCTGCGCGAGACCATCCGCAGCGGCAAAGGCCAGCGCAAGATCCGGGCGCTCAAGCGGCTCAAGGTCGTCGCGGCCTTCCTGAACACCGGCAACTCGCCGCTGGGCATGGTGCTGGACTGCGTCCCGGTCATCCCGCCGGACCTGCGCCCCATGGTGCAGCTCGACGGTGGCCGGTTCGCCACCAGCGACCTCAACGACCTATACCGGCGGGTGATCAACCGGAACAACCGGCTCAAGCGCCTGATCGACCTGGGTGCCCCGGAGATCATCGTCAACAACGAGAAGCGGATGCTGCAGGAGGCCGTCGACGCGCTGTTCGACAACGGCCGCCGCGGTCGTCCGGTCACCGGCCCGGGCAACCGGCCGCTGAAGTCGCTGTCCGACATGCTCAAGGGCAAGCAGGGCCGGTTCCGTCAGAACCTGCTCGGCAAGCGCGTCGACTACTCCGGCCGTTCGGTCATCGTCGTCGGCCCGCAGCTCAAGCTGCACCAGTGCGGCCTGCCCAAGCAGATGGCCCTGGAGCTGTTCAAGCCGTTCGTGATGAAGCGCCTGGTGGACCTCAACCACGCGCAGAACATCAAGTCGGCCAAGCGCATGGTGGAGCGGCAGCGGCCGGTCGTGTGGGACGTGCTGGAGGAGGTCATCGCGGAGCACCCGGTGCTGCTCAACCGCGCGCCGACCCTGCACCGCCTGGGCATCCAGGCCTTCGAGCCGCAGCTGGTCGAGGGCAAGGCCATCCAGATCCACCCGCTGGTCTGCACCGCCTTCAACGCCGACTTCGACGGCGACCAGATGGCCGTGCACGTGCCGCTGTCCTCCGAGGCGCAGGCCGAGGCCCGCATCCTCATGCTGTCCAGCAACAACATCCTCAAGCCTGCCGACGGCAAGCCGGTCACCATGCCGACCCAGGACATGGTCATCGGCCTGTACCACCTCACGCACATCCAGAAGAACCTGATCGGCGAGGGGCGGACCTTCAGCTCCGACGCCGAGGCGCGGATGGCGTTCGACAACGGCGAGCTGCACCTGCAGGCGCCGGTGAGGATCCGCCTGAAGGGCATCGTCGGGGTCGACAACGGCGCGGGTGCCGCGCCGTGGGAGGCACCGGAGGGCTGGCAGCCGGGCGAGACGGTCATCGTCGAGACGACGCTCGGGCGCGTGCTGTTCAACGAGACGCTGCCCGTGGGGTACCGCTTCGTGAACTACGAGATCCGCAAGGGTCAGCTCTCGGCGATCGTCAACGACCTCGCCGAGCGGTTCCCGAAGGTCTCCCTCGCGGCGACCCTGGACGCGCTCAAGCTGGCCGGCTTCCACTGGGCCACCTGGTCCGGCGTCACCATCGGCATGGAGGACGTCATCCAGCCGCCTCGTAAGCGCGAGATCCTCGAGCGCTACGAGAAGGAGGCCGAGCGGATCGACAAGCAGTACCAGCGTGGTCTCATGACCGCCGAGGAGCGCCGCGGCGAGCTCATCGAGATCTGGACCAAGGCGACCGGCGAGGTGGCCAAGGAGATGGAGAGCGCGCTGCCGCGCGAAAACCCGCTGTGGAAGATGATCAACTCGGGTGCCCGCGGTAACCTCCTCCAGCTCCGCCAGATCGCCGCGATCCGTGGCCTGGTGGCCAACCCGAAGGGCGAGATCATCCCGCGGCCGATCAAGGCCAGCTACCGGGAGGGTCTGTCCGTGCTGGAGTACTTCATCTCCACCCACGGTGCCCGCAAGGGTCTGGCCGACACCGCGCTGCGGACCGCCGACTCGGGTTACCTGACCCGTCGTCTGGTCGACGTCTCGCAGGACGTCATCATCCGCGAGGAGGACTGCGGCACTGACCGCGCCATCCCGATGGCGGTCGGCGAGCTGGTCGACAGCGTGCTGCGCATCCACCAGCACGCGGAGACGGGCGTGCACGCGCGCACCCTCGCCGACGACGTGCGGGACAAGGACGGCCGGATGGTCGCCGAGCGGGGCACGGACATCAACTCGATCGTGGTCGACCTGCTGGTCGCCGCGGGCGTGGAGAACGTCCGGGTCCGCAGCGTGCTCACCTGCGAGTCGAAGCTGGGCGTCTGCGGCGCCTGCTACGGCCGGTCGCTGCCCACGGGCAAGACCGTCGACGTCGGCGAGGCGGTCGGCATCATCGCCGCCCAGTCGATCGGTGAGCCGGGCACGCAGCTGACGATGCGTACCTTCCACACCGGTGGCGTCGCGGGTGAGGACATCACCCAGGGTCTGCCCCGTGTGCAGGAGATCTTCGAGGCCCGCGTGCCGAAGGGCAAGGCGCCCATCGCCGACACCCCCGGCCGCGTGCGCATCGAGGACGGCGAGCGGATGCGGAAGATCATCATCGTGCCGGACGACGGCAGCGACGAGATCGTCCACGACAAGCTCAGCCGGCGCGTCAAGCTGCGGGTGCAGGACGGCGAGCACGTCGAGGTCGGCGAGAAGCTCACCGAGGGCACGATCGACCCGCACGAGCTGCTGCGCATCATGGGTCCCCGGGCGGTCCAGGTTCACCTGACCTCCGAGGTCCAGGAGGTGTACCGCTCGCAGGGCGTGCTCATCCACGACAAGCACATCGAGATCATCATCCGCCAGATGCTCAAGCGGGTGACGGTCATCGACTCCGGCTCGACCGAGTTCCTGCCGGGCGTGCTCGTGGACCGCGCGATGTTCGAGGCGGAGAACCGCCGCGTCGTCGCCGAGGGCGGCGAGCCGGCGGCCGGCCGTCCGGTCCTGATGGGTATCACCAAGGCGTCGCTGGCGACGGAGTCGTGGCTGTCCGCGGCCTCGTTCCAGGAGACGACCCGGGTGCTGACCGACGCGGCGATCCACGCGCGCAGCGACTCGCTGATCGGTCTGAAGGAGAACGTCATCATCGGTAAGCTCATCCCGGCCGGTACGGGCATCAGCAAGTACCGCAGCATCCGGGTCGAGCCGACCGAGGAGGCGAAGGCCAAGGTCTACTCGATGACGGGCTACCCGGAGGCCGACTACGGCTTCGGGCCCGCGAGTGGCCAGGCCGTCCCGCTGGACGACTTCGACCTGGGCTCGTTCCGCTAGGCCTGAGGCAAAACCCGCGGAGGGGGCGGAGACCACGTGTCTCCGCCCCCTCTTCGTGTACCGGATACAGTCGTGACGTGACGTCCTCGACCCGGCACCCGCTGGACCCTGATCCGGTCCGCGCGACGAAGGCCTCGGCCGTGTTCGGGCTGGGCCTGCTCTCCGTGGTCACCGGGCCGTTCCTCGGCGGGGTGATCCCGGCGACGCTCGCGCTGCTCATGGCGAGGGAGTCGCAGCGGGAGCTGGTCGCCGCCGACGGCTTCCTGCTCGGCTCCCGGCGGCTGCGCAGCGGCGTGCGGCTGGCCTGGACCGGCATCGTGCTCGCCATCGCCGGTCTCGTCGTGCTGACGATCATCGGGCTGCTCCACTACGCGCGGCAGCGCGGCACCGACTTCGACCCGACGGTGAACTGATGGCCTACCCGGGCGCGCCGCAGCATCCGCAGTACTCGCAGCCGCAGCCGCAGTATCCCCAGCCGCAGCAGCCGTGGCCGGGCCATCCCAGCTATCCGGGCTATCCGGGCTATCCGGCGGCGGGCTATCCGGCGGCGTATCCGCCGCCCTACGGCGCCCCGGTGCCCCCGCCGCCGGCGATCGTGCCGGCCATGCGGGTCGACCTCGTGCAGGGCACGCCGTTCGGGGTCGCCTACCCGGCGGTCCAGTCGGTCCCCAGCGGCCAGGCCATCGGCGCCCTGGTCGCCGGCATCGCGTCGGTCCTGGTCGCGCTGTTCGCCATCTGCCTCGGGGCGACCGGCGCCTCGGAGGGCTGGGGCCTGGCGGCGGGCGGCGCGTTCACCGTGCTGGGTGTCTTTCTCGGCGGCGGTGCGATCGGCCTGGGTCTGTACGGCATCCGCCGGATCCGCCGGGCCGCCGGGGAGGTCGTCACCGGCAAGGGGATGGCGATCACCGGGATCGTGCTCGGCGCGGTCGGCGCCGGCCTTGCCCTGCTCGCGCTGCTCGTGTCGTTCCTGGCGGCGTGAGCCGACGGCCTGAGCCGGCCCGTGTTCCCGAAATGGAGCCCCCCGAACACTTCGATCGGCGACCAGGTACTCTAGGTATGAAGAGTGTTCCATCAGCAGGCGCCCCGGCCGAATTTTGACCAGCGTCCTCACGATGGGTACTCTTTCCCCTCGTGCCCGGCTTTGCCGGGCAACTCGTGCGTGCGCCCACATCGGCCCCGCTCCGCGGGAGTGAGGGTGGGTGCGGACCACAACCCCGGGCTGGGATCACACGGGCCGGGTCGCGGACAGGGCGACACGCCCGACCGCGGGTGCCGGTCACGCCGGGCAGACAAAAGAGAAGACGTGCGGCCGGGAGGCCGAAGGGAGAGGCAGGCCCAGTGCCTACGATCCAGCAGCTGGTCCGCAAGGGCCGCCAGGCGAAGCTGAGCAAGACCAAGACGCCGGCGCTCAAGGGAAGCCCGCAGCGGCGGGGCGTCTGCACGCGTGTGTACACCACCACGCCGAAGAAGCCCAACTCGGCGCTGCGCAAGGTTGCCCGTGTGCGGCTGAGCAACGGTATCGAGGTGACGGCCTACATCCCCGGTGTCGGTCACAACCTTCAGGAGCACTCGATCGTGCTGGTCCGTGGCGGTCGTGTGAAGGACCTCCCCGGCGTTCGGTACAAGATCATCCGCGGCTCGCTGGACACCCAGGGCGTCCGCAACCGCAAGCAGGCTCGCAGCCGTTACGGCGCGAAGAAGGAGAAGAGCTGACATGCCGCGTAAAGGCCCCGCGCCGCGCCGGCCGCTCGTGGCGGACCCGGTCTACAACTCCCTGCTCGTGACCCAGTTGATCAACAAGATCCTGGTCGAGGGCAAGCGCCAGCTCGCCGAGCGCATCGTCTACAGCGCTCTCGAGGGCGCCCGTGAGAAGACCGGCACCGACCCCGTGGTGACGCTCAAGCGCGCCATGGACAACGTCAAGCCGACCCTCGAGGTCCGCAGCCGCCGCGTCGGTGGCGCGACCTACCAGGTGCCGGTCGAGGTCAAGCCGGTCCGGGCGACGACGCTGGGCCTGCGCTGGCTGGTCACCTACTCCCGGGCCCGCCGCGAGAAGACCATCATCGAGCGCCTGATGAACGAGCTGCTCGACGCGAGCAACGGTCTCGGTGCTTCGGTGAAGCGCCGCGAAGACACGCACAAGATGGCGGAGTCCAACAAGGCCTTCGCGCACTACCGCTGGTAAGCGGACGCTTCCCCAGCAATCGGACGAGACCAGCACCCGACGAGAGACGAAGTAGGGATTTGTAGTGGCTGCCGCAGACGCCGCCCTCGCCAAGGTCCGCAACATCGGCATCATGGCGCACATCGACGCCGGTAAGACGACGACGACCGAGCGCATCCTCTTCTACACCGGCATCACGTACAAGATCGGCGAGGTCCACGAGGGCGCGGCGGTCATGGACTGGATGGAGCAGGAGCAGGAGCGCGGCATCACCATCACCTCCGCCGCCACGAAGTGCGAGTGGAAGGGCCACACGATCCAGATCATCGACACGCCCGGCCACGTCGACTTCACGGTCGAGGTCGAGCGGTCGCTGCGCGTCCTCGACGGCGCGGTGGCGGTCTACGACGGCGTCGCCGGCGTGGAGCCGCAGACCGAGAACGTCTGGCGGCAGGCGGACAAGTACAACGTCCCGCGTATGTGCTTCGTCAACAAGCTGGACCGCACGGGCGCGGACTTCTTCCGCTGCGTGCAGATGATGGTCGACCGGCTCAACGCCACCCCGCTGGTGCTGCAGATCCCGATCGGGCTCGAGGGTGACCACATCGGCGTTGTCGACCTTCTGGAGATGCGTGCGCTGACCTGGCGCGGCGAGACCCAGAAGGGCGACGACTACGCCATCGAGGCGATCCCGGAGAACCTGGTCGAGCAGGCCAACGAGTACCGGGACAAGCTCCTCGAGACGCTGGCCGAGACGGACGACGACATCATGGTCCGCTACCTCGACGGCGGCACGTTCGACGTCAAGGAGCTCAAGGCCGCGATCCGCAAGGCCACGATCGCCGGCAAGCTGAACCCGGTCGTGTGCGGCTCGGCGTTCAAGAACAAGGGCGTGCAGCCCATGCTCGACGCCGTCGTGGACTTCCTGCCCTCCCCGCTGGACATCCCGGCCATCGAGGGCATCGCGACGGACGGCGAGACGCCGCTGCTGCGCAAGCCCTCGGTCGAAGAGCCGTTCTCCGGTCTGGCCTTCAAGATCCAGACCGACAAGCACCTCGGCAAGCTCACCTACGTGCGCATCTACTCCGGCACGCTCGACTCCGGCACCCAGGTGGTCAACTCCACCAAGGACCGCAAGGAGCGGATCGGCAAGATCTACCAGATGCACGCGAACAAGCGTGAGGAGCGCAGCACCGCCGGCGCCGGCGACATCATCGCCGTACAGGGTCTCAAGCAGACCACCACCGGTGACACGCTGTGCGACCCGGCCAACCCGGTCATCCTGGAGTCGATGACCTTCCCGGAGCCGGTCATCGAGGTGGCCATCGAGCCCAAGACGAAGGCCGACCAGGAGAAGCTGGGCACCGCCATTCAGCGCCTGGCCGAGGAGGACCCGACCTTCCGCGTCAAGAACGACGAGGAGACCGGGCAGACGGTCATCGCCGGCATGGGCGAGCTGCACCTCGACATCCTCGTCGACCGCATGCGGCGCGAGTTCAACGTCGAGGCCAACATCGGCAAGCCGCAGGTGGCCTACCGCGAGACGATCAAGTCGGTCGCGGAGAAGGTCGAGTACACCCACAAGAAGCAGACGGGTGGCTCCGGCCAGTACGCCCGAGTGATCATCAAGCTCGAGCCGCTGGAGACCAGCGCCGACGGTCCCACCTACGAGTTCGTCAACGCGGTCACCGGTGGCCGCATCCCGAAGGAGTTCATCCCTTCGGTCGACGCCGGTGCCCAGGACGCCATGCAGTACGGCGTGCTGGCGGGCTTCCCGCTGGTCGGTATCAAGCTCACGCTGCTGGACGGCCAGTACCACGAGGTCGACTCCTCGGAGATGGCCTTCAAGATCGCCGGCTCGATGGTGCTCAAGGACGCGGCCCGCAGGGCCAACCCGGTGCTGCTCGAGCCGCTGATGGCCGTGGAGGTGACGACGCCCGAGGAGAACATGGGCGACGTCATCGGCGACCTCAACTCCCGGCGTGGCACCATCCAGGCGATGGAGGAGCGCGGCGGTGCCCGCGTCGTCCGCGCGACCGTGCCGCTCTCGGAAATGTTCGGCTACGTCGGCGACCTCCGGTCGAAGACTCAGGGCCGGGCGAGCTACTCGATGCAGTTCGACTCCTACGCCGAGGTTCCCGCGAACGTGGCGAAGGAAATCATCGCGAAGGCGACCGGCGAGTAATCACCGGTAGTTTGGCCGTGAGGCTGTGTCAGCGGGACTGAGGCTTAGGCCGCCAGACCCAAGTCGACAGGGTGCGTCGGCGCTTCCAGCGTCGGCGCACCGCGAACCAAGAAGTCCACAGGAGGACACCAGTGGCGAAGGCGAAGTTCGAGCGGACTAAGCCGCACGTCAACATCGGCACCATCGGTCACATCGACCACGGTAAGACGACGCTGACGGCGGCCATTACCAAGGTGCTGCACGACCGGATGCCGGACGTGAACCCGTACACGCCGTTCGACGAGATCGACAAGGCGCCGGAGGAGAAGGCCCGCGGCATCACGATCTCGATCGCGCACGTCGAGTACCAGACCGAGAACCGGCACTACGCCCACGTGGACTGCCCGGGTCACGCCGACTACATCAAGAACATGATCACCGGTGCCGCGCAGATGGACGGCGCGATCCTGGTGGTGGCGGCGACCGACGGCCCGATGCCGCAGACCCGTGAGCACGTGCTGCTGGCCCGCCAGGTCGGTGTGCCGTACATCGTCGTGGCGCTCAACAAGAGCGACATGGTCGATGACGAGGAGCTCCTCGAGCTCGTCGAGCTCGAGGTCCGCGAGCTGCTGTCGAGCCAGGAGTTCCCGGGCGACGACGCACCGGTGGTGCGCGTCTCGGCGCTCAAGGCGCTCGAGGGCGACCAGAAGTGGTCCGACGCGCTCATGGAGCTGATGGGCGCGGTCGACTCCGCGATCCCGCAGCCCGAGCGTGAGACCGAGAAGCCGTTCCTCATGCCCGTCGAGGACGTCTTCACGATCACCGGTCGTGGCACGGTCGTCACCGGCCGCGTCGAGCGTGGCATCCTCAAGCCGAACGAGGAGGTCGAGATCGTTGGCATCAAGGCCAAGTCGATGAAGACCACCTGCACGGCGATCGAGATGTTCCGCAAGATCCTCGACGAGGCGCGCGCCGGCGAGAACGTCGGTCTGCTCCTGCGTGGTATCAAGCGCGAGGACGTCGAGCGCGGCATGGTCGTGGTGAAGCCGGGCAGCAACACCCCGCACACCGAGTTCGAGGCGACCGTCTACATCCTCTCCAAGGAGGAGGGTGGCCGGCACACCCCGTTCTTCCAGAACTACCGTCCGCAGTTCTACTTCCGCACCACGGACGTTACCGGCGTCGTCACGCTGCCCGAGGGCACCGAGATGGTCATGCCGGGCGACAACACCAGCATGAGCGTGCAGCTCATCCAGCCCATCGCGATGGAGGAGAACCTCCGCTTCGCGATCCGCGAGGGTGGCCGCACGGTCGGCGCCGGCCGCGTGACGAAGATCATCAAGTAACAACCCTGAGGTACCCCGATTTCACTTTGCCGCAGTACGTGCGGCATAATGGACGGGTTGCGTCGCGGGGCGGTCGAGATTGCTCAATGAGAAGTCTCGACCGCTTCTGCGCGGCGTCAGTTCTGCGACTGGCGCCCATCCCCACGACTTGGGCGTGGCACGCCCTGGGGTAGGTATCCACAGCGGAAGTTTTGCTGCGGCGGAGCCTGGCCCTTGGCCGCGACACGCCCGACCGCGGGGGTCGGACAAACACCAATAGGCGGCACCGGACCCCTCGGGGTTCGCAGGGCTGCGAGGCCCTGCACGAGAGAAGGAACTAAGCCACCATGGCGGGACAGAAGATCCGCATCCGGCTCAAGGCCTACGACCACGAGGTCGTCGACTCCTCGGCGCGGAAGATCGTCGAGACAGTCACGCGCACCGGGGCTCAGGTCGCTGGGCCGGTGCCGCTGCCCACTGAGATCAACCGCTACTGCGTGATCCGCTCGCCGCACAAGTACAAGGACTCGCGCGAGCACTTCGAGATGCGCACGCACAAGCGACTGATCGACATCATCGACCCCACGCCGAAGACGGTCGACTCGCTCATGCGGCTCGACCTGCCGGCCGGCGTCGACATCGAGATCAAGCTGTAGGGACTCGGACTTATGGACAGGCAAGTCAAGGGCATCCTGGGTGAGAAGCTCGGCATGACCCAGGTCTGGGACAACGGCAAGGTTGTCCCCGTGACCGTGGTGCAGGCCGGCCCGTGCGTCGTGACCCAGGTGCGCACGCCCGACAACGACGGTTACTCGGCGATCCAGCTCGGGTGGGGCCAGATCGACCCGCGCAAGGTCAACAAGCCGCGCGCCGGCCACTTCGCCAAGGCGGACGTCGCGCCGCGCCGGCACATCGTCGAGCTGCGCACCACCGACGCGGGCGAGTACTCGCTCGGCCAGGAGATCACGGCCGACAGCTTCGCCGCCGGCCAGCGCATCGACGTGACCGGCCGCAGCAAGGGCAAGGGCTACGCCGGTGTCATGAAGCGGCACGGCTTCCATGGCCTCCGGGCCAGCCACGGTGTCGAGCGCAAGCACCGCTCGCCCGGCTCGATCGGCGCCTGCGCGACCCCCGGTCGCGTCTTCAAGGGCGTCCGGATGGCCGGTCGCATGGGTGGCGTGCGCTTCACCGTGCAGAACGTCACGATCCAGAAGGTCGAGGCCGAGGACGGCCTGATCCTGGTCAAGGGCGCGATCCCGGGTCCGAAGGGTAGCCTCGTCCTGCTGCGCAGCGCGGCCAAGACCCAGGCGAAGGCGCAGAAGGGTGGGATCACCAAATGACCACCGTTGACATCCGCACGGTCGATGGCGAGACCAACGGCACCGTCGAGCTCCCGGCCGACATCTTCGACGCCCAGGCCAGCATCCCGCTGATGCACCAGGTGGTCGTGGCCCAGCTCAACGCGGCCCGTCAGGGCACGCACAAGGCCAAGTCGCGCGGCGAGGTCGCCGGCGGTGGCAAGAAGCCTTACAAGCAGAAGGGCACCGGTCGCGCCCGCCAGGGCTCGATCCGCGCGCCGCAGTTCACCGGCGGTGGCGTCGTCCACGGCCCCGTGCCGCGGGATTACACCCAGCGGGTGAACAAGAAGATGAAGGCGGCCGCCCTGCGCGGCGCGCTGTCGGACCGCGCCCGCGACGGTCGCATCCACGTCGTCGAGGCCTTCATCGAGGGCGACACGCCGAGGACCAAGGAAGCGCTGAAGGTGCTGCGCGGCATCACCGAGGCGCGCCGGGTCCTGGTGGTCCTCGCGCGTGACGACGAGGCCAACTGGCTGAGCCTGCGCAACGAGCAGTCGGTGCACCTGCTGGTCGCCGACCAGCTCAACACCCACGACGTGCTCGTGTCCGACGAGGTGGTCTTCACCACCGCGGCGCTGAACGAGTTCCTCGGGGTGCCGGCCGAGTTCGGCGCGAGCGCCGACGCCGACAGCAACGAGGAGGGCTGAGCCATGGCGACGATCGCCGACCCGCGTGACGTGATCATCCAGCCGGTGGTCTCGGAGAAGAGCTACAGCGAGCTCAACCGCAACTGGTACACGTTCCTGGTGCACCCGGACGCCAACAAGACCGAGATCAAGATCGCGATCCAGCAGATCTTCAACGTCCGCGTCCTGTCGGTCAACACCATCAACCGCGAAGGCAAGCGCAAGCGGACCCGCACGGGTTGGGGCAAGCGCAAGGACACGAAGCGGGCGATGGTGAAGCTCGCCGAGGGTGACCGGATCGAAGCCTTCGGCGGACCGGTCAGCTGAGGGGTATAGACGATGGCTATTCGTAAGTACAAGCCGACGACGCCCGGTCGTCGTGGTTCGAGCGTCGCGGACTTCGCGGAGATCACCCGGTCCACGCCGGAGAAGTCGCTGCTCGTCCCGCTGCCGAGCAAGGGCGGCCGCAACGTCCACGGGCGGGTCACCGCGCGTCACCAGGGCGGCGGCCACAAGCGCCAGTACCGGTTGATCGACTTCCGGCGTGCCGACAAGGACGGGATCCCCGCCAAGGTCGCGCACATCGAGTACGACCCCAACCGCACCGCGCGCATCGCCCTGCTGCACTACGCCGACGGCGAGAAGCGCTACATCATCGCCCCGAAGGACCTCAAGCAGGGCGATCACGTCGAGGCGGGTGCCGGCGCGGACATCAAGCCGGGCAACAACCTGCCGCTGCGTAACATCCCGGTCGGCACCACCGTCCACGCGGTGGAGCTGCGCCCGGGCGGCGGTGCCAAGCTGGCCCGCTCGGCCGGCGTCGGCATCCAGCTGCTGGGCCGCGAGGGGCAGTACGCCACGCTGCGCATGCCCTCGGGCGAGATCCGGCGCGTCGACGTGCACTGCCGTGCCACCGTCGGCGAGATCGGCAACGCCGACCAGTCGAACATCAACTGGGGCAAGGCCGGCCGCATGCGGTGGAAGGGCAAGCGCCCGACCGTCCGCGGTGTCGCGATGAACCCGATCGACCACCCGCACGGTGGTGGTGAGGGTAAGACCTCGGGTGGTCGCCACCCGGTCAACCCGAAGGGCAAGCCGGAGGGCCGCACGCGGCGCAAGGGCCAGCCGAGCGACCGCCTCATCGTCCGTCGGCGTTACGCCACCCGGAAGCGCGGCTAAGGAGCCTGAGCAATGCCTCGCAGCCTGAAGAAGGGCCCGTTCGTTGACGACCACCTGATCAAGAAGGTGGAAGTCCAGAACGCCAAAAACTCCAAGAATGTCATCAAGACCTGGTCGCGCCGGTCGACGATCGTCCCCGAGATGCTCGGGCACACGATCGCCGTCCACGACGGACGCAAGCACGTGCCCGTTTTCGTGACCGAGGCGATGGTCGGGCACAAGCTCGGCGAGTTCGCGCTGACCCGCACGTTCAAGGGTCACGAGAAGGACGACCGGAAGAGCCGCCGCCGCTAAGGCAGCCGATAGGAATCAAGGGGATTTCCCGATGCCAACGAAGAGCGAGGCGGCGCTGCCCGGTGCGCGGGCGATCGCGCGGCACGTACGCGTGTCGCCGATGAAGGCGCGCCGTGTGGTGAACCTCGTCCGCGGGCTGCCCGCGCGCGAGGCGCTCACGGTGCTGCAGTTCGCGCCGCAGTCGGCGAGCGAGCCGGTTTACAAGGTGCTCGCGAGCGCCATTGCCAACGCAGAGAACAATGAGCGTCTCGATCCCGATTCGCTCCTGGTCGCCGAGGCTTACGTCGACGAGGGCCCGACGCTGAAGCGGTTCCGGCCGCGGGCGCAGGGCCGGGCGTACCGGATCCGCAAGCGGACCAGCCACATCACGATCGTGGTCGAGAGCGTCCCGGCCGCACAGGCCCGCGCGGCGAAGGCCGGCGTGGCGAAAGCGGCCAAGGCCGCCAAGGCCGTGACGCCGGAGCCGGACGAGGAGTCCTCGACGCCCGCGAAGAAGACCGCGGCGAAGAAGGCCCCGGCCAAGAAGGCTCCGGCGGCCAAGCAGGCGCCGGCCGAGCAGGCTGACGCCGAGGAAGGGACCGAGTAATGGGTCAGAAGGTTCACCCGCACGGGTTCCGGCTCGGCATCAGCACCGACTGGAAGTCCCGCTGGTACGCCGACAAGCTCTACAAGGACTACATCGCCGAGGACGTCAAGATCCGTCGGATGATGTCCAAGGGCCTGGAGCGCGCCGGCATCGCCAAGGTCGACATCGAGCGCACCCGCGACCGGGTCCGTGTGGACATCCACACGGCCCGCCCGGGCATCGTGATCGGCCGTAAGGGCGCCGAGGCGGACCGCATCCGTGCGGAGCTCGAGAAGCTCACCGGCAAGCAGGTGCAGCTCAACATCCTCGAGGTGAAGAGCCCCGAGTCGGATGCGCAGCTCGTCGCGCAGGGCGTGGCCGAGCAGCTGTCCAGCCGGGTCAGCTTCCGCCGGGCGATGCGCAAGGCCATGCAGTCGGCGATGAAGAACCCGCTGGTGCGCGGCATCCGGGTGCAGGTCTCCGGCCGCCTCGGCGGCGCCGAGATGAGCCGGACCGAGTTCTACCGCGAGGGTCGCGTCCCGCTGCACTCGCTGCGCGCGAACATCGAGTACGGCTTCTTCGAGGCGCGTACCACCTTCGGCCGCATCGGCGTGAAGGTGTGGATCTACAAGGGCGACGCCGTTCCGGGTCGCGAGGCGCCGGCCGAGGCCGCCCCCCCGCGTGGCCGTCGTGAGCGCGCCGACCGGCCCGAGCGGCCGCGTCGCGGGCGTTCCGGCTCCTCCGGCACGACCGCCGGTGGCACCGAGGCCGGTCGGGCCGCGGCTGCCGCGCAGGCCGCCGAGGCCGCCGGCGAGAGCGCACCCGCCGCCGAGGCGGCCGCCGCTCCGGCAGAGACGCAGCAGGAGGGCTGACGAATGCTGATCCCTCGTAAGCCCCCGAAGGGCTTCCGCAAGCCGCACCACCCGGACCGGCATGGTCCGGCCAAGGGTGGCACCCGCGTGGTCTTCGGTGAGTTCGGTATCCAGGCCCTTGAGCCCGCGTACATCACGAACCGCCAGATCGAGGCGGCGCGTATTGCGATGACCCGGCACATCCGTCGTGGTGGCAAGGTCTGGATCACGATCTTCCCGGACCGCTCCATCACCAAGAAGCCGGCCGAGACCCGGATGGGTTCCGGCAAGGGCTCGCCGGAGTGGTGGGTGGCCAACGTCAAGCCGGGCCGGATCCTCTTCGAGATGTCGTTCCCGAACGAGCAGATCGCCCGGGAAGCTATGCGTCGTGCGATCCACAAGCTTCCGCTGAAGTGCCGGATCGTCACGCGCGAAGGGGCTGATGTGTGATGGCCGCCGGTATCAAGGCGACCGAGTTGCGTGAGCTGTCCGACGAGGGCCTGGTCGAGAAGCTGCGGGAAGCCAAGGCGGAGCTGTTCAACCTCCGCGTCCAGTCGGCCACCGGGCAGCTGGACAACCACGGGCGCCTGCAGATCATCCGCAGGGACATCGCCCGGATCTACACGATCATGCGCGAGCGCGAGCTGGGTCTTTCGGCCGCGCCCGACGCTGTGGCTGAGGTGGCATGAGCATGAGCGAGCAGACGACCGAGTCGGGCACCGAGGTGCGCGGCCGCCGCAAGGTCCGCGAGGGCCTCGTGGTCAGCGACAAGATGAACAAGACCGTCGTCGTGGCGGTCGAGGACCAGGTCAAGCACCCGCTGTACGGCAAGGTCATGCGCCGCACCAGCAAGCTGAAGGCGCACGACGAGCAGAACGCGTGCGGCATCGGCGACCGGGTGCTGCTCATGGAGACCCGTCCCCTGTCGGCGACCAAGCGCTGGCGGGTCGTGGAGATCCTCGAAAAGGCCAAGTAAGGCCGCCGTTCCGCCAAGCTCGGCGCCGGATCTTGCCGACCATCTGCATGGCCCGGCGCCGAGAACTGGCAGACATTAGGAGACAAGCGTGATTCAGCAGGAGTCGCGGCTGCGCGTCGCCGACAACACGGGTGCCCGGGAGATCCTGTGCATCCGTGTACTCGGTGGCTCCGGCCGCCGCTATGCAGGCATCGGTGACATCATCGTGGCCACGGTGAAAGACGCCATCCCGGGCGCCGGCGTGAAGAAGGGCGACGTGGTCAAGGCCGTCGTCGTCCGGACCACGAAGGAGCGGCGCCGGCCGGACGGGTCGTACATCCGCTTCGACGAGAACGCCGCCGTGATCATCAAGGACGGCGGTGACCCCCGCGGTACCCGCATCTTCGGCCCGGTCGGGCGTGAGCTCCGGGACAAGCGTTTCATGAAGATCATCTCGCTCGCGCCGGAGGTGTTGTAGCCATGAAGGTGAAGAAGGGCGACACCGTCCTCGTCATCGCCGGCAAGGACAAGGGGCAGCGCGGCAAGGTGCTGACCGCCCTCCCGCGCGAGGACAAGGTCATCGTCGAGGGCGTCAACCGGGTCAAGAAGCACACCCGCATCCGCACCACCCAGCGGGGCTCGAAGACCGGCGGCATCGTGACGCAGGAAGCCCCGATCCACATCTCCAACGTGATGGTGATCGACTCGGACGGCCATGCCACCCGGGTCGGTTCCCGCGAGGACGAGAACGGCGTGAAGACCCGCGTGTCCCGCCGTAGCGGTAAGGAACTGTGATGACGACCGTCCAGAAGGTGAACCCGCGCCTCAAGCAGCGCTACCGTGATGAGATTGCCGGTGCGATGCGGGAGCAGTTCAAGTATGCCAACGTCATGCAGATCCCGGGCGTGGTGAAGGTCGTCGTCAACATGGGCGTCGGCGAGGCGGCCCGCGACTCGAAGCTGATCGACGGCGCGGTCCGCGACTTGGCCACGATCACCGGCCAGAAGCCGCAGGTCCGCCGAGCGACCAAGTCGATCGCACAGTTCAAGCTGCGCGAGGGCATGCCGATCGGTGCCAAGGTCACGCTGCGCAACGACCGCATGTGGGAGTTCCTGGACCGGCTGCTGTCCATCGCGCTGCCGCGTATCCGCGACTTCCGCGGCCTCGACGGGCGCAAGCTCGACGGCAACGGCAACTACACGTTCGGTCTCACCGAGCAGTCGGTGTTCCACGAGATCGACCAGGACCGCATCGACCGGCCGCGAGGAATGGACATCACCGTGGTCACCACCGCCCGCACGGACGAGGAAGGCCGCGCACTGCTCAAGCTGCTCGGCTTCCCCTTCCGTGAGAACTAGGGAGAACTGACCAATGGCGAAGAAGGCTCTCGTCCTCAAGGCCGCCGCGAAGCCCAAGTTCGCGGTCCGCGCGTACACCCGCTGCCAGCGCTGCGGCCGGCCCAAGGCCGTCTACCGCAAGTTCGGTCTGTGCCGCGTGTGCATCCGCGAGATGGCGCACCGTGGCGAACTGCCCGGCGTTTCCAAGGCTTCCTGGTAATCCTCCTTCGCCGTAGGCCCACCGAACCGGTGCGGAACCGCGGCGAGAAAGGCTGACAAACCCATGACCATGACCGACCCGATCGCAGACATGTTGACCCGTCTGCGCAACGCCAACCAGGCGTACCACGACCGGGTGTCGATGCCATATTCGAAGATCAAGGCGAACATCGCCGAGGTGCTCAAGTCCGAGGGCTACGTGTCCTCGTGGCTGGTTCAGGAGCCGGAGGACGGCAAGGTCGGCAAGACCCTCGTCGTCGACCTCAAGTACGGCCAGAACCGCGAGCGCAGCCTCGCCGGCATCCGTCGCGTGTCGAAGCCCGGTCTCCGCGTCTACGCGAAGTCGGTCGAGATGCCGCGTGTGCTCGGTGGTCTCGGCGTGGCCATCATCTCGACGTCCCAGGGGCTGCTGACCGACAAGCAGGCCCGCAAGCGAGGGGTGGGCGGGGAAGTCCTCGCCTACGTCTGGTAAGGGAAGGCATCACATGTCTCGAATCGGACGTAAGCCGATCACGGTGCCCGCGGGCGTCGAAATCAAGATCGACGGCCCGGTCGTCACCGTCAAAGGCCCCAAGGGTGAGCTTTCCCACACCCTCGCCGAGCCCATCTCGATGGAGCGGGCCGAGGACGGCACGTACAACGTGGTCCGCCCGAACGACGAGCGGAAGGCCAAGGAGCTGCACGGCCTGTCGCGCACGCTGGTCTCCAACATGGTGGTCGGGGTGACCGAGGGCTACCGCAAGAGCCTGGAGATCGCCGGCACCGGTTACCGCGTCACGGCCAAGGGCAGCGACCTTGAGTTCGCGCTCGGGTTCTCTCACCCGGTTGTGGTGACGCCGCCGGCCGGTATCACCTTCACGGTCGAGAAGCCGACGGTGTTCCACATCGCCGGCATCGACAAGCAGCAGGTCGGCGAGGTCGCCGCCAACATCCGCAAGATCCGTCCGCCGGAGCCGTACAAGGGCAAGGGCGTGCGTTACCAGGGCGAGGTCATCCGCCGCAAGGCCGGAAAGGCTGGTAAGAAATGAGCGCCACGCTGCTCAAGCGCCGCAACTCCGGCGGCGTTGCCGCCGCGCGCCGCACGGGGCGTGCTCGCCGGCACTTCCGTATCCGCAAGCACGTCAGTGGCACCGCCGAGCGTCCCCGCCTGGTGGTCACCCGCTCGCTGCGGAACATCACCGCGCAGATCGTCGACGACCTCAAGGGCCACACGCTGGCCTCGGCCTCGACGCTCGACGCGACCATCCGCGGCACCGATGGCGACAAGAAGGCGCAGGCCCGCAAGGTGGGCGCCCTCCTCGCCGAGCGGGCCAGGGCCGCGGGTGTCGGCAAGGTCGTCTTCGACCGTGGTGGCAACAGGTACGCCGGCCGCATCGCGGCCCTGGCGGACGCCGCCCGCGAAGCCGGACTCGAGTTCTGAGAAGGAGAAACGTTCATGCCTGGTCCTCAGCGCAGGGGCGGCGGGTCCGGTAACACCCAAGAAGGTGGTGGCGGCCGTCGCGAGAATCGTCGCGAGGGTGGCGGTCGCGGCAACGCGCCCGCCGAGAAGACCCCGCACCTCGAGCGGGTCGTCGCGATCAACCGCGTCGCCAAGGTCGTGAAGGGTGGTCGTCGCTTCAGCTTCACCGCCCTGGTCATCGTCGGCGACGGCGACGGCACGGTCGGCGTCGGCTACGGGAAGGCCAAGGAGGTGCCCGCGGCGATCGCCAAGGGCGTCGAGGAGGCCAAGAAGCACTTCTTCAAGGTTCCGCGGCTCGCGGCCACGATCCCGCACCCGGTGATCGGCGAGGACGCGGCCGGTGTGGTGCTGCTCAAGCCGGCCTCCGCCGGTACGGGCGTCATCGCCGGCGGCCCGGTCCGCGCGGTCCTGGAGTGCGCGGGCATCCACGACGTGCTCTCCAAGAGCCTCGGCTCCTCCAACGCGATCAACATCGTCCACGCGACGGTGGCGGCGCTGAAGAAGCTCGAGTCCCCGGAGGCGGTGGCCGCGCGCCGCGGCCTGCCGGTCGAGGATGTCGCGCCGGCCGCGATGCTGGCCGCTCGCGCCGGGGTGGGTGCATAGCCATGGCTCGTCTGAAGGTCACCCAGATCCGGTCAGAGATCGGCTCGAAGCAGAACCAGCGGGACACGCTGCGCTCCCTCGGGCTGAAGCGGATCCGCGACGTGGTCGTCAAGGAGGACCGCCCGGAGATCCGCGGCATGATCCACACCGTGACGCACCTGGTCACCGTGGAAGAGGTGGAGTAATCCGATGACGATCAAGCTGCACCACCTGCGGCCCGCCCCGGGCGCCAAGACCGAGAAGACCCGTGTGGGTCGCGGTGAGGGCTCCAAGGGCAAGACCGCCGGTCGTGGTACCAAGGGCTCGAAGGCCCGCAAGAACATCTCGGCGGCGTTCGAGGGTGGGCAGATGCCCCTCCACATGCGCCTGCCGAAGCTCAAGGGCTTCCGCAGCCGCAACCGCATCGAGTTCCAGGTTGTGAATCTTGCACGCCTCGCGGAACTCTTCCCGCAGGGCGGCGAGGTCGGCGTGGCCGATCTGGTCGAGGCGGGCGCCGTCCGCAAGGGCGAGCTCGTCAAGGTCCTCGGCGACGGGGAGCTCGGCGGCGTGAAGCTGCAGGTCAGCGCGCACAAGTTCAGCGCGTCGGCCAAGGAGAAGATCGAGGCGGCCGGCGGCTCTGTGCAGCTGCTCGGCGGCGAAACGGCATAGAGCGCTATCGTGGCGTCCACCGCTCCGGTGGGCGCCACGCGGCACCTCAAAAGCCGGACGTGATGTGCTCCGGACATCCTGTTAGAGTCCGTTGCGCAGAGACACGTTCGACTCATACGTTCGACAGTGTCAACCGCACCACCAGGACCCCACCTCGTCGGCCGAACGACCGGCCGCCTTGCGCAGGAGGATGAAGTTGCTCTCCGCCTTTGCCAGCGCGTTCCGTACGCCTGACCTGCGCAAGAAAATTCTGTTCACATTGCTCATGATCGGCATCTACCGGCTCGGCGCCACCCTGCCTAGCCCCGGGGTGTCGTACGGCAACGTGCAGAAGTGCCTCAACATCGTCGAGAACAGCAAGGACAACCAGGTCTTCACCTTGTTGAACCTGTTCTCCGGTGGCGCACTGCTCCAGCTGTCGGTGTTCGCGCTGGGCATCATGCCCTACATCACCGCGAGCATCATCCTGCAGCTGCTGACGGTGGTGATCCCGCGCCTGGAGCAGCTCCGCAAGGAGGGCCAGTCCGGCCAGGCGAAGATCACGCAGTACACGCGCTACCTGACGCTCGGCCTCGGCATCCTGCAGGCCTCGACGTTCGTCGCCCTGGCGCGGTCCGGCCAGCTCTTCGGCGGCGCGTGCGACCAGTCGCAGTACCCGATCATCCCGGACACCCACAAGATCCCGATGTGGCTGACGCTCACCGCACTGGTCGTCACGATGACCGCCGGCACCGGCGTCATCATGTGGCTCGGCGAGCTCGTCACCGACCGCGGCGTGGGCAACGGCATGTCGGTCCTGATCTTCACCTCGATCGCGGCCCGGCTGCCGATCGAGGGCATCCAGATCTGGCAGGACAACAAGACCACGTTCTTCGTGATCGTCGGCATCTCCGTCGTGGTCATCGCCTTCGTCGTGTTCCTCGAGCAGGCCCAGCGGCGCATCCCGGTCCAATACGCGAAGCGCATGATCGGCCGGCGCATGTACGGCGGCACCTCGACGTACATCCCGCTGAAGGTCAACCAGGCGGGCGTCATCCCGGTCATCTTCGCCTCGTCGCTGCTCTACATCCCGTCGCTGATCACCTCGTTCGCCGGCAGCGACTCGACGAACAAGGTGGTCCTCTGGATCGACCGCAACATCAAGCCGCAGGACAGCTACTGGCACATCGCGATCTACTTCCTGCTGATCATCTTCTTCACGTACTTCTACGTGTCCATCACCTTCAACCCGACCGAGGTGGCGGACAACATGCGGAAGTACGGCGGGTTCGTGCCCGGCATCCGCCCGGGCAAGCCGACGGCCGAGTACCTCAGCTTCATCCTCAGCCGCATCACCCTCCCGGGCGCGCTGTACCTGGGCATCATCTCGATCCTGCCCAACCTGCTCATCCAGATCGTGGGCGGCGGGCAGGCTCTGCAGAACTTCCCGTTCGGCGGCACCGCGGTGCTCATTATTGTTGGTGTGGGCCTCGAGACGGTGAAGCAGATCGAGAGCCAGCTGATGCAGCGCAACTACGAAGGGTTCCTCCGGTAGTGAGGCTGGTGCTGGTAGGTCCCCCCGGGGCGGGCAAGGGGACCCAGGCCGAGTACATCGCCGCGCACCTCGCCGTGCCCAAAATTTCCACGGGCGACATTTTCCGGGCCAACGTCGGGCAGGGCACCCCGCTCGGCGTCGAGGCGAAGCGGTTCATGGACGCGGGGCAGCTGGTGCCGGACGAGGTCACCATCAACATGGTGTCCGACCGGCTGGCCGAGGGCGACGCCCTCGACGGCTTCCTGCTCGACGGCTTCCCCCGCACGGTGCCGCAGGCCAACGCGCTGGACAAGCTCTTGGCCGACCTCGGCACCGGCCTGGACATCGTTCTGGAACTGGTCGTCGAGAACGAAGAGGTCATCCGCCGGCTCTCGGGCCGGCGGACCTGCCGTGGTTGCGGCAAGATCTGGCACGTCGAGTTCGACGCGCCCACGCACGACGGTGTCTGCGACCGGTGCGGCGGCGAGCTGTTCCAGCGCGACGACGACAAGGCCGAGACGATCGCCGAGCGTCTGAAGGTGTACGCCCGCGACACGTCGCCGCTGGTCGACTACTACGGCGCGCAGGGCAAGCTGGTGGGCATCGACGCCACGGGTCCCGTCGAGGACGTCACCGTGCGCGCGATCGACGCCCTCCGTTCCTACGGCGGCTGAGAGCGCGGCGGGTAAGTTTCATGGCCCACCAGGTCGAGATTGAACTCAAAACCCCGGAACAGATCGGCCTCATGCGCCGCGCCGGGCTCGTCGTCGCCGATGCGCTGGAGCGGATGCGGGCCGCGGTCGCGCCTGGAGTCTCCACCGCGCAGCTGGACTGCATCGCCGAAGAGACGATCCGCGCCGCGGGCGCCGTGCCGTCGTTCAAGGGCTACCACGGCTACCCGGCCTCGATCTGCTCGTCGGTCAACGACCAGGTCGTGCACGCGATCCCCAGCCCGCGCCAGGTGCTGCGCGAGGGTGACCTGATCTCCATCGACTGCGGCGCCGACCTCGACGGCTGGCACGGCGACGCGGCGATCACCGTCCCGGTCGGCGAGGTCCATCCGGACCTGCGCCGGCTCGTGCGGGTCGCCGAGGACGCGATGTGGGCCGGGATCGCCGCGGGGGCCCGCGGGGCGCGCTCGGGCCGGGGGCGGCTGACGGACATCTCGTTCGCCATCCAGTCCTCGATCCGCAAGGCGGGCCGGTACGGCATCGTCGAGGGCTACGGCGGCCACGGCATCGGCACCGCCATGCACCAGGACCCGTTCGTGCAGAACTCCGGCCGGCCGGGCAAGGGCCCGATGCTGCGGCCCGGCATGGCGCTCGCGATCGAGCCGATGGTCACCCGCGGCAAGCCGAAGGTCGCCGAGCTCGACGACGGCTGGACCGTGGTGACCGTCGACGGATCGGCCGCCGCGCACGTCGAGCACACGATGGCCTTCTGCGACGACGGCGTCTGGGTGCTCACGGCCCGCGATGGCGGCCGGGCCCGCCTGGGCGACCTGGTCACCGCCCGTGAGCCCGTGCCGGCGACCGAGTAAGGGAAAGACCGGGGTAGAGCCCCCTCCGGGCGCGGTGGGATGCTGTGTGCAGAGGGCGAAGGGGGAACGGTGGCGGACCGGCGGGAAGACCTGCGTGCGGCCGACGTGGACCGGCAGTTCGTGGCCGAGCGCCTGAAGGCGGCGCTCGACGAGGGCCGGCTGTCGCTCGGCGAATACGATGATCGCCTCAAGGAGACGTACGCGGCGCGCACCTACGGCGACCTGGACGTCATCCTCAAGGACCTGCCCGGCTTCCACCCGGTCGGCGGCTCCCGCGTCGAGCCGGCCGCGCCGGTCGCGGACGACCCGGACGAGCGGCCCGGCCGCTCCGACAGCCGCAACCCGAGGTGGCTGGTCGGCGTCTGGAGCGCCTGGTTTGTCGCGGTCTCGGTCAACGTGGTGATCTGGGCCCTCGTCAGCATCTCCAGCGGCGAGCCTGTGTACTTCTGGCCGATGTGGGTCGCCGGCCCCTGGGGCGCGGTGCTGCTCGCCTCCACCTTCTCGGTGAGGGCGCTCGGCAACGGTCCGGACAATCAAAAGCGCTACCGTGACAGTTAGACACCCCCGATTTGGTGCGCCGCCTTCTCCCGCGTAGACTTCCCCATTGGCGCAAAGCGTCCCCTCCGGCGTGCCTCCACGCGCTTCTAGTGGCATGACCGGAGCCGCGGCTGGCTCGAGATCTACGGCTCTGCTCAACGGCACTGCCGGTGGCCTCGAGAAACGGATGCAAGCGTCGACCACCAGACCCGATGTCAGGTAGCGGAGGACATGCCGAAGAAAGACGGGGCCATCGAGATCGAGGGCCGAGTGATCGAGCCACTCCCGAATGCGATGTTCCGGGTGGAGCTGGCCAATGGCCACAAGGTCTTGGCGCACATCAGCGGCAAGATGCGGCAGCACTACATCCGCATCCTGCCCGAGGACCGTGTCGTCGTGGAGCTGTCGCCCTACGACCTCACTCGCGGGCGCATCGTCTACCGCTACAAGTGATCGGTGTCGGTACCCAGGTAACGGTCGGGTTCTGCCGTGCCCGCTCGCAGCAGCGCGCACGCAGCGAGAGTTAGGCAAACCGTGAAGGTCAAGCCGAGCGTCAAACGGATCTGCAACAACTGCCGGATTATCCGGCGGCATGGCCGGGTCATGGTCATCTGCAGCACTGACCCGCGCCACAAGCAGCGCCAGGGCTGAGCCCCGGGCACTGCCGGATCCCACAGCAACACATTGCATTTGCCCGTTCCAGCCCCGGGCGGCCGCTTTCACGGCGGCGTGCGTGGGCTGCACCCCCGGTCGGAGGCCGGGGCCCGTCTGTGGGCAGACGGGAGCGGAGCGGGCACAGACCTCCGTACACACGAGGAGCACGCCCACTTATGGCACGTCTCGTTGGTGTCGATCTCCCGCGCGACAAGCGCGCCGAGATCGCACTCACCTACATCTACGGCATTGGGCGTACCCGCGCCGTCGAGACCCTGGCCGCCACCGGCATCGACCCGAACAAGCGGGCTCGGGACCTGACCGATGAAGAGGTCGTGCAGCTGCGCGACTACATCGAGGCCAACTACAAGGTTGAGGGTGACCTGCGCCGCGAGGTCGCCGCGGACATCCGCCGCAAGGTCGAGATCGGCTGCTACGAGGGCATCCGGCACCGCAAGGGCCTGCCCGTGCGCGGTCAGCGCACCCGGACCAACGCGCGCACCCGCAAGGGGCCGAAGCGCACGGTCGCCGGCAAGAAGAAGCCGGGCAAGAAGTAACAGCCGGTTCGAGATCAGAAACGTATCTAGGAGCGCATAGAGAATGCCGCCGAAGGCTCGCGCCGGCGCGACCGCTGTCAAGAAGGTCCGGCGCAAGGAACGCAAGAACGTCGCCCACGGGCAGGCGCACATCAAGAGCACGTTCAACAACACCATCGTGTCGATCACCGACCCGACCGGTGCCGTCATTTCCTGGGCGTCCGCCGGTCAGGTGGGCTTCAAGGGCTCGCGCAAGTCGACCCCGTTCGCCGCGCAGCTGGCCGCCGAGGCCGCCGCGCGCCGCGCGATGGAGCACGGCATGCGCAAGGTCGACGTCTTCGTGAAGGGCCCCGGCTCCGGCCGGGAGACCGCGATCCGCTCGCTGCAGGCCGTCGGCCTGGAGGTCGGGCAGATCTCTGACGTCACGCCGCAGCCGCACAACGGCTGCCGTCCGCCGAAGCGCCGCCGGGTCTAAGGGAAGAGACGAAGAGAACATGGCTCGTTACACAGGTGCCGACTGCCGTCGTTGCCGTCGCGAGAAGATGAAGCTGTTCCTGAAGGGCAGCAAGTGCGACGGGCCGAAGTGCCCGTTCGAGTCGCGCCCCTTCCCGCCCGGCCAGCACGGCCGTGGGCGTCCGAAGGAGACCGAGTACCTGCTGCAGCTGCGCGAGAAGCAGAAGGCCCGCCGCATCTACGGCGTGCTGGAGCGGCAGTTCGCCGGCTACTACGAGGAGGCCGTGGCCAAGCCGGGCAAGACCGGTGAGGAGCTGCTGAGGATCCTCGAGTCGCGGCTGGACAACGTCGTGTACCGCGCCGGGCTCGCGTCGTCGCGCGACATGGCCCGCCAGCTGGTCAAGCACGGCCACATCCTGGTCAACGGCCGCAAGGTCGACATCCCGTCGTACCGCCTGCGCGAGCACGACATCGTGCAGGTGCGCGAGAAGTCGCGGGAGCTCACCCCGTTCCAGATCGCGCAGGGCCTCGCGGGCAGCAAGACCGTCCCCGCGTGGCTGGAGTTCATCCCGAGCGAGTTCAAGGTCCTGGTGCACAGCCTGCCGGCGCGGCAGGTCATCGACACCCAGGTCCAGGAGCAGCTCATCGTCGAGCTCTACAGCAAGTAGCACCATTGTCGGCGGCGCCTGGTCTGGGTCGATCCTCGCGAAGCGTCATCGAGCCAGACTGGGCGTAGGCCGCTCATGGCCCCGCCGAAGCGGAGCGCGTCAAATAGCGGGCGCGCAACGAACTGGAGGAACAGAACGTGCTCATTTCCCAGCGGCCCAGCCTCGCCGAAGAGTCGATCAGCGAGGTCCGGTCAAAGTTCACCATCGAGCCGCTCGAGCCGGGCTTCGGTTACACGCTCGGCAACTCGCTGCGGCGCACCCTGCTGAGCTCCATCCCGGGCGCGGCGGTGACCAGCATCAAGATCGACGGCGTGCTGCACGAGTTCACCACGATCCCCGGCGTCAAGGAGGACGTGGTCGAGCTCGTCATGAACATCAAGGAGCTGTGCGTCAGCTCCGAGCACGACGAGCCGGTTTCGATGTACCTGCGCAAGCAGGGCCCGGGCGACGTCACCGCGGGCGACATCCAGCCCCCGGCCGGCGTCTCCGTGCACAACCCCGACCTCAAGCTGGCGACCCTCAACGGCAAGGGCCGGCTCGACATGGAGCTCACCGTCGAGCGCGGGCGCGGCTACGTGACTGCCAACCAGAACAAGCAGCAGGGTCAGGAGATCGGGCGCATCCCGGTCGACTCGATCTACTCGCCGGTGCTCAAGGTGACCTACCGGGTCGAGGCGACCCGCGTCGAGCAGCGGACCGACTTCGACCGGCTCATCATCGACGTCGAGAGCAAGGCGTCGCTGACCCCGCGCACCGCGCTGGCCTCGGCCGGCTCGACGCTGGTGGAACTGTTCGGCCTCGCCCGCGAGCTGGACGAGACCGCCGAGGGCATCGACATCGGCCCGTCGCCGCAGGACGCGCAGCTCGCCGCCGACCTGGCGCTGCCGATCGAGGAGCTGGACCTGACCGTCCGCTCCTACAACTGCCTCAAGCGTGAGGGCATCAACTCCGTCGGTGAGCTGATCAGCCGCACCGAGGCCGACCTCCTCGATATAAGGAATTTCGGTCAGAAGTCGATCGACGAGGTCAAGATGAAGCTCGCCGGGATGGGCCTGGGTCTCAAGGACTCCGCCCCGACGTTCGACCCGGCCCACGTCGTGGACTCCTTCGCCGAGGTGGACTACGACGCCGACGACTACCGCGAGACCGAGCAGCTGTAGCCCAGCCGCTGTATTAGAGGAGTCCCAACAATGCCCACGCCCACCAGAGGTCCCCGCCTCGGCGGCAGCCCCGCGCATGAGCGGCTGATGCTGGCGAACCTTGCCACGTCGCTGTTCAAGCACGGTCGCATCACGACCACCGAGACGAAGGCCAAGCGGCTGCGCCCGCTCGCCGAGCAGCTCATCACCAAGGCCAAGCGCGGCGACCTGCACGCGCGCCGTCAAGCGCTCTCCGTGGTGCGGGACAAGGACGTGGTGTTCACGCTGTTCGACCAGATCGCGCCGCGGTTCAGCAACCGTCAGGGTGGCTACACCCGCATCGTGAAGACGGGCCCGCGCAAGGGCGACGCCGCTCCGATGGCGATCATCGAGCTGGTCGAGGAGCTCGAGGTGGCCGCGCCGGCGGCGCCGCGCAAGGCCGCTCGGAAGGCCGCGAAGGCCGACTCGATCGCGGTGCTCGCCGGCGACGAGGCGGACGAGACCCCGGCCGCCAAGGCCGCGGACGAGGACGCCGCCGAGGCCAAGGCCGCCGACGAGGCGGACGAGGCGAAGGACGAAGAGACCAAGGCCTGATCACCGGTCAAGGTCCGTCGGCCCGGCACCCTTCGTGGGGTGCCGGGCTTTCCTTTGGGAGTTTGTACCGCATGAGCGTGCGCATCCGGCTCGACGTCTCCTACGACGGCACCGACTTCTCGGGCTGGGCCCTGCAGCCGGGCCGCCGGACGGTGGCCGGCGAGCTGCTGGCGGTCCTGGAGCGCCTCTTCGGCACGGTCGAGGGTCTGACCGTCGCCGGCCGCACGGACGCCGGCGTGCACGCCACCGGCCAGGTCTGCCACGCCGACGTGCCGGAGGAGCGCTGGGCGGCCCTCGAGCCGGCGCTGATCCGCAAGCTGGCCGGCCTCCTCCCGCCGGACGTCCGCGTCCTGGCGGCCCGCGCCGTCCCCGCCGAGTTCGATGCGCGCTTCTCGGCCCTGTCGCGCCGGTACGAGTACCGCGTCACGGACGCCCCGCACGGCTCCGCCCCGCTGCGCCGCCGCGACACCCTGGCCTGGCCCCGCCCGCTCGACCTGGAGCGGCTCAACGCCGCCGCCGCGGGCCTCGTGGGCGAGCACAATTTCGCCGCCTTCTGCCGCCGCAAGGAGCACGCGAGCACGATCCGCGCCGTGAGCCGCATGGACTGGCGCCGCGACCCGGACGGCACGCTGGTGGTCACCGTCGAGGCGGACGCGTTCTGCTGGTCGATGGTCCGCAGCCTGGTGGGCGCCCAACTGGTCGCGGGCGACGGCCGCCGCCCGCCGGACTGGCCGTCGACCCTGCTGACGCGCAGCGTCCGCGCCGACGAGGTTGTGGTCGCCCCCGCCCACGGCCTGACCCTGGTCGAGGTGACGTACCCGTCCTCGGCCGAGTCCTTCCGCGAGCGAGCCGTCCAGACCCGCCGCCGCCGCGACCTCTAGGGCACTAGCTCGGCGGTGGGGAGGCCGGCAGCGACGCCGCCCGGGTCGCCTCTGGCTGGATGATCGCGCGGTTCTCGATGATGCCGTTGTCCAGGTACGTCTCGACGATGTCGAACGTGATCTGGTTCGGGTACTGGTCGCCCTGGGCGAAGTTGTTGCCGTTGACGCGGGCGATCACGCAGTACGTGATGAAGTGGCCCTTGTAGTTCCAGCCCAGCTGCGTCGGCGCGCGGACCAGGGCGTCCGTGCCGGTGCCCACGCCCACGCTCATGCCGGCGAAGCGGCCCTTCTGGCCGTCGACGATTGGCTTGATGCTGTCGAAGGTCTGGGCGGCCACCTTCTCGTTGCTCAGGTTGAAAATCCCGGCCGTGACCAGGTACTCCTCGTTCGGCGACTTCATCGTCGCGCGCACGACCTCGCTGCAGCCCGCGTTGGCCAGCAGCGTCGCCAGCTCCTCGGTCGCGGCCACCTTGCAGTCGTTGGACGCCTTCGTCGCCATGATGACGTACGGCTGCTCGTCCGGCGCGGCCACGATGTTGTTGCTCGGGAACACCTCGGCCTCGGTCAGCGGCTTCGGGTCGACCTCGCGGCTGCTGATGTCGCGCTTCTTCGGCCCGGACGTCGTGCTGGACTTCGCCGAGTCCGGCCCGTTCTTCTCGTCCTTGAGGATGAACCAGGTGCCCATCCCGCAGGCGCCCAGCACCACGAGCACGGCCACGACGCTGAGCAGCGCCACCCAGCGGTGCGGCCGCGGGGCGGTGCCGGCCGGGCCGGCGACCGCGCGCGCCGGCGGCCCGCCGGGTCGCCCGCGGCCGCCGTCGCGATCGTCACGGTCGAGCCGGTCCGGGCGCCCGGGCTGGCCGGGCTGGCCGCCGGGCGGCTCGCGCAGCGCGCGGCGGGTGCCGCCGGAGCTGAAGTCGCCGGAGTACTCCTCGCTGCCGCGCCGCCCCTCGCCGCGCCTGCGGGCGGCGGAAGGATCGTCGTAGCCGGGCATCGCGTCGTCGAGCGTGCGGCGCTGGTGCGGCGGCTCGTCCAGCGCGGGCTGGCGGCGCAGGGCCTCCTCGCGCCGACGCGCGCCGCTGTCGTCGCGCCGGAGCGCCTCGGTGGCCGGCGGACCCGCCTGGAAGCCGACCTCGTTCGCGGCCCGGCCGCGCCGCCCGGCGCCGGTGTCGTCGCGGCGGGGCCCATCCTCGAAGCCCCGGCGGGGATCGTCCTCGAAGCCGCGCCGCGGGTCGTCGTCGAACGGTGCCCGCTGGCGCCGCACGCCGCTGTCCTCGCCGCGGCGGAACATGGTCGTCTCGCCCGCATACGGGGCGGCGGGCCCGGGCTCGACGCCGTAGACCCGCCCGGGGGTGCCCTCGTCATTGACGCCGGGGCGCTGCCGGCGCGCGCCGGTGTCCTCGCCGCGGCGGAACGTCGTGGTCTCGCCCGCGTGCGCGGCCCCGCGGCCCGCTGGGCCGGGCTCGCCGCCGAACCCGTTGCGGCGGGTGCCGGCCTCGTCGCGGTCGGCGGCGAAGGCCGGGGACTCGAAGCCGTTGCCGTTGTGGACCCCGGGCTCGTCGGACGCGGCACGGCGCCGCCCGCCGAGGTCGCCCGTGCGGCCGGCGACGTCGCCGGTCCTGGACGCGAGATCGCCGGTGCGGGATCCGAGGTCGCCGCCCCGGGGTCCCAGGTCGCCGGTGCGGGGTCCGAGATCTCCGGTCCGGGCGGCCAGGTCGCCGGTGCGCGGGCCGAACTCGCCGCTGTCGTCGCGGCGACGGCGGCCCGCGGGCTCGTCGGCGGCGCGGCGGCGGCCGCCCGTGACGTCGCCGGTGAAGGCGGCGGGCTGGTCGTCCTCCGCCGCGCGCCTGGACCGCCGACCGGCGCCGCTCGTCGGGGACGAGTCCGGGCGCATGTTCGGGAAGATCGGCACGAGCGGCGGGGGCTCGGTCTGCGGCTCCGCCGGCGCGAGCTCCGCGAGCGGCTTGATGATCGGTGTCAGCTGCGGGCCGTGATCATACGACTCCGAGGGGCCACGCTCCGCCTCGTCGCGTGCGCGGCGGCGGCCGCGGGACTCGGCGGGCGGCGGCTCGGCGGCGGCTCGGCCGGTCGGAGGGCCCGCCGGGGGCACGGAGCGCCCGTACGTGCCGCCGGGCGAATCGGCGGTGCCGCGGCGGCGGCCGGACGGGGCGGCCTCCGGTGCGGACCAGCCGTCGAGGTTGGGCCGGGCCGGCGGCGGGGCGGGTGGCAGGGCCGACGGGCCGAAGACGCCGCTGGGGGAGTCGTCGCGGGAGCGCCGGCCGCCGCGCTGGGGCGAACCCGGTGCGCGGGACTCGCCGCTGCCGTCGTACCCGCCCGGGCGGTCGGCAGACCGAGGCCGCTCCATCGCCGTGGTCCGATCGGCCGCGCTGGGCCGTTCCGGCGGTCCGGGCCGATCGAAGGAGCCGGGCCGTTCCGGCGGGCCGGGGCGGTCGAAGGAGCCGGGCCGTTCCGGCGGGCCGGGACGGTCGAAGGATCCCGAGCGTTCCGGCGGCCCGGGGCGGTCGAACGAGCCGGGCCGTTCCGGTTGGCCGGGGCGATCGAAGGGGGCCGGCTCGGGCGGAGGAGCCGCGAACGGGTCGGGTTCGCCCCGTCCGCCGCCCCGGAGGCCCGCGAGCCAGTTGTCGGCTTCGTCCGCCTCATCTTGGCGGAACGAGTCGGAACGCCGCTTCCGGCGCTGCTCGTCCCGAGAAGTCATGTCGCACAGGGTAGCCGACGGCGCCAATCGGTGGAGTGTCGGCGAGATTTCGCACAATCCGAACGGGTGGCCGCGCAATCCCCCGGTCACCTGCCCGTGGACAATGCGTTGCGGGCCGCGGCGAGGGAGGCATCTTGGCGGGCGAGCACTATTTCTCGGCCGATCCGGCGGTCGCGCACGAGCGGCACGAGGTCGTTTTCGAGGCCCTTGACCAGGAGTTTCGGCTGACCTCGGCGTCCGGGGTGTTCTCGTGGAGCCGGCTTGACCCGGGCACCGCGGTACTGCTGTCGGAGGCGCCGCCGCCCGACCCCGGCACGGAGGGGGCGCTGCTGGACCTGGGCTGCGGATACGGGCCGATCGCCGCTGTGCTGGCCGCCGCCGCGCCGAGGGCCACCGTCTACGCGATCGACGTGAATCAGCGCGCCCTCGACCTGGTCCGCGAGAACGCGGCGGCGCTCGGGGCGGCCGGCCGGATCGTCGCGGCTCTTCCCGACGAGGTGCCGGAGACTGTCGCGTTCGCGCAGATCTGGTCCAACCCGCCGATCCGCATCGGCAAGCCGGAGCTGCACGCGCTGCTGCTGCGCTGGCTGCCGCGGCTGGTGCCCGGCGGCACGGCGTGGCTGGTCGTGGCCAAGAACCTGGGCGGCGACTCGCTGCAGCGCTGGCTCGGCGAGCAGGGTTTCGCGGCCGAGCGGCACGCCAGCCACAAGGGGTTCCGGGTGCTGCGCGTCGAAAAACCGCTTTCATGACGTATCGCTGCCGCCGAAGCTCTTCGACGTGGGATATGTGGACGTCGCAGGGGTCGGGCACACGCTGCCGGACGGCCGTGAGCTCTTCTCCGAGGTGTCGTTCCGGGTCGGCGAGGGCGCGAAGGTGGCGCTCGTCGGGCCGAACGGCGCCGGCAAGACAACGCTGCTGAAGATGGTCGCCGGCGACCTGCCGGTGCACGCGGGCTCGGTCGCGCGCTCGGGCGGGCTCGGCGTGATGCGCCAGTTCATCGGCATGATCGGCGACGACCGCACGCTGTACGACCTGGCGCTGCAGCTCGCGCCGCCGCGGCTGGGGGAGGTGGGGCAGCGGCTGGCCGCCGCCGAGCGCGCCATGCACGAGGCCACCGGGGCCGCCGCGGAGAAGGCCCAGCTGCGCTACGCCAACGCCCTCGCGGCGTGGGGCGAGGCCGGCGGGTACGACGCCGAGGTGCTCTTCGACACCGCCAGCGTCGCCGCGCTCGGGCTGCCCTGGGACGACACCCGGGACCGCCCCGTCCGCACCCTCTCCGGCGGCCAGCAGAAACGCTTCGCGCTCGAGCTGCTGCTGCGCGGCGAGGACGAGGTGCTCCTGCTCGACGAGCCCGACAACTTCCTCGACGTGCCCGGCAAGCGGTGGCTGGAGGAGCGGCTGCGCGAGTCGTCCAAGAGCGTCCTGTACGTCTCCCACGACCGGGAGCTGCTGGCCCAGTCGGCCGACCGCGTGGTGGCGGTCGAGGGCGGCTCCGCCTGGGTGCATCCCGGCGGCTTCGCCTCCTGGCACGAGGCCCGCAGCGCCCGGCACGAGCGGCTGGACGAGCTGCGCCGGCGCTGGGACGAGGAGCACGAAAAGATCAAAAACCTGGTCCAGATGTACCGCGCGAAGGCCGCCTACAACGACGGGCTCGCCTCCCGCCTGCAGGCGGCGCAGACCCGGCTGCGCAAGTTCGAGGAGGCCGGCCCGCCGCCGGCGCCCCCGAAGGAGCAGGACATCCGGATGCGCCTGTCCGGCGGCCGTACGGCCAAGCGCGCGATCATGTGCGAGCAGCTCGAGCTCGACGGCCTGACCTACCCGTTCGACCTGGAGATCTGGTACGGCGACCGCGTCGCGGTTCTGGGCGGCAACGGCACCGGCAAGTCGCACTTCCTGCGGCTGCTGGCCCGCGGCGGCACCGACCCCGACGGCCCGCAGATCGGCTCCGGGATCGGTACGGAACTCGCGCCGGTCGCCCACGGCGGGCAGGTGCGCCTCGGCGCGCGGGTCCGGCCCGGGCACTTCTCCCAGACGCACGACCGCCCCGAGCTCACGGACCGCACCCTCGCCGAGATCCTCTGGCGCGGCGACGACTGGCGTGACGGGCTGCCCCGGCCGCAGGCGATGCCGGCGCTGTCGCGGTACGAGCTGGCGGGCCAGGCCGATCAGCGCTTCGGCACGCTGTCCGGTGGCCAGCAGGCCCGGTTCCTGGTCCTGCTGCTGGAGCTGTCCGGCGCGACGCTGCTGCTGCTCGACGAGCCGACCGACAACCTCGACCTGGCCAGCGCCGAGGCCCTGGAGGAGGGGCTGAGGAGCTTCGACGGGACCGTGGTCGCGGTGACGCACGACCGGTGGTTCAGCCGCTCGTTCGACCGGTACGTGCTGTTTCGCGCCGACGGCGAGGTGGTCGAGGTGCCCGAGCCGGTGTGGGAGGGGCGCGGCTGACGGACCGGTTGTGCGGTTCACAGCTCACGCTCCGTGGTGACCTATCCGCCGTGGTCGTCACGGGCGGCGACTTCGCGGCCGGCACGGAGGCGGTCGACGCCCTGTGGGCGGACGGCGCGACGCGGATGCTGCACAGCCCGCGCATCGCGAGCCGCAACACCGACGGCAGCGGCGCGACCTTCGCCACGGCGATCGCGGCCCGGCTGGCCGCGGGCGACGCCCCGGCCGCGGTGTTGTGGGCGAAGGGCTTCGTGGGCCGCGCGATCGGCGACGCGGCGGAGTGGCGCCTCGGCAGCGGCGCGGGCCCGATCGACCAGTTCGGCTGGTCCTCCCTGACCCTGCGCTGAGCCGCGGCTCGCCGCGTCAGCCCCGACGAGAACGGATAAATCCGGCCGCTCCGCGACCGGATTTATCCGATATTTCCTGATTTAGCGTGACCGTCCGTGTAAGGCTCCGTGATCATGCGCCCGGCGGCCGGGCCGGCCGGTGGTGGGCGATCCCCGCGGGCGCAGGCGGGCGCGACGGGCCGTGGCTGGCGGTTGGCAGTCGGGTGGCCTGGGGGCGCAGGGGCGCAGGGGCGCGAAGCCGGGGGCCGGAGGGGCGGGTGGTGTGGCGAGGGAGACGGTCCAAGACCCGGCGCGGGGCGGCCGGGTCGCCGCCGCGTGGAGGATGATGCAACCCATGGACGAGAAGACGTTGATCCACCAGATCTCGAACCTGGTCGACGAGGAGCACAAGCTGCGCACCCAACTGCAGGCGGGCAAGATCACCGAGCAGGAGGAGCACGATCGGCTGCGTGGGATCGAGGCGCAGCTCGACCAGCTCTGGGATCTGCTGCGCCGCCGGCGCGCGGCACAGCTGCAGGGGCTCTCGCCGGACGAGGTCGAGGCGCACTCGATCGACGAGGTCGAGCACTACCTGCAGTAGGGCGTCGAAACGGGGTCAGTCGACCCGCAGGCGGTAGCCCCGCTTCACGACCGTCTGCACGAACGCAGACCCGCCCAGCGCCGCCCGCAGACGGGCCACCGCCATCTCCACGGCGTGCTCGTCGGCGCCCCTCGGCAGCTCCCGCAGCAGGGCCGCGCGCGACAGCACGCGGCCCGGCGAGGCCGCCAGGGCGCGCAGGACCGCCATCGGGCCGGGGGCCAGCGGCTTGAGCGTGCCGTCGATGATCGCGGCGTGGCCGCGCAGGGTGACGGCCGCGCCCGCGACGTAGAGGGTGGGGGAGCGCTTCGGCAGCTCGTCGACGAGGATGCGCACGAGCGCGCCGAGCCGGGCCCGCGCGGGCGCCGCGACCGGCACGCCGAGGCGCTGCAGCGGGGCCGCGGTGACCGGGCCGACGCACGCGGCTAGGACGTCCGTGCGCAGCGCCTCGAGCACGTCCGGGGCCTCCGGGCCGGCGACCCGCAGCAGCGAGCCGACCGCGGGCGCGGAGGTGAACGTCACCGAGTCGACGAGGCGCGAGCAGATCAGGTCCACGAGGCGGCGAAGGGGCGCGGGGTCGACCGGCGGCGCCCAGCGGTACACCGGAATCTCCACGACGATCGCGCCGGCGTCGCGCAGCGAGGACGTGAACTCGGGGTGCGGCTCCCCGTGCATCTGCACGGCGATCCGGCGGCCCGCGATCCCGCCCGGGAATGCGCCGGACAGCAGGTAGTCCAGGACCTCGTCGCAGCTCTCGTCGTCCGGGGACCAGGTCTCGATCATGCCGGCCGCGCGGACCGCGCCCTTGGCCTTGGGGCCCCGGGCGATCAGGTACGCCTCGCCGAGCCGCGCCCGCAGCGCCTCACCGAGGCCCCAGCCCTCGGCGGCCTCGATCCAGCCGCGCAGGCCGATGCCGGTGGTGGCGATGACGATGTCCGGCGCCACGTCGACGCAGGACACCGTGGCCGCCTTGAGCTCGGTGTCGTCGGCGACCGGGACGATGCGCAGGGCCGGGGCGAGCACGATGCGGGCGCCCCGCCGCTCCAGCAGTGCGCTCAGCTCGTCGCGGCGGCGGTCGGCGGTCACGGCCACCGTGAAGCCCGCCAGGGGAAGGTCCTCGCCCGAGGCTGGGCGCGCCTCCAGGGTGCTGCCCGCGCTCACGTCGTCTCTCCACCCGTGACGGCCGCCATCCGCGGTACGGCGACCTCGACCATGCCGTCGCTGACGCGGACCGGGTAGACGGGCACGCGCACGCTCGGTTCGTCGAGGCACTCCCCGGTGGTCAGGTCGTACGCCTGCTTGTGCATCGGCGAGGCGACGACCGGGGTGTCGCCGCGGCTGCCCACGATGCCGCGCGAGAGCACCGCGGCGCCGCTGAGCGGGTCGAGGTTGCCGATCGCGTGCAGGCTGCCGTCGAAGGTCCGGAAGAGCGCCACCTGTACCCCGTCGACCAGCGCGGCCACGCCGCGCTCCGGCTCCAGGCGCAGGTACGGGCAGACGGCGGTCCACTTCATGGGCGCGCTCCTAGGACTCCAGGTACGGGCTGGCCACGTTCGGATACGAAGGAGATCGTCGGGTCCGGGGTGCCGGGCGCGTTCACGAACGACACGAACCGCGCCAGCCGCTCCGGGTCTTCGACCGTCGCCCGCCACTCGTCCATGTAGGACGAGATGTGGTGGGCCACCATGGCGTCGAGCTCGGCGGCGATGCCGAGAGAGTCCTCGACGATCACCGCGCGCAGGTAGTCCAGGCCGCCCTCCATGCCCTCGATCCAGGCCGCGGTGCGCTGGAGCCGGTCGGCGGTGCGGATGTAGAACATCAGGAACCGGTCGACGACGCGGATGAGCTCCTCGGTGGAGAGGTCCGAGGCCAGCAGGTCGGCGTGGCGCGGGCGGAAGCCGCCGTTGCCGCCAACGTAGAGGTTCCAGCCGTTCTCGGTGGCGATGATGCCGAAGTCCTTGCTCCGGGCCTCGGCGCATTCGCGGGCGCAGCCGGACACCGCCGACTTGATCTTGTGGGGTGCGCGGAGGCCGCGGTACCGCAGTTCGAGCTCGATCGCGAGCCCGACGGAGTCCTGCACCCCGTACCGGCACCAGGTCGACCCGACGCAGGACTTCACCGTGCGCAGGGCCTTGCCGTAGGCGTGGCCGGACTCGAACCCGGCCGCGACCAGCCGGCTCCAGATCGCCGGAAGTTGCTCCACACGGGCGCCGAGCAGGTCGATGCGCTGCCCGCCGGTGATCTTCGTGTAGAGGTTGAAGTCCCGGGCGACCTCGCCGATCACGATCAGCTTCTCCGGCGTGATCTCGCCGCCGGGGATGCGCGGGACCACCGAGTAGGTGCCGTTGCGCTGGATGTTGGCCAGGAAGTGGTCGTTGGTGTCCTGCAGCGAGGCCTGCTCGCCGTCCAGGACGTAGTCGTTGTGCAGCGACGCCAGGATGGAGGCCACCGTGGGCTTGCAGACGTCGCAGCCGCGGCCCTGCCCGTGCTCGGCGATGAGCCGCGAGAACGTGCGGATCTCGCGGATGCGGACGATGTCGAACAGCTCGGCGCGCGAGTACTCGAAGTGCTCGCACAGCGCCTTGCTCGCGGCCACGCCCTGTTGCTTGAGGATCTGCTTGAGCAGCGGCACGCACGAGCCGCAGCTGGTGCCGGCCCGGGTGCACTCCTTGAGCGTGCCGACGTCGGTGCAGCCGTCCGCGATCGCGGCGACCAGCTGGCCCTGGGTGACCGCGTTGCAGCTGCAGACCTGCGCCTCGGCCGGCAGCGCGACGTCGCTGGGCGCGTCGCCGGCCAGTAGGGTCAGCGGGTGGCCGGGCAGCGGGCCGCCGACGCTGGCCCGCAGCGTCGGGTAGGCGCTCGCGTCGCCGACCAGGATGCCGCCGAGCAGGGTCTGGGCGTCGTCGGAGAGCACCAGCTTGGCGTAGCGGCCGTTGGCCGGGTCGAGGTACACGATGTCGAGCAGGTCGTCGCGCGGCGTTGGCTTTTCGGGCGCTACGCCGAAGCTCGCCACGTCGACGCCGAGGAGCTTGAGCTTCGTGGACGTGTCCGCGCCGGGAAACTCGGCGGCCCCGCCGACGAGCCGGTCGGCCACCACCTCAGCCATCGCGTAGCCCGGCGCGACCAGGCCGTAGCAGCGCCCGCCGATCTCGGCGCACTCGCCGATCGCGTAGATCGCCGGGTCGTCGGTACGGCAGCCGGCGTCGACGACCACCCCGCCGCGCGCCCCGGTTGCGAGCCCCATCGAGCGGGCCAGCTCGTCGCGCGGCCGGATGCCCGCGGCCACTACTACGATGTCGGCCGGGACGTGCGCGCCGTCGGACAGGGTCAGGCCGAGCCGGCCGCTCGGGGCCGTGCGGCGGATCGCGGTGGTGCCGGCGCCGAGGTGCACGCGCACGCCGAGGTCCTCCACGTAGCGGCGCAGGACGGCGCCGCCGGCCTCGTCCACCTGCACAGGCATCAGCCGCGGAGCGAACTCGATCACGTGCGTGCGCAGGCCCAGCAGGCGCAGCGCATTGGCCGCCTCCAGGCCGAGCAGGCCGCCGCCGATGACCGCGCCGACCTCCCTGCCCTTGGCGTGGTCGCGGATCGCCTCGAGATCGTCGAGGGTGCGGTAGACGAAGACCCCGTGCTGGTCGACGCCGCTGATCGGGGGCACGAACGCCGACGAGCCGGTGGCCAGGACCAGCGCGTCGTACTCGTACTCCCCGTCGGCCGTGCGGACCCGGCGCGCCTCGCGATCGATCGACACGGCCAGCTCGCCGAGCCGCAGGTCGATCCCGTCGGGCACGGCGTAGGTCAGCTCCTCGGCGGAGACGCCGTCGAAGTACGCGGACAGGCGCACCCGGTCATAGGCGGAGCGGCCCTCCTCGGCCAGCACGGTGACGTGCCACCGCCGCTCGGTGTCGCGGGACTGCAGTGCCTCGACGAAGCGGTGCCCCACCATGCCGTGGCCGACGACGACGAGCTTCATCGAAGACCTTGAGTCACCCATGCGTGCCCCTCGGTAAAGCCGCAATGACAGCGTCGTTTCGGCGTTGTTGCGGACCCACGACGGCGTCGTGCGAGGGCCGGGCAGCACGCGGCGACCGCTTCGGACATGGCCAAAAGGCTGCCGGGGGGCGGTTTCGCTCCAAAGTCCCGAATGTTTCACGCCTGCTAAGAGCGGCTCACACGCATCTTGAGCAGGCCGTTACCGTTCCGTGGTCGAATATTTGTCGATAACGGTCGATGTCGTCCCGGATTCTGGGCGCGGGGTGTGTCAGATCTTCGCACTGTAGGGTGGCGACGGTTCACGGCGGGGTAAACAAGCCATCGACCCCTATGTAGCAGCAAGGAGGAAGCAGATGCGCACGACCGGCAAGGCCGCGATCGCGGCCGTTGCGGTGCTCGGCATCGGGCTCACCGGGTGCAGCGGTGACAAGGCCAACCCCGGGGCCGCCGCCTCGGCCGGAGCCTCCGGCAACGCCTCCGCGGGCGCCTCGACCGGCGCGGGCGACGACAGCGGCGCCGGCACCACCGGTGGTGGCGGGCAGGGCACCGCGGCGTCGTGCCTCGTCGGCACCTGGAAGGCGGACAGTCTCACCGGCAAGCTCAGCGGCGCGGTGAACGGCACCTTCACGGGTGGCGGCGGCACCCTGCTGACGATCGACTCCGGCGGCAAGACGCAGGTCGACTTCGGCCCGATGCAGCCGGTGACCTTCACCTTCTCGGTGTCCGGCAACGACGTGAAGGGCACCTTCGCCTACGGCGGCAAGGTCAACGGCTCCATCAAGACCCCGTCGTCGGCGACCGGCACGCTCGAGCCCACCGGCACGGTCGACTTCGGCACCCTCACCGTGACCGTGGACCTCACCGCCCCCGCCTCGGTCCGCGTCGCCGACAAGATGCCGATCACCGAGTTCACCGGGAGCGGCACCGCGGACACCGGCGGCGCCGTCGACGGGCAGCCCCTGCTCAAGAAGAGCCAGTACGACTGCGCCGGCAACACGCTCAAGCTCTCCCCGCCGCAGGGCGGCGCCGACACCGGCACCTGGACGTTCAAGAAGGCCTGATCAGGGTCTTTCTCCCGGCGGCGGATCTCACAAGCACCGATCCGCCGCCGTGGGGGAAACGTTTCGGCGCCGACAACTTCGACGCGAGAAGCGGAAACCGGGCATCCATAGGTTCCGCGGTCATGACCCTCGCCGTGGAAAAACCGCAGTCTCAGCCCGAGCCGCGCCGCGGCCGGTGGATCGACGACTGGCGCCCGGAGGACCCGGAGTTCTGGGCGCGGACCGGGGCGAAGGTTGCCCGGCGCAACCTCATCGTCTCGATCCTCTCCGAGCACATCGGCTTCTCGATCTGGAGCCTGTGGTCGGTCTTCGTGCTCTTCCTGGGCCCCGCGTACGGGCTCGACCCCGCGCAGAAGTTCCTCCTCACCACCGCCCCCACGCTCGTCGGCGCCGCGCTGCGCCTGCCGTACACCTTCGCGGTGGCCACCTTCGGCGGGCGCAACTGGACGATCTTCAGCGCCCTCATGCTGCTGGTGCCGACCGTCTACGCCGGCATCATCCTGAAGCCCGGCGTCTCCTTCACGACGCTGCTCGTCGCGGCCTCGGTGGCCGGCGTCGGCGGCGGCAACTTCGCCTCGTCGATGGCGAACATCAACGCCTTCTACCCGCAGCGGCTCAAGGGCTGGGCGCTGGGCATCAACGCGGGCGGCGGGAACATCGGCGTGGCCGCCGTGCAGCTCGTCGGGCTGCTGGTGCTCGCGACGGCCGGCGCAGCGCACCCCCGCCTCATCGTGCTGATCTACCTGCCACTGATCGTGATCGCCGCGCTGCTCGCCGCGATCTTGATGGACAACCTGACGCACGCCTCCAACGACAAGCGGGCCATGCGGGACGTCATCAAGGACCGCCACGCCTGGATCATGTCCCTGCTGTACATCGGGACCTTCGGCTCCTTCATCGGCTTCGGCTTCGCCTTCGGGCAGGTCCTGCAGGTGCAGTTCAAGGCGGACTTCTCCACCCCCGTGAAGGCGGCCTACCTGACCTTCCTCGGCCCGCTGCTCGGCTCGCTGATCCGCCCGGTCGGCGGCATGCTGGCCGACCGCTTCGGCGGCGCTCTGATCACCTTCTGGAACTTCGTGGCGATGGCCGTCGGCGCCGGCACCGTGCTGCTGGCCTCCCGCCAGCACTCGCTGCCGCTGTTCGTGACCGGGTTCGTGTTCCTCTTCCTCTTCAGCGGCATCGGCAACGGATCGACGTACAAGATGATCCCGGCGATCTTCAAGGCCAAGCACCCCGCCGACGAGCGGGAGGCCAGGCGCCTGGCGACCGCACTCATCGGCGTCGCCGGGGCGGTCGGCGCGCTCGGCGGCGTGCTCGTCAATCTCGCGTTCCGGCAGTCGTTCCTGGAGTACAAGACGGGTGACGGCGCCTACGTCGTCTTCATCGGCTTCTACGCCCTGTGTTTCCTGGTCACCTGGTTCGTCTATCTGCGCAAGTCGCCCGAACGGCTCGCGGGGGTCTGAGGCGCCACCCGATTTTGTGGTCGATGGGGACGCCGAGTATCGTGGACTGCTGTTGTGCGATGACAAGGCGTCCCCATCGTTCGGGTACGCTGGCTGGTCGTGCGTCGAGGCCGACCGGTCCGACGCCGCCACCGAGAGCGCACCCCAGACCGACGACGTGGAAGACAAGGTAGACCTGTGGGTACGTACAGCCCGAAGCCGGGTGAGATCGAGCGCGTGTGGCACGTCATCGACGCCACCGATGTGGTGCTCGGCCGCCTGGCCACGCACGCTGCGACGCTGCTGCGCGGCAAGCACAAGCCGACGTTCGCCCCGCACGTGGACACCGGCGACTTCGTCATCGTGATCAACGCCGGCAAGGTGGCGCTGACCGGCAACAAGCGGCAGTCGAAGGTCGCCTACCGCCACTCGGGCTACCCGGGTGGTCTCAAGGCGGTCGGTTACGACGAGCTGCTGACCAAGCACCCCGAGCGGGCGATCGAGCTGGCCGTCAAGGGCATGCTCCCGCACAACCGCCTGGGCGCGCGCCAGATCCGCAAGCTGAAGGTCTACGCGGGCGCCGAGCACCCGCACGCGGCCCAGCTGCCCCAGCCGTTCGAGATCAAGCAGATCGCGCAGTGAGCGCCGACGAAGGACAGAGCGTGACCGACGAGACCATCGCCGCCCCGACGCCGGCCGCTGTCGCGACCGTCGAGGCGCCCACCGCCACCGCCACCGCGACCGCGCCGACCCGGTCGCGCCGCGCCGGCCAGCCGATCCAGACCGTGGGCCGCCGCAAGGAGGCCATCGTCCGGGTCCGCCTGGTCCCGGGCACCGGCAAGTTCCTGCTCAACGGGCGCGAGCTGGAGAACTACTTCCCGAGCAAGGTCCACCAGCAGTCGGTCCGCGAGCCGCTGGTCATCGCCGAGAAGGCCGAGACGTTCGACGTCTTCGCCAACCTGCGCGGCGGCGGCACCACCGGCCAGGCCGGTGCGCTGCGGCTCGCGATCGCCCGGGCCCTCGTCGAGAACGACGCGGACGACCGCGCCGCGCTCAAGAAGGCCGGCTTCCTGACCCGGGACGCGCGGGCCACCGAGCGGAAGAAGTACGGCCTGAAGAAGGCCCGCAAGGCCCCGCAGTACTCGAAGCGCTAACGAAGCCTGTCGGCCGGGTGCCACCCTGGAGGTGCGCGCCCGGCCGTTTCGTGTTGCCGCGGCGGGGTTCGACCAGGAAGGTATCGCGATGGGGCGACTCTTCGGCACCGACGGAGTGCGTGGGCGGGCCAACGCCGACCTCACTCCCGAGCTTGCGATGGCGGTCGCCATCGCCGCCGCCCAGGCGTTGTTCGAGCATGACCACTCCCACGCCCCGGTCGCCGTCGTCGGCCGCGACCCGCGGGCGAGCGGCGAGATGCTGGAGGCGGCCGTCGTGGCCGGCCTCACCAGCGCCGGCGCCAACGTGGTGCGGGTGGGCGTGCTGCCGACGCCGGCCGTCGCCTACCTCACCGGCGTGCTCGATGCCGACATCGGGGTGATGCTCTCGGCGTCGCACAACCCGATGCCCGACAACGGGATCAAGCTCTTCGCCGCCGGCGGGCACAAGCTGCCCGACGAGGTCGAGGACGAGATCGAGCGCCTCATGGACAGCGGCACCCACCGCCGCCCGACCGGCGCGGGGATCGGCCGGGTCACCGACTACGCCGAGGGTGAGGACCGCTACGTGCGGCACCTGCTCACCTCGCTGCCCAGCCCGCTCGTCGAGCTCAAGGTCGTCGTGGACTGCGCCAACGGGGCCGCCTCGTCGGCCGCGCCGGAGGCCTACCGCCGCGCCGGCGCCTCGGTCATCGCGATCAACGCGGACCCCGACGGCCTCAACATCAACGAGGACTGCGGCTCCAACCACATCGCCCAGCTGTGCGCGGCCGTCGTTGAGCACGGCGCCGACCTGGGCATCGCCCACGACGGTGACGCCGATCGCTGCATCGCGGTCGCCGCGGACGGCACCGAGATCGACGGCGACCAGATCATGGCGATCCTGGCGCTGGCGATGCGCGACGCGGGCGCGCTGACGCAGGACACGCTCGTCGCGACCGTCATGAGCAACCTGGGCCTGAAGCTCGCCATGGCCGAGGCCGGCATCCGGCTGCTGGAGACCCGGGTCGGCGACCGGTACGTGCTGGAGGAGCTGCGCGCCAAGGGCCTCGCGCTCGGCGGGGAGCAGAGCGGGCACATCGTGATGCCGGCGTTCGCGACCACGGGCGACGGCGTGCTCACCGCGCTGCACCTCATGGGTCGCATGGAGCAGACGGGCAAGAGCCTCAAGGAGCTGGCCGCGGTCGTGCAGCGGCTGCCGCAGGTGATGATCAACGTGCCCGTGCTCGACCGGTCCGCGGCCGCCCGCTCGCCGCGGGTGCTCGACGCGGCCAAGCAGGTCGAGGCCGAGCTGGGCGGCGCCGGCCGGGTGCTGCTGCGCCCGTCGGGCACCGAGCAGCTGGTCCGGGTGATGGTGGAGGCCGGGACTCAGGAGGTCGCCCGGGATGCCGCCGAGCGGATCGCGCACATCGTGAGGACCGTGTCTTCCGTCGAGTAGTTTTTCTACCGGGTAGTAACGTGCGCGCATGACCAATGCCCGCACCGTCATCGTCACCGGCGCCTCCCGCGGCATCGGCAAGGCCAGCGCCGTGGCCTTCGCCGCCGAAGGCTGCAACGTCGTGCTGACCTCCCGCAAGATCGACTCGCTGAACGAGGTCGCGGCGGAGATCTCCGCCCGGTTCCCGGACGTCGGCGTGCTCACCCACGCCGCGCACGCGGCCGAGCCCGACCAGGCCGCCGAGGTCGTCGACGCCGCCATGCGGCGCTTCGCGGCGATCGACGTCCTGGTCAACAACGCCGGCACCAACCCGTACTTCGGGCCGCTGATGGACATCGACCCGGTGCGCGCGGAGAAGACCGTCCGGCTCAACCAGTTCGGCGTGGTCCTGTGGAGCCAGCTGGTGTGGAAGGCGTCGATGTCCGCGCGCGGCGGTGCCATCGTCAACGTCGCCTCGGTCGGCGGCGTGCTCACCGAGCCGGGCATCGGCTACTACAACGCCACCAAGGCCGCCGTCATCCACCTCACCCGGCAGATGGGCGCCGAGCTGGCGCCGTCGGTGCGGGTCAACGCGGTCGCGCCCGGCATCGTGCGCACACACCTCGCGCGCGGGCTGTGGGAGAACAACGAGGAGTACCTCAGCGACAAGCTGCCGCTGGGGCGCATCGGCGAGCCGGAGGACATCGCCGATGTCATCACCTTCCTGGCGGGTCCATCGTCACGCTGGATGACGGGGCAGACCCTCATCGTGGACGGCGGCGCGCAGGTCCGCTCCTCGATCGCCTAGCCATCGGCGGTTGTGCGCATCGCCCGTGCGCGTATGCGACAGTTTCACGCACGGGCCATGCTCGCATTTCTGCTACGGTACCGGCATGTGCGGAATCGTGGGGTACGCCGGCGCCCGGCCGGCCTTGAACATCGTGCTGGACGGGCTGCGGCGGCTGGAGTACCGCGGCTACGACTCCGCCGGCGTCGCGATCGTCAACGGCGGGCTGCTGACCGCCAAGCGTGCCGGCAAGCTCGCCAACCTCGAGAAGGCCGTGTCCGAGCTGCTGGCCGAGGAGAGCGGCCACGCCCTCGGCGTCGGTACCACCGGCATCGGCCACACCCGCTGGGCCACCCACGGCGGCCCGACCGACCGCAACGCGCACCCACACCGCTCCCACGACGGCCGGGTCGCGGTGATCCACAACGGCATCATCGAGAACTTCGCCAAGCTGCGCACCGAGCTCGAGTCCGCCGGCATCGAGTTCGCCAGCGACACCGACACCGAGTGCGCCGCCCACCTGCTCGCGCTCGCGCTACCCGAGGCGGCCGGCGACACGCCCGGCGAGCGGCTCGCCGACGCGATGCGCGCCGTGTGCCGCCGGCTGGAGGGCGCGTTCACGCTGCTCGCCGTCGACGTGGAGGCCCCCGGCGTGGTGGTCGGCGCCCGGCGCAACTCCCCGCTCGTGGTCGGCCGCGGCGCCGGCGAGAACTACCTGGCCAGCGACGTGTCCGCGTTCATCGAGCACACCCGCGAGGCGGTCGAGCTCGGCCAGGACCAGGTCGTGCTGATCAGCGGCGACGAGATCGTCATCACCGACTTCCTCGGCACCCCCGCCGAGGGCAAGACGTTCCACATCGACTGGGACGCCTCCGCCGCCGAGAAGGGCGGCTACGACTACTTCATGCTCAAGGAGATCGCCGAGCAGCCGCACGCCGTCGCCGAGACGCTGCTGGGCCGGCTCAACGAGCACGGCGACCTCATGCTCGACGAGGTCCGCCTCTCCGACCAGGACCTCCGCGACGTCGACAAGGTCTTCATCGTCGCCTGCGGCACCGCGTACCACGCGGGCATGGTGGCCAAGTACGCCATCGAGCACTGGACCCGCATCCCGTGCGAGGTCGAGCTGGCCAGCGAGTTCCGCTACCGCGACCCGGTGCTAGACCGATCCACGCTCGTCGTGGCGATCTCGCAGTCCGGCGAGACGATGGACACCCTGATGGCGCTGCGCCACGCGAAGGAGCAGAAGGCCCGGGTGCTCGCGATCTGCAACACCAACGGCTCCACGATCCCGCGCGAGTCCGACGCGGTGCTCTACACGCACGCGGGCCCGGAGATCGCGGTCGCCTCGACCAAGGCGTTCCTCACCCAGCTCGTCGCCTGCTATCTGGTCGGGCTGCACCTCGCGCAGGTGCGCGGGGTGAAATACGCCGACGAGGTGGGCGCGGTCGTCGCCCAGCTGCAGGAGATGCCGGCCAAGGTCGAGCAGGTGCTGGCGATGATGGCCCCGATCCGGGAGCTGGCCCGCGAGCTGGCCGAGGCCAAGAGCGTGCTGTTCATCGGCCGGCACGTGAGCTACCCGGTGGCCCTGGAGGGCGCCCTGAAGCTCAAGGAGCTCGCCTACATGCACGCCGAGGGCTTCGCCGCGGGCGAGCTCAAGCACGGGCCGATCGCGCTGATCGACCACGGCACCCCGGTGGTGTGCGTGGTGCCCTCGCCGCGCGGCCGCGGGGTGCTGCACGACAAGGTCGTCTCCAACATCCAGGAGGTGCGGGCCCGCGGCGCCCGCACGATCGTGATCGCCGAGCAGGGTGACGAGGCCGTCGCACCCTACGCCGATCACCTCTTCTACGTCCCGATCACCCCGACCCTGCTGGCGCCGCTGGTCACCACGGTTCCGCTGCAGGTCCTGGCCTGCGAGATCGCCGCGGCCCGCGGTCACGACGTGGATCAGCCGCGAAACCTGGCCAAGTCCGTCACCGTCGAGTAGGGCACGTGTGACAGGGTTGTCCCTGTGATCGTGTCTGTCGGCATCGACGTCGTCCTGGTCGAGCGGTTCGGCCAAGCGCTGGAACGCACGCCGCTGCTCACCGAGCGGCTGTTCACCTCCGCCGAGCGGGTCACCTCCTCGGGAAACCCCCGCTCGGCGGAGTCGCTCGCGGCCCGCTTCGCGGCGAAGGAGGCGGTCGCGAAGGCCCTCGGCGCGCCCGGCGGGCTGCACTGGCACGACTGCGAGATCGTCACCGATCCGGACGGCCGGCCGTGGCTGACCGTCTCCGGTACCGTCGCTCGGGCCGCCGCAGAGCGCGGGATCTCCCGCTGGCACCTGTCGCTGTCGCACGACGGCGGCATCGCCTCGGCGATGGTGGTGGCGGAACAAACGCCGGCCGACCCCGGGAGCGCCCAATGAGAGCCGCGTGGCGGGTCGCGCAGGTTCGCGCGGCCGAAGAGACCCTGATGAAGACCGTGCCCGACGGGGCGCTCATGCAGCGCGCCGCCGCAGGCCTGGCCCGGCGCTGCGCCGACACCCTTTCCCGGGTGTACGGCAGCCGCGTCCTGCTGCTCGTCGGCCCCGGCAACAACGGCGGCGACGCGCTCTACGCCGGCGCCCGGCTCGCCCGGCGCGGCGCTCGCGTGGAGGCGCTGCTGCTCGACCCCGAGCGGGTGCACCGGGGCGGCGCCACCGCGCTCTACGGGGCCGGCGGGCGCCTGCTCGAGTCCGCCTCGGCGCGGCCGGACGCGGCCGACCTCGTGGTCGACGGCATCCTCGGCATCGGTGGGCGCGGCGGGCTGCGCGAGCCGGCCGCCGCCCGGGTCGCCGCGATCTCCGACGTCCTGCACGCCGCGCCCGTCATCGCGGTCGACGTGCCGTCCGGCGTCGACGCCGACACCGGCGCGGTGACCGGCATGGCGATCCACGCCGACATCACCGTGACCTTCGGCGTGCTCAAGCCGGGGCTGATGGTCGGCGCGGGTGCGGTACACAGCGGGATCGTGGAGCTCGTCGACATCGGCCTCGGCGGATACCTCGACGGCGACCCCGCCCTCTGCGTGCCCGACGCCGCCGACATCGCCGCCTGGTGGCCGCGTCCGCGGGCGAACGACAACAAGTACTCCCGCGGCGTCGTCGGCCTTTCCACCGGCTCCGCGAAATACCCGGGCGCCGCGGTGCTCTCCGTCGGCGGTGCCCTCGCGGGCCCGTCCGGCCTCGTCCGCTACGCCGGCGCCGCGGCCGACGCGGTGCGCCTGCACCACCCGCCCGTGATCGCCAACGAGCGGGTCGCCGACGCGGGCCGGGTGCAGGCATGGGTGTGCGGCAGCGGCCTCGGCACCGACGAGCGCGCCTACGGCGAGTTGCGCGCCGTGCTGGGCGCGCCGGTGCCGGTGGTGCTCGACGCCGACGCGCTGACCCTGCTCGCCGACGCCCGGATGGCCGACTGGCTGCGGGCGCGCGACGCGCCCACCGTGGTGACCCCGCACGACGGGGAGTTCCAGCGCCTCTCCGGCGGCGCGCCGGGCGACGACCGGGTCGCCGCAGCGAGCGGCCTCGCCGCCCGGATGGACGCGGTCGTGCTGCTCAAGGGCGACCGCACGATCATCGCCACGCCCGACGGCCGGGTCTTCGTCAACCCGACCGGCACCGCGGCCCTGGCCACCGGCGGCACCGGCGACGTCCTGTCCGGGCTGCTGGGCTCGCTGCTCGCCGGGGGCCTGCAGGCCGAGCACGCGGCCCTCGCCGCGGCGTACGCGCACGGCCTGGCCGGCCGCCTCGCCGCCGAGGGCGGCCCGGTGACCTCGGCCGACGTGGCTTCCCGCCTACGCGAGGCGGTCGGGATCTTAACTCGCGGGTAACGACCGTTTAGGCTCTGGGCATGGGTACCGAGGTGGTCAAGAACGGCAACCGCAAGCGAACGGCCGGCATCATCGGCGCGATCGTGGGTCTTGCGGCGGCCGGGGTGGCCGCCGGGGTTGCCGCCGAGCGGTACCTTGTCCGGCGCTCCAAGAACGCCGACGACCCCTACGCCGACGAGGAGTTCGGCGTCTGGGACAGCGACGAGCAGCTCACCGTCACCACCGACGACGGCATCGACCTGCACGTCGAGGTCGTCGACGGCCCGCCCGGAGACGACGGCCCCACCTTCGTCTTCGTGCACGGCTTCTGCCTGGACATGGGCACCTTTCACTTCCAGCGCAAGTACTTCCAGGGCAAGCACCGGATGGTCTTCTACGACCAACCCGGCCACGGCCGCTCGGGCCGGCTCAGCAAGGGGGAGTACACCCTGGACTCCCTCGGCGCCGGCCTGCGCGCGGTGCTGCAGGCCACCACGCCGACCGGCCCGGTGGTGCTCGTCGGCCACTCCATGGGCGGCATGACCATCATGGCGCTCGCCGAGCAGGTGCCCGAGCTGTTCGAGTCCCGCGTCACCGCGGCCGTGCTGATCTCCACCTCGGCAGGCAAGCTCGACCAGGTCAACTTCGGCTTCCCCGACGTCGTGGCCCGCTTCCGCCGCCCGCTGATGCCGATCGTCGGCTTCGCCGGCCCGATCAGCTCGGCCGTCATCGACCGGGCCCGCCGCGCCTCGACCGACCTGGCCTGGCTGCTGACCCGGCGCTACGGGTTCGGCACGGCACGCCCCAGCCCGGCCCTGGTGTCGTACGTCGAGAAGATGAACTCGACCACGTCGACCGACGTGATCGCGCGGTACCTGCGCACCCTCTACACCCACGCCCGGCTGCTCGTCCTGGGCCCGCTACGCACGGTGCCGGTCCTGCTGGTCTGCGGCGACAAGGACGTGCTGACGCCGCTGACGCACACGTACGAGATAACGTCGGTGCTGCCCGAGGCGGAGCTGATGGTGGTCGCCGACGGCGGCCACGTCGTCCTGCTCGAGCACGCCGACGAGGTCAACGATGTGATGGACACGTTCTTGACGAAGGTGCTGGAGTGACGAGAATCCTGTCGACCGTCGAGCAGACGAGGGACTTCGGAAAGGCCCTGGCGGCGGTACTGCGGGCGGGCGACCTGGTCGTCCTGACCGGCCCGCTCGGCGCGGGCAAGACCGCGCTGGCCCAGGGCGTGGGCGCGGGCCTGCGCGTGCGCGGCGACGTCACCTCCCCGACGTTCGTGATCGCGCGGGTGCACCGCCCCGACGAGTCGCGCGGCGGGACGCTGCCGCTCGTCCACGTCGACGCCTATCGCCTGGGCAACGTCAAGGACCCGATCGGCGAGGTCGACGCCCTGGACCTCGACGCGACGCTGGAAGACTCGGTCACGCTCGTGGAGTGGGGCGAGGGCCTGGTCGAGCAGTTGAGCGACGAGCACCTGGAGGTCCACCTGGACCGCCGCGACGACGATTCACGGGTGGTGGCCCTGATCCCGCGCGGCGGCGACTGGCCTTCCCGAGCGGCCGCCCTGACCACCTGACCGGGTTCGGGTCATTCCGCAGCACACGCGCCGCTCTTTTCGTCGAAAATTGACGTAGAGTGGCCTGGACGTGCATCTTGCTGCGGGGGTTGACGCCGTGCTGTTGCGTTTTCAAGTGGCCAATCACCGCTCGATCGGCGAGCCGATCGAGTTCTCGATGATCGCGGTCGACGAGGATCGACCCGCGGCTCGCGTGTTCGAGCGTCTCAACGAGCATGTCCTGACGGTTGCCGGTGTGTACGGTGCGAACGCGTCCGGCAAGTCCAACCTGCTCGCCGCCCTCGCCTGGCTCGCCGAGGCTGTCGACCGTTCGCTGCGATCATGGGGCGACGCCGTACCTCGGGAGCCGTTCAAGTTCGGGGACGGCCCCGACCGGCCGACGCGCTTCGAGGTCGACATGGTGGTCGATGGCGTGCGGTACTCGTACCAGATCGAACTCGATGACACGTGCGTGCTCTACGAGGCACTCCACAGCTACCCGAAGCGGCAGCCGCGATCGCTCTTCGAGCGTGAGGACCTGAACCTGTCGTTGCGCCGCGGGCTCGGCCGGCTCTCCGGTATCCGCGAGTTGCTGACGCCGACGACCCTGGCGCTGTCGGCGGCCATGCGATTCGATGAGCCGGAGGTGCGCCCGTTCGCCCGTGCGCTCGCCGGCGTCGGGACGCTCGGCGTCGGCCGGCGACGATCTTCCCGCTCCACGGCGCGGCTGCTCGCGTCGGCCGCGGGCCTGCCGCTGCCCGACGGCTTCTCGGCGGAGGCGGCGCTCGAACTGCTGCGCTTTGCGGATCTCGGTATCAACGACATCGACGTCACCGAGCGTCAGTTCGTCGACGCGGCGGGCAAGCCGGTCGTGAACCGGGACGGCAAGGCCGCGACGCAGCTACAGGTCCGGCTCGTCCATCAGGTCGGCGAGCAGTTCGTGGCCTTTGACTCGCGCGACGAGTCCGACGGCACGCTGGCGTGGTTCGAACTCATCGGCCCAGTCCTGAACGCGCTGAGTACTGGCCAGGTTCTGCTGTTCGACGAGATCGACGCCAGCCTTCATCCGCGGCTGTCGGCCAAGCTGATCGAGCTCTTCCAGGACCCCGTGACGAATCCGGCGGCGGCCCAGCTCGTCTTCACGACCCATGACACAAGCCTGCTCAACCACCTCAACAGGGACGAGGTCTGGCTGACCGAGAAGGGATCTTCGGGCGCGACGACGTTGACCGCCCTGGCCGAGTTCGGCGGCGACAAGGTACGCCGCTCATTGAACCTGGAACGGGCGTATCTCCAGGGCCGGTTCGGCGGTGTTCCCGAGTTCGACCAGCAGCGGCTGCGCCGGGCGCTGGGACTGGTCGCCTGATGACACGCGGTAGGCAACCGCCGGCGTCGCTACGCCGGAAGGTCGGCGAGCGGCAGCCGCGCAAGACGCTGGTGATCCTTTGCGAAGGGCAGCGCACCGAACCCGAATACCTGGACGCGCTTCGGCGCGATCGAGAGGTCCATGACGTCGCGGCCGTGGACATCCGTATCGAGAGCAATGCGAGCGGCGCGGTACCCCTCACTCTGGTACGTCGTGCGATCGAGATCCGCGAGAGAGCGCGGCAGGAGCAGAGCGAGATCGACGAGATCTGGTGTGTGTACGACGTCGAGTGGCCAAAGCATCACCCGTCACTCACCGAGGCGCGCGACCTGGCCCAGCGCAACGGGATCAACCTTGCGGTTTCGAACCCCTGCTTTGAACTGTGGCTGGTGCTCCACTTTCGGGACTACCGCCGGTTCCTTGACAACGAAGAGGCCCGTCGTGTGCGCCGCGACCATGACGGGTCCGCCGACAAGGGGATCGACGGGGTGGTGTACATGCCGTACAAGCGCGACGCCGCGCGCCGTGCGGCCGCACTCGATCGGGTCCATCAGCAGAACGGCAACCGCATCCCGAACGACAATCCGTCGTCTGGGATGCATCGGCTCATGGAGTCGGTTCTGCCGCCGCAGGCCTGACCGTCAGGCGGGCTGGAGGACCTCCCAGACGTCGACCCAGGTGCCCTCGTCGTCCGTGGCGCGGGCCAGCAGGTGGCGGCCCGCGTGGCAGAACGCGGTGCTCAGCCGGCGGCCCGGGGCCAGGTCGGCGCGGAACACCTCCGACTCCGTCTCCAGGTCGCGTACCGACAGCGTGCCGTCCAGCGCCGCCGCGCGCAGGCGGCCGTCGGGGCTCTCCATCTCCGTGGCGAAGGCGTCCGCGCGGCTCGTCTCGGTGTACCCGGTGAAGCGCTTCGGAAGATCCTCGCCCACGATGCGGTCGAGGCGGGCGCCCGTGGCCAGGTCCCAGACGGTCGCCACGTCGCGGCGGTAGCGGCCGACGCTCGCCGCGCCCTCGCCGGTGCTGACGAGGCGCCATTCGGCTTCGTTGAGCAGTACGGCATCCGGCTTGTGAACGTCCGAGAAGCTGGCCATGACGCGGCCCGAGAGCACGTCCCACACGGCGAAATGGCCGTCGGCGTCCCACGTGACGAGCGCGAGCTGGTGGCCCTGGCCGAGGGCGACCTGCGCGTGCAGGGGGCGGCCGGCGCCGCGGCCGGGGCGCAGCTCGGTGACCAGGGCGGCGGTGTCGATGGCGCGGACCTTGACGTACTCGCCGGTGCGCGAGCACTCGACCAGCGTCCGGCGGTCGGGCATGAGCAGCCAGTCGCCGGCCGCGCGCAGGTGGTGGCGCTTGGCCAGCTGGAACCGTTCGGCGCCGGCCGGCTCCAGACGCGCGTGCGCGGCCACGGCGCCGGAGACGACCATGCCGCCGACGGCGACGCGCTGCTCGAGCAGGATGCCCTCGGCGCGGCCGGCGCTCAGGTCGTACACCCGGTCGTCGGCGGTGCGGACCTGGGCCAGCGGCATGCCCCGGCGGTACGCCTCGCCCTCCTTGACCAGCCACCGCACCAGCCGGCCGCGGCCGCCCGGGATCGTCCACGACAGCGGCTCGACCCGCCACGACGGCGGGTCGGCGGGCACGGCGCGGGACTGGCGAGCGCGGACCCAGGCGGCGGCGCCGCGCATGACGGCGAACTCGGGGTCGGCCGGGCGGGTCACCGGGCGGCCGAGGCCAACGTGCAGCGCCGGGCCGACGCCGGGCAGCCGGGCCGCGCCGCCGACCAGGAGCACCGCGGCCACGTCGGCCGGCACGAGCCCGGCCCGCGCGACGACCGCCCGGCAGCTGGCGATCAGCCACCGCGTCGCCGGCTCCGTGAGCTGGTCGAGCATCCGGCGATCCATCCGGTACGCCGGGACACCCGCCTCCACCTCGTCCGCGGCCTCGGGCGCGTCGGCCAGCCGGTGCTTGAGCCGGCGGACGATGTCCAGGGCGTGCAGATTGGCGCGGACGCTCGTGTCGCCGCCGGCCGCGAACGCCGGCTCCACCCACTCGGCGAGCGTGGCCCGCAGGTCCGCGGTGAGCATCACGTCGATGTCGCGGCCGCTGCCGGAGCTTTCCTGACTCAGCGGTACCGGCTGGCCGTGCTGCATCTGCGCCAGCGTGGCCGACCACGTCGCGCCCAGGTCGCACACGAGCACGTGGCCGCCCTCGGCGACCTCGACCAGCGTCATCGGGTCGAGCACCGCGGCGGTCGCGTCGCAGACGAGCTCCGCGTCGGGGAAGCCGGCCATGGCCGCGGCGGCGACGAGGGTCTCGCGGCGGGGGTCATGGGTGCGGTACCCGGTGGGCGCGCTCAGCACCAGCCGGTCGATCGGCCCGTAGACTCGGCGCGCCTCGTCGGCGATCGCCTCCAGCGCGGCGCTGACCAGCTCTACGCCGTTGACGAGCTGGTCGCCGAGCCAGATCGGGGCGTTGACATCGACCGCGCGGCGCACGCCGTCGACGTACTGCCGCGGATGCTGGTCGCGGGCCTGCTCCGCGGCGGCCCCGACGAGCAGGCGCGGGCGGCCGGCGCCGGTGGCGAGCGTGGCGCTGCCCGGCCAGCGTGGAGCGCCGGTGACCGGCTCGCGCACCGGGTGCAGTTGATCGGGCAGGACGACGGCGGCGGACAGGGCCCACGACCCGATGTCCACGACCAGGATAGGTTCGGTCACTGCGGCACTCCCGGCGTCGATAGCCGCCGATGCTAAGTGCCGCTCGTTGCAGCCGCGTTAACTGATCGTGGTTGTGACGTCGCAAGCCCCAGGGTCACACCGTAGAAGTGTCAGACCCCTCCTCTAGAGTTGGGGCCGTGCTGGTGATGGTGGTGGACACGGCGACGGCGGCGGTGACCGCGGCGCTCGCGCGGGTCGGCGACGACGAGGTGACCCTGCTCGCCGAGCGGGTGACCATCGACGCCCGCGGCGCCGGGGAGCTACTGGCGCCGCAGATCGCCGCCGTGCTGGCCGAGGGCGGTGTGGCGGCCGGCGACCTGACGGCGGTCGTGGCGGGCCTCGGGCCCGGGCCGTTCACCGGGCTGCGCGCCGGGCTGGTCACGGCCACGGCGATGGGCCACGCGCTCTCCGTGCCCGTTTACGGGGTGTGCACCCTCGACGCGATCGGCCTGCGGCTGTCCGGCCGGGCGCTGGTGGCGACCGACGCGCGCCGCAAGGAGATCTACTGGGCGGTCTACCGGGACGGTCAGCGGCTCGCCGGGCCGGACGTGGCGCGGCCCGCGGCCGTCGCGCTCGACGGGATCGAGCGGGCCGCGGGAGACGGCGCCCTGAAGTATGCCGACGTGCTCGGCCTTCCCGTCGAGGGGCCGAGCTACCCGTCCGCGCTCGCGCTGACCGAGCTGGCGGCCGAGCGCGTGCGGGCCAAGGCGCCGGGCGAGACGCTGACCCCGCTCTACCTGCGCCGCCCCGACGCGGTCCTGCCCGGCGAGCGGAAACCGGCCCTGCAGTGAGCGCGGTGATGCTGGCCGAGCTGCGGTGGTTCCACATCGAGGAGCTGCTGCCGATCGAGGACGAGCTGTTCGGCGAGGAGCGCTGGTCGGCCGGCATGTTCTGGAACGAGCTGGCCAACGGGCATCACTACCTGGTCGCCCTGGACCGGGCCGCGCCTCCCGCCGCCTCGGGTGGCTCCGGCGGCGATGCTGGGGCGGGGCGGATCGTCGGATATGGCGGGCTCGCCGTGGCGCCGCCGGACGAGGCGTGGATACAGAACATCGGCGTGCGCAAGGACGCGCAGCGGCGCGGGATCGGGCGGCTGCTGCTGGAGGCGCTGCTCGACGAGGCCGAGCGGCGCGGGGTCAGGCAGGTGCTGCTCGAGGTCGCCGTCGACAATGCGCCGGCGCAGAAGCTTTACGCGCAGTACGGGTTCGAGGCCGTCGGCATCCGCCGCGGCTACTACCAGCCCAGCAATACGGATGCACTGGTGATGATGCGTGAGCACGAAGACTGAGCCGCTGGTCCTCGGGATCGAGACGTCGTGCGACGAGACCGGCGTCGGGATCGTTCGCGGGCACACCCTGCTCGCGGACGAGATCGCGTCGAGCGTGGACGAGCACGCACGGTTCGGGGGCGTGGTGCCCGAGGTGGCGAGCCGGGCGCACTTCGAGGCGATGGTCCCGACGATGCAGCGGGCGCTGGACAAGGCGGGCGTGACACTGTCCGACGTGGACGCCATCGCGGTCACGGCCGGGCCGGGACTGGCGGGCGCGCTGCTGGTGGGGGTGGCCGCCGCGAAGGCATATGCGCTGGCCGCGGGCAAGCCGATCTACGGCGTCAACCACCTCGCCGCCCACGTCGCCGTCGACACGCTCGAGCACGGGGCCCTGCCGGAGCCGGCGATCGCGCTGCTGGTCTCGGGCGGGCACTCCTCGCTGCTGCGGGTCGACGACCTGGCCGGCGGCGTGGTGCCGCTGGGCGCGACCATCGACGACGCGGCCGGCGAGGCGTTCGACAAGGTGGCGCGGCTGCTGGGGCTGCCGTTCCCGGGCGGGCCGCCGATCGACCGGGCGGCGCGCGAGGGGCAGGCGGGGATCCCGTTCCCGCGCGGGCTCACCGCGCCGCGCGACCTCGCCGAGCACCGGTTCGACTTCTCGTTCTCGGGGCTGAAGACGGCCGTGGCGCGATGGGTCGAGGCGCGTCAGCGGGCCGGTGAGGCGGTGCCGGTCAACGACGTGGCGGCGAGCTTCCAGGAGGCGGTGTGTGACGTGCTCACCGCGAAGGCCGTGGACGCGTGCCGGGAGCACGGCGTGGAGACGCTCGTGATCGGCGGCGGCGTGGCGGCCAACTCGCGGATCCGGTCCATGGCCCAGGAGCGCTGCGACAAGTACGGCATCACGCTGCGTGTGCCGCGACCGAAGCTGTGCACCGACAACGGCGCCATGGTGGCGGCGCTCGGGTCGCATCTGGTGGCCGCGGGAGCGGCGCCGGGGTCGCTGGGGTTGCCCTCGGATTCGGCCATGCCGATCACGCTCGTCACGGCGTAGGGCCGGAGCGTCGCAAAGTTCCGGGACCGGGCGTGGCGGGGGCCACGCCCTCAGGCGCTCCAGCAGGCTCGGCTTGCCGGACTTGATGTGTAAAGGATGGCTGTGATGGCAGCCACTTTTTACACATGATCAAGAGTTGGCCGCGCCGGGCTTGAGCGAGCGGCCGTGGGTGTCCACCATGGTCATCGAGGGGGATCGTGTGGGAGTAGAGTCCAGCGCCGTGATCGTGCGCATGTGGGAGGTCAGGGCGCACCAGGAGGCGTTCGGTGAACTGCTGTCCTGGGTCTGCGAGGCGATGCTGCCCAAGGTCGAGGTGCACCCGATGCACATGAGCAGCGAGGTATACGCCTCGACGGATCAGCGGCTCGTCGTCGTGTCCAAGTGGCGGGGCAGCACGCCCGAGGGGTTTGCCGAGCCGCCGTCGCACCTGGTTGCGCGCAAGCCGCAGTTCTGGGACTTCACGCAGGTCGACCGCTGAAAAATGTAAGGCGCCCACCCGGGGGCTGCGGTTACGGTCGGGGATTGTGCGCAGACTGCCCCTTGCCGAGCCCGGCGAGCCCGACAGCCGGTCGGCCGCCCGATACCTGCTCTGGATCGCGCGTCACCAGATTTCGCTGATCGCCGGGGGTGTGTGCTTCGGCATCGTGTGGATGGTCAGCCAGGCGCTCGTGCCGGCGGCCATCGGGGCCGGGGTCGACGCGCTCGCGCGGCACGACCGGCGGGGGCTGCTCTGGGCGGCGGCGGGGGTGCTCGGGCTCGGCGCCGCGACCGCGTTCACCGGGATCATGCGGCACCGGTTCGCGATCTCGAACTTCCTCAGCGCCGGCTTTCGCACCATGCAGGTGACCGTGCGGCACGCGACGCGGCTCGGGGCCACGCTGCCGAGGCGGGTGGCGACGGGCGAGGTGGTCAGCATCGGCACCACCGACTTCGACCACATCGGGTACTCGATGGACATCACCGCGCGCGGCAGCGGCGCCGTCGTGTCGATCGTGGTCGTCTCCGCGCTGCTGCTGCGGGTGTCGGTGCCGCTCGGCCTGGTCGTGGTGCTCGGCGTGCCGGTCCTGGTCGCCGTGGTCGGGCTGCTGTTGCGTCCGCTGCACCACCGGCGGCGGCACCAGCGTGACCTCGCCGGGGCGCTCACCGGGCGGGCCGCGGACATCGTGGCGGGGCTGCGGGTGCTGCGCGGGGTCGGCGGCGAGGCGGTGTTCTCCGCGCGGTACCGCGCCGAGTCCCAGCGCGTGCGCCTCGCGGGCGTGCGGGTCGCCCGGGTCGAGTCGATGCTGGAGGCGGCCCAGATCCTGCTGCCCGGGTGCTTCGTCGCGCTGGTGACGTGGCTCGGCGCGCGGTTCGCGGTGGCGGGCCGGATCACGCCGGGCGAACTGGTCGCGTTCTACGCGTATGCGGCGTTCCTGATCGCGCCGCTGCGGACGCTGACCGAGTTTGCCGACAAGGTGACGCGGGGCCTGGTGAGCGCGCGGCGGGTGGTCGACCTGCTGCAGATCGAGCCGGATCTTCAGGATCCCCCGGATACGGTACCGGCGGAGCCGGGCGACCTCGACGACCCCGACTCGGGACTGGTCGTGCGCGAGAACCGGTTGACGGCGGTGGCGGCCGTGCGCCCGGAGGACGCGGCGGCCATCGCCGACCGGATCGCGCTGCTCGCCCCGGGGTCCTCGGCCCGCCTGCACGGGGTACCGCTGCGGGAAATGGCGCTGGAGGACGTGCGGCGGCGGATCGTGCTCGCCGACAACGACGGGCGGCTGTTCCGCGGCCCGCTGCGGGAGGAGGTCGGCGACGGCGCGACGCTGGACGACGCGGCGGCGCGGGACATCGTCGACGCGCTGCCCGACGGCCTCGACACCGAGATCGCCGAGCGCGGGCGGGACTTCTCCGGCGGCCAGCAGCAGCGGCTACGGCTGGCCCGGGCGCTCGCGCTCGACCCGCCGGTGCTGGTGCTCGTCGAGCCGACGAGCGCGGTCGACGCGCACACCGAGGCGCGCATCGCCGAGCGGCTGCCGGCGGCCCGCGCCGGGCGCACGACCGTGGTCTGCACGACCAGCCCGCTGCTGCTCGACCGGGCCGACACCGTCGCGTTCGTCGGCGCCGACGGGCGGGTCGCCGCGACCGGGCCGCACCGCGAGCTGCTGGACACCTGCCCGGAGTACGCCGCAACCGTGACCCGCGGGGAGGACTGATGCTGCCGATCGCCGGACCGGCGCAGGTGCGCGCCTACCTGCGCGGCCTGTTCGCCGCCTATCCCGGGCGGCTCGCCCTGGTGCTCGCGCTGCACCTGGCCGCCGCGGTGGCCGGGCTGGCCGCGCCGCCGCTGCTCGGCGCGCTGGTCGAGCGGGTCGCGGCCGGCACCACGACCTGGACCGTCGACCGGATCGCGCTGGCCATCGCCGGGTTTGTGGTCGCGCAGTCGGTGCTGGTGCGCTACGCCCGGCTGGCCGCCGCGCAGCTCGCGGAGCTGGTGCTCGCCCGGCTGCGCGAGGAGTTCGTCGACGGGGTGCTCGCGGTCCCGCTGTCCACCGTGGAGCGTGCCGGCACCGGTGACCTGCTCAGCCGGGCCTCGCGGGACGTCTCGCAGACCTCGGAGTCGGTGCAGGCCGCGCTGCCGGCGATCGTGGTCGGGCTGCTGCAGATGCTGCTCACCTTCGGCGCCATCGCGCTGGTCGGGCCGATCCTGCTGCTGCCGGGCCTGGTCGCGGTCCCGTTGCTGTACTTCAGCTCCCGCTGGTACTTCCGCCGCGCGACCGCGGGCTACCTGCGCGAGGGGGCGGCGTATGCGCGGCTCACCGACGGGCTGACCGAGACCGTCGAGGGCGCCCGGACCGTCGACACGCTGCGGCTGCCGCGGCGCCGGATCGAGCGGACGCAGGAGCATCTCGCCGGGACCTATTCGGCGGCGATGTACACCCTGTCGCTGCGCACGGTCTGGTTCCCGCTCACCGAGTTCGGCTACGCGCTGCCGGCCGCGGTGACGCTGGTGGCCGGCGGCTGGTTCGTGACGGAGGGCTGGGCGACGGTCGGGCAGGTGACCGCCGCGGTGCTGTACTTCGTGGCGATCATCGACCCGCTGGACCGCATCCTGTCGTACTTCGACCAGCTGCAGCTCGGCCTGGCCTCGTTCGCGCGCCTGGTCGGCGTGCGCACCGCGGCGGCCGAGCCGGTGCCGGCGGGCGGCCCGCGGCCGGTGGACGAGCAGCTCGTGGCGAAGGGCGTGCGGTATTCGTACGTCAACGGCCGCGACGTCCTGCACGGCATCGACCTCGCGATCCGGCCCGGCGAGCGGCTCGCCATGGTCGGCCCGTCGGGGGCGGGCAAGTCGACGCTCGGCCGGCTGCTGGCCGGGGTCCACGCGCCCCGGGCCGGCTCGGTGGAGCTGGGCGCGGTACCGCTGACCGAGCTCCCACTGGACGAGCTGCGCGGCCACGTCGCGCTGGTGACGCAGGAGCACCACGTCTTCCTGGGCAGCCTGCGGGACAACCTGACCCTGGCCCGCGCCGGGGCCACCGACGAGGAGCTGTGCGCGGCCCTGGCCACCGTCGACGCGCTGGACTGGGCGCTGGCGCTGCCCGAGGGCCTGGACACCACCGACCTCGCGCTGTCCCCGGCGCAGGCCCAGCAGCTGGCGCTGGCCCGGCTGGTCCTCGCCGACCCGCACACGCTGGTGCTCGACGAGGCGACGTCCCTGATCGACCCGCGGGCGGCCCGGCACCTGGAGCGCTCGCTGGCCGGCGCGCTGGAGGGCCGGACCGTGGTCGCGATCGCGCACCGGCTCTTCTCCGCGCACGACGCGGACCGGGTCGCGGTCGTGGAGGACGGCCGGATCACCGAGCTGGGCAGCCACGACGAGCTGGTGGAGGCCGGCGGCGCCTACGCGGCCCTGTGGCGGTCGTGGCACGGGACCAAGTAGGGCCTAGTGGAACAGCGTGTAGACCGTCCCGATCAGCGCCACCGCCAGGATGGCGAGCGCGAACGTCAGCAGCAGCTGGCGGTCGCCGTGCGACGCCGGCGGCGGCGCGGCTGGGGCGAGCGCCGGCAGGTCGACGATCGCGGCGCGCAGCTCGTCGAGCGTCTTGGCCGCGTAGACGATGCCGACCCGGTCGGAGAACTCGTCCAGGGTGAGCCGGCCCGCCTCGGTGTGCCGCTGCAGGGCCGCGATCACGCGCTGCCGGTCCTCGTCGGATGCCCGCACGGCGACCATGCTGTCAGTGTGCCGCGATCGGCGCCAGGGCGGCCCCGGTGACCTGGACCAGGTCGGCGGGGGCCAGCTCGATCTGCAGCCCGCGCCGCCCGCCCGAGACGTACATGGTGGGCAGCTGCGACGCGGAGTCGTCGATGACGATCGGCAGCCGGGAGCGCTGGCCGACCGGGGAGATGCCGCCGGTCACGTAGCCGGTGGCGCGTTCGGCGGCGGCCGGCTCGGCCATCGCGGCGCGCTTGCCGCCGACCGCGGCGGCCAGCGCCTTGAGGTCCAGCGAGGAGGAGACCGGCACCACGCCGACGGTGAGCTGCCCGTCGACCGTGGTCACGAGGGTCTTGAACAGCCGCGAGGGGTCGACGCCCAGCGCCTCGGCGGCGGCCTCGCCGTAGGAGGCCGCGCGCGGGTCGACCTCGTAGGTGTGCGGGGTGAACGCGATCTTCGCGCGCGTCAGCAGTGCGGTCGCGGGGGTGCCCTTGCTCGCCACTGGCCCACAATAGCGACATGCAGATCGGCGCGGTCCAGCTGTACCTCGGCCACGGCCACCTGTTCCTCGGCGCGACGAACGGCGTGGACCTGTCGGTGTTCGACGGTGAGGGGGCGGTCACCGCGACCGAGCACCACGTGCGCATCGCCGCCCGGCCGCAGGTCGGGCTGGTGCGGGTGCGGCTGTGGCAGGGCGCCGGGCCGCGGGTCGGCCGGCTGGTCTTCGACGGGCTGCTGAAGCTGCCGGACGCGAAGTTCTGCGTCGAGGAGGGCACCGGGCTGTCGCGGTACGTCACCAAGGTGAACAGCCACAGCCCGCGCGTGCTGGTCGCGGTCGACGACCCCGGGCACGCCTCCCGCGTCGACGTCGTGCTCGAGCCCGAGTTCGTGCCCCGCAGCGCGCAGGTCTGGACCGCCGGCGAGCCGCCGTTTCCGAAGCTGACGGTGTCGCCGACCGCGCCGCGGCATCGGGCCGACGCGTTCGCAGACGCCCTCGCCGGGCACGACTTCCCGCGCAAGCGCCTGGCGGCGGCGCTGCTGGTCGTCGCCGAGGAGCGCCGGCAGCGCAACTCCGAGCAGAGCGTCGCCTTCTACGTCAACGACATCGTCGAGTGGCTGCGCTGGCTCAACGACCGCCTGACGTACGAGATGTGCCGCGACACCGGCCGCCAGCTGCTCGGCCAGCTCGGCCTGCGCCCGCCCGACCTGCTCGCCGACGACGCGCTCAACGACCTGCAGCGGCGCCTGGGCTATCCGCTGGTGTGAGCAGCAGCGCGGCGGGCTCCCCGGCGATCCTGGTCAGCGCGAGCGTCGCGGCGCGGGAGCCCTCGAGCCGCAGCTGCCGGCGCAGGTCGTCGACGTCGTGGGCGGACCCGCGCTTGAGGATCTGCACGGATCCGACGTCGAGCGAGCGCAGCGCGGCCCGCAGCTTCTTCAGGGCGATCGGCAGCCGGTCGAGGATCTCGTAGCGGCGGCCGAACGGGGTGGGCGTCGCCGCGTCCGCGGTGATGTAGGCGATCGTCGGGTCCAGCAGCACGCCGTCGAGCTCCGCCGCGAGCTCGGCCACGAGGTGGGCGCGGACCACGGCGCCGTCGGGGTCGTAGAGGTGGGCGCCGACCGGGCCCGCCGGGGCGCGCTCGTCGCCGGTGCCGGTGAGCTCGAACGCGTCCGCGCCGCGCAGCACGGTGGCCCGGCGCGGGGCCGCGGCCAGCGGCCCGCACCACGCGGCCGCCTCGACCACGTCGCCGTCCACCGAGACCCACTCGCCCTCGGCGCCGGCCGGCAGCAGGGCGTGGTCGATGCCGGGGGCGAGCTTGAGCACCGTGTGCGGCACCCGGCCGGGCAGGCCGGTGACGAAGTCCCAGGGCGGGGAGTACGCGCGCGGGTCGAACACCCGCCGGCCGCCCGACGTGCGGCGCGCCGGGTCGCAGAACACGGCGTCGACGGCGTCGAGGGGGACCTCGGTGGCGTCGCGGGTCTCCACGAGTACCGAATCCGCCAGCTCCAGGGCGCGGACGTTGGCCTCCGCGACGGCGGCCGTGGCGGCGGATGCGTCCACGGCCAGCACCCGCAGCCCCGCCCGGGCGAACGCGATGGTGTCGGCGCCCACACCGCAGCCCAGGTCCGCGACGCGGCGCACGCCCGCGGCGGCCAGCCGGGCGGCCCGGCGGCGCGCGACCGCGGCCCGGGTCGCCTGCTCGAGCCCGGCGCGGGTGAAGAGCATCACGGCGGCGTCCGCGCCGAACTTCGCGGCCGCGCGGCGGCGCAGCGCGACCTGGGTCAGCGCGGCGGCGGCCAGGGACGGCGCGAACCCGCGGGCGCGCAGCGCGGAGGCCGCGGCGAGCGGGTCGCCGTCGGGCAGCGCGGCCGCCGCGTCGAGCGCGGCCCGCCCGGCCTCGGTTTCGAGGGTCTGCACGTCGTTGAGCTCCACCCGGCGATTATCCCGGGGTGATTTCGCGGCGTGTCTGGCACTCTAGTTGACGGAGTGCTAGCCGCCGACATAACCTCCGATTAGCACTCTCCGGTGGAGGGTGCCAGTAAACCCGGCCGGAGCCGGCACCCGCGACGACGGCTTCACCGGGCACTCGATAGCAAGCTCGATACCCCAGGAGGGTATGCCCGTGACTACCGCGACGCAGGTTGCGATCAAGCCGCTCGAGGACCGCATCCTGGTCCAGGCCAACGAGGCTGAGACGACCACCGCCTCGGGCATCGTCATTCCGGACACCGCGAAGGAGAAGCCCCAGGAGGGCACCGTCATCGCGGTCGGCCCGGGTCGCATCGACGACAAGGGCAACCGGGTGCCGATCGACGTCAAGGTCGGCGACACCGTCATCTACTCGAAGTACGGCGGCACCGAGGTCAAGTACGCCGGCGCGGAGTACCTGGTGCTCTCCGCCCGCGACGTGCTCGCCGTCATCGAGAAGTGACCGCGTTTCAACAAGCAACTCACTAGAAGCAGTGGCCACCGCCCCGGACCCGTGCGCAGGCGCGAGGCAGCCGGGGCGGTGTCGCTTTGAAGGGAATCCACAAGCATGGCGAAGATCCTGAGCTTCTCCGACGAGGCGCGCCACCTGCTGGAGCACGGCGTCAACCGCCTGGCCGACACGGTCAAGGTCACGCTCGGCCCCCGGGGGCGCAACGTCGTCCTGGACAAGAAGTTCGGTGCCCCCACCATCACCAACGACGGCGTGACGATCGCCAAGGAGATCGAGCTCGCCAACCCGTACGAGAACCTCGGCGCCCAGCTGGTCAAAGAGGTCGCCACCAAGACCAACGACGTGGCGGGCGACGGCACCACCACCGCCACGGTCCTGGCCCAGGCGCTCGTCCGCGAGGGCCTGCGCAACGTGACAGCCGGCACCAACCCGGCCGGCATCAAGCGCGGCATCGACGCGGCCGCGGCCGCGGTCGTGAACGCGCTCAAGGAGAAGGCCACGCCGGTCGCGAGCCACACCGAGATCGCGCAGGTCGCGACCATCTCCGCGCAGGACGCCGCCATCGGCGACCTGATCGCCTCGGCGATGGAGCGGGTCGGCCGCGACGGCGTCATCACGGTCGAGGAGGGCTCGACCCTCACGACCGAGCTCGAGGTCACCGAGGGTATGCAGTTCGACAAGGGCTTCATCTCCCCGCACTTCGTGACCGACACGGAGGCGCAGGAGGCGGTGATCGAGGACGCGTACGTCCTCGTCACCACCCAGAAGATCTCCGCCATCGAGGAGCTGCTGCCCCTCCTGGAGAAGATCGTCCAGAACAACAAGCCGCTGCTGATCATCGCCGAGGACGTCGAGGGCCAGGCGCTGTCGACCCTCGTCGTGAACGCGATCCGCAAGACGTTCAAGATCGTCGCGGTCAAGGCCCCCGGCTTCGGCGACCGTCGCAAGGCGATGCTGCAGGACATCTCGATCCTGACCGGCGCCGAGCTGGTCGCCCCCGAGCTCGGCTACAAGCTCGAGGGCGTCGGCCTGGAGCAGCTCGGCACCGCCCGCCGCGTGGTGGTCACCAAGGACCTGACCACGATCGTGGACGGCGGCGGCGAGCAGTCCGAGGTCGCCGGGCGCGTCGAGCAGCTGCGCAAGGAGATCGAGGCCTCCGACTCCGACTGGGACAAGGAGAAGCTCAACGAGCGGGTCGCCAAGCTCGCCGGCGGCGTCGCGGTCATCAAGGCCGGCGCGGCGACCGAGGTCGAGATGAAGGAGCGCAAGCACCGCATCGAGGACGCGATCTCCGCGACCAAGGCCGCGGTGCAGGAGGGCATCGTCCCGGGCGGCGGCGCCGCCCTGGCGCAGGTCGTCCCGGTCCTCGACGGCGACCTCGGCCTCACCGGCGACGAGAAGGTCGGCGTCTCCATCGTGCGCAAGGCCCTGGTCGAGCCGCTGCGGTGGATCGCCCAGAACGCCGGCTTCGACGGGTACGTCGTGGTCGGCAAGGTCACGGCGCTCGACTTCGGCCACGGCCTGGACGCCGCCACGGGCGAGTACGTCGACCTGGTGAAGTCGGGCATCGTCGACCCGGTGAAGGTGACGCACAGCGCGGTCGCCAACGCCTCGTCGATCGCCGGCCTGCTGCTGACGACGGAGAGCCTGATCGTCGACAAGCCGACCGCCCCGGAGCCCGCCGCCGGCGGTCACGGCCACGGGCACGGCCACTCGCACGGCCCGGGCTTCTGACCCGGCCGAGTGCCACACCGGACGGCCCCGGGCGCTTGCGCCCGGGGCCGTTCGCCGATCGGGCGGCGGCGGAAAAGATTAGGGACTCATTACCGGTCTTGGAGCCGCCGGGACGATCGCCGCATGCTTGGGGCGTGCAGACTCGTAGGTTCGGGGCGCTCGCCGGGCTGGCCGCCGCGGCCGTCGCGCTCGGCGTCGCCGAAGCCGTCGCGATCCTCACCGGGGCCACCACGTCGCCCCTGGTCAGCGTCGGCGGCGTGGTCATCGACAGCGTGCCGGCCGGGGTCAAGGACTTCGCCGTCTCGGTCTTTTACACCTACGACAAGCTCGCCCTCACGATCGGCACGATCGTCGTGCTGGCCGTCTTCGCCGCGGTGATCGGGATACTGGCGACCCGGCGCCGGATCATCGGGTACCTCGGGATCGCCGTCTTCGGGGTCGTCGGCATCGCCGCGGCGCTCAGCCGGCACAACGCCCCGTGGTACGCGTTCGTCCCCACCCTGGCCGGCGTGCTCGCCGGCGCCGCCGTCCTGCGCTGGCTGCTCAGCCACGAGGCGGGGTACAACGCGACCCCCGAGGAGCGCCGGTGGTTCCTGCGCGCCGCCGGCTACACGCTCGCCGCGGCCGCCGTCGCGGGCTTCGCGAGCCGCTGGTGGTCGACGCGCCGCGGCGTGGAGGCGGACCGGGCCGCGATCGACCTGCCCAGCCTCCCGCCGGACACGGTGGCGCCCCTGCCGCCGTCGGCCGACGCGGGCCTGCCCGATCTCGCCCCGTTCGTCACCCCGAACAAGGACTTCTACCTGATCGACACCGCGCTGGTGGTACCCCAGCTGGCCAGCGAGGACTGGACGCTGCGCATTCACGGCCGGGTCGAGAAGGAGATCACCATCAGCTACCGGGAGCTGCTCAAGCGGCCCATGATCGAGCGGTACATCACGCTCGCGTGCGTGTCCAACGAGGTCGGCGGCGGGCTCATCGGCAACGCCAAGTGGCAGGGTGTGCGCGTCGCCGACCTGCTCGACGAGGCGCGCCCCAAGCAGGGCGCCGACCAGGTCGTGAGCCGCTCGATCGACGGGTTCACCGCGGGCACCCCCACGGCGGTCCTGCGCGACGGACGCGACGCCATGCTCGCCATCGCCATGAACGGCGAGCCGCTGCCGATCGCGCACGGTTTTCCGGTCCGCATGGTGGTGCCGGGATTGTATGGATACGTCTCGGCGACGAAATGGCTCGTGGAACTCGAGCTGACGTCGTTCGCCGATTTCGACGCTTATTGGATCAAACGCGGCTGGTCGGCGCAGGGGCCGATCAAGACGGAATCGAGAATCGACACCCCACGCGACGGCGCCAATCTCCACGCCGGCGAGGTCATGATTGCCGGCGTGGCCTGGGCGCAGCACCGCGGCATTTCCAAGGTCGAGGTCCGGGTCGACGACGGGCCGTGGCAGGCGGCGACGCTGCTGCCCGTACCGTCGATCGACACGTGGCGGCAGTGGACCCTCAAGTGGCGGGCCACGCCGGGCAGGCACCGGCTGACGGTGCGCGCGACCGACAACGGCGGCCAGACACAGACGGACGCCGTGGCGCCGCCGGATCCCGACGGCGCCACGGGTTGGCACTCGATCGACGTCGCAGTGAGCTAGCAGAGAGCTAGCGGGCCACGGTCCGTGACCGGGGGGTGCCGGCCGTGGTCTGCGGGCGGCGCTGCGACGGCACGCCGGGCGCGGGGTGCGTGGGGCCCGGGCGCCCGCCTGGCGCGGTGCGCAGCGGCTGCTGCGCGCCCGCGTTGGTCGCCGGCATCGGCGGCGTCGGGCGCAGGCCAAGCTTCGCCTCCAGCCGCGACACGTCCACCCGGGTGCGCCGGCGGTCGGCGGCGTCCTCCCAGCCGAGGGCCAGCAGCCGCAGGCGCTCGCCCTCGGTGAAGCCGCCCCACACGCCGTACGGCTCGCGGGTGCTCAGCGCCTGCGCGGCGCACTCCGCGCGCACCGGGCACGCCCGGCACACGTTCTTGGCGGCGGTCTCCCGGCGGCCGCGCGATGCCCCGCGCTCGCCGTCGGGGTGGAAGAACTGTGCGCTGTCCCGTCCGCGGCACAGGCCGAGCCGCTGCCAGTCCCACACGTCCGCGATCGGACCGGGCAGGCGAGTCACATTGGTCATTCGCTCCTCCTTCCAGGCGTGCGGCCTGGAATTCGCGCGGCGCACAGTCCCTGTACAACGCGCGAGACCGCCGCGGGTGACGGCACGTCGTCGGTCAATTTCTCGTAGGCCAATCGCCGCGAAACCACGTCTAGATCTCGCCATTTCGTGTTTCTCTCTTTGAGAGAGAGGAGCACGACGGTGCGTACGATTTTGGTGTGTGTGCGAACACAGGTCGCGGCACAGACGGTTGCCGCAGCCGCGGCCAGGCTGGGAGTGGCACACGCGGTGCGGACCGCCGTCACGATGGTCGAGGCGCTGGCGCGACTCAGTGAGCAGCCGGCCGACCTGGTGCTGGCGGACCCGACGCTCTCCCGGCCCGACAGCGCGGAGTTCTCCCGCCGCGTGCTGGCCGTGGCGCCGGGCGCGACGGTGGTCTTCTTCGGCACGGAGGAGCCCCGAGCCGCCGCCGCCGCGATCGCCGCCGGCGCGCGGGCGGTCATCCGGGTCGACACGGCCGACCCGGTGACGACGCTGGCCAAGGCGGTCCTGCTGGTGCTGAGCCAGGTCGGTCGCGGCAACGGCGAGCCGGTGCTCCAGGCGCGCGTCGGCGTGCCGAGCCAGGCCGCGGGCGGCATGCTGCAGGCCGGCCGGGGGCTGCCCAGCACCGCGCGCACCGCCGTCGGCGTGCCGAACGGCCGGGTCGCCGGGGCCGGGGTGCCCCAGCAGCGCGGCGACGTGCCCGGCGAGCCGCCGCGGCGCCGCGTCGAGCTGACCGAGCGCGAGCTGCAGGTGCTGCGGGGGATGGCGGACGGGAAGAGCAACGCCGAGATCGGACGCGAGCTGTTCGTCTCGGAGGACACCGTCAAGACGCACGCTCGCCGGCTGTTCCGGAAGCTGGGAGCACGTGACCGGGCACACGCCGTAGCGGCGGCGTTTCGGGCCGGGCTCGTGAGCTAGCGGCGTTGCGGGCGATCCAGCGCATGCCGCAGCGGTACCCGTCGCGTGTGAAACCTAAACGAGAGCCTGTTCAGCCGTCGTTGTCATCGGTCGCGCTCGCCAGCGCATCGTGGACACCGTCAGCGTAACCCCGCGCGTATTCCCACGTGACGTAATGGTCCGGGTCCGGGTCGAAGGCGGGCTCGTGCACGCGCGGGCGCCCGGAGGTCAGCAGGTGTTTGAGGTTGCCCCGCAGCAGGTCCCAGTCGAAATAGTGCGGCTCGTGGCAGTCCTCGCACTCGATGACGAGCCCACGGACGCCGATCGCCGTGAGCAGCGCCTGGTAGATCTCGAGGTCGGCAAGGTCCTCGAGAACGTCCTGGCGCTCGGCGGCGGTCAACGGGTCGTCGGTCGCGCTGTCGTCGAGCTCGGCCGACGGATCGGCCGGGTCGCCGGCAAACGGGTCGATGGGCTCTTCGTGCACGACTCAACGGTAGCCCCATTCGGCCTCGGTGTGGGCCCGGGCACGGCTCTGCCATGGCGGACGGGTGCGCCGCCGGAGCGGAAGTACGATGAGACGCACCCGCCGGACGACCGAGAGCTGGGATGCGTTCATGGACTTCTCGCGACCTGACGTGCTGCCTTTGGGCCTGACCTTCGACGACGTGCTGCTGCTTCCGGGCGAATCGGACGTCGTGCCCAGTGGTGTCGACACCTCGAGCCGGGTCACCCGGAACATCACCCTCCGGATACCGCTGGTCTCCAGCGCCATGGACACCGTGACCGAGGCGCGGATGGCGATCGCCATGGCCCGGCAGGGCGGCATCGGCACCCTGCACCGCAACCTGTCGATCGAGGAGCAGGCGCAGCAGGTCGACCTGGTCAAGCGGTCCGAGGCCGGCATGGTCACCAACCCGGTGACCTGCTCGCCCGACGACACCCTCGGCGAGGTCGACGCGCTGTGCGGTCGCTACCGCATCTCCGGCGTCCCGGTCACCGACGCCGAGGGCCAGCTCGTGGGCATCGTCACCAACCGCGACATGCGCTTCGTGTCCGACCCGCACACCCGGGTGCGCGACATCATGACGGTCGCCCCGCTGATCACCGCGCGCGTCGGGGTGAGCAAGGAGGAGGCGCTCGCGCTGCTGCGCAAGCACAAGGTCGAGAAGCTGCCGATCGTCGACGACTCGGGCAAGCTGCGCGGCCTCATCACCGTGAAGGACTTCTCCAAGAGCGAGAAGTTCCCGCACGCGACCAAGGACGAGGCCGGCCGCCTGCGGGTCGCCGCCGCGGTGGGTGTCGGCGAGGACTCCTACAAGCGGGCCCGCACGCTCATCGACGCCGGCCTGGACATCGTGATGGTCGACACCGCGCACGGGCACAACCGGCAGGTTCTCGAGATGGTCGCCCGCCTGAAGAAGGAGACGCCGGTCGACGTCGTCGGCGGCAACGTGGCCACCTACGAGGGCGCCAAGGCGCTCGCCGAGGCCGGCGCCGACGCGGTCAAGGTGGGCGTGGGGCCCGGCTCGATCTGCACCACCCGAGTGGTCGCCGGCGTCGGCGTGCCGCAGATCACCGCGATCATGGAGGCCGCCCGCGCCTGCCGCCCGCTCGGCGTGCCGGTCATCGCCGACGGCGGCATGCAGTATTCCGGCGACATCGCCAAGGGCATCGTGGCCGGCGCCGACACCGTGATGCTGGGCAGCCTGCTCGCCGGCTGCGAGGAGAGCCCGGGCGACCTGATCTTCATCAACGGCAAGCAGTACAAGGCGTACCGCGGCATGGGTTCCCACGGCGCCATGCAGTCCCGCGGCCAGGCGCGCTCCTACTCCAAGGACCGGTACTTCCAGGACGACGTGCTCTCCGACGACAAGCTGGTCCCCGAGGGCATCGAGGGCCAGGTGCCCTACCGCGGCCCCCTCGCCGCGGTCGCCCACCAGCTGATCGGCGGCCTGCGCTCGGGCATGGGCTACGTCGGCGCGCCGACCGTCGCCGAGATGCACGAGCGCGGCCGGCTCATCCGGATCACCGCGGCCGGGCTCAAGGAGAGCCACCCGCACGACATCCAGATGACCGTCGAGGCGCCGAACTATCACTCCCGGTAGTGGTGGACTTACACCCCGAATTCAACAGGAGCTGACAATGCGTGACGTGGTCGAGATCGGGCTGAGCAAGAGCGCCCGGCGTGGCTACCACCTGGACGACATCGCGATCGTCCCGACGCGCCGCACCCGCGACGTCGACGACGTTTCCACGAACTGGCAGCTCGACGCGTACCCGTTCAAGATTCCCTGCGTGGCGCACCCCTCCGACGCCACGATGAGCCCGGCCACCGCCGTCGCCCTTGGCAAGCTCGGCGGCCTCGGCGTGCTCAACGTCGAGGGGCTCTGGACGCGATACGCCGACCCGACCAAGATCCTCGAGGAGCTGGCCGGGCTGGACGACGAGGCCCCCGCCACCGCCCGCCTCCAGGAGGTCTACGCCGAGCCGATCAAGCCCGAGCTGATCGGCGAGCGCGTCAAGGAGATCCGCGACGGCGGCGTCACGGTCGCCGTGCGGGTGTCGCCGCAGCACACGCTCGCGCTGGCCCCGGTGATCCTCGACGCCGGCGTCGACCTCCTGGTCATCCAGGGCACGCTCGTCTCCGCCGAGCACGTCTCGACGACCGACGAGCCGCTCAACCTCAAGGAGTTCATCGCCGACCTCGACCTGCCGGTCATCGTCGGCGGCTGCACCAACTACCAGACCGCGCTGCACCTCATGCGCACCGGCGCCGCGGGCGTCATCGTGGGCATCGGCGCCGACGAGTGGTCGACCACCGACCGGGTGCTCGGCATCCGCGTCCCGATGGCGACGGCGATCGCCGACGCCGCCGACGCGCGCCGCGACTACCTGGACGAGACCGGCGGGCGATACGTGCACATCATCGCCGACGGCAACATCCAGACCTCCGGCGACATCGCCAAGGCGCTGGGCTGCGGCGCCGACGCCGTCATGGTCGGCGAGCCGCTGTCGCGCAGCGAGACGGCCCCGGCCGGCGGCGCGTGGTGGCACTCGGCGGCGAGCCACCCGAAGCTGCCGCGCGGCTCGTTCGGCTCGGCCGAGTCCTCGCTGGGCAGCCTGGAGCGGGTGCTCTACGGCCCGTCCGAGGACCCCGACGGCGTGCTCAACCTCTTCGGCGGCCTGCGCCGGGCGATGGCCAAGTGCGGATACCGCGACCTGAAGGAGTTCCAGAAGGTCGGCCTGATCCTGGACAAGTAAGAGCGACCGCCCCGCGTGTAGTGAGGTCGGCGGGAGGACCGGGGACCCGGCCCTCCCGCCGTCGGCTCAGCGGGGGAGCGCCTGCTGCAACTCGGCGCGCAGCGCGGGGGTCAGCATCTCGCCGGCCTGCTTGGCCAGGCGGGCCATCTCGTAGCCGACCACGCCGATGTCGGCCTCGCGGCCGGCCAGCGTGGCCAGGATCGACCCGTCGCGGATCGACATGACCAGGAAGAAGCCTTGGCCCATCTCGACCACGGTCTGCTTGACCTCGTCGCCGTCGAAGATCCGCGCGGCGCCGCTGGTGACGCTCACCAGGCCGGACGTGACCGCGGCCAGCTGATCGGCGCTGTCGCGGGGCAGGTGGTCGGAGACGGCCACCAGCAGGCCGTCGGAGGAGACCACCACAGCATGTGCGATGCCGGGCACCCGCTCGGTGAACGCGTTGATCAGCCAGCTCAGGTCTCGTGCTTGTTGGCTCAGGGTCACGCCGTGCTCCCTCGATGTTCGTTGATCGGCACCGTGGGCACCTCATCCTCGTTCGCGGCCCGGTGCACACCACTGTAGAACCGGGTGAGCATGCTCCCAACGCTAGCCGGATCCGGTTCCGTTTGGGGGGTCACGATCGGCTGCACCGGCTCGGTCGGCGGCACCTGGCCGGTGGGGTCCCCCGGCAGCTGGGCGAGCGGGACGCGGATGGGCAGCCCGGCGCTGCTGGTGCCGGCCGTGACCGGCTGGCGCTGCACCGGGATCGCCGGCGCCGCGGCGGGTGCGTCGCCGCCCCCGCCGCGGGACCACCAGCGGGTGCTCTTCGCCGCGGGCGCGACGTTGCCGCGCGCCGCGGCGCCCAGGATGTCCTCGGCGCGGGTCGGGCCGCGCCGGATGTTGGCCGGGCCGCCGTTCGCCGCCCGGTTCGCCGGCGGCGTCGACGCGGGCGCCCCCGGCACCGGCGCGCCGGGCGCGGCCGGCGCCTCGGACGACGGCGCCGCCGACAGCGGCGCGGACGACACCGGCGCCGCCGAGACAGGGGTCGCCGACACGGGGGCCGAGGAGACCGGAGCTGCCGACACGGGAGCCGCCGACACCGGTGTGGCTGACACGGGGGCCGAGGAGACCGGCGCCGCAGAAACCGGGGCTGAGGAGACCGGTGCGGTCCGGCCCGCCGTCGCCGGCACCTGCGGCTCGGTGGCCCCGTCGGCCCGGTTCGCGGCTTGGTCCGTGTCCTGGTCAGTGTCCTGGTCCGCCTCCGCCGCCTCGCGGGCCGCGGCCGCCGCGGCCGAGGAGGCCACGGGCCAGGTCGTGTCCGCCGCCGGGACGCCCGGCACCGGCAGCGCCGCGACCGCGGGCACCCCGGAGACCGGCCGCGCCCCCTCGGCGCCCTCCTGACCGTCAGCGGGCGCCGGCCGGCCGGGCAGGGCCGGCAGCACGGCGGTCGGCGAGTCGCCGGGCTCGGGCCCGGCCGGCGCCTGCGACGCGCCGCCGTCGACCGGGATCGGCAGGCGGGCCGCGCCGGCGAGCGGGTTGGAGGTGTGGCCGTAGAGCCCCATGCCCTCGGGCGGCGAGGCCAGCAGGCGGGCCGGCATTGTCACGTACGCCGTCACGCCGCCGTCGGTGGCGGTGAGCCGGACCGAGACCCCGTAACGATCGGCGAGGTGACCGACCACGACGAGGCCCATCCGCTCGGAGGCGGCGACGTCGATCGCGATCGGGCTGGAGACGCGCTCGTTGGCCTCGATGAGGCCGGACTCGGTCATGCCGATGCCCTTGTCCTCGATGACGATCGTCGCCTCGCGGGCCTGCTGGGCCGGCCAGCCCGTCACCGTCACGACCGTGTCCGGCGGGGAGAACGTCGTCGCGTTCTCCAGCAGCTCGGCGAAGAGGTGGACGATGTCGGAGACGGCGTGGCCGACGACGTAGATGTCGTTGGACACGTCGTGGCGGATCCGGGCGTACTGCTCGATCTCGGCCATCGCCGCGAGCATCACGGCGGAGAGGGAGACCGGCTGCGCCCACCGGCGGGTCGCCTCGCTGCCGGCGAGGACCAGCAGGTTTTCGTCGTTGCGGCGCATGCGCGTGGCCAGGTGGTCCAGCCGGAACAGGTTGGCCAGCTGGTCGGGGTCGGTCTCCGCCGACTCCAGCTGGTCCAGGAGCTGGAGCTGGCGCTCGACCAGCGTCTGCGACCGGCGGGCCAGGTTGACGAACATCGAGTTGACGTTGCGCCGCATGACCGCCTGCTCGACGGCCAGGCTGACCGCGCTGCGGTGCACGGCGGTGAACGCGTCCGCGACCTCGCCGATCTCGTCGGAGGAGCGGACCCGGGTCGTCGTGTCGACCGTGACCGTCTCGCCGCGCGGCAGCGTCCGCAGCCGCTGGATCGCCTCGGGCAGGCGGTGCTGGGCCACGTCGAGGGCCTGCGCCCGCAGCTGGCGCAGCGAGCGGGCCATCGACCGGCCGATGAGCCAGGACAGCAGCAGCGCCAGCAGCATGACCAGCACGATCGCCGAGGTGGCGGCGATGGCGTTGTTGCGCTGGGTGGAGCTACGGCCACCGGCGCCCTTGATGGCGTCCTCCAGCATCTCCTTCTCGATGCTGCGGAGGTAGTCCAGCTCCTGGGTGCTGGCCCGCCACCAGTCCTCGGCGGAGAGGCCGACCGCGGCGCCCCGGGCGCGGGAGATGATCTCCTGCTGCATCCGGGCGACGGTGGAGACCGCGGGCTGGCGCAGGTTGCGGTCGTAGAGGGCGAGGTGGCGGGGGCTCGCCGAGGCGCGGAACCGCTCGACGGCGGCGACCTGCCGGGCCTGGATCTGCGAGAACGTCTCGAAGTCGTCCGGCGCGAACTTGCCCGCGCTGGCCGCGGCGAAAATCCGCCCGCGCAGCTGGTCCTTGAGCTCCTTGGCCTGCCCGAGGTCCATCAGCGAGGAGACCTCGGAGACGGACTCGGAGTCGCCGCCGATGTCCGGGCGGTCCGGCACGAGGTCGAACAGGTGCTGGATCGTCACGGAGTACTGGTCGAAGACCGCCTCCTCGCGCAGCCAGCGCGCCTTCACGCCGGCGCGCACGAGCGCGAGGTCCTGGAAGTCGGCCCTGACCCGGTTCTGCGTCTGGTTGAAGAGCGGGTTCTGCAGCAGCGGGCGGGCCTGCGCGGAGAAGGCCTGCAGGGCCGCGTCGGTCGCGGCGTAGCTCGCCGCGAGCTCGTCGGCGGCCTGGTTCGGGCCGGCCGGGGCGGCGGGGGTGTTCGACTTGGCGAGAACTCCGGCCGTTCGGTCCCTTTCGAGCTGCAACTGGTGGATGAGGTCGGTGAGTTGGCGGCCGACCTTGACCCCTTGGGCGAACTGATCCAGCCTTGTCGCGTCCTGCACCGAGAGGTTGATCTGCACGCCGGCGATGACGAGGAAGGCGACGGCGGGCAGGACGAGGACGGCGGCGAGCTTGGTCGGCACGCGCCAGTCGCGCACCCGGAACAGCGACGCGCTGCGCCGTTGCGGTTCCCCCGGCCGTCTCCGGCGATGGCTGTTCACCTTCATCACGACGGCCGGAGCCCTCGTCGAAGGCGGCGAAGCGAAGGTCTGCACCCCTTCACACCTTTCGCATGCGTCATCGCGCTGCCTGAGCAACGTGCGGCCCTTATCAAACCAGGGTTGCGACTCGTGTCCAACCACGTCATAGTGGCGCAGGTCACAATACTTGAAGCCGGACAGCGGGCTTGCTCCGTATTGGCCGGAGGGGAAGGATACGGCCGTCCGACCTGCCGCACGCCGCAAGGAGTCTTTCGCCGTGCTCACCCGGGGCCTCCGGCCCGCAGTGACCGCCCTGGTGCTCGCGTCGGCGTTCCTCATGTCGGCCTGCACGAGCGGGGACACGCCGCGATCGAGCGTGCCGGCCACCATCGCGATCGGGCTGCTGGTGCCGACCAGCGGCGCCAACGCCGCCCTCGGCCAGCAGGCCACGCTGGGCGCGAAGCTCGCCGTCGAACTGGTCAACCGGGACATTCCGGCCCAGCCGCTGCCCCTGCCGCTCGGCCCGGGCGCCGGCCTGCGCAGCGGCGCCAAGCTGACGCTGATCACCGGCAACACCGACAGCGCGCCGGAGAAGGTCGAGAAGGAGGCCACCCGCCTGGTCGACGAAGGCGCCGTCGCGCTGGTGGTGGCCGACACGATCGACGTGGCACTGCCCGCCGGCCGGGTCACCGACCTGCTCGGCGTCTCGCTGGTCGACGCGCTGAGCACGTCGGACACCTTCGGCGAACTCAACCGCATCGGGCACTTCCGAATCCAGCCGAGCGACCGGCGGATGGTCTCCACGGCGCTCGACCTGCTCTACCGCCAGCGCGGCGGCGGGCAGTACAAGCGGATCGTCACCGCGGCCGGCTCGCCCGCGGGCCCGCTCGCCGACGAGGCGGCCGCCCTCAAGAACTCGATCGAGGACCTGAGCCTGGCCGCGGGCTACGAGGTGGCCGGCAAGGACCACGTCGTGCCGCTGGCGGGCAGCGAGGCCGGGCAGCCCGGCGGTCTGGTGACCAAGGGTGACGCGGTGCTCGCGATCGTGACCAGTGCGGCCGAGGCGTCCGCGGCGAACGAGCTCGCGATCAAGCTCAAGGGCGCCGCCCCGGTGATCGCGATCGGGCCGGCCGTGGCCGCGCTCGACCTGGTGAAGAACCCGGCCGTGCTGCGGGCCTCCGGCTGGTCGAACGAGTTCGCCGCGCGCAACCCGATCGCGCAGGTCGTCGGCGCGATGTACGAGCAGGCGTTCCACACCAAGCTGACCGAGGTCGCCGCGGACGCCTTCATGGCGACGCTGGTGCTCGCGATGGCGATGGACCAGTCGGTCGACTACTCGAAGCAGGCGGTCCGCAACGCCGTGCAGCAGGTGAAGCTCCCGGCCACGCAGACGATCATGCCGTGGAACGGGGTGCGCTTCGACGGCAACGGCGCCAACCAGCTCGCGGCCGGCGTCGTCGAGCAGCGCTGGCCGAACGGCTACCTGGTCATCCACCCGGCCGAGCTGGCGGCCACGCCGACGCTGAACCTGTGACCGGCCGGCTCACCCCAGGTGGGCGCGCAGCCCGGCGGGGTCGCTGCGGACCAGCTCGTTGAGGTCGAGCACGCCCGAGCCGTCCGGGCCGGCGAGCCGGCGGGGCAGCAGCGGGTGCTCGCGCCGCCAGCCCTGGCGTAGCAGCGCATACTCCACCACGACCGCGAGGAGCGCCGCCCCCATCCACGGCGGCGCGGCGGCGTCGTCCCCGCCTCCGGGCGGCAGGCCGCGGCGGGCCCGCTCCACGTCGACCGGGCGGCGCAGCAGCGTGCCCGCGAGCTCGTCGCGCCCCTCCGGTGCGCGGCCCAACACCTCGTGCACGGCCTCGACGTATTGCCGCGCCCGCCGCTCGACGTCGGGCAGGTAGGCCTCGACGGGCAGGTCGGCAAGGCGCACCCAGGGGCCCTCGGCGGCGCTCAGCGCCTCGGCGGCGAGGGCGCGCCCGGCGGCGGGCCCCAGCTCGTCCAGGACGACCGAGCCCGGGTCGAGCGCCACGAGCGGCCCGGCGGCCGGCGCGCGCAGCTCCTCGGCGAGCCCGAGGTGCCGGGCCGCCAGCTCGCCGTGCAGCGCCGAGACGTCCCGGGCAGGCGCGCCCCAGCGCTCCAGCCGCAGCCGCCAGCCGGCGTGCAGGTCCTCCGCCCGGATCGGGCCGGCCGTGGGCAGCGACCCGGTCGCGAACGCCGAGATCGTGCCCGACGCCAGCGGGGCGGCGGCGAAGGCCGCGAAGGCCCCGTCGATCGCGGCGGCCTTGAGCAGCGCGAGGGCCGCGTCCTCGACCGCGGAGAGCCCCCCGCCGGCCGCGGTCACCGCCGCCGCGTCGCGGACCTGCTCGGCCTCGGCCAGCAGCGTCTCGGTCGCGGCCAGCAGCCGTGCGTGCCGGGCGGCCGCTTTCTCCGAGCCCGGCGAACGCAGCCGCTCGTTGAGCAGCCCGCGGACCAGATCGGGGTGGCGGGAGGCGGGCAGCGCGAGCTCGTGGGTCAGCAGGACCCGCAGCTGATCGGCGGAGAGGCCCCACACCAGCGGCAGCCCGACGACGAGCACACCGCCGGTCGTCCGCACGCTCGCGGTGCCGCCGAGATGCACCGACTGCGGCGGCGGGACGTCGGCGTATTTCAGCGCGTCGAGCACGATCGAGTGCAGGGCCGCGTGGTTGCCCGCGTCGACCGCCGGCAGCGCGGGTGGCGACGCCGCGGCCGGGCTGCCCAGCAGCCGGCGACCACGCCAGACGGCCAGCCCGCCGGGAAGTCTCGCCATAGTTGACCAGTCTGCCGCAGAACGGCACCGAAACCGAAGGGTCTTCCCCGTAAGTTACTCATGAGTCACTATGGGGCATGCGCTACGACGTCGTCGTGATCGGCTCCGGCTTCGGTGGCAGCGTGACCGCGTTGCGCCTGGCCGAGAAGGGGTACTCCGTCGCGGTCCTGGAGGCCGGCCGGCGCTTCGCCGACGACGATTTCCCGAAGACGTCGTGGAACGCCCGGCGCTTCCTGTGGGCCCCCGCCCTCGGCTGCTACGGGATCCAGCGCATCACGATGCTGCGCAACGTGCTCGTGCTGGCCGGCGCCGGCGTCGGGGGCGGCTCGCTGGTGTACGCCAACACGCTGTACCGCCCGCCGCAGCCCTTCTACGACGACCCGCAGTGGAAGGACATCGCCGACTGGCGCGCCGAGCTCGAGCCGTTCTACGACCAGGCCGAGCGGATGCTCGGGGTCACCACCTACGCCCGCACGACCAGCGCCGACCGCGCGTTGCGGTCGGTCGCCGAGCGCATGGGCGCCGGCGGCTCCTTCCACGCCACGCCGGTCGGGGTGTACTTCGGCCGGTCGGGCGCCGACCCGTACTTCGGCGGCGCCGGCCCCGAGCGCCAGACCTGCACGCACTGCGGCGCCTGCATGACCGGTTGCCGCGTCGGGGCCAAGAACACCCTGGTGAAGAACTATCTGTACCTCGCCGAGCGGCTCGGCGCCGAGGTCTTCCCGCTGACCACGGTCGACGCCGTCCGCCCCGCCTCGAACGGCACCGACGGCGGCTACCTGGTGCGCACGCGCGGCACGGACCGCCGCCGTCGCCGCCGGACCTTCGAGGCCGGCCAGGTCGTCTTCGCCGCCGGCGCCCTGGGCACCCAGCGCCTGCTGCATCGGATGCGGGCCGAGGGCGCCCTGCCGGGGCTGTCCCCGCGGCTGGGCACGCTCACCCGGACCAACTCCGAGTCCATCGTCGGGGCGAGGTCGCTGCGCAAGGGCGTGGACTTCACCGACGGGATCGCGATCACCAGCTCGTTCCACCCCGACGCGAACACCCACATCGAGCCGGTCCGCTACGGGCCGGGCTCCAACGCGATGGGCCTGCTGCAGACGGTGCTGACCGACGGCGGGTCGTGGCGCCCGCTGCGCTGGTTCGGCGTGTTCTTCCGCCACCCGGTCAAGCACCTGCGCGTGCTCTCGGTGCGCCGGTGGTCGCACCAGACCGTGATCGCGCTGGTCATGCAGTCGCTGGACAACTCCCTCGACGTGCACTACCGCCGCTCGTGGACCGGCCGCCGGCGGCTGACCTCCAGCCAGGGCCACGGCGAGCCCAACCCGACCTGGATCCCGGCGGGCAACGAGGCGGTCCGCCTGCTGGCCGAGGAGATCGGCGGCGTGCCGGGTGGCGGCTGGTCGGAGGTCTTCAACATCCCGCTGACCGCACACATCCTGGGCGGCGCGGCGATCGGGGACTCGCCGGCGACCGGGGTCGTCGACGCGTACCACCGCGTCTTCGGCCACCCGGGGCTGCACGTGGTCGACGGCGCCGCGGTCTCGGCCAACCTGGGGGTGAACCCCTCGCTGACGATCACCGCGCAGGCCGAGCGGGCGATGTCGATGTGGCCCAACAAGGGCGACGCCGACCCGCGCCCCGAACTCGGCGCGCCCTACGCCCCGGTGGCGGCGATAGCTCCGTCACGTCCGGCGGTCCCGGCGGAGGCTCCGGCCGCTCTCCGACTAGGCTTTTCGGCATGACCACGCCGCCGGTTCTCGTCGTCGACTTCGGCGCCCAATACGCACAGCTGATCGCGCGCCGCGTGCGCGAGGCCCACGTCTACTCGGAGATCGTGCCGAGCTCGATGCCGGTTGCCGAGATGCTGGCCAAGCGGCCCGCCGCGATCGTGCTGTCCGGCGGCCCGTCGTCGGTCTACGAGGACGGCGCGCCGCAGGTCGACCCGGCCCTGTTCGAGGCCGGCGTGCCCGTGTTCGGCATCTGCTACGGCTTCCAGGCGATGGCCGTCGCGCTGCGCGGCGAGGCCCGCCACACCGGGCAGCGCGAGTTCGGCGGCACCGCGCTGAAGATCGCCGGCGGGGGCGGCGTGCTGCTGCGCGACCTGCCGGCCGAGCAGTCGGTCTGGATGAGCCACGGCGACTGCGTCACCGCGGCGCCCGAGGGCTTCACGGTCACCGCCGGGTCGGCGGGCGCGCCGGTCGCCGCGTTCGAGGACACCGCGCGCCGGCTGGCCGGCGTGCAGTTCCACCCCGAGGTCGCGCACACCCCGCACGGGCAGGAGGTGCTGCGCCGCTTCCTCTACGACATCGCCGGCATCGAGCCCACCTGGACCTCGAACAACATCATCGAGGACCAGGTCGAGGCGGTCCGCGCGCGCGTCGGCAGCAAGCGGGTGCTCTGCGCGCTGTCCGGCGGCGTCGACTCCGCGGTGGCCGCGGCGCTCGTCCACCGGGCCGTCGGCGACCAGCTGACCTGCGTGTTCGTCGACCACGGGCTGCTGCGCGCGGGCGAGGCGGAGCAGGTCGAGAAGGACTACGTCGCCGCGACCGGCATCAACCTCAAGGTCGTGGACGCCTCCGCGCAGTTCCTCGGCGCGCTGGCCGGCGTCACCGACCCGGAGCAGAAGCGCAAGATCGTCGGCCGGGAGTTCATCCGGGTCTTCGAGGCGGCCGCCCGCGAGCTCGACGCCGAGGAGCACATCGAGTTTCTGGTGCAGGGCACGCTCTACCCCGACGTGGTGGAGTCCGGCGGCGGCACCGGCACCGCCAACATCAAGTCGCACCACAACGTCGGCGGGCTCCCCGAGGACCTGAAGTTCGCGCTGGTCGAGCCGCTGCGGACGCTGTTCAAGGATGAGGTACGCCAGATCGGCGCCGCCCTCGGCCTGCCCGAGGAGATCGTCATGCGCCACCCGTTCCCGGGCCCGGGGCTGTCGATCCGGATCATCGGCGCGGTCGACGAGGAGCGGCTGGCCATCCTGCGCGCCGCCGACCTCATCGCGCGCGAGGAGCTCACCGCGGCCGGGCTGGACCGCAGCGTCTGGCAGTTCCCCGTGGTGCTGCTCGCCGACGTGCGCAGCGTCGGTGTGCAGGGCGACGGGCGGACCTACGGCCACCCGATCGTGCTGCGCCCGGTCTCCAGCGACGACGCGATGACCGCCGACTGGTCGCGGCTGCCGCACGAGCTGATCGCGAAGATTTCGACCCGGATAACGAACGAGGTCCGGGAGGTCAATCGCGTGGTCGTGGATGTCACGTCCAAGCCGCCGGGCACCATTGAATGGGAGTGAATCCCCCTTCAGGTGGTTTTCGCTCTTGCGACCGGTGGTAAAAGCCGGACAATTTATCGACGTGACTCCTGCCTTACAGCCGCTGCGGCGCATTGCGGCTTACTGTGTCTGCGCCGACGGCGACGGATTCCTGCTGGTCCGCGCGTCGACCAAGTCCGGCACGCCGGGCGTGTGGTCGCTGCCCGGCGGCGCGGTCGACCACGGTGAAAACCCGGTCGACACCGTCGTGCGCGAGACCGCGGCCGAGACCGGCCTCTCCGTCGCCGTGGTGCGGCTGCGCGATGTGCTCGCCGACATGCGGGCGCTGCCGCCGCGGGGGCTGACCATCCACACCGACCGGCTGATCTACGAGGTCTCCGTGCGCGGCGGCGCGCTGCGCGACCGGGTCGGCCAGCCCACCGACCTCGCCCGCTGGGTGACGCTCGAGGAGGCGCAGTCGCTGCCGCTGCGCCGGTTCACCGCCGACGCGCTCGGCCTGCCCGACGCCGCGGCCGACATCCGGCCCGACGGGGTGCCCGAGGTGCCTTCCTTCTATGCGGTACCGGGCCCCGACGGCCTGCACCGGGCGCAGCGCTTTGCCGCCTACGCCGTCTGCACCGACCGGCGCAGCCGCGTCCTGCTCACCCGCATCGCCGACGGCTACCCGGGCGGCGGCTGCTGGCACCTGCCCGGCGGCGGCACCGACTTCGGCGAACAGCCCGGCGTCGCGCTCATCCGCGAGCTGGTCGAGGAGACCGGGCAGGAGGGCCGGATCGTCGAGCTGCTCGGCGTTGCCAGTCACCGCGACGCGGCGCAGCTGGGCCCCGAGGGCTACCCGATCGACTGGCACGGCGTGCGCGCCTTTTACCGAGTGCACGTGGCCCGCTCCAGCCGCCCGGTCATCCACGACGTCGGCGGCTCGACCGCCGAGGCGCGCTGGTTCGACCCCGAGGATCTGGACGAGCTGCCTTTGACCGAGGTGACCGAGGAGGCGCTGCGCGGCGCCGGCCTACGCTGACCACCATGACGCAGACTCGGGTGATCACGGTCTACGGGCGGCTGCCGGGCGCAAACGGCGAGGTGGGTGGTCCGATCCGGCACGGGGAGAATCCCGCGTCCGCGGTGGTCCGCCTGTTCCGCGACGAGGCCGGGCTGCCGGTGGTGGTTTCGGCGGTACGCGAGGTTCGCGCCCTGGTCACGCCCGATGTTCATGAGGACCGGGTGACCTTCGACGTGGTGCCCGCCGCCTCGGCGGGCTCGGCACCCGCCAACACCGCCGCGGCGGCCGCGGAGTCGGAGCTGCCGAAGGGCCAGCGGTTCGCCGCGTACGGGTTTGTCACCGATCCCGCCGGGCGCGTGCTGCTGACCGAGATCGCCCAAGGCTTTCCGGGGGCCGGCCGCTGGCACCTGCCGGGCGGCGGCACCGACGTCGGCGAGCAGCCGGCCGAGGCACTGCTGCGCGAGCTGTACGAGGAGACCGGCCAGCGGGGCGAGATCGTCGAGCTGCTGGGGGTCACGCACCGGCGCAGCCTCGGGCTCGTCGGCCCGGAGGGGTACCCGATGAACTGGCACGCGGTCCGGGCGCTCTATCGGGTGCTGGTGCCCGAACCGTCGACACCCAGCGTGACGGAGGCGGCCGGCGGGTCGACCGCGGCGGCGGCCTGGTTCGAGCCCGGGGAGCTGGCGGGCCTGCCCGTGACCGAGGTGGTTCAGTGGGCCGCCTCACTGCCTGCGACGGGGAGTGACCGTTTTCGTTAACATGGACTAGAGGTTAACGAGACACTACACCCTGTAGTTCCGCGGCTCGCCTCTCATGGCGGTTTCCTTCCCGAGGCATCGCCAACCGCGATCTGATATGGGATCGTGTAGATCGCGAGATGGGCTCGCGAAACGGACACCAGGGGTCAATCGACCCCGAAATGCGACCGTGGGAACCTCGTTCCTACATGGAGGATCAGTGCCGAGAGCACCTTGGCAGCGACGACGCACCACGGACAGCCCGCGGCCCGGTGGGGGGCGGCAATGGGCCGGGCGGCTGCGACGCAGCGGCTCCCTCGCCCGTCAGGTGCTCTTCGCCGGACGCGTCGGCCGCCGCAGTGACGGCAATGTCGCCGGCGCTACCTCGCTGCTCGTGCCCCCCGCGGAGACCGACACCCGCACCGGCCGGGTCCGGCTGCCGCGCCTTCGGATGCGCCGCCGTGACGGATTGTCACGGGACCTGGCCGCCGAGGCGATCTCGGTCGCGCCGGTCAGTCCGGCCGGCGCCGGCTCCGAGGCGGGCCACCCGGAGGCCGGCCCGACGGCCGGCACGGTGCGCGACGAGCCGGCCGCGCTGGCCATCCCGCTGCTGCCCGGCGAGCGCACGATCGCCCGTCGCATCCGGTTCGCGCTGGTCAACGCCTGCACCCTGAGCAGCCTGATGCTCGGCCTGTCGGCGATCTTCATCGCGGTCAACCGGGGCGACGTCCGGGTCGCGGCCGCGCTGCTTATCGCGTGCGTCGTCTTCGACGGCCTCGACGGCTTCCTGGCCCGCCGGCTCGGCGTCGCGAGCCCGTTCGGCGCCCAGATGGACTCCCTCGCCGACATGTGCTCGTTCGGCCTGGCCGCCCCGGTCGTGGTGTACGCCTGGCTCAACGGCTCGGCCCCGATCGGCCTGCTCGTGCCGGCCTGCGCGCTGGTCGCGTGCGCCGCGGCGATCCGCCTGGCCCGCTTCAACGTGTCGCCCAAGGACGGCCGCTTCTTCTGCGGCGTGCCGACCACGATGTGTGCCGCGGTGCTGGCCTTGAGCACGCTGATCGCCCCGCAGATGCCGCCCGTGCTGCGGGTGGCCGGGGTGGTGCTGCTGGGCCTGGCGATGGTCTCCAGCTTCCCCTACGCGAAGCTGGCCCGGCTGCTCAAGCTGCCGCCGTGGCTGCTGGTGCTGCCGGTCGTCGGCGCCCTGGTCGACTTCCGGATGACGTTCGTCGTGGTCGTGCTGGCCTACCTGGTCAGCGGCCCGCTGATCTGGCTGCGCCAGCGCAACCACGCCGCCTGAGCGGCCCCGCTTCGCGACGACGGCCCCCACCTGCGGGTGGGGGCCGTCTCGTCTGCGCCTTGGTGCCCTCGGTGTTCGCCGCGCCTAGCGCCAGGTGGCGATGACCGTCTGGCCGCCGACGACCCGGTCGCCCGGCGCCACGGCCGGCGTCGCCCGGTCGGAGGGCAGGTAGACGTCGGTGCGCGAGCCGAACCGGATCAGACCGAACCGCTCGCCCTTGGCCAGCAGCGAGCCGATCGGCGCCCGCTGCACGATCCGCCGCGCGATCAGCCCGGTGCGCTGGACGACCGCGACCGGCCCGTGCGCGGTCTCCAGCAGCGTGTACGCCGCCACGTTGTGCTCGGCCTCCGGCTTCATCGCCGCCGCGTATCCGCCGTCCTCGACGAAGTAGTCGATCACCTTGCCGGCCACCGGCGCCCGGTTGACGTGCACGTCGAGGACCGACAGGAACACCGCGATCCGCAGGAACTCCATGTCGCCGAAGCGCTTGTCCTGCATCCGCTCCACGCCGAGCACCTTGCCGTCGCTCGCGGCCACCACGGCCTTCGGGTCCTCCGGCACGTCGCGCTGCGGGTCGCGGAAGAACGCCGCCACCGGGGCCGCGGCCAGCGCCGGGACCAGCCACAGCTTCGACTTCGGCCGGGCCGCCTTGGCCAGCGCGGCCAGGCCGAGCGCGATGCCGGCGGCGGCCACGCCGTTGGAGTCGATGTTCATGCCCCGGGTCAGCGGGACGCTGGAGGGGCGCAGCGCGGGCAGCAGGTTCTCCGCCGTGGCGTGGTCGGCCGGGGTGTGCCGCAGCCGGTGGATCCGCACCGGCGGCACGTTGCGCAGCACCAGGTCGCTGCCGACGCCGTAGAGGGCGGCCTGCCGCTCGACCTCGTCGGCGGCGCCGCTGGGCAGCCGGGTGGCGGGCACCACCACGGCCAGCACGCCGCCGGTGGTGACCAGCTTGGCCAGGCCGGCGAGCACCTCTCGGGCGTCCTCGGCGGTCCCGGTGAGCGCCTCGGCGTGGATCACCACGTCGGCGGGCTCGGCGGCGTCGACCGAGTCGATCACGCGGGTGCGCTCGGCGACCCAGCGGCCCTGGCGCTCCACGTGCTCGCGCAGGGCGGCCGCCGCGCCGGGGCTGGACCCGACCACCGTCAGCCGGTCGTCCGGCAGCAGCGCGTCGATCGCCGCGGCGAGGGCGGCGGAGCCGGCGGCCGCGCCGATCACCAGGCCGGTCTTGGGGCCGCCGTGGCGGGCGAGCTCGGAGGCGAGGACCCGGGCGGCTCGGTCACCGATCTGGATCGGGCGGCGGGATGCGCCGGAAGTGCCGCCAACGGGAAATTGGGTCATCTCGGAAGGGCTCCTCAGGCAGAAGACGGAAATAGGCAGAAGACGAAACAGGCCGGGCCGGAACAGGCCGCTGGCCGACGGGGGCACATGCCCCGCCGGCCAGCATATTCCGTGCCGCGGCCCGTCAGTCGACGTCCAGGTCGTAGTCGTACGGATCCGCGTTCTGCTGCCCGGCCTTGCCGCGCTCCGACGACTTGTCGGAGCGCAGCGCCCCCACCAGGCCGAGCCCCCCGAACAGGATCAGGCCCACGGCCACGATCCAGCCCGCGTTGAGGTGTACCGAGACGGCCTGGTTGAACAGCCAGACCACCACGATTCCCAGGAAGATCAGGCCGAACGTCAGCGAGACGCCGTCCAGTCGGTGTGGCTTCATCGGGTCACCCTCACATTGCCCCAGTCCATGTCCAGGTTGAGGTGGAGCCTGCCCCCGCCCTGGCCGTCCGTGCCGTGGTCCGTGAACGAGTTGGTCTGGCTGAGCCCGCCGCAGTTGTTGCCGAAGACCCGGCAGTCACCGCCCTGGATGTGCACGTCAACGGTGACGTCGACCTTCGGCGGCACCACGATCTGGAGGTTGCCGGCCCCGACCCGGAACGCCACCGTCACGTCCTGGTCGGTGAAGTCGATCTGGCTGAGGTCCGCGTTGATGTTGCCGAAGTCCGTCGAGTACCGCGGCTGCAGGTAGCCCACCGACGTGGGCGCGATGGTGATGTTCTCGGTGCGATGCGGCACGGTCGTGCTCGCCGCGGTCGCGATCGCCAGCGCGATGCTCAGCAGGGCGCCGAGCAGGATCAGCACCCGGGCCCGGCCGAGCCACGCACCCGTGATCAGGCCGAGGGCGGTGATCGCCAGCGGTACCGCGAAGAACGTGCTGGCCTTGAAGTCCGCCACGGTGACCTCGAGCGCGGCCAGCACCCCCAGCGAGAGCAGGATCAGCGAGAACGTGATCCGCCCCAGCTTCGAGCGCTCCTTCGGCGGCTTCGGCGGCGGGGTCGGCGCCAGCCCCGGGTAGGGCGACGTCGGGACGCCGGGTGGCGGGTAGCCGAGGCTCGCCGCGTACGGGCTGCCGGCGTACGGGCCGCGCGGGGCGAACGGCGCCCGGTAGCCCGCCGGGCCGAACCCGGGCATCGGCGGCAAGGGCGGCAGCGGCGGCTTCGGGGGCATCAGTGGCGGATTCGGTACCGAGGGTGCCGAGTACGCGGCGGGCTCGCCGGTCGCCGGGACCGCCGTGGTCGGCGCCGATCCGATGGTGGAGGCGTCGGTCGTGTCCTCCCGCGGCGGGCCGGCGGTGCCCGCTTCGCCGGCGCCGGTCGCCGTGGCGTTGCCCGGCGACGGGGCCCCGAACGGCGTGGGTCCGAACGAGGGGGCCCCGAACGAGGGGTATCCGAACGAGGGGGGCCCGAACGGCCGGGGACCGGACGGTCCGGGCCCGAACGAGCCGGTCGCGCCCGGCCGGGCCTCGAACTGCGCGGCCCCGAACGGCGCCCCGGCCGGGGCGAACGGCCCCGGCTGCGCCGGGTTGGGCACGGGCGGCGGCGCGAACGGCCCGGCGGCCGCCTGCTGGTTGCCGCCCTGCCCGCGCATCACGAGCGCGACCACGCCGATCACGACGACCAGCCCGACCAGGGCGGCGCTGAAGTTCTGCGACATGACGAGCATGAACGCGAACACCGCGCAGACGCCGATGACGATCGCCAGCGGCGTGGAGGTGCCCGAGCGGCCGCGGCCGAGCAGCGCCTCGAGCGGGGAGCCGGTGTCGCCCTCGGCGGGCAGGAGCAGCCAGCCGAGCAGGTACACGACGATGCTCACGCCGCCGGCCAGCGTCAGCACGGCGAAGATGACGCGCCAGAGCGTGGGGTCGGTGTTGGTGGCCCGGCCGATGGCCGCGCAGACGCCGGCCACGTAACGGCCTTGCAGCGGCCGCACGAGCAGCGCCCGATTGAATCCCGCCCCGAACGGCGGTTGGTTGCCGAATGGCGGTTGGTTGCCGAACGGCGGCGGCGTGGCCCCCGGCGGCGGAGGCGGTGGCACGTTGCCCGGCGGCGGCGTGCTGCCGGGCGGCGGTGTCGACCCGGGTGGCGGCGTGCTGCCAGGCGGCGGCGTCGATCCCGGCGGCGGTTGCGGGGACGGCGTGGGCTCCTCCACCGTCCTCGGCTCGTCGGTCGGCCAGTTGGCCGGCGTGGGGGTGCCGGCGGCGCCGGAGTCCGCCTCGAAGCGGGGTTCGTCGTCATCGGCGGGGGTGCGGGTGGGGGTCTCGTCGCCGGCGCCGGATGCGGCGGGCCGTGCGGACTCGTGGGCGGCCGGCCCGGTCGCGGCCGTGGCGGCCTCGTCCGGCGTGCGGTCTTCCACTGGCTCCGCGGCCCGTTCCGCGGCGGCGTTGACGGCCGGCTCGTCGGCGGCAGGCGGTTTCGTCATGGCATCAATGCTCGCGGACGCGGCCCGTCCGCCGCCTCAGGCATCGACCCTGACGCCACCCTGATTCTGCGGCTCCGGGGCGTTCGGAGTGGTCCGGCCGTCGGCGTTCGTGTGACGATCTGAGGTACCGAATTCCGAACCGGAGCAGAAACGAGCGCAATGACCGGCCCAGCCCCCGCCCGCCGCCTGTACCGCGAGCCCGCCGATCGGGTCGTCGCGGGCGTGGCGGCCGGCATCGCCGCGCACCTCGGCGCGCCGGTGCTGCTGGTCCGGGTGGCGTTCGTGGTGCTCGCCGTGTTCAACGGGCTCGGCGCGCTGCTCTACGCCGCCTTCTGGGCGGTGCTGCCGCTGCCCCCGCACCACCGCCGCGGCGGGCGCAACGTCAACCAGCTGTTCTCGTTCCTCGCGCTCGGCGTCGGCATCGCGGTCCTGCGCATGATGGTGCAGCCCGACGGCAGCGTCGAGGCCGTGATCGGCTGGCTCGCCGCGATCATCGCGCTCGGCGCCGGCATCATCTGGCACCAGGCCGACCCGAAGCGGCGGGAGCGCTGGTCCTCGGCCGTGCCCGGCATGCCGTGGCTCGGCGCGATGATGGACAACAACCGCAAGTCGTATCTCTTCCGCTTCGTCGGCGGCGGCCTGCTGGTCATCGTCGGGATCATCGGCGTGTTCGTGGTCGGCGTCCCGCTGCGCGGCGTGCCGTTCTCCTCGATCGGCTACGGTCTCGCCTTCGCCGCCGTGGCGCTCGCCGGCGTCGGGCTGGCGCTCGCGCCCCTGCTGTACCGCATGTTCACCCAGCTCAGCGCGGAGCGCGAGGCACGGGTGCGCGAGCAGGAGCGGGCCGAGCTGGCCGCCATGATCCACGACCAGGTGCTGCACACGCTGGCGCTGATCCAGCGCAACGCCGGCGACGTCAAGGAGGTGCAGCGCCTCGCCAGGGGGCAGGAGCGCACCCTGCGCAACTGGCTGTACAAGCCCGCGGCCTCGCCGATGGAGAAGTTCAGCGCGGCGCTGGAGGAGGCGTCCGCCGAGGTCGAGGACACGTTCGCGGTCGCGGTCGAGACCGTCGTCGTCGGCGACGTGGACGTCGACGAGAAGGTCGGCGCGATCGTCGCGGCGGCCCGGGAGGCGCTGGTCAACGCCGCGAAGCACGCGAAGGTGCAGACGATTTCGCTGTACGCCGAGGTGGAGCCCGACTGCGTCAGCGTCTTCGTGCGCGACCGGGGCGCCGGCTTCGACCTCGCCGCGGTGGACGACGACCGGCACGGGGTCCGCGGCTCGATCGTCCTGCGCATGCAGCGCCACGGCGGCAAGGCCGAGATCCGCAGCACGCCGGGCGAGGGCACCGAGGTGCGCCTCAGCATGCCGATCGACACGGAGGCTCGGCGCCGCAAGCACGCGGCTCAGGGCGTAGGTAACAGTGAAGGCGGAGAAGGATGAGCACCGAAGAGACCCAGCGGCTGCGGGTGTTCCTGGTCGACGATCACGCGATGTTCCGCGCCGGCGTCCGCGCCGAGCTCGGCCTGCACGTCGACGTCGTGGGCGAGGCGAGCGCGGTCGCCGAGGCGGTGCAGAAAATCTCCGCGCTCGAGCCCGACGTCGTGCTGCTCGACGTGCACATGCCCGACGGCGGCGGCCGCGCGGTGCTCGACGCGATGCGCCGCAGCCACCCGCACGTGCGCTTCCTGGCGCTGTCGGTCTCCGACGCGGCCGAGGACGTGATCGGGCTGATCCGCGCCGGCGCCCGCGGCTACGTGACCAAGACGATCTCCCCGGACGAGCTCGCCGACGCCATCCGCCGGGTCGCGGACGGCGACGCGGTGTTCAGCCCGCGGCTGGCCGGCTTCGTGCTCGACGCGTTCGCCGCGCGGCCGGACGCCCCGGTGGCCGACCCCGAGCTCGACCAGCTCACCAATCGGGAGCGGGAGGTGCTGCGGCTGCTCGCCCGGGGGTATGCCTACAAGGAGATCGCGAAGGAGCTCTTCATCTCGATCAAGACGGTCGAGACGCACGTCTCCAACGTGCTGCGCAAGCTGCAGATGTCCAACCGGTACGAGCTGTCCCGGTGGGCCGCCGACCGCCGCCTGGTCTGAGGCTCAGGCGGTCGCGAAGATCGAGAAGCCCTCGGCGAGCCGGCCGTCGGGCAGGCCGCCGGCCCTCGCCACCATCGCGTGCCGACCGCGCAGCATCTCGTCGAACCCGTCCAGGTGCGACGTCTGTGACACGTGCGCCCGCAGGGCCGCCAGCTTGCGCGGGAACACGTCGGTGACGTCGACGAAGTGGTCGGGGTTCGGGCCCCCGCCGTACCAGATCTCGCGCACCGTCCAGGGCTCCAGCCCGATGTCGGTGAACGTGAACGGGTTGCGCGCGTCCGGGTAGACCGCGCAGGTCGTCGCCTCGCCCGCGGCCAGGTGGTCGGGGTGGCTGGGGCCGGCGAGGCGGTCCCAGCGGCGCAGGGGAGAGCTGGTCAGGACGCGGTCGGGCCGGAAGCGGCGGATCGCCGCCGTGATGTCCCGGCGCAGCCCGATCGTGGGCTCGAGGATGCCGTCGCGGTACCCCTCCAGGAACTCCACCTGCTTGACGCCCACGGCCGCCGCGGCCGCCCGCTGCTCCGCCTCGCGCAGCGCGGGCATCTGCTCGCGGGGCGTGTCGTCGAAGCCGCCGGCATCGCCCCGGGTCACCAGCAGGTATGCCACCTCGATGCCGGCATCGACCCAGGTCGCGACGGTGCCGGCCGAGCCGAAGTCGACGTCGTCAGGGTGCGCGAGCACGCACAGCACGCGCTGGACGTCGGTCAGGGGCGCGGCCGAGGGAGGAAAGCTCATGTACCTATTAGTACCGTCCTCCGGACCTACAGGGGGCCCCGGCCGGCGCGCAGGATCAGCAGCGCAAGCTGCGTGCCGTCGGCGCCGAGCTCCTTGCTGAAGCGCTCGAGGATCTCGCGCTCGCGGGAGAGCACGAGCCGGGTGCCGCCGGCGGCGACACGGGTCTTGCCGACCTCCTGCGAGATCGCGGCGCGTTCCTTCCACAGCGCGACGATCGCGGCGTCGATCTCGTCGATGCGGTTGCGCAGGCCGGCGATGTGATCGTCCGGGGAGACCTGCTGGGCGTCGGAGGGCTGCTGCTCCATGGTGATGGCGGCCATTTCTCTGCGTCCTTGTCGGATCGGGTCCGGTGCTCCGCTCCCGGGAACGCGAACGCCCCGGGCTCGGAGCCCGGGGCGTCGGTAGGTTTAGCGATCAGGCGCGACCTACGGCTGCCGGACTCCGGAAGCCGTAAAAAAAGTAGCGCGCCCGCTCGATCACGTAGCCGAGTATGGCACGCGGTCAAGCGCCGCGGGAAGATCTTCCGCAGGGTGGGACGCGTCGGTTTCCGGTCATCCGTACGGCCTGTGGACGGCACGCCGTCAGCAACCGCGCCCACTGCGCGAACTCCCCGGCAGCGCCGCGCCGAAGGCGCCACCAAGCCGGCAAGAGCATAGACTCGCCCCTGCGATGCATGCTCTCTTCGAGGTTCCCCAGTCCCGCCCGCCGCAGCCCGAGGCCCCGGCGGCGCAGCCCAGACCGCCCAAGCGCGACCTGCTGGAAGGCCTCAACGGCCCTCAGCGCGACGCGGTGACCCACGAGGGCCAGCCGCTGCTCATCGTGGCCGGCGCCGGATCCGGCAAGACCAAGGTGCTCACGAGCCGCATCGCCTACCTCCTGGCGGCGCGCGACGTGCACCCCGGCGAGATCATCGCCATCACGTTCACCAACAAGGCCGCCGGCGAGATGAAGGAGCGGGTCGCCCGGCTGGTGGGCAACCGCGCCCGGCTGATGTGGGTGTCCACGTTCCACTCCGCCTGCGTGCGCATCCTGCGCGCCGAGCACGACCACGCCGGGCTCAAGTCGACGTTCTCGATCTACGACGCCGACGACTCGCGCCGGCTCATGCAGCTCGTCGCGCGCGAGCTCGACCTCGACCCGAAGCGCTATCCGGCCCGCGGCCTGGCCACCCAGGTGTCCAACCTGAAGAACGAGCTGATCGACCCCGAGGCGTTCGCCGCGACCGCGAAGGGGCCGGCCGAGCGAGCGCTGTCGGAGGCCTACACGCTCTACCAGCAGCGGCTCAACGAGGCGCACGCGCTCGACTTCGACGACCTGATCATGCGGGTCGTGCACCTGCTGCAGAGCCACCCCGAGGTCGCCGAGAGCTATCGCCGGCGCTTCCGCCACGTGCTCGTCGACGAGTATCAGGACACCAACCACGCGCAGTACATGCTGGTGAAGGAGCTGGTCGGGGACACCGGCGAGCTGTGCGTCGTGGGCGACGCCGACCAGTCGATCTACGCGTTCCGCGGCGCCACGATCCGCAACATCCTGGAGTTCGAGCGCGACTTCCCCAACGCGCACACGATCCTGCTGGAGCAGAACTACCGCTCCACCCAGACGATCCTCTCCGCGGCCAACGCCGTGATCGGGCGCAATACCGAGCGCAAGCCCAAGCGGCTGTGGAGCGACCAGGGTGCCGGCGAGCAGATCGTCGGCTACGTCGCCGACACCGAGCACGCGGAGGCCGACTGGGTGGCGCGGGAGATCGACCGGCTGTCGGACAACGAGGGCGTGCGCCCCGCCGACGTGGCGGTGTTCTACCGGACCAACGCGCAGTCCCGCGTGTTCGAGGAGATGTTCATCCGCTTCGGCCTGCCGTACAAGGTCGTCGGCGGCGTGCGGTTCTACGAGCGCAAGGAGGTCCGCGACGCGCTGGCCTACCTGCGCGCCGTGGTCAACGAGGACGACACCGTCAGCACCCGCCGGGTCCTCAACACCCCGCGCCGCGGCATCGGCGACCGCGCCGAGGCGTGCATCGAGGCGCTCGCGAGCCGCGAGCGGATCTCGTTCGGCGCCGCACTGCGCCGCGCGAGCGAGGCCCCCGGCATCTCCACTCGCGCGGTCAACGCCATCGGCGACTTCGTGGCGCTGCTCGACGAGCTGCGGGTCATGGCCGAGACCGCGATGCCGGAGGAGGTCCTGGAGGCGGCGCTGGAGCGCTCCGGATATCTCGGCGAGATCGAGGAGAGCACCGACCCGCAGGAGGCGGGCCGGGTCGAAAACCTGCAGGAGCTGGTCAGCGTCGCCCGGGAATACACGGAGCGCACCGAGGCCACCGTCGCGGTCGCCGCCGAGCAGGGCGACGCGACCGCGGTGCCGGGGCCGAGCGTCGCCGGGTTCCTGGAGCAGGTCTCGCTCGTCGCCGACGCCGACCAGATCCCCAGCGACGATCCCGACCACACCGGGGTCGTCACGCTGATGACCCTGCACACGGCCAAGGGGCTGGAGTTCCCCGTGGTCTTCCTCACCGGGCTGGAGGACAGCGTCTTTCCGCACCAGCGGGCGATGAGCGATCGCAAGGAGCTGGAGGAGGAGCGGCGGCTGGCCTATGTCGGGATCACGCGGGCGCGGCAGCGGCTCTACATCTCGCGCGCCGTGACCCGGTCGGCGTGGGGGCAGCCGTCCTACAACCCGCCGTCGCGGTTCCTTGAGGAGCTGCCGCCGGAGCTGGTGCGGTGGGAGCGGACGGACGCGGCGTACACCAGCTGGTCCGGTCGGGCGGGTGTCGGCGGTCGCGGCTCCGGGGCCACGCAGGCGCGGACGTCGTCGTTCGTGGGTGGGACGCCGAAGGCGGCCCAGCTGGCGGCGAAGCTGGGTCTTGACGCCTCGAAGCTGTCCACGGCCTCCGAGCTGCAGCGCGACGTGCCGTCGCTGGCCGTCGGGGATCGGGTGAATCACCAGCGGTACGGGCTCGGGCGGGTGCTGGCCGTCGAGGGGGCCGGGCCTCGGGCGCAGGCGCAGATCGACTTCGGCGATCAGGTGATGTGGATCGTTCTCCGGCATGCGGCTCTCGAGAAGATCTGAAGCGCTGTGTATGAAAGATTTATGAATAGACCGACTCTGTGTGCTTCTGGATGTCTACGCCGTGCTTGCGCATGAATGCCAGGGGCTCTATCGGTTTGTCGTTCTCTCGCACCTCGAAATGGAGGTGGGAGCCGAACGAGTGGCCCGTGTCGCCGACCAGGGCGAGTTCGTCGCCCGGCTTGACCTGTTGGCCCGCCCGGCAGAGCAGTTTCGAGGCGTGGCCGTAGACGGTCACGATGTCGCCGCCGTGGTCGATCATCACGTTGTAGCCGTAGCCGCCGTTCCAGCGGCACAGGATCACCCGGCCGGCGGCCACCGCGGTGAAGGGGGCGCCCTGAGCGGCGCCGAGGTCCACGCCGGGGTGCAGGCGGCCCCAGCGCTCGCCGAAGAACGAGGTCAGCGTGTAGGCGTGCAGGGGGAGGATCCAGACGTCCGGGGCCGGCTGGTTCGCCGTCTCCGACGTGCTGTGCGCGTCGGCGCGGCTGGCCCGGCCGGTGAGGCCGCCCGAGCGGCCGGTGATGTCCTCGTAGTTGCCGCTGACCTCCATCGACAGGCCGTCGGTGTGCGGCTCAGGCAGTGCGGCGGCGGTGCCCAGGGCCACCACGGCGGAGCTCACCACCGCGGTCGTCAGCACGGCCAGGTAGCGGCTGCGTGGGGTCGGCAGGCGGCGCCGGCCGCGGTAGTTCGCGCGCGCGGATCTTGCGGGCAACGCGGTGAACCTCCGATTCCGGCAAATGCGTGATCGCGAAAGAATCGCGGAATGAGGAGCATTCGGCGAAACCGAATGTCACGGTAGCCACGCAATAATCCGCGGCCCAAGCCGAGCGGCGCGCCGCGCCGTGTGGGCGGCGCGATTGTGCCCGTCGGGTTGGTTGTGCGTAACCGCGGCGTCGTGCGCTCGTTGGGCGGCGGCGAATTGTTCTGGGGTACCTTCGGCTTAGGCCCGCAACGGTGCGGACCGCACGCGGTGGCCGCCACGAACGGCCCGGGAAGGACCGTGAGGATGAGCGCGCGGACCCGCGTCGTCATCGCCAAGCCTGGCCTCGACGGACACGATCGAGGCGTCAAGATCGTTGCCCGGGCGCTGCGGGACGCCGGCATGGAGGTCATCTACACCGGCCTGCACCAGACGCCCGAACAGATCGTCGAGACCGCCATCCAGGAGGACGCCGACGCCGTGGGGCTGTCGGTGCTCTCCGGCGCGCACATGACCCTCTTCCGGCGGGTCATCGAGCTGCTGGCCGAGCGGGGCGCCGCCGACGTGACCGTGTTCGGCGGCGGGATCATTCCCGACGAGGACCTGCCCGAGCTCGAGCGGCTCGGCGTGGCGAGGATATTCACCCCCGGCGCGACGACGGAGTCGATCGTCGAATGGGCCCGGGACAACATCAAAGGCTGATTGGCCGCGCTCGATCGCGACGGCGATTCGGAAACAGGGGGAGGGGCCGGACGCACCCCTCACACGTCCGGCCCCTCTATCGCACGATGCCCCGCCGCCACCCCTCGACCGACAGGGCATCGGCCGTCCTGGTGCCGGCCCTACCCCCGAGGCTTTCCCCGTGGGCGGGCCGACACTGCTCTCAACGACGCACCGCCGGGGCGGTTACGCGGGTGCCGGGCTGTCCCCCGGAAGTGAAAACCCGGGCGGAGTGGAATCGGGCACATCGGGAACCCGCGCGGTCGCCGTGGGTGAGTCCGTGGTTAGGCTGCGATCGTTGAGCCGTCCTCGCGATGGGGCAGGCGGCACGGTTGACGGAACGGGACCAACTGTGGACCTGTACGAGTACCAGGGGCGCGCCCTCTTCGCCAAGCACGGGCTCCCCGTGCTCGGCGGCGATGTCGCCGAGACCCCTGAAGAGGCCCGGGCGATCGCCGAGGAACTCGGCGGCCGGGTCGTCATCAAAGCCCAGGTGAAGGTCGGCGGCCGCGGCAAGGCGGGCGGCGTCAAGCTGGCGGACGGCGCCGACGAGGCGACCGCGCACGCCACCAACATCCTCGGCATGGACATCAAGGGCCACACGGTCCACAAGGTGATGGTCACCACCACGGCCGACATTGCCGAGGAGTACTACTTCTCCTACCTGCTCGACCGCGCGAACCGCACGTTCCTGTGCATCGCCAGCGTCGCCGGCGGCATGGAGATCGAGACCGTCGCGCACGACGCGCCCGAGAAGGTGGCCAAGGTCGCCATCGACGCGGTGAAGGGCGTCGACGAGGCGACGGCTCGCACGATCGTCGAGCAGGCCCAGTTCCCGGCCGACGTCGCCGACCAGGTCGTTTCGATCGCGGTCAAGCTGTGGCAGGCGTTCGTCGCCGAGGACGCCACGCTGGTCGAGGTCAACCCGCTCGCGAAGACCGCCGACGGCACCGTGCTGTGCCTCGACGCCAAGATCACCCTCGACGCCAACGCCGACTTCCGGCAGCCGGACCACGAGGAGCTCGAGGACAAGGCCGCGGCCGACCCGCTGGAGCAGGCAGCCAAGGAGAAGGACCTCAACTACGTGAAGCTCGACGGCAACGTCGGCATCATCGGCAACGGCGCGGGCCTGGTCATGTCGACCCTCGACGTGGTCGCCTACGCGGGCGAGGGTCTGGGCAGCAAGCCGGCCAACTTCCTCGACATCGGCGGCGGCGCCAGCGCCCAGGTCATGGCCAACGGCCTGGAGATCGTGCTGGGCGACCCCGACGTGAAGAGCGTCTTCGTCAACGTTTTCGGCGGCATCACCGCCTGCGACGCGGTGGCCAACGGCATCGTGCAGGCGCTGCAGCTGCTCAAGGACCGCGGCGAGGAGGTCACCAAGCCGCTCGTGGTCCGCCTCGACGGCAACAACGCCGAGGAGGGCCGCCGGATCCTCGACCAGGCCGCCAACCCGCTGATCGAGCGGGTCGACACGATGGACGGCGCGGCCCGCCGGGCCGCCGAGCTCGCAGCGAGTGGGGTGTAACGACCATGGCGGTATGGCTGACCGAGTCCAGCAAGGTCATCGTCCAGGGCATGACCGGCGCCGAGGGCTCCAAGCACACCCGGCGCATGCTCGCCGCGGGCACGAACGTGGTCGGCGGCGTCAACCCGCGCAAGGCGGGCCAGCAGGTCGACTTCGACGGCACCAAGCTGCCGGTGTTCGCCAGCGTCGCGGAGGCGATGGAGCAGACCGGCGCCGACACCAGCGTCATCTTCGTCCCGCCGGCCGGCACCAAGTCGGCCGCGATCGAGGCGATCGACGCGCGGATCCCGCTCGCGGTGGTCATCACCGAGGGCGTGCCGGTGCACGACACCGCCGAGTTCTGGGCCCGCGCCCAGGCGGCCGGCAACCAGACGCGGATCATCGGACCGAACTGCCCCGGCATCGCCAGCCCGGGCAAGTCCAACGCCGGCATCATCCCCGCCGACATCACCGGCGCCGGCAAGATCGGCCTGGTGAGCAAGTCGGGCACGCTGACGTACCAGATGATGTACGAGCTGCGCGACATCGGCTTCTCGACGGCCATCGGCATCGGCGGCGACCCGGTCATCGGCACGACGCACATCGACGCGCTCGCCGCGTTCGAGGCCGACCCGGAGACCGCCGCGATCGTGATGATCGGCGAGATCGGCGGCGACGCCGAGGAGCGGGCCGCCGAGTTCATCAAGGCCAACGTGCGCAAGCCGGTCGTCGGCTACATCGCCGGCTTCACGGCCCCGCCCGGCAAGACCATGGGCCACGCCGGCGCGATCATCTCCGGCTCGGCGGGCACCGCCGACGCCAAGAAGCTCGCGCTCGAGTCGGCCGGCGTCGCGGTCGGCAAGACCCCGACCGAGACCGCCAACCTCATGCGGGACATCGTCACCGCGCTGTGAGCGCAAGTCCGGACGGCCGGGGTTAGTGACCGGCCGTCCGGACTTTGGCAGAGTTAAGGGCGATGCCGACCACCCCAGAGGACCCAGACGAAGGGGCGCAGACCCGACTCGCCGACCGCGAGACCGTCCGACTGCCGATCCAGCGGCGTGCGGTTCGCGGCAAGGACCCCGCCCGCCGCCCGGCCCGGCGCGCCCCGCTGGCGCTCGCCGCCGTGGTCAACTCGCTGTGGGCGGCGGTCGTCTCGCTCGTGCCGACCCTCGTCGTGGTCTGGTTCCTCTTCGCCCTCGACAACTCTGGCGCCCCGCTCGCGAACGTGCTGCGGCTCGGCCTCGGCGGGTGGCTGCTCGCGCACTGGGTACCGCTGCAGACCGGCATCGGCCCGGTCAGCCTCGCCCCGCTCGGCCTGACCGCGGTGGCCGCCTGGCGGGTGTACCGCGCCGGCGTGCACACCTCCCGGGCCGTCGGCGCCCGGGCCCGCCGCCGCAGCGCGCCGTGGTCCCCGTGGCCGGCCGCCCGTGCCGGTGCGGCCGTCGGCGTCGTCTACGCCGCGCTCGGCGCCCTGGCCGCCGTCCTCGCCGAGCACAAGGGCGTCGAGGTGTCCGCGGTGCGCGCCGCCCTCACCTTCGCCGCGTTCGGCCTGGCCGCCGGCTCGCTCGGCGCCTTCGCCGAGGCCCGCGGGATCGCGCGGCTGGCCGCCCGCACGCCCCGGGTCGTGCGCGACGCGACCCGCACCGGGGCCGTCGCCGCGCTGCTCGTGCTCGGCGCCGGCGCGGCCACGACCGGCATGGCGGTCGCGTTCAGCGGCGGCGACGCCAGCCAGATCATCGACGACTACCACACCGGCATCGCCGGGGAGATCGGCCTCGTCGTGATGTGCGCGTTCTTCGCACCCGACGTGACCACCTGGGCGGCCAGCTACCTCGTCGGCCCGGGCTTCACCATCGGGTCGGAGACCGTCATCAGCGCGGCGCACGTGTCGGTGGGGCCTCTTCCCGCGGTACCGCTGCTGGCCGGTCTTCCCTCGACGCCCGCGACCGGCTATGCCCCGCTGCTGCTCGGCCTGCCGCTGGCCGCGGCCCTGGTCGCTGGGTGGCTGCTGGCCCGGCGGTCGCTGCGTAGCGACCCCGGGCGCTCCTGGTTTCCGCTGCTCGGCGCGGCCATCCTGGCCGGCCCGGTCGCGGGAGTGCTGCTCGGGCTCTGCTGCGCCGCCGCCGGCGGCTCCCTCGGCGCGGGCGGGCTCGCCGACGTCGGGCCGCACTCGGGCGCGGTCGCCTTCGTCGCCATGTTCATGATCTCGATCGGCGCGCCGCTGTCCACGGCCGCGACCAAGCTCGCGCTGCGCGCAAAAGGGGCGCGCGAGTAGCTCGCGCGCCCCTTTGTCCGGGGAACGGGCCTATTAGTAGAACGTCAGGCTGCCCATGTTGAGCGCGAAGACCAGGATCAGCCACAGCAACTCGAGACCGGCACCGATACCGCCGCAGATGAGGCCGGCGAGCGCCTGGCCGCGGTTGGTGGCCTCGCCCTGCTTCGCCTTGTTCAGGCCCAGGTAGCCGAGCACCACGGCGACGACGCCCAGCACCAGGCCGATGTAGCAGCAGAAGGTGGGGATCGAGATGATGCCCAGGATCATGCTGATGAGGCCGAAGGTGTTCTGCGGCTGCGCGGGCGCGCCATAGCCCGGCGCGCCGTAGCCGGGGGCCGGGTAGGCCCCGCCGGAGGTCGGGTACGCGCCGCCCGAGGTCGGGTACGGCGTGCCGGAGACCGGGGGCTGCTGCGCGTAAGGGTCCTGGTAGGCGGGCTGCTGCGGCTGCGCGTACGGGTCCTGGTATGCCGGCTGCTGCGGCTGCGCGTACGGGTCCTGGTATGCCGGCTGGCCGTACTGGGGCTGCTGGCCGTACTGTGGCTGCTGCCCGTACTGGGGCTGACCGTAGGGATCCTGATTGGGCTGCTGCCCGTACGGATCCTGGCCCGGTGGTGGGTAGCCCATGGCTATGGCTCCTAAGGCTGGGGACGACTCTCGCTGCGACGGGTGGTTCGCATCAGGGTAGTCCCGAGGGGATACGGAACCACGGCAGCGTACTTGCCCCGATCAACTCTGCGCAGGAGGAACACGGCGGAGTATCGATAACTGGACCATATTGTCTAGGTATTTGTCCGGTTTTGTACCGCAATGACGGGCAGCCCGCCGCTGAGCAGGGCCGACCCGGTCGATACAGTTTCGTGGTGACAGTTCGGCTTGTGGTGCTCGTGTCCGGCTCCGGGTCAAATCTGCAGGCCCTGCTCGACGCCGCCGAGGACCCGTCGTACGGCGCCACCGTCGTCGCGGTCGGCGCGGACCGGCCCTCGATCGAGGGGTTGGCCCGGGCGGAGCGCCGCGACGTGCCCACCTTCGTCGTCCGAGTGAGTGACTTCGCATCGCGGGACGAATGGGACGAGGCGCTGCTGTCGGAGTGTTCCCGGTTCAAGCCCGACCTGGTGGTCTCGGCCGGGTTCCTCAAGCTCGTCGGCCCGCGCTTCCTGTCCGAGTACGAGGGCCGGTACATCAACACACACAACGCTTTGCTTCCGGCATTTCCGGGTATGCACGGCCCGCGCGACGCGCTCGCCTACGGCGTGAAGCTCGCCGGCGCCACGCTGCACTTCGTCGACAGCGGCGTCGACACCGGGGCGATCATCGCGCAGGTCGCGGTGCCGGTCCTCGACGACGACACCGAGGACACGCTCCTGGAGCGGATCAAAGTAGCCGAGCGCCGCCAGCTGGTCGACACGGTCGGACGAATGGCGCGCGAGGGCTGGACCGTCAACGAACGAAAGGTCAGGCTGGGCCGTGGCTAACCGCCGTCCCATCAGGCGCGCGCTCGTCAGCGTCTACGACAAGACCGGGCTCGAGGAGTTGGTGCGCGCGCTGGCCGCCGCCGACGTGGAGCTGGTCTCCACCGGCAGCACCGCGGGCCGCATCGAGGCGCTCGGACTGCCGGTCACGAGGGTCGAGCAGCTGACCGGGTTTCCCGAGACGCTCGACGGCCGGGTCAAGACCCTCCACCCGAAGGTGCACGCCGGCCTACTCGCCGACCTGCGGCTGGAGGCCCACGCGGCCCAGCTCGCCGAGCTCGGCATCGAGCCCTTCGAGCTGCTGGTGTCCAACCTGTACCCGTTCACCGAGACGGTCGCGTCCGGCGCCTCCGACGACGAGTGCGTCGAGCAGATCGACATCGGCGGCCCCGCCATGGTCCGGGCCGCGGCCAAGAACTTCCACAGCGTCGCGGTCGTCACCTCGCCGGCTTCCTATGATTCGGTACGGCAGGCCCTCGCCGACGGCGGCTTCACGCTGGACGAGCGGCGCGACCTGGCCGGCCAGGCCTTCGCCCACATCGCCGAGTACGACGTCGCCGTTGCCGCCTGGTTCGCCCGCGACGACCAGCGGTTCGCGGGCACGGCTCTGCGCATGGCGGCGACGCTGCGCTACGGCGAGAACCCGCACCAGTCCGCCGCGCTGTACACCGACCCCGCCGCCGCGCCCGGCCTTGCCCAGGCCGAGCAGCTCGGCGGCAAGGAGATGTCCTACAACAACTACGTCGACGCCGACGCCGCGTGGCGCGCCGCGCACGACTTCGCCGAGCCGTGCGTGGCGATCATCAAGCACGCCAACCCGTGCGGCATCGCGATCGGCGCCGACGTGGCCGAGGCGCACCGCAAGGCGCACGCCTGCGACCCGGTCAGCGCCTTCGGCGGCGTGATCGCCGTCAACGCCCAAGTGACCGTCCAGCTCGCCAAGCAGATCAGCGAGATCTTCACCGAGGTCGTGGTGGCGCCGTCGTACTCCGACGACGCCCTCGAGCTGCTGACCGCCCGCGCCAACCTGCGGGTCCTGCGCGCGCCGGCCTGGTCGCCCGCCCCGCTGGAGCAGCGGCAGATCTCCGGCGGCGTGCTCGTGCAGGCCGCCGACCGCATCGACGCCGACGGCGACGCCGTCGCCGACTGGCGGCTCGTCACCGGCGAGGCCGCCGACAAGGAGACGCTGCGCGACCTGGAGTTCGCCTGGCGCGCGGTCCGCGCCGTGAAGTCCAACGCGATCCTGCTCGCCTCCGGCGGCGCGACGGTCGGCGTCGGCATGGGCCAGGTCAACCGGGTCGACTCGGTGCGGCTCGCGGTCGCCCGCGCGGGCGAGCGGGCGACCGGCTCGGTGGCCGCGTCCGACGCCTACTTCCCGTTCCCCGACGGCCCGCAGGCCCTCATCGACGCCGGCATCAAGGCGATCGTGCAGCCGGGCGGCTCGATCCGCGACGAGCTGACCATCGAGGCCGCGCGCGCCGCGGGCGTGACCATGTACTTCACCGGCACCCGGCACTTCTTCCACTGACGCCGCAATTGCCGCCGTCCCCGGTCACGGCAGCGTGACCGGGGCGGGCACCTTCGCCCCGAAGTACGTCGCGACCGCGTCGCTCACCGCGTGCGCGCCCTTCTCCAGCGTGCCGCCCGGCCTCTGCTCGTACATGACGGCCACCACGTACCGCTCCCCGTCTCCGGCGAACCCGACCGTGTGCGTCACCCAGACGTTCTTGCCGCCGACCGGCTTCTCCGCCCAGCCGTCCTTGTTGCCCGGCTTGAGGCCCGACCCGGCTGCCCACACGCCCCAGTGCTGGTTGCTCGCGACCTTCCGCAGGGTCGTCACCAGGTAGGACCGGCTCTGCGCGTCCAGCTTCTCCAGGACGTACGACATCAGGCTCTGCAGGTCTTCGGCGCTGCACCGCAGGTTGCGCCAGAAGGTCTCGTACCCGTCGATGACGGCGAGGCTGCCCATGCCGTACTTCGACCGGAAGCGCTCCAGCATGCCCGGCCCGTCGTACCGGTTCCACAGTGCCGTCGCCGCGTCGTTGTCGGAGTTGATCAATGCCTTGTCGAGATTGGACCGATCCGTCGCGTCGAGCGTGATCTGCTTGGCCTGGTTACGCTCCAACACGTCCGTGGCGATCGCGAGCTTGATCGTCGAAGCCGTCCACGTGGTCGCCTTCGTGTCGCCGGCCTTCCACACGGCCCCGGTCGTCCGGTCCCGCACGACGATCCCGAACGTCCCCGAGAGCTTCTGCACGAACGCCGTGGCCTGCGCGCCCTGACTCTTCGCGCTCGGCGCCGCCGAGGCACCCCTGCTGCCCAGCCCGGCCGCCGCCTGCGGCTCCTCGTCCACCTGCCGCCCTTGGCTCTCGGCCACCACCGGCTCCTCAGGGGCAGGATTTTCGTCGTGGCCACACGCCGTCAGCGTGAGCAGGGTCAAGAGGGCGACAAGGCCGCGCCGGAGCAGCACGCCCTGCACTCTAGTGGCAGGATCAGAGGCCGTGACGGCAACCATTCTCGACGGTAAGGCAACGGCGACCGCCATAAAGGACGAGCTGCGCGAGCGCGTCAAGGCCCTCGCCGAGCGCGGCATCATCCCCGGCCTGGGCACGATCCTGGTCGGCGACGACCCCGGCTCCCACGCGTACGTCGCGGGCAAGCACCGCGACTGCGCCGAGGTCGGCATCGCGTCGATCCGCCGCGACCTGCCCGCGACCGCCACCCAGGCCGAGGTCGAGGAGACGGTGCACGCCCTCAACACCAACCCCGCCTGCACGGGCTACATCGTCCAGCTGCCCCTGCCGAAGGGCCTGGACGAGCAGCGCATCCTGGAGCTCATCGACCCGGACAAGGACGCCGACGGCCTGCACCCGACCAACCTGGGCCGCCTGGTCCTCAACATCCCCGCGCCGCTCCCGTGCACCCCGAACGGCATCGTCCAGCTCCTGCGCCGCTACGACATCCCGATCGCGGGCGCCGAGGTGACCGCGATCGGCCGCGGCACCACCGCAGGCCGGCCCCTGGGCCTGATCTTCACCCGCAAGAGCGAGAACGCCACAGTGACCCTCTGCCACACGGGCACCCGCGACCTGCCCGCCCACACCCGCAACGCCGACATCATCGTCGTCGCGGCCGGCTCCGCCGGCCTGCTCACCCGCGACATGGTCAAGCCCGGCGCCGCCGTCCTGGACGTAGGCGTGACCCGCGTGGTCGGCGAGGACGGCAAGGCCCGTCTGGTTGGCGACGTGTCCCCAGACGTGGCCGAGGTGGCCGGCTACCTGGCCCCCATGCCCGGCGGCGTTGGCCCGATGACGAGGGCAATGCTCCTGGCAAACGTGGTAGAACTCGCCGAACGCCAAGCCGCTTCGTAAACCGCGCGTGGTCGGTCCGTGCGTGATCGGTCCGCGCGTGGTCGGTCCGCTGCGGGCTCGGCCCGGTCCGAGCCCTGGCCCGGGACGCCCGCGCGGACCGTCTCGGCCACGGAGGCCGGGATGCCGGAGCGCGGTCGCGGCCATCCGGCCCGGGGTCAGGTGATGCTCAGGTACAGCTGCGTGGCCTTCTCCTCCCGTGTGGCGACGACGGCGTGCGAGCCGGCGGCGGCGATCGAGATCTCCGGGCACCGGGCGGTGCAGCCGACGGCGCGCTGCTCCTCGGTCGACCCGTCGCCGGTCGACGCGGTGAGTAGACGCAGCGCGCCCGTCGAGCTGCGCCACAGCAGGTATGTGTGGCCGTCCGCCGCCGTCCCCGCCACCGGCTGGTATCCGCCCAGCCCCGCCAGGCCGACGTTCCACTGCGCGGCGCCGGTCCGGGCGTCGACGGCGGTCAGGTGCCCCTGGGCGCTGCCCGGATCGGCGTAGATCAGGCTCGCCCCCGCGGCCACGGCCAGCGTGCCGGGCGCGTCGTGGAGCGCGCCGACAGTGCCGGTGTTCGCATCCATGTACGTGGCCCGCTGCGGCGTCGCTCCGGTCAGCGTGACGAAGCCAGCCCCCGTGGAGTACACCCGAAGCTCCTTGCCGCCCCGCTGGATCGCGTGCCACGACCAGCGCTCGGTGCCCGTCGCTGCGGCCAAGCCGACGGCCACGTCGTCCACACCCTCCGCGCGGCACCGCAGCGCCACCGCGACGGTCTCGGCGGTCGCCGCCAGGTCGGTCACGTCGCACGCCGCTGCGTTGCGGGCCGGCGCCCATCGCCACCGCTGCGTGCCGCTCCGCGCGTCGACGCCGAGCAGGTCCCCGGCGCCGATGCCCGCCCCGGACAGCACCGCCGTGCGACCCGCGGCGTGAACGGTCGCCAGTTTCCCCGATTGGTACCGCCGGGAGAACCGCTCCGCCCCCGTATCCGCCTCCAGCGCCGTCACCAGCACCCCGTCATCGGTCCCGAACGCGACCACGACCGCGTCGTCGACCAGGCCGGCCGCCTGGCTGGACAGGTCGGAGCGCAGATACTGCCAGGCCGTGGTGCCGCTGCCGACCCAAACCGCCCGGATGCCGTCGCTCGCTCGCAGAATCGCCAGCTCGCCGTGCACGCCCACGAGCTCTACCCCGGCGAACGGCAGCGGCCACGACTGCGCCTGGGTCGCGGGTGCGGCGCCGGCAGTCGTTGCGTCGACGAAGCGCCCCTCGCGGGCCCAGTCGACCGCGAACCCGGCGACGACCATCAGCGCGGCCGCCACGCCCCCGACCGCGGCCCAGGGCCGCCAGTCCGCGCGGGGCAGCGCGCCGGCGCCGGTGACCGCGAGCGTCGCCCAGCCCAGAAAGAGCGCGGCCGATCCCGCGACCGTGACCGGCCCGCCGAGGCCGATGCCCGCGCTGGGCTCGACCAGCCGCGCGAGCGCCGTCGCGAGCACCGCCGCCGCCGCGCCCGCCACCCCGGCCACGGCGGCGATCAGCCGGGACCTGCGCGGCTCCGTTCGTGTGTATGCCAGGCAGAGCGCGCTCAGCAGCGGCCCGAGGAACGCGATGCCGGCGATCGTGACCGGGTCGGGATGCCGGCCGCCGGCCAGCGTCCATGGCAACGCCAGCCCGGCGATGGTTGCGACCATGCCGAGCCCTACGACGACGAAGCCTGCGGCGCGAGCGAGGAGATTCACGAGGACAGGATGACGGGTGGCTACGACAGTTTTCACCCGGGCCGACTGCATTGTTTCTGACGGTAAGCGGCCGACTTCGCTCTGTTCTGGCATGCGAGCGAGCAGAACCGGCGGCTGGTGTTCTTGGTCGAGTCGAGGCGTCGGGCGGAAACGGTGCCGGCCCCGCGCCAGAGGGGCGGGGCCGGCGGTGTTGCGGTACGAAACCTCGTCAGGCGTTGAGGCGCTTCGAGAGGTTCTGGTCCAGCGCGTTCATGAACTCGTCCGTCGTGAGCCACGGGGCGTCGCGCGAGATGAGCAGGGCCAGGTCCTTCGTCATCTGGCCGCCCTCGACGGTGTCGATGCAGACCTGCTCCAGGGTGTTGGCGAAGTTCGTGACCTCGGGGGTGCCGTCGACCTTGCCGCGGTGGGCGAGGCCGCGCGTCCAGGCGAAGATGGACGCGATCGGGTTGGTCGAGGTCTTCTCGCCCTTCTGCCACTGGCGGTAGTGACGGGTCACCGTTCCGTGCGCCGCCTCGGCCTCGACGGTCTTGCCGTCGGGGGTCATCAGCACGCTGGTCATCAGGCCGAGGGAGCCGAAGCCCTGAGCCACGGTGTCCGACTGGACGTCGCCGTCGTAGTTCTTGGCGGCCCACACGAAGCCGCCCTCCCACTTCAGCGCCGCGGCGACCATGTCGTCGATGAGGCGGTGCTCGTAGGTGATGCCGGCCGCGGCGAACTCGTCCTTGAACTCGGTCTCGAAGACCTCGGCGAACAGGTCCTTGAAGCGGCCGTCGTACGCCTTGAGGATCGTGTTCTTGGTCGACAGGTACACCGGGTAGCCGCGGTCCAGGCCGTACCGGAACGACGCGCGCGCGAAGTCGCGGATCGAGTCGTCGAAGTTGTACATGCCCATCGCGACGCCGCCGCCGGGGAAGTTGGCGACCTCGAACTCCATCGGGGCGCCGCCGTCGGCCGGGGCGTACGTGATGGTGACCTTGCCCGGGCCCGGGACCACGAAGTCCGTCGCCTTGTACTGGTCGCCGTGGGCGTGGCGGCCGATGATGATCGGCTTGGTCCAGCCCGGGACCAGGCGCGGCACGTTGGACATGATGATCGGCTCGCGGAAGACCACGCCGCCGAGGATGTTGCGGATCGTGCCGTTCGGCGAGCGCCACATCTTCTTGAGCGAGAACTCCTCGACGCGCGCCTCGTCGGGCGTGATCGTCGCGCACTTGACCCCGACGCCGTACTGCTTGATGGCGTTCGCGGCGTCCACCGTGACCTGGTCGTCGGTTTCGTCGCGGTACTCGATCGACAGGTCGTAGTACTTCAGATCCACGTCGAGGTAGGGCAGGACCAGCTGCTCGCGGATCTGCTTCCAGATGATCCGGGTCATCTCGTCGCCGTCGAGCTCGACGACAGGGTTGTTTACCTTGATCTTCGCCATCGGCCGGGCGCTCCTCTCGCGCTGCTTTCCGGGGGGTCTCCGCCGCCGTCGGGGTAGTTCTCGCTGATTTCAGCTCTTCGCCGCGCTCCACCGGACGGACGCGGCGTCGCTTAGCAGTACGAGCGTACTGCATCCCCGCGGAACGGCCGTGTCGACCCCGCTCCGGTCAAGTCTGCGCCGATCACAACATGAAATATCATGAAATGTCCGATAAATTCGGTCACGAAGTGGCTGGATTTATCGGAGTGGCCGCCGAGGAACAGAACGCGTACCAAACCGTCCTCCTTGGTCGTTTTGGTAGATATGCCAGTTTCTCTGGCATCTGGTAGGTTTAACGAGGAATTGCGGACGAACGATGCTGCGCAGCTACACCCACACCCGGCGGGTCCCTGTCGGCGGCCTGGCCATCGACCCGCTCACCGAGGCCGAGGTCGTCGCCCGCGTTCTCGACGCCCTCGACCGGGGCCGCGGTGGCTGGATCGTCACCCCGAACGTCGACATCCTTCGTCAGGTCTCCCGCGACGCGGCCCTGCGTGCCCAGCTCGGCGCCGCGGACCTGGTCGTCGCCGACGGCGCCCCGCTGGTCTGGGCCGCCCGCCTGGCCGGCCGCGCGCTGCCGGCCCGCGTCCCGGCTCGGACCTGATCTGGTCCCTGTCGCGGGGCCTGGCTCTGCGGGGCGGCAGCGCCTTCGTCCTCGGCGGCACCCCGCCGGCGAGCCCGACGGCGCCCACCGCGCCGCCGCGCGCCTGGCCGCCGCCTGCCCCGGCCTGCGCATCGCCGGCGCGCACTGCCCGCCGTTCGGCTTCGACCGCCGCACGCGGGCGCTGCGGACGATCTGCGCCAGGGTCATCAAGGCCAAACCGCAGATGGTGTACGTCGGGATAGGCTTCCCCCGCCAGGAGCACCTGATCGTGTCCCTGCGCGCTGAGCTGCCCTCGACCTGGTTCCTGGGCTGCGGCGTCGCGTGAACTTCGTGGCCGGCGACGTGAGCCGCGCCCGCCCCGCGCTGCGGAAGGCGGGCCTGGAGTGGCTGGACCACCTGGCCCGCGAGCCGCGCCGCCTGGCCCGCCGCTACCTACGCGAGGACGCCCCGTTCGCCGCCGCCCTGCTGGCTCGCTCCCTGCACCACCGCCTGACCCACCGCCCCGCCCACCGTGCATAGTGCGTTAATAGTTTCAGCATTGTGCTACTATCATTAAATGCTTTACGTGTCGCCGCGCCTCGAAGGCGAGGACAAGCGGGTCATGGACGAGCTCGATCGGATGCGGGACAACCTGCGTTACCAGGTCGCCACGCCGCACCGGTGGACCGGTCAGCTGCGCCGCCAGCTGGTGGCGCGGGGCATCAAGGGTTCGAACTCGATCGAGGGTTACGACGTCACGATCGACGACGCCATCGCGGCGACGTCGGGCGACGAGCCGCTGGACACCGAGCCCGACGTCTGGGCGGAGATCACCGGCTACCGCGACGCGCTGACCTACGTGCAGCAGCTTGCCCACTCCGCCGAGTTCCACTTCGACTACATGCTGCTCAACAGCCTGCACTTCATGCTGCTGAAGCACCATCCGGACAAGTGGCCCGGCCGCTTCCGCCCGGGCGGTATCTGGATCACCGACCACCCGACCGGCGAGGTGGTCTACACGGGACCGGACGCCGACCAGCTCAAGCGGCTCATGCAAGACTTCGCCGACTGGCTCGAGGACGGGGACCTCGACGCGCCGTTGTTCGTTCGCGCCGCGCTGGCGCATCTCAACCTGGTCCGCATCCACCCGTGGCGGGACGGCAACGGCCGCATGTCCCGCTGCGTCCAAACGCTGGTCCTCGCGCGGGATGCCATTCTGGCGCCGGAGTTCTCCTCCATCGAGGAGTGGCTCGGCAACGGGCGCAACACGATCGCCTACTACGACGCCCTGCGCGAGACGGGGCGGGACGGTTGGCGGCCGCACGATGACACGCTGCCGTGGGTGCGGTTCTGTCTGCGGGCGCATCACATGCAGATGCAACGCGTGCGGCAGCGGCTCGACCGGGCCGGGCGGCTCTGGGAGAGGCTCGAAGAGCTCGGGCTGCCGAGCCGGACGGTCTCGGCGCTCTATGCGGCGGCGTCCGGCGGGCGGGTGCGGCGCACCGCGTATCAGCGCGACGAGGACCTCACCACCGACCAGGCGACCCGCGACCTGCGCATGCTGCTCGACCGCGGCCTGCTGGAGCAGCGCGGGCAGACGCGCGGGCGCTACTACGTCGCGGCCGGGCCGATTCTCGCCATCGCCGAGAGTCTCGGGCGGCCGGCCCCACTGCGGGATCCGTATCTAAGCTGAGCGGCGCTCGGTGGTGCGGACCGTCTCGATGTAGGTCAGGGCGGCCTCGCGCAGGGCGGCCTCGGCGTCGGCGTCCGTGGCACGGGCGTCGGCCACCGCGGCGAACAGGCGGCCGCCCAGGGTGTCCGGGGGCGGCGGCGGCACGTCGAGGCCGGCCCGCTCCACGCGCTGCAGGAGCTTCGCGGTCAGGGCCAGGGCCGGCTGGGAGAGGGCGACGCCGTCGACCGCGGAGCCGCGGGACTTCTCGGCCTTCTTGATCTGCTCCCAGTTGGCGATGATCTCGTCGATGCCGCCGACCTCGGTGCCCGCGAAGACGTGCGGGTTGCGCCGGATGAGCTTGTCGACCAGGTCGCCGGCCACGTCGTCGACGGTGAAGCCGGCGGTCTCCTCGGCGAGCCGGGCATGCAGGATCACCTGCAGCAGCACGTCGCCGAGCTCCTCGCGCACGGCCTCGGCGTCATCGTCGCGGATGGCGTCGTAGAGCTCATACGCCTCCTCGAGCAGGAACGGCGCCAGGCTCGCGTGCGTCTGCGCCCGCTTCCACGGGTCGCCCACGTCCGGGTGCATGAGGCGGTCCATGACCGTGACGACGTCGAGGAGGCGGGCGCCCGCCGGATCCCAGGAGCCGTAGAGCAGCTCCAGCTCGGCCAGGCCCGGCTCCCGGGCCAGCCGTAGGCCCAGCTCCCGGGCCAGGCGCTCGTCGCCGTCGGGGGCGGCCAGCCAGACCACGGTGCCGTGCTCGGCGATCGCGGCGACCAGCGCGTCGACCGTGGCCGGCGTGACGGCGACCGTTGCGCCCGCGGCCCGCAGGGCGGCGGCCTGCTCGGACTCCTCCGCCGCGAGCACCGGGTGCGCGCGGACCAGGTCCCACGCCTGCGCGGTCAGCACCCCGGCCGGCAGCCGGGGCGACGTCACCAGCAGGACCACCCTGCCCGGCACGTCAGCCCTCCTCAGCGGCGAACGAAATATCCAGTAGGGCGTCCGCGAAGTGCCCACGCAACCGGCTCACGACTTGGCCGCCACCGGCTCGCCGAGGACCGAGGTCAGCAGCTCGGCCGCCCAGTCGAGCAGTTGTGTGTCGCGCATCGGCTCGCCGCCGACCCGCCGGGTGGACGGGCGCGGCAGCGACACCGTGTCGGCCGCAGCCTTGTAGACGGCCTCCGGGTAGAGCCGCTTGAGCCGCATCTGCTTGGAGTCGGGCAGCTGCAGCGGGCCGAAGCGCACGTGCTTGCCCTGCAGCGACACGTCGGTCAGGCCGTAGGCGCGGGCCAGGAACCGGAACCGGGCCACCGCCAGCAGGTTGGCCACCGGCAGCGGCGGCTCGCCGTAGCGGTCGCGCATCTCGGCCACGATCTCGTCGAGCGCGGCGTCGCCCTTGGCCCCGGCGATCTTGCGATAGATCTCCAGCCGGAGCCGCTCCGCCGAGATGTACTCCAGCGGCAGGTGCGCGTCGACCGGCAGGTCGATCTTGACGTCGGGCTCCTCCTCCTCGGGCCGCTCGCCCTTGAACTGCTGCACCGCCTCGCCGACCATGCGCACGTAGAGGTCGAAGCCGACGCCCTCGATGTGCCCGGACTGCTCGCCGCCGAGCAGGTTGCCCGCCCCGCGGATCTCCAGGTCCTTCATCGCCACATACATGCCGGCGCCGAGCTCCGTGTGCTGCGCGATCGTCGCCAGCCGCTCGTGGGCGTGCTCGGTCAGCGGCTTGTCCGGCGGATACAGGAAGTAGGCGTAGGCCCGCTCCCGGCCCCGGCCGACCCGGCCGCGGATCTGGTGCAGCTGGGCCAGGCCGAGCAGGTCGGCGCGCTCGACGATCAGGGTGTTGGCGTTGGGGATGTCGATGCCGCTCTCCACGATCGTGGTGCAGACCAGGACGTCGTACTCCTTCTCCCAGAACCCCACCATGATCTTCTCGAGGGCATCCTCGGTCATCTGGCCGTGGGCGACCGCGATGCGTGCCTCGGGGACCAGCTCGCGCAGCCGGCGGGCGGCCCGCTCGATCGACTCGACCCGGTTGTGCAGGTAGAAGACCTGGCCGTCGCGCAGCAGCTCGCGGTGGATCGCCGCGGCCACCTGCTTGTCGTCCTGGGCGCCGACGAACGTGAGCACCGGGTGACGCTCCTCCGGCGGCGTGGCGATCGTCGACATCTCCCGGATGCCGGTGATCGCCATCTCCAGGGTGCGCGGGATCGGGGTGGCGGACATGGTCAGCACGTCGACCGAGGCACGCAGCTGCTTGAGGAACTCCTTGTGCTCGACGCCGAAGCGCTGCTCCTCGTCGACGATGACCAGGCCCAGCTGTTTGAACCGGGTCGCGGTCTGCAGCAGCCGGTGGGTGCCGATGACGATGTCGGCGCTGCCGTCGCCGACCTTCTCCAGCGTCACCTTCGTCTCCGACGGCGTCTGGAACCGCGACAGCTGCCGCACCTCGACCGGGAACTGCCCCACCCGCTCCGAGAACGTGTTGAAGTGCTGCTGCGCCAGCAGCGTCGTCGGCACCAGCACGGCGACCTGCTTGCCGTCCTGGACCGCCTTGAACGCCGCCCGCACCGCGATCTCGGTCTTGCCGTAGCCGACGTCGCCGCAGATCAGCCGGTCCATCGGGACCGACTTCTCCATGTCGGCCTTGACCTCCTCGATCGCGGCGAGCTGGTCGGGGGTCTCGTGGTAGGGAAACGCGTCCTCCAGCTCACGCTGCCAGGGCGTGTCCGGGCCGAAGGCGTGGCCCTGGGAGTTTTGCCTCACGGCATACAGCTGGATGAGCTGCGCGGCGATCTCGCGAACCGCCTTGCGCGCCCGCGACTTGGCCTTCTGCCATTCCGAGCCGCCCATCTTGTGCAGCGTGGGCGCCTCGCCGCCGACGTAGCGCGACAGCTGGTCGAGCTGGTCGGTCGGCACGAACAGCCGGTCGCCGGGCTGGCCGCGCTTGGACGCCGCGTATTCGATCACGAGGTATTCGCGGTCGGCGCCGTTGACGGTGCGCTGGACCATCTCGACGTATCGGCCGATGCCGTGCTGCTCGTGCACCACGAAGTCCCCGGTGCGCAGCTCCAGCGGGTCGATCTGGTTGCGCCGCCGGCTGGGCATCTTGCGCATGTCCTTGGTGGACGCGCCCCGCCCGCCGGAGATGTCGGCGCCGGTGATGACCGCCAGCCGGGCGTCCTCGTCGAGGAACCCGAGCTCGAGCGAGCCGGTGGCGACCGCGATCACGCCCGGCTCCGGCGCCCGCTCCAGCGACTCGACCAGCGACACCCCGAGGTCGGAGCCGCGCAGCACCTCGGCGGCGCGCTGGGCCGGCCCGGTGCCCGCGAACACCAGGGCGACCCGCCAGCCGTCGCCGATCAGCCGCTTGAGGTCGTCGACGACCCGGGCCGTCTCCCCGTGGTACAGCGGCACCGCCTGCGCGGCGATCGTGATCGACACCGCGTCGTCGGAGACCGTGACCGCCCGGTCCTCGCCGAGGCGCCAGGGCTCGTCGGCCTCGCGCGTCGTCTCGGCCGCCGTGAACGGGCTCAGCGACCACCACGGCTGCCCGAGCGAGGCGGCTGCGGCGCGCACCTCGCCCAGGTGGCGGAACGCCGCCGCGCCGAGGTCGATCGGCGCCTTGCCGCCGACCGCGGCCGCGGCCCAGCTGGCCTCCAGGAACTCGTCGCTGGTGCGGACCAGGTCGTGCGCCCGGGTGCGGATGCGCTCCGGGTCGCACAGCAGCACGTGGGTGCCCGGCGGCATGGTGTGCAGCACCAGCTCCAGCGAGTCGGTGCCGCCCAGCAGCGCCGGCGCGAGCGACTCCATGCCCTCCACGGGGATGCCGCCGGCGAGCTTGTCGAGCATCTCGGCCAGCTGCGGGTGGTCGGTGGACAGCGCCGCCGCCCGGGCCCGCACCTCCTCGGTGAGCAGCAGCTCCCGGCAGGGCGGCGCCCAGAGCCGGTCGGCCTTCTCGATCGTGCGCTGGTCGGCCACCGCGAACGAGCGGATCTCCTCGACCTCGTCACCCCAGAACTCCACGCGCAGCGGGTGCTCCTCGGTCGGCGGGAACACGTCGAGGATGCCGCCGCGGACCGCGAACTCGCCGCGCTTGGTGACCAGGTCGACCCGGGTGTAGGCGAGCTCGGCCAGCCGGACGGTCAGCGCGTCGAGGTCGGCCGAGCCACCCGGCCGAAGCTCGATCGGCTCCAGGTCGCCCAGGCCCTTGAGCTGCGGCTGCAGCACCGAGCGGACCGGCGCGACGACCACCCGCGGGCGGGGCGCCGCCGCGGTCGGGTGGGCGAGCCGGCGCAGCACGGCCAGGCGCCGGCCGACCGTGTCGGAGCGGGGGGAGAGCCGCTCGTGCGGCAGCGTCTCCCAGGACGGATACACCGCGACGGAGTCCGGCTCGAGCAGGCAGCCCAGGGCGCCCGCCAGGTCTTCGGCCTCGCGCCCGGTGGCGGTCACCGCCAGCACCGGCCGCTCGGCGGCGATCGCGGCGGTCACGAAGGCGCGCAGGGCCGCCGGCCCGGTCAGGTCGACCTGGTCGGCGTGCCCGGCGCGGGCGAGGTCACGCGCGCGGGCGAGGGCGGGATCGTCGAGGGCGGCGGCGATGAGACCGGCAAGCTTCATGGTGATATGCACCCACTACTTCTGGTGTTGACGCTGCACGGCAAACAGCCCCGCGCCCAGACAGGGCGGGGGTGGTCGATGCGGGTACCAGACTATCCGGCGGGTATGACAGAAAAGCCGGGGGCGAAGCCGTGTGAACACCGGGTGAGATCTTGAGACGTGACTCACCGCGGCACTACAGCGCGTCGTGCGAGCCGATACGATGCCGTGGAAGCAATCCGGACAGAAACCGATACGGGCAGAAAACGGACAGCGCCGTCCCCCAGCCGAGGAGAGCCATACTTGGGAGGGGACAGGAACATGTCTGCTGAGGTCCACGAAGCGTCGATCGCCGACGCTGCGCTGCGCGCCGATGTCCGCCGGCTCGGCTCCCTGCTCGGCCAGAGTCTCGTCCGTCAGGACGGCCAGCAGCTGCTCGACCTCGTCGAGGAGGTCCGCGCGCTGGTCCGCACCGACCCGGAGGCGGCCGCCGAGCGGCTGCACGGGCTCGACGTGGTGACGGGCACGCAGCTGGCGCGCGCCTTCTCGACGTATTTCCACCTCGCCAACATCACCGAGCAGGTCCACCGCGCGCGCGAGCTGCGCCGGATCCGCGTCCGCGAGGGCGGCTGGCTGGAGCGGGCCGCGAAGCTCATCGCCGACCGCGGCGTCGGCGTCCGCGAGATCGGCTCGATCGCCTCCAGGCTCGCCGTCCGTCCGGTGTTCACCGCGCACCCCACCGAGGCCGCGCGCCGCTCGATCCTGACCAAGCTGCGCGCCGTCGGCGACGAGCTCGACGCCGAGGCCGTGGCGACCGCGCTGGACGGCTCGGCGGAGCCGGACAAGACCCGCACCGCGCGCACCGACCGGCGCCTCGCCGAGCTGCTCGACCTGCTCTGGCAGACGGACGAGCTGCGCCTGGAGCGGCCGGAGCCCAGCGACGAGGCCCGCAACGCCGTGTACTACCTGGCCGACCTGGCCGAGGGCGCCGCGCCGCAGGTCCTCGACGACCTCTACGAGACGCTGCGCGATCTCGGCGTACAGCTGCCGCCGACGGCGCGGCCGCTGACCTTCGGTTCGTGGATCGGCGGCGACCGCGACGGCAACCCGTTCGTGACCCCGGCGGTGACCCGGGACGTGCTGCTCATCCAGCACGAGTACGGCATCCGCATGGCCGAGAGCGTGATCGACGGCCTGATCGACGAGGTCTCGGTCTCCAAGCGCCTGCGCGGGGTGTCGCTGGACCTCTCCGCGAGCCTCGCCGCCGACCTGGACAACCTGCCGGAGCTGCCGGCCCGCTACCGCCGGGTCAACATGGAGGAGTCCTACCGGCTCAAGCTGCGCTGCATCCGGCTCAAGCTCGGCCAAACCCGGACCCGCCTGGCCACCGGCACACCGCACAAGCCCGGCCGCGACTACCTCGGCACCGGCGAGCTCATCGCCGACCTCGAGCTGATGCGGGCGTCGCTGGCGCGCAACGGCGGCCAGCTCGCCGCGACCGGCAAGCTCGCGTCCGCGATCCGCACGCTGTCCGCGTTCGGCCTGCAGCTGGCCACGCTGGACGTCCGCGAGCACGCCGACGCGCATCACGAGGTCCTTTCCCAGCTGTACCGCCGGGTCGGCGAGGTCGATTACGGCGCGCTGGACCGCGACGCGCGCCGCCAGCTGCTCATCGACGAGCTCAACGGGCGCCGGCCGCTGGCCACCCGCGACACCGGCCTGACCGACAGCGCGCGCAAGACGTTCGACGTGTTCGCCGCGATCCGCGAGGTGCAGGAGCGCTTCGGCCCCGAGGTCATCGAGACGTACATCATCTCCATGACCCAGGGCATCGACGACGTGCTGGCCGCGGTCGTGCTGGCCCGCGAGTGGGGCCTGGTCGAGGTCAGCGCCGGGGCCGGCTTCGGCGGCGCCTCGATGGAGTCGGCCCGCGCCCGCATCGGCTTCGCGCCGCTGCTGGAGCAGGCGCGGGAGCTGGAGATGGCCGGCGAGCTGCTCGACGACCTGCTGTCGATCCCGGTGTACCGCGCCATCGTCCGCGCCCGCGGCGACGTGCAGGAGGTCATGCTCGGCTACTCCGACTCCAACAAGGACGCCGGCATCACCACCTCGCAGTGGATGATCCACAAGGCCCAGCGGCAGCTGCGCGACGTCGCGGCCCGCCACGGCGTGCGGCTGCGCCTGTTCCACGGCCGCGGCGGCACCGTCGGGCGCGGCGGCGGCCCCACCCACGAGGCGATCCTGGCCCAGCCGTGGGGCACGCTCGACGGCGCGATCAAGGTGACCGAGCAGGGCGAGGTCATCTCCGACAAGTACACGCTGCCCGCCCTGGCCCGGGAAAACCTCGAGCTCACGCTGGCCGCGGTGCTGCAGAGCGCGCTGCTGCACACCGAGCCGCGCCAGCCCGCCGAGTCCCTGGCCCGCTGGGACGCCGCGATGGAGACCGTCTCCTCCGCCGCGTTCGCCAACTACCGGGCCCTGGTGGAGAATCCGGACCTGCCCGCGTACTTCTGGGCGGCCACCCCGACCGAGCTGCTCGGCGCGCTCAACATCGGCTCGCGCCCGGCCAAGCGGCCCAACGCCGACGCCGGCCTGTCCGGCCTGCGGGCCATCCCGTGGGTGTTCGGCTGGACCCAGTCGCGCCAGATCGTGCCCGGCTGGTTCGGCGTGGGCAGCGGCCTGCAGGCGGCCCGCGAGGCCGGCCTCGCCGACGTGCTGCGCGAGATGCACGAGAAGTGGCACTTCTTCGCCACGTTCCTGTCCAACGTCGAGATGATGCTGGCCAAGACCGACCTGGAGATCGCGTCGCGGTATGTCGAGACGCTCGTGCCCGGCCCGCTGCGGCCGATCTTCGACGTGATCAGCGAGGAATACGAGCGGACCGTGGCCGAGGTGCTCGCCATCACCGGCGAGGCCGGGCTGCTCGACCGCCAGCCGGTGCTCCAGCGCACCCTCGGCGTCCGCGACAGCTACCTGCAGCCGCTGCACCATCTGCAGGTGACGCTGCTCGGACAGTACCGCGCGAGCAAGACCGCGGACAGCGGCGCCTGGCCCGGCGGCCGGCGCTCCTCGCCGGACCCGGCGCTGGAGCGAGCCCTGCTGACCACGATCAATGGCATCGCGGCGGGCATGCGCAACACCGGATGACCGCTGTGGCAGGCTTGCGGGCGTGTCTGTGAACGGTTGGGCAGTCGATGGATGGGCGTTGCCGGACGAAGTGTTGCGCGACGCCCCGACGTATACGCCGAAACCGTCCGAGCTCGCCGACCTGGAGCTGCTGCTCTCGGGCGCGTACACGCCCCTGACCGGCTTCCTGGGCTCGGGAGACCTCATCGCGCTGCGCCGCACCGGCCGGCTCGCCGACGGCACGACCTGGCCGGTGCCGGTGACCCTGGAGCTGCCCCGCACCCTCGCCGAGCAGCTCGACGTGACCAACCCGCTGCGGCGGGTGCTGATCCTCGCCGACCTCGAGGGCGCACCCGTCGCGGCGCTGGACGCGACCGAGCTCTACCCGGCGCGCAAGACCACGCTCGGCGTCGCGGGCCGCGTCCGCCGCCTCGGCGACGGCGGTCACGGCGCGTTCCGCCGGATGCGCCGCACCCCTGCGGAGGTGCGCGGCTCGCTGCCGCCGGGCCGCATCCTCGGCGTCATCGCCGACCGCCCACTGCACCGCCCCCAGCTCGCGCAGATCGCCCGCGCCGCCCGTACGCTCGCCGCGCACCTGGTCGTCCTCGTGCCCGTCGACGGCCCGGGCCCCGACGGCCTGGCCCCGGAGTCGCTCGTGCGCTGCGTGCTGGCCGCCCGCGACCGGATGCCGGCCTCGACGATCGTGGCGCTGCCGCTGCCCTGCCACGACGGCGACGACATCCGCGACGCCATGCTGCGCACCCGGGTCGCCGCCGCCTACGGCGTCACGCACCTGCTCGCGTCGAGCGAGTCCATGCTCTCCGGCGGCGGCCTGCGGGTGCTGGTGCCCCGCGAGCTCGCCTACGACGGCCGCGACGGCCAGTGGCGCTCGCTCGACGACATCCCGCCCCGGCACCGCCGCCTTCCGCTGACCTTCGCCGAGATCGACGACCACCTCGACCGCGGCACGATCCTGCCCGAGTGGCACACGCCCCCGGCCGTGGCGCGCGAGCTCGCCCGCGCCCGCCCGCCCCGCCGCCAGCGCGGCCTCGTGGTCTTCTTCACCGGCCTGTCCGGCTCGGGCAAGTCCACGATGGCGACCGGCCTGGCCGACGCGCTGCTGGAGACCGGCGAGCGCACCGTGACCCTCCTCGACGGCGACATCGTGCGCCGGCACCTCTCGGCCGGCCTGGGCTTCTCCGCCGAGGACCGCGACACGAACATCCGCCGCATCGGCTGGGTCGCCGCCGAGGTCGGCCGGCACGGCGGGGTGACGATCTGCTGCCCGATCGCCCCGTACCGCGACGCCCGCGCGGCGGCGCGCCAGTTCGCCCACAACGCGGGCGCGGGCTTCGTGCTGGTGCACGTGGCGACCCCGCTGGCCGAGTGCGAACGCCGCGACCGCAAGGGGCTGTACGCGAAGGCCCGCGCCGGCCTGATCAAGGGCATGACGGGCATCGACGACCCGTACGAGGAGCCGCTCGACGCCGAGCTCACGATCGACACGACGAACCTGTCCCAGGGCGAGGCCGTGACGACGGTGCTGCGCTACCTGGGCAGCCACGGCTGGCTCGACCCGCGCCCCATCCCCTAGATCCCCAAGGCGCATCGCACGGACGTGCTCGCCGCGTTCCGCTCGTCGCTCGCGCGGGACGCCTACTACGGGCCGATGGCGGCCTCAGCGCACCGGTAGCTCGCGGCCCTGGCGCTCCGCCGCGGCCGGCGCCGGATCCTGGTTGACACGCCGGGCCGCCAGCACGAGGCCGGCGCCGACCAGCAGGACGCCGGCCACCTTGGCCGGCCCGGGCTCGGCCCGGTCCACGAGGGACGTGGTGATCAGGGCGCACACCGGCACCAGCGCCAGGAACACCCCGGCCCGGTCCACGCCGAGGCCCGCGACGCCGGTGTACCAGCACACGAACGCGACCACGGTCAGGACCAGCCCCAGGAAGGCGAGCGCGGCCGCCTCGCCCAAGTCGGGCAGGCGGGGGCGCTCGCCGGTGAGCGGCAGGGTCAGCAGCAGGATCGGTACCGCCAGCGCCGTGCTCCACGCCGACACGCGCACCGGCCCGAGCCGGGGCAGCAGCGGCGCCGCCAGCAGTGAGAAAGCGGCCTCGCAGCACAGCACCCCGACCGCCGCGACCAGGCCTTCCCGGTCGTGCGCCCCGAAGCCCGAGACCAGCGCCGCGCCCGCCACGACCACCGCGGCGGCGCCGAGCAGCCGGGGCGCCGGGCGGCGGCGAGCCTGCAGCGGGCCGAGCAGCGCGAGCAGCAGCGGGCTCACCCCCACGATGGTGGCGATGACCGCGGGATCGGCGTGCCGCAGCGCGAAGAGCAGCAGGACGTTGAACGCGACGAGGCCGGTCGCCGCGACCAGCGCCAGCCGGCCGAGCTCCCGCGCGGTCGGTCTTCTCGACTCGCCACGCGCGGCGAGGGCGAACAGGGCGAGGGCGGCGAGGGCGTACCGGAGCGCCTGGCCGGTGAGGATCGGATAGTCGACGATCGAGCGGCTCACGGTGAACGAGCCGCCGAGAATCGCGCAGGTCAGCACGCAGTACGCGGCGTAGCGGCGGGGCATGAGCAGAAACTTACGAGCGCCAGTGGTCCACGCTACAGTGCCACTGAAAGCTGCTTTTGGAGGGCCACTTTGTCGGTTTGGGAGGCGTTGGTCGAGCTGGACCGCACCCGCCCGCGCGTGGGTGAGCAGCTCGTCGGCGCGCTGCGGGAGGCGATCACCCGCGGCCGGCTCGCGCCCGGCACCCGGCTGCCCTCGACCCGGGACCTCGCCGCCGACCTGGGCGTGTCCCGCGGCCTGGTGGTCGGCGCCTACGAGCAGCTCGCCGCCGAGGGGCGGCTGGTCAGCCGGCGCGGCTCGGGCACGGTCGTCGCCGAAGTGGTGACCGCCGTGCCCCGCCAGCGCGGCGACGCCTCCCAGCGGCGCACCGCGGTGGCCCCGCTGCGGCCGGGGGTGCCGGACCTGGGCGCCTTCCCGCGTACGGCGTGGCGCCGCGCGTACGAGACCGCCCTGACCGGCGCGCTGGACGCCGACTTCGACTACGCCGACGCGACCGGCGTGCCCCGTCTGCGCACCGAGCTCGCGGGCTACCTCGGCCGGGTGCGCGCCGCCCTGGTACCGCCGGACGGCCTCATCGTCACCGCCGGCGTGACCCAGAGCCTGGCCCTGCTGGCGCGGGTGCTGCTGGCCCGGGGCGCCCGTCGCATCGCCCTGGAGGACCCCGGCCCGGCCGCGCTGCGCGATCACCTCGTGCGCCTGGGCCTGGACGTGGTACCCGTCCCGGTCGACGAGGACGGCATCGACGTGGCCGCGCTGGCGCGCACCCGCGTCCGGGCGGTCGTGCTCACCCCCGCGCACCAGTTCCCGACCGGCGTGGTGCTCGCACCGGGCCGCCGCGCCGAGGTGATCGCCTGGGCGAGGCGCGTCGACGGCCTCGTGGTCGAGGACGACTACGACGCCGAGCACCGCTACGACCGCGAGCCGGTCGCGTGCCTGCAGGGCCTGGCCCCCGACCGGGTGGCGCTGGTCGGCTCGGTGAGCAAGGTGCTGGCCCCCGGCCTGCGGCTGGGCTGGCTGGCCGCCCCCGTCGCCTGGCTGCCGGACCTGTGCGCGGCCAAGCACGACGCCGACAACGGCGGCCCGGCGCTGCAGCAGCTGGCGTTCGCCGAGTTTCTGGCCGGCGGCGGGTACGACCGCCACCTGCGCCGGGCCCGCCGCCTGCACCGGGAGCGCCGCGATGCGGTGGTGGCGGCCTTGCGGCGGTATCTGCCGAGGGCGCGGATCGGCGGCATCGCGGCGGGCCTGCACCTTGTGGTGGAGCTGCCGCCGGGCGTGGACGACGTGGCCCTGGCCGAGCGCGCGGCCGAGGCTGGCCTGGGCCCGCTGGCGCTCTCGACCCTGCGCATGCGCAAGGGCGGGCCGGGCGGGCTGGTGCTGGGCTACGCGGCACACACGCCGCACGAGCTCACGACCGCGGTGCGCACGCTGGCCCTGCTGCTCTGACCGCGCCCGCGGCGGTTGCCGTTGCTGCGGGGATTCCGGATATGTCCGGCGCTGGCGCGCCAGGCATATCCGACATATCACGCGCCGGAGTGCGAGGCGGGCCGCCGGGTGGCCGGGCAGACGATAACGTCGAGGCATGTCCCAGGATTTCGTGCCACTAGCCGAGCACATCGCCGACGCGCTGCTCGAGTGTGCGCCCGGGCTCGCCGCCAGCGCGGGCGACCACCGCTTTGACGACCGGCTGCCCGACTACTCCACCGACGGGGTGGCCTCCGACGTCGAGATGCTGCGCGACGCCTCCGCGGCGCTGAGCCAGGTCGACGTCGACGAGCTCGGCGTGCAGGACCAGGTCGACCACGCGGTGCTGCTCGCCCGGGTCGAGCGCATGCTGTTCGAGCGGTCCGAGATCCGTGAGCACGAGTGGAACCCGCTCGTGCACAACCCCGGCACCCTGCTGCACGGGCTCATCTCGCGGCCGTTCGCGCCGGCGGAGCAGCGGCTCGTGTCGATCGCCGCGCGGCTGTCGGCGATTCCCGACTCGCTCGCGACGGCGCGGGAGGTGCTCGGTGACTCGCCCCGGGTGCATGTGGAGACGGCGATCGGGCAGTTCGCCGGGACCGCGCGGCTGGTGCGCGAGGATCTCGGCGAGCTGTTCAAGGAGGCGCCCGGCATGGCCGAGGTGGTCGCGCCGGCGCAGGAGCGGGCCGCGGCCGAGCTCGACGCCTTCGCGGAGTGGCTGCGCGGGCGGCTGGAGCAGGCTGGGGAGTCGGCCGAGCGCGACCCGCGGCTGGGGCGGCGGCTGTGGGAGGCGCGGCTGTGGCACACGCTGGACACCGAGCTCGGCGCGCGAACGGTGCTCGAGCGCGCCGAGGCCAACCTCGAGCGGGTGAGCGGCGAGCTGCGGGCCGTGGCGGCGGAGCTGACCGGCGGGGCGGAGTCGACGGAGACGGTGCGGGAGGCGCTGGCCCGCGCGGCCGCCGACGTGCCGGACAACGACACGATCGTCGAACTCGCGAAGGTGTCGCTGGACGAGGCGACCGCGTTCGTGCGGGACCACGAGCTGGTGACGCTGATCGACGACCCGCTGGTGATCATGGAGATGCCGGAGTTCGCGCGGGGGGTGGCGGTGGCGTACTGCGACCCGCCGGGCCTGCTGGAGCCGGCCGAGCTGCCGACGTTCTTCTGCATCTCGCCGACCCCGGCGGACTGGTCGGCGGAGCGGGTGGCGTCGTTCTACCGCGAGTACAACAGCCACATGCTGCGTGACCTGACCGTGCACGAGGCGACGCCGGGGCACTTCCTGCAGCTGGCGCACGCGCGCCGGTTCCGCGGCCGCACGCGGGCGCGGGCGATCGGCTGGTCGGGGCCGTTCGTGGAGGGCTGGGCGGTCTACGCCGAAGAGCTCATGGCCGACCGCGGCTTCGGCGGGCTCCCGGTGCGCCTGCAGCAGCTCAAGATGCAGCTGCGGATGAGCATCAACGCGATCATCGACCAGCGGGTGCACTGCGACGGGATGACCGAGGACGAGGCGATGGCGCTCATGATGGAGCGCGGCTTCCAGGAGGAGGGTGAGGCGGCCGGCAAGTGGCGGCGCGCGCTGCTGAGCTCGACGCAGCTCTCGACGTACTTCGTGGGCTACACCGAGGTCCGGCAGATCGCCGATGAACGGCCGGCGAACGTCACGCTCCGCGACTGGCACGACCGGATGCTGGCGCACGGCTCGCCTCCGCCCCGCCACCTGCGCACGCTGCTGAATCTCAACCCGTAGCGCAAGCAAGATCCGCCCGGGCGATAGGCTCTGAGGTGCCGCACCGTGGCGGCCGACCAAACTTTTTTCTGCAGGGAGTGACACGACAGTGGCCACTATCGAAGCAATCGGCGCGCGGGAGATCCTGGACTCGCGGGGCAACCCGACGGTCGAGGTCGAGGTCGTTCTCGACGACGGCACCCTGGCCCGGGCGGCGGTCCCCTCGGGCGCCTCCACCGGCGCCTTCGAGGCCAACGAGCTGCGCGACGGCGACAGCAAGCGCTACCTCGGCAAGGGTGTCGAGCGGGCCGTCGAGAACGTCAACGAGCGCATCGCCGAGGCCGTCCGCGGCTTCGACGCCACCGAGCAGCGCCTCGTCGACCAGGCCATGCTCGACCTCGACGGCACCCCGGAGAAGTCGGAGCTCGGCGCCAACGCGATCCTCGGCGTCTCGCTCGCGGTGGCCAAGGCCGCCGCCGACTCGGCCGGCCTGAGCCTGTTCAAGTACCTGGGCGGCCCCAACGCGCACGTCCTGCCGGTGCCGATGATGAACATCCTCAACGGCGGCGCGCACGCGGACTCCAACGTGGACATCCAGGAGTTCATGATCGCGCCGATCGGCGCCCCGACGTTCCGCGAGGCGCTGCGCACCGGCGCCGAGGTGTACCACACGCTCAAGTCGGTGCTGAAGAAGAAGGGCCTGGCCACCGGCCTGGGCGACGAGGGCGGCTTCGCCCCGAGCCTGCCGACCAACGCCGCCGCGCTCGACCTGATCGCGGAGGCCGTGGAGAAGGCCGGCTACTCGCTGGGCAGCGACGTCGTGCTCGCGCTCGACGTGGCCGCCACCGAGTTCTTCAAGGACGGCGGCTACGGCTTCGAGGGCGGCAGCAAGTCGTCCGAGGAGATGATCGCTTACTACTCTTCTCTCGTGGACGCCTACCCGATCGTCTCCATCGAGGACCCGCTGTCCGAGGAGGACTGGGACGGCTGGAAGGCGATGACCGACGCGCTCGGCGGGCGCATCCAGATCGTCGGCGACGACCTGTTCGTCACCAACCCGCAGCGCATCGCCCGGGGCATCGCCACCCAGACCGCCAACGCGGTCCTGGTGAAGGTGAACCAGATCGGCTCGCTCACCGAGACGCTCGACGCCGTCGACCTGGCCCACCGCGCCGGGTTCCGCACGATGATGAGCCACCGCTCGGGCGAGACCGAGGACACCACGATCGCCGACCTCGCCGTCGCCGTTGGCAGCGGCCAGATCAAGACCGGCGCGCCGGCCCGCTCCGAGCGGGTCGCGAAGTACAACCAGCTGCTGCGCATCGAGGACGAGCTCGACGACGCGGCGCGCTACGCGGGGCGCGGGGCCTTCCCGCGGTACCGTTAACCGTTCTTGATCGCCCGCGGCCCTCGCGTGATGCGCGGGCCGCGGGTCGTTCGGACCTTGGGGGAGGGCATGCAGCAGCGCACCAGGCCGGCTGGCCCGGGTGGGCCGGGTGGACGCGGTGCGGGCTCCCGCGGCTCGGCGCCGAGGGGCCAGCATGGCGGCCCGCGCGCCGGTGCGGGGCGTGCGCCCTCCCGCCCGATGGTGGCCCGGCGGGCCGTCACCACCAACGGCGCCGCGATGCGCACCCGGGCGCCGCAGCCGAGCCGCTTCACCAGCCGGGCCGTCCTGCTCAGCATCGTGCTGCTGGTGCTGCTGCTCGCCTACGCCTATCCGGTCCGGGTGTACCTCGCCCAGCAGGCCGAGATCCAGTCGCTGGAGGAGAGCCAGCAGCGGCAGAGCGTCAAGGTCGCCGAGATGGAGGCGCGGGCGAAGAAGTGGGACGATCCCGAATACGTGATCTCCCAGGCCCGCCAGCGGCTGCACATGGTGCTGCCCGGCGAGAAGCCCTACGTGGTCGTCGACCCGGCCAACAGCCAGGAGACCGACCCCGCAGACCTGCCGGGCGCGCCGAAGCCGCCCCGGCCCTGGTACGGCAAGCTGTGGTCGAGCGTCGAGGCGGCGGACAAGCGGTGACGGAATTCGACAGCGTGCATGCCGGGGAACCCGTGAAAGCCACCGAGGAGGATCTCGCGGTGGTCGCGGCGCAGCTCGGCCGCACGCCCCGGGGCACCCGCGCGGTCGCGCACCGCTGCCCGTGCGGCCTGCCCGACGTCGTGGAGACCACGCCGCGGCTGCCCGACGGCACGCCGTTCCCGACGCTGTTCTACCTCACCTGTCCCCGGGCGGTGCACGAGTGCAGCCGGCTCGAGTCGTCCGGGCTGATGCGCGAGATGGGCGCCCGGCTGGCCGAGGACCCGGAGTTGGCCGCGCAGTACGCGCGCGCGCACGAGGACTACCTGCGCCGCCGCGAGCAGGTCGGGCACGTCGAGGAGATCGCCGGGGTGTCCGCAGGCGGCATGCCGACCCGGGTGAAGTGCCTGCACGTGCACCTCGGCCACGCCCTCGCGGTCGGTCCGGGCGTCAACCCCTTCGGGGACGAGACCCGGGAGCTCGCGGGTGAGTGGTGGAAGGCGGGGCCGTGCGTCTCGATCGACGGGGCGAACTCATTCGATGCTGGTGACGACTGAGCGCAGGATCTCCCAGCCCTCGGCGTCGTCCTGGGTGCCGGTGTGCGGGCGGCGGAAGCGGCGCACCTCGACGGCGATGTCGGCCAGCGCCCAGCGCAGCTGAAACAGCATGATCGTCGAGGGGCGGACGAGCACGCCCGTGGCCTCGGCGTAGGCGGCGAAGATCGACCCGTCGCCGGGCTCGATCAGCCACAGGTCCCGTTCCGGCGGCGAGACGAGCACGGTGTCCCAGTCGATGAGCCGCCACCCGGTCGGGGTGCGCATGGTGTTGCCGGAGTGCGGCTCACCGTGGGTGAGCACCGCCCGCACCGGCTCCGCGCGGCTCTCCAGCACCAGCTCGTCGTAGCGGGCCAGCACCCGCTCCAGCGGCCGGCGGTGCTCGGCGAGCAGGTCGGCGGCCGGCACCGCGTAGGGCCCGCACTCGGCGCCGGGCCGGCGCAGCGCCGCCTCGACCTCGTCGCGGTGCGGCACGGCGAAGTCGTCCACCCGTGCGTGGCGGCGCGCGATCGGCGGCGCGGTGTGCAGCCGGATGATCATGTCGAGCGTGGCCTGTCGGTGCGCGGGCCCGGTGAAGGCGTTCCACTCGAAGCTCGCGCCGTCGACGAACGGGTAGACGGCGATCGTGAACGGCCCACTGCGCATGGTGGACCCGCTGCCGGCGGTGGGCACCGGTGCGACGACGAACGTGTGGCCGGTGGCGTAGAGATCGGCCGCGACGCGGAGCGAGGCGTCCAGCTTCGCCGGGTCGGCCGGCTCGTCGACGGTGACGAACCACCGGGAGCCCGTGGTGTCCACGAGCTCCCAGTGGTGACTGCCGAACCCCACGGGCCGGTATGTGAGCGACTTGACGGGAATGCCCCACTTCCTCGCGAGCATCGCCCTGAGCGTGTCCTCGGGGAGCCCAGCGGGTGGCGTCAACACCCCGACAAGGTACGTCACTTGCTCGGTACAGGCGGGGCGGTGCCCTCGATGATCTGGGCGCCCTTCGGGGGTACGAACGCCTGCGGGTCGACCTTGTCGCTGTACTTCGTCAGCTCCACGCCGAGCGGCTTGTCGTCCGTGCCGACCCCCTTGAACCGCGTGAGCAGGCCGTTCTCCGAGACGCAGACGTGGAACTCCTTCGCGGTGACCGCGTTGGGGTCGGCGTCGCGAGGGATGCCCGTCACATCGAGACAGTCGCTTTTCTGACCCGCGATCGTCGCGGTGCTCTCGACGATCTTGACGCCCGGCACGACGGCGGCGGCGGTCATGAGCGCCAGCGCCATCTCGGCGTTGACGAACCCGCCGCCGGCTACCGCCGAGAGGTACGTGGCCTGGTCGGACTTCGACAGCTGTCCGGTCTGCACCGGGCTCTTGTGGCATACGAGCTTGGCGCCGGGCTTGCCCGCGCAGTTGTACAGCGTGTCGTCGGTGAGGATGAACCGCCCCTCGGTGCCCAGGTAGGCGGCCTTCGGCGGCTGCTGCACGACGGTCGTGGTCTTCCCGTCGTCCTTGGAGCCGTCGATGTTCTTGTATTCGGCGGTGAAGGTCAGCTCACCGGACTTGCCGAGTCGGTCGGAGAGTTTGGAGATCGCGGAGACGTTGTCGACGGCCTGCTTGACCTTGCCGAGCACGCCGCAGCCCAGCGCGCCGGCGCCGAGCACGATTGCGGTGGCCGTGGCGAGCAGCCGGGATGCGGTTCGGTTCATTCGCACAATGTGGGGCCGCCCGGCCGTCCGGGCAACAATGTGTCAGCAGGGCGACCCGTTCACCGAGCAACTCGTCGGCTGCACGGCCGCGCCCTTGGCCTCGAAGCCCATCCGGATGGCCCCGCCGGCCTCGAGATAGGTGTTGTACGCCTGCGAGCGCAGCACGAGCCGGCCCGGCTGCAGCTCCGCCTTGGCGCCCCACGTCGAGGTCACGTCGACGCTCTTGGGCAGGTCCAACTGGACCGTCCACCCCATCAGGGGCTGGCTGCCCAGGTTGGTGAGCGTCACCTCGGCGTTGAAGCCGTCCTTCCACTGGCTGCGCACCGCGTACGCGGCCTTGACCGTCCCGGGCGCCGCCGTGGCGTGGATGCTCGGGGTGGTCTTCGCCGCCGCGGTCGGCCCGTTGGTGCCCGCCAACCGCGCCGGCTGGGGGCTCTCGTCGCCCTTGGTCACGTACAGGACCGTCATCGTGCAGGCCACCACCGTCATCACCGCAGCGGTGATCATCAGCACCCGGTCGCGTGTCAGATGCCACATCCCCGCGCCACTACCCTTACGGCCATGGAGGTAACCGTTCGGCGGGCGCGAACCGCCGACGTGCGGGGGATTCGGCGGCTCGTCGCGATGTACGTCGCGGACCGCCGGCTGCTGTCCAAGCCCACCGTCGCGCTCTACGAGGCCGTCCAGGAGTTCTGGGTGGCCGAGCGGCAGAGCGACCGCACGATCGTCGGCTGCGGCGCCCTGCACGTGATGTGGGAGGACCTGGCCGAGGTGCGCACGGTGGCGGTAGACCCGCTGCTGCGCGGGCACAAGATCGGGCACCGGATCGTCGCCGAGCTGCTGGACGCGGCCCGGGAAATCGGCGTGCGCCGGGTGTTCGTGCTGACGTTCGAGACGCACTTCTTCGGCTCGTTCGGCTTCGTGCCGATCGACGGGACGCCGGTCACCCATCAGGTGTACGAGGAGCTGCTGCGCTCCTACGACGAGGGCGTCGCGGAGTTCCTCGACCTGGAGCGGGTCAAGCCGAACACCCTCGGCAACCACCGGATGCTGCTGCATTTGTAGGCTTACCGATCGTGAAGCGAGTGGCGGCGATCGACTGCGGCACCAACTCCGTCCGGCTCCTGATCGCGGATGTCAGCGAAACGTCGGAAATTTCGGACGTGACCCGTCAGATGCGGATCGTCCGGCTCGGCGAGGGCGTCGACCAGACCGGCCGGCTGGCCCCGGCGGCCATCGAGCGGACCCGGCTCGCCCTGGCCGACTACGCGGCGGACATCGCGACGTCGGGCGTCGACGCGGCCCGCATGGTGGCCACCAGCGCCTCCCGCGACGCCGAGAACGCGGCCGACTTCCGCGCGATGGTGTTCGACACGCTCGGCTTCGAGCCCGAGGTGATCACCGGCGACGAGGAGGCCCGGCTGTCCTTCGCCGGCGCGGTGCGCGGCCTGACCGCGCAGCCGCCGTTCCTGGTGGTGGACATCGGCGGGGGCTCGACGGAGTTCGTCGTCGGCACCGACGGCGTGGACGCGGCGCTGAGCGTTGACATCGGCTGCGTGCGGATGACGGAGCGGCACCTGCGCGCCGATCCGCCCACGCCGGAGCAGGTGGCGGCGGCCGAGGCCGACATCACCGCCGCCGTCGACCGGGCGCTCGCCGCGGTGCGGGGCACCCGGGCGCACACGCTCGTCGGCCTGGCCGGCTCGGTGACGACGGTGGCCGCGCTCGCGCTCGGGCTGCCGGAGTACGACCCCCGGCGCATCCACCGGGCCCGGATCTCCGCCGCCGACGTCGCCAAGGTGACCGCCGACCTGCTGGCGAAGAGCGCGGAGCAGCGGCTGGCCAGCCCGGTCATGCACCCCGGCCGCGCCGACGTGATCGGCGCGGGGGCGCTGATCCTGCGGATCATCGTCGAGCGATCCGGCGCCGACTCGGTCATTGCGTCCGAGTCGGACATCCTGGACGGAATCGCCCTGTCACTGGCCTGAGCGGTCGCTGTCGGATTTGCGTCAGCGCAGGTCACCCGGTCCGGCGGACCTCTGCTCGGGACTGTTCCCGGGGCTCGGCGTCGTCGCGGGACCACCACCAGCCGTACGTGAGGACGCCGTCACTCGGCATCGTGATGATGATCTTGGCCGGCAGGGCGCCCTCGTAGGCGTTGAACACCCCCGGCTCGCTCTGCACGAAACGGGTGACGCCGGGCAGCTCAAGGCACGTGACGTGCAGCTCCAGCCGGCCGGCCTCGCTCGCGGTGAGGATCGTGTGCTCGACGTGCTGCAGTCCCTTGCTGTCGCTGACCGCCTCGTAGTCCAGCGTGATGGCGTTGCCGCGCACCACGGAGGTCACCTTGATGCGGGCGACGAAGGGCCCGGACTCCAGCCCGTCACCGCGTCCGCGATACACACCGGGCGCCGCGGCGAGTCGTTTCAAGAGATCGGTCACGGCGCACACCGTAATACGAGCACGCTCGGTGCTGCGCATATTGGTGCTCTACAGCTATCGTGAGCCGGTCCAGCAGGCCGGGGGTCGGTTTGCCAAGCTCAACCCCCTTTCGGCCCGCTAGGGTGATCTTTGCGGCATACCCCGGAAGGAAACGCATGTCTGATCAGTACCCGCCACCCGGCAGCTATCCGCCTCCAGGTGGCGGGGGTTACCCGCCGCCGGGCGGTGACCAGCCCCCCTACGGTCCGCCGTCCTCCGGCGCGCCGTACCCGACGTCGGGCTCGCCCTATGACCAGCCTCCGGCGTACGGCGCCCCCGGCCCGGGCGCGCCCGGCGCTCCGTACGGTGCTCCGTTCGGCGCCCCGCCGCCGCCCCCGAAGAAGAGCAGCGCCGGCAAGATCATCCTGATCATCCTCGGCGTCATCCTGCTCCTGGCGGTCCTGTGCTGCGGCGGCGTCTTCTTCTTCGCCAAGGGCACCTGGGACGACATCGTCAGCAGCAGCTCGACGAACGCCAAGGTCGGCGACTGCCTCGCCGGCGACGACATCAACGACTCGACGTCGAAGAGCGTCAACGTGAAGATCGTCAAGTGCGACGACTCGACCGCGAAGTACAAGGTCGTCGGCATCAAGGAGGGCGTGCCGAAGGCCGAGGCGCTCAAGGACAACCCCACCGTGTGCGACGAGTTCATCGATCAGGGCGCCAACCGTGTGCTCTGGCAGGGCCCCAACGACGCCAGCGGCCAGGCGCTCTGCCTCGGCGACGCCAAGTAGGGCCGAGCAAGCCCACGGAAGCCCCACGACACCGCGAGGCGGTCCGCTCCGGGCGGGCCGCCTTTTGCGTGCCCAGGTGCTCCGCGCTTGATACTACTGTGCATTGCGTACTACTCTGCTTGCCGTGGACACCACCCAGCTGCTGAAGGGGGTGCTCGACCTCGCCGTCCTCGCCGTGCTGCGGGACGAGGACGGTTACGGGTACGACATCCTGCGCCGACTGCGCTCGGCGGGCCTCGACGACGTCGGCGACGCGTCGGTTTACGGCACCCTCCGCCGGCTGTTCCAGGCCGGGTCGCTCACCACCTACGTGGTGCCCAGCGAGTCCGGCCCGCACCGCAAGTACTACGCGCTCAACGCCGCCGGCCGGGCCCAGCTCGCCGAGTCCGGCAAGGTCTGGCGCGGCTTCGCGCAGACGATGGACCAGCTCATCGGGGAGACCGCATGACCGGTCCGAAGCGGAGCGCCACCTGGTCTGGGTCGATCTCCGCGAAGCCTCATCGAGCCAGACTGGGTGTTGGGGCCGGTCATCGGCTGGCTCGGTCTTCAGGTCATGCAACCGACGAGCGAAGCGAGGAGGGCGCATGACCGCGCCGAGCAGTAGCAGCCTGGAGATCGACTACTACCTGGAGCGGGTCGGGGCCGCCCTCGCCGACCTGCCGCCGGACGTGCGCGACGACCTGATGGAGGACCTGCCGGCGCACTTCGCCGAGGTCCTCGAGGAGCAGGGCGGGTCGCTGGTCGAGCGGCTCGGCCCGCCCGCCGCCTACGCCGCCGAGCTGCGCGCCGCGGCCGGCCTGGACGCGGCGACCCGGCCGAAGCGCGGCCGCCTGGACCTGGAGCTCGTCCTGGAGCCCGTCACGGCCCGGGCGCGGGTCTTGGACGAGCGCACCGGCCGGCTCATCGGCTACGAGCGGGCCACCGACTTCCTGCGGCTGCTGCGCCCCGCCTGGTGGATCGTGCGCGGGGTGAGCCTGGTGGCCCTGATCTTCGCGCTCGACATCCTCCCGACCGATCGCTTCGACCACCCCATCGGCTGGATCCTCGTCGCGGTCGCCGTGGTGTTCTCGGTCCGCGTCGGCGCCACCGGCCGCCCGCGCATGCCGCGCTGGGCCGGCTACGCCGTCACCGGGCTGGCCGCGATCGGGGCTCTGGTGGTCCTCGTCAATGCGAGCCGCTTCGACGTGTACCACTACCCCCCGGAACCCGCCACGTACAACCCGTACTCGTACGTCACCGACGTCTACCCGGTCGACCAGAGCGGCACGCCGCTGGAGGGCGTCACGCTGTTCGACCAGAACGGCAACCCGATCGTGCTCGGCGACCAGTGGCGGTGCGCGAACAACAGCCAGCCGCTCCCGGAGCAGCCGACCTACCCCATGTGCGTGCGGCCGCTCAGGGCGGAGCCGACCGCGACGCCGTCGGCCTCCCCAACGGCCTCCCCAACGGCCTCCCCAGCGGCTTCGCCATCGGCCTCGCCATCCAGCTAACGTTCGGCAGGTGGAAGACGCCTGCGATGCCTTGGACCGTCTCGACGCCGAGATCGCCGAGTGTCGCCGCTGCCCGCGCCTGGTGGCGTGGCGCGAAGAGGTGGCGGCGACCAAGCGGGCGGCGTTCCGCGACGAGGAGTACTGGGGGCGCCCGGTGCCCGGCTTCGGCTCGCACCGGGCGCCCATCGCCATCCTCGGCCTCGCCCCGGCCGCGCACGGCGGCAACCGCACCGGCCGGATCTTCACCGGCGACCGCTCCGGCGACGTCCTCTTCGCCGCCCTGCATCGCGCGGGCCTGGCCAACCAGCCGACCAGCACGTCGCGTGACGACGGGCTGACGCTGATCTCGACCCGGATCTTCTCGGCCGTGCGCTGCGCGCCGCCGGACAACAAGCCCACCCCGCTCGAGCGCGACACCTGCGCGCCGTTCCTGCACCGCGAAATGCGCGAGATCGCCCCCGACCTGCGGGTCGTCGTCGCCCTGGGCGCGTTCGCATGGGCCGCCTTCTGGCCCGCGATCCGCGCCGTCTACGGTGTAGCACCGGCACGGAAGGTGCCGTTCGGTCATGGCGCCCTGTGGCGGACCGACGGCGCTCCCGCGTTGCTCGGTTGTTACCACGTGAGCCAGCAGAACACCTTTACCGGTCGGCTCACGCCAGGAATGCTGGACGAGATTCTCGCCCGGGCGAAGCAACTCGCCGGGCTCACATAGAGCGACGGGAAGCCCTCGACATCATGGACCGCACCTTCAACCGCTGGTTGCCGGTGCTGGGCGTCGTGGGCGTACTCGCAGTCGCGGCCCTCGCGGCGTCGATGTCCTCGCCGGAGATCACGAATGTGCCGGTGCCGCCGCCGAACACGGACCGGCCCTCGCCGCCGCTGCGGACCACGGAGATCGACCCGACCTCGGCCCCGCAGAGCACCGGCGGATCCGGGACGGGCGATCTGCCGGCCTGGCTGACGTACGTGGCCGTGGGCCTGTGCCTGCTGCTGGTCGCGGTGCTCGTCGGCAGCCTGGTGTGGTATCTGCTGCGCCACCGCACCCCGAAGCAGCCGCCGCGGCTGTTCGTCGAGCCGGAGCAGCCCAAGCCGATGGTGGCCGCCGATGCCGGCGAGGAGGTCATGGCCGCGGTCGAGGCCGGCCTGGTCGAGCTCTCCGACACCGACACCGACCCGCGGCGGGCCGTGATCGCGTGCTGGGTGCGGCTGGAGCGCGCCGCCGCCGCGGCCGGCACCCCGCGCCTGGTCGGCGACAGCCCGACCGAGCTGGTGACCCGCCTGCTGGCCGCCCACCAGGTGAGCCGCCCGACGCTGGAGGGGTTCGCCGAGGTGTACCGCGAGGCCCGCTACGCCACCCACCCGGTCGGCGAGCGCTCGCGCCAGGACGCGATCGCCGCCCTGCGACAGATCCGCGCCGAGCTGTCCGGCATCGGCCGGGCCGTGCCCGGAGGTGTGCCCGGTGCCTCGTGAGCAGGAGCAGGTGGTCGGCCTCGACGAGCTGTTCGAGGGCGGCCGGGCGGCCCAGCGCCGCGACCCGCGCCCGGTGCGCCGCCCGTCGCGGCCCTTCGACTGGCGCTGGTGGGTGCGCCGGCTCTTCGTCGCCGTCGCGCTGACCTCGGTCGGCTACGGCGTGCTCTGGGTGGCCAGCTACCGGGTGTCGTACCCCCTGGTGCTGCTCTCCATCGTGGCCGTCCAGGTGATGCGCCAGGTGCTGATGCAGGTGCACGCCGACGACCTGCCCGCCGCGGTGACCGGTGTCGGCCTGGACCCGGTCCGCGAGCCGCCGGAGCGCTCGGACCGCTCGCCCCGGCGCGAGCTGCGCGACTCGATCCCGTCCGGCGACGGCATCCGGCTCGCCGTGGCCAAGTGGGACGACCGTTTCGTGTGGGGCGAGCGCGACCCGGGGCGGTTCGCGGCCGTCGTGGTGCCCCGCTTCACCGACCTCGTCGACGCCCGGCTGCGCCAGCGCCACGGCATCACTCTGGCCGGCGCCCCCGAACAGGCCCGCCGGCTCGTCGGCGAGGAGATCTGGCAGCTGCTGCACTACACGCCGTCCCGCGTACCCAGCCCGCAGGACATAGCATCGATCGTCGCGAAGGTGGAGGCGCTATGAAGACGCTCGCACCGGCCGAGGTGGGCCGGATCGCCAAGGTGGTCCTGGACCAGGTCGGCACGGTGGTCGTCGGTAAGCGCGACTCGCTCGAGCTGGTCCTGGCCGGGATCCTGGCCGGCGGCCACGTGCTGCTGGAAGACCTGCCCGGCCTCGGCAAGACGCTGACCGCGCGCTCGTTCGCCCAGGCGCTCGGCATCGGCTTCCGCCGGCTGCAGTTCACGCCCGACCTGCTGCCCGCCGACGTGACCGGGTCGTTCCTCTACGACCAGCGCAACCACGAGTTCACGTTCCGGGCCGGCCCGGTCTTCACCAACCTGCTGCTCGCCGACGAGATCAACCGCACGCCGCCGAAGACGCAGTCGGCGCTGCTGGAGGCGATGCAGGAGCGCCAGGTGTCGGTCGAGGGCGCCACCTACCGGCTCGACGCGCCGTTCCACGTGCTCGCCACCGCCAACCCGATCGAGTACGAGGGCACGTATCCGCTGCCCGAGGCCCAGCTGGACCGTTTCCTGCTGCGTGTGTCGTTCGGCTACCCGGAGGCCGACGAGGAGTGGGACGTGCTGCGCCGGCGGATGGCCCGCCGGCAGGAGGACGCCAACCTCGAGCCGGTCGTCGACTCGGAGACGCTGCTGGCCATGCAGGGTGCGCTCGAGGAGGTCGCGGTCGAGGACTCGATCGGGCGGTACATCGTCTCCCTCACCGCCGCCACCCGCGTCCACCCGCACGTGCTGGTCGGCGCCTCGCCCCGTGGCTCGCTCGCGCTGCTGCTGCTCTCCCGGGCCTCCGCCGCGCTCAGCGGCCGCGACTACGTGGTGCCCGAGGACGTCAAGGCGGTCGCCGTCCCGGCCCTGGCGCACCGCATCTCGCTGCGCCCGGAGATGTGGCTCAAGCGCATCGACCCGCGCTCGGTGGTCGGCGAGGTGCTCGCCGAGACGCCCGCGCCGGCGAGCGGCGCGCTGCCGACCTACGGCGGAAGGCGTGGCTGAGCCCGATGGCTGAGCGCGGCGCACCCCGGTCCCACGCGCGGGCGTTCGAGCCGACCCGGGCGCTGGGCCGGGCCGTGCTGGTCGCCGGCGTGCTCGTCTTCGTCGCCGTGCTCACGGGCAACTTCGACCTCGTCGTGCTCGCCGCGCCCTTCGCCATCGGCACCGCGGTCTCGCTGGTGCGCCGGCCGCAGCGGGTGCCGACGGTGCAGGTCACCGCGGCCGAGCCGTTCCTGGTCGAGGGCAACGACCTCGGCGTGACGATCAACCTGGGCAACCCCAACCCGTCCGGCTTCGACCTGGTCGTCGTCCGGTCGGTGGTACCACGATGGGTCCGGCTGGTGCACAGCGACCGCCCCTACGCGGTGAACGTCGACGGCGGCACCATCGCCGGCGTCGAGCTCGAGGGCCGCGTGTTGCGGTGGGGCCGCCACCCGCTGGGCCCGGTGGTCGCGCACGCCATCGCCGCCGACGGGCTGCTCATCAGCCGCGCCGTGTCGGCACCGCCGCTGCCGCTGAAGGCTTACCCGGCGACCGAGCACTTCGACGCCGCCGAGGCGATGCCCCGCGCGGCCGGCCACGTCGGCGGCCACCGCTCCCGGCGCGCCGGCGAGGGCGGCGAGCTCGCGGGCGTGCGCCGCTTCGGCCCCGGCGACCGGCTGCGCCGCATCGACTGGCGGGTGTCGCTGCGCACCCGCGAGATCCACGTGGTGAGCACGCTGTCCGACCGCGACGCCGAGGTCGTGGTGCTGCTCGACGCGCTGCACGAGGCCGGCCGCTCCGGTGGCATCGACGGGAAGGCCTCCGTGCTCGACATCACCGTGCGCGCCGCGGCCGGCATCGCCGAGCACTATCTGCACCGGGGCGACCGGGTGGCGCTGCTGCAGTACGGCGGCACCGTACGCCACCTGCGCGCGGCGAGCGGCCGGCGGCACTACATGACGGCGCTGGAGTTCCTGCTCGACGTCGCCGCGGGCGGGCACGACGACGAGCCGCCGCCGTCGTCGTTCGGGCCGCACATGGTCCAGGCCAACGCGCTGGTGATGGTGCTCACGCCGCTGCTGGACGTGCGGTCGGCGGCGATGCTGGCCAACCTGGCCCGCGCCGGGAGGTTCGTCGTCGCCGTCGACACCCTCGCCGATCCGGTACTGCGGGTGCGCGCGACGGGCAAGTGGGGCGACGTGGCGCAGCGCATGTGGCGGCTGGAGCGCGAGGCGATCATCGGCCAGCTCCGCGAGCACGGCGTCCCGGTCGTGGCCTGGGGCGGCGCGGGGAGCCTCGACGAGGTGCTGCAGGGCGTGGCCCGCGTGGCGGTCGGGCGGACGGTGACGACGTAATGCTCGACGAGCTTCGGGAGTACTTCGCCGGCCGGGTCGGCCGCGCGCGCGACATGGCCGAGCGCGCCGCGGCCGGGCCGCTGCTGGTCCGCCTCGGCGTGGCCGTGTTCGCCGCGCTGAGCATGGTGCTCGGGTTCCCGGCCGCGGTGATGCAGAACCTGGCCGCGATCGCGGTGGCCGGGGTCGTCGCACTGCTGCCGGCCGTGTTCCCGCGCACCCGCATGGTCGGCCTGGCGATCTTCGCGTGCGCGTTCGGCTGGCTGGTCGGCATCTTCCTCTACGGCGAGCCGATCTCCGTGCTCTCCGGCGGGCCGATCTCCGTGGTCCGGCTCGTCGCGCTGTCGGCCGCGCTGTACCTCATGCACTCCCTCGCCGCCCTGGCCGCGGTCCTGCCGTACGACGCCGTGCTCTCCCCGGGCGTGCTGGCCGGGTGGCTGCTGCGCGCCGGGGGCGTCGTCGCGGTCAGCTCGATCGTGAGCGTGGCGCTGCTGGTGGTGGTCAAGCTGACGATCGGTCCTGTGTTCCTCGTCGCATCGCTCGTAGGCGTGCTCGCGGCCGCCTGGCTGGCGTACCTGATCGCCCGCCGGGCCTGATGCGTTACGCGCGGGCGACGGGCGGGTGACGGGCGAGATCGACCGGCGTCGGTTCGCTGTGGTGGCCGTTACAGTCCGGGTAATGCCGGTTACATGTCCGTGGCCTGAGCGGTTGTGGGGCGATCGCGTCGCTAGCGTTGAGTTGTGGCTGCAAAGCGAATTCTGATCGTCGGTGCCGGGCACGTCGGGCTCTATGCCGCCCTGCGCCTGTCCAGGAAGCTCAACCTGCACGAGGCTGAGGTCACCGTGGTCGACCCTCAGCCGCACATGACCTACCAGCCGTTCCTGCCCGAGTCGGCGGCCGGCAACATCTCGCCCCGGCACAGCGTCGTCCCGCTGCGCCGCGAGCTCAAGCGCTGCCACGTGCTGTCCGGCACGGTGACCAGCATCGAGCACGCGCGGAAGGTGGCGATCGTCCAGCCGATCATCGGGCCGGCGCGCGAGGTGCCGTACGACCACATCGTCGTGGCGCCCGGCTCGGTCTCGCGCACGCTGCCGATCCCGGGCCTGCGCGAGCAGGCCGTCGGTTTCAAGACCATCGGCGAGGCGGTGTTCCTGCGCAACAGCGTGCTCGACCGGCTCGACGTCGCGGCGACCACCACCGACCCGGCCACGCGCCGGCGGGCCCTGGCGTTCGTGTTCGTCGGCGGCGGCTACGCGGGCGTCGAGGCCCTCGCCGAGATGGAGGACATGGTCCGCGGGGCGCTGCGCTACTACCCGGAGATCCCGCAGGAGGAGGTCCGGTTCGTCCTCGTCGAGGCGGCCAACCGGATCCTGCCCGAGGTCGGCGCGGAGATGGGCGCCTACACCGCGGTCCAGCTGACCCGCCGCGGCATCGACATCCGGCTCGGCACGCGGCTCGAATCGTGCGTCGACGGGCTGGTCAAGCTCTCCGACGGCGACGCCTTCGAGGCCGACACCATCGTGTGGACCGCCGGCGTCAAGCCGCACCCGATGCTCGAGGACACCGACCTGCCGCGCAACCCGCGCGGCGCCATCACCTGCAAGCCGACGCTGCAGGTCGTGGACGCCGAGGGCAACGTGGTCGAGGGCGCGTGGAGCGCGGGTGACTGCGCCGCCGTACCGGACCTGACCTCCGCCGAGCCCGGCGCGCTGTGCTCGCCGAGCGCGCAGCATGCCGTACGGCAGGCGTCCCGGCTCGCCGACAACATCGCGGCGGTCGTGCGCGGGCGGCAGCCGGTCGACTACCGGCACAAGCACGTCGGCTCGGTGGCCGGGCTCGGGCTCTACAAGGGCGCCGCCCGGGTGTACGGCATCAAGGTGCGCGGCGTGCCGGCGTGGTTCATGCACCGCACGTACCACCTCAGCCGCATCCCCACCCTGAACCGCAAGATCCGGGTGCTCGTCGACTGGACGCTGCAGCTGGTGCTGCGCCGCGAGGTCGTCGCGCTCGGCTCGCTGCACGAGCCTCGCGAGGCGTTCACCGAGGTCGCGGTGCCGATCCCGCTGCCGGTCGGCCGACCGGGCGGCTCGGACCGCAGGGCCGCCTAAGGCATATGGGGCGCGGCGCGGCTCTTACGGCGCGGCAGGGCTTTCGGCGCGGGCGCGCCAGACCCACACGTCGGCGACGTGCTCGCCCGGGCCGAGCAGGGCGTCGAGGGTGCTCCGCAGCGCCTCGGCGCCCGGCTGGCCGTCGGCGAGCACGAAGCAGGACGCGTGCCAGTAGGCGACGTCCCGGCGCAGCGCGACGCGGTCCTCGTCGGTGAGCCGCGGCACGCTGTTGTTGACCGCCGCCCGGTGCAGCAGCAGCGCCGTCGGCCGCGGGTAGATCCCGACCGCGGCGTGCCCGTCGCGGCCGTACGGGCCGATGAACCAGCCCTGCGGCGTGGCGAACGCGACGCCGGTGGCCGCCGCCCAGCGCATCGCCTGCGGGTCCTTCGCGTCCGGTAGCGGCACGGGCACGATCGTCCCGTCGCGCGGCGCGAACTCCCGCCAGTGCCCCTCCGTGAAGAACCGCGGTGCCGGTTCTCGCGGCGCGGTCGGCAGCGGCGCCGGCACCAACGGGACGAGCGCGGCCACGATCGCGACCGGCACCAGCAGCCGCAGCGTCTCGGTCCGGGTCAGCGCGGTGTGCACGGCCTGCGCCAGCACGAACGCGAGCAGCGGTATCGCGGCCAGCGCGAACCGGGCCGGCAGGGCCCACTCGAACACCGGCAGGTGCGCCAGCAACGCGTAGGGCCCCTGCTGCGCGGTCCGCTGGTGCCCGACCACGATCCGGGGCCCGAGCGACAGCGCGAACAGCACGATCGACACCACCGTGCACGCCACCACGGCCGGGCGCCGCCACATCCACAGCGTCGCGCCGAGCACCACGATGAGCACCGGGGCGCCGAAGAAGGTGGTGTACTCCGCGGGCCCGCTCGCCAGCCGTGCCGCACCGTCGCCGCCGGCCAGCGACAGCGGCGAGATGGACGCGAAGCTGTGCAGGTCCGCCGAGTAGAAGGCCGGGGCGAACACGCCGCCCTGCGCGCTCTGGGAGCCGCGGAACTGCACCCACAGCGGGTAGGCCAGCAGCAGCCCGGCGACCCCGGCGGCGACGCCCAGGCCGATGCCGAGCCCCGGCAGCATCGCGCGCGGGCTACGCCCGGTCTGGCTCGATGCGGCTTCGCGGTCTCGACCCGGACCAGGCACCGGCCGCGCGGTCGCGGCGAACACCAGGCAGAACAGCCCCAGCGCGAGCGCTGTGAGGAACAGCACTTCCTCGCCGAGGAAGAGCTGCGCGGCGGCCAGGGCGCCCAGCAGCACCCCCCGGCGGACGGCGTGGTGCCTCTCCCCGGCCAGCGACACGACGCACCACACCATCGCGGGCACCAGCCAGGCGGCCGTCATGTGCAGGTGGGCGTTGGACTGGCTGACCATGCCCGGCGCGAAGCCGCAGAACGCGCCGCCGACGAGCGCCGCCAGCCGGTGCATTCCGGCGGTGCGGGAGAACAGGAGGTACCACCCGGTGCCGTTGGCGGCCAGGTTGAACCCGGTCAGCACGGCGAAGGTCACCGGCGCGCCCAGCGCGAGGGTCAGTGGCGCGAACAGCAGCCCGAGCCCGACCAGCGAGGCGTTGCCCAGGACGTTGATGCCCTCGGGCGCGTTCAGCGCACCGGTCACGAGGCCGAAGTCGCCGCGATACGCTCGGGTGGCGTAGGCGAGAAACCACTCGTCGAGGGCCTGGTCGTTGGGGTTCAGCGACAGCATCCGCCCGGCCGGGTCCGGCCAGAGCCCGCGGGTCAGCAGGGCTCCGGCGAGCACCAGCAACAGGCACGCGGCCGTGTCCTTAATCCATGGGCGCCGCAAGCGCATCGGCGGACCGGCCGGTGTTGCATGCTCGACCGGCGCAGTCTCTTCCTCGTCGGTCTGCTGAGCGCTGGTCACCCGGATGACAGTAACGGCCGTCCCCTTGTCGGTGTTGATGCTTCGTCGGACGGGCTACCGTGAGACGCGTTTCCACGCCCGGGTGGTGGAACGGCAGACACGGCCGCCTTAAAAGCGGCTGCCGCGAGGCGTGCGGGTTCGAACCCCGCCCCGGGCACGATTTCCGCATTTTCGCTTCAACCGGCACGTCACACTGTACGGTCGACGTTTTCAACCCGCCTGTTCGCGGTACCCTGGTCGTACATGTGAATGCGACGCCCATGGAGGCCGATCGTGCAGAGTTCCAACCCGGTGCTCACCCGCCTTGGCGAGGCGGCGCGGGCGTCCCGGTATGAGACCGGGTATGGCCCCGGCTACCCCGGCGTGCAGACCCCGTCGCGCGCCATGTCCATGGACGACGTCGTCGTCCGCACGGTGGCGCTGCTCGCGGTCACCGGCGTCGTCGGCGCCGCCGCCTGGGTGATGCTGCCGGCCAGCAGCGTCGTGACCTACTTCGCCGCCGTCATGGCCAGCCTCGCCGGGCTCGTCCTCGGCCTGGTCATCTCGTTCCGCCGGGTCACCAGCCCGGCCGTGATCATTCCCTACGCGGCCCTGCAGGGCATCGCGCTCGGCGTGATCAGCCGCGCCTTCGAGAGCTGGTATTCCGGCATCGTCATCCAGGCGGTGATCGGCACCTTCGGCATCTTCGGCATCATGGCGGCGCTCTACAAGCTCCAGGTGCTGCGGGCCACGCCCCGGTTCACGAAGTTCGTCATCGGCGCCCTGATCGGCGTCGTGGTGCTGAGCTTCGCCAACTGGCTGTTCTACCTGTTCGGGCTCAACCTGGGCCTGCGGGAGTACACCGCCAACGGCCACGTGAGCTGGCTGCCGATCGTCTTCAGCATCGTGGTGATCGCCGTCGGCGCGCTCACCTTCATCCTCGACTTCGACGCCATCGAGCAGGGCATGCGCTACGGCCTGCCGGAGAAATACGCGTGGTACTGCGCGTTCGGCATCCTGGTGGGCCTGATCTTCCTGTACTACGAGATCCTGCGCCTGCTGAGCTACCTACGCCGCTGATGCCCGACGAAGATCAGCTCGGCGCCGCCGTGCGCAAGCTGGTCGGCCAGGTCTCACACTGGACGCCGCCCCGATGGGCGGCGTCCGCCTGGTCGGGGGCCAGCCGGGCGGCGCTCATGCACGACCTCGTCCAGTGGATGGCCGACCGGTGCGCCGAGGCGGAGGGCCGCCCGGCGCTGCCGGTGCCCCGCCTCGACAACGACCTGGCCCTGCCCGACCAGCTTCAGGTGGTCGCGGCCGACCTGCGCCGCTTCGCGCCGGAGTCGGTGCAGGCCGACGCCGCGGAGCGCATCAACGCTCTCCGCGGCGCCTTCGCCTAGATATGGTGCATCTGAAGCTTTTGTGTGGCTTCGTCCGCTTTCAGGTCAGGTGGGTCAGCAGGTCCTGACGGGTCAGGACGCCGGCCGGCTTGCCGTCGATCAGCACCACTGCGGCGTCGGCCTTCTCCAGCAGGGACACCGCCTCGCTCACCGGCTGCCCGCCGCCGATCATCGGCAGCGGCGGTGACATGTGGCGCTCGACGATGTCGTGCAGGTGGGCCTGGCCGGAGAACAGCGCGTCGAGCAGGTCGCGCTCCGCGATCGAGCCCGCGACCTCGCCGGTGACGACGGGCGGCTCGGCCTTGAGCACCGGCAGCTGGGACACGCCGTATTCGCGCATGTAGTCGATCGCGTCGCGGACCGTCTCGTTGGGGTGGATGTGCACCATGCCCGGGATCTGGCCGTCCTTGCCGATCAGCACGTCGGCGACGGTCGGCGTCTCGGCGGCGGTGCGCAGGAAGCCGTAGCGGGCCATCCAGGTGTCGTTGAAGATCTTGGAAAGGTAACCCCGGCCGCCGTCCGGGAGCAGGACCACCACCACGGCGTCGGGGCCGGCCTCGCGGGCCACCTTCAGCGCGGCGGCCACGGCCATGCCGCACGAGCCGCCGACGAGCAGCCCCTCCTCGCGCGCCAGGCGGCGGGTGAGCTCGAACGAGTCCTTGTCGGAGACCTCGACGATCTCGTCGCAGATGTCCCGGTCGTAGGTGGTCGGCCAGAAGTCCTCGCCCACGCCCTCGACCAGGTAGGGCCGGCCGGTGCCGCCCGAGTACACCGAGCCCTCCGGGTCGGCGCCGACGATGCGCACGCGGCCCCCGGAGGCCTCCTTGAGGTATCTGCCGACGCCGGAGATCGTGCCGCCGGTGCCGACACCCGCGACGAAGTGGGTGACCTGGCCATCGGTCTGCTCCCAGACCTCGGGGCCGGTGGTCTCGTAGTGGGAGCGCGGGTTCGCCGGGTTGGCGTACTGGTCGGGCTTCCAGGCGCCGGGGATCTCCCGGGCCAGGCGGTCGGAGACGTTGTAGTACGAGCGCGGGTCCTCCGGGGCGACGGCGGTCGGGCAGACCACGACCTCGGCGCCGTAGGCGCGCAGCACGTTCTGCTTGTCCTCGCTCACCTTGTCGGGGCACACGAAGACGCAGCGGTACCCCTTGAGCTGGGCGACCAGCGCCAGGCCCACGCCGGTGTTGCCGGAGGTCGGCTCGACGATCGTGCCGCCCGCCTGCAGCAGGCCGGCCTTCTCGGCCTCCTCGACCATGCGCAGCGCTATGCGGTCCTTCACGCTGCCGCCCGGGTTGAGATATTCGACCTTCGCCAGCACGGTGGCGGAGATGCCGGCAGTGACGTTGCGGAGCCGGACGAGGGGGGTGTTGCCCACCAACTCGACGACGTTGTCGTAGTAGCGCACGTCGCCAGCCTATCGGGAGCGGCTCGACTACCCGACGACGTGCCCCGGCACGACGTTGTCGCGCAGCTTCTCCCACTCCAGGAAGCGCTCCAGCTCGTCCATGAGCGCGCCGGCGAAGTACCCGGCCACGGCCAGGTCGTCCACCAGGCCGAAGACCAGCAGGAACGCCTCGGGGACGGCGTCAATCGGGGAGATGATGTAGACGCCGGCCGCGGCGAGCATCAACAGGCGCGAGCCGCCGTCGTACTCGCGCTTCAGGGTCGCCTTGATCATGCGGGGCAGCGCGGCCAGCCGCCGGCCGAGGCCGGGCGTGTCGTGCCGGAACACCCGCAGCAGCGCAGTCCATGCCATCCGCCGTCGCAGCGCACTCTCCGCCATGCTGACCGCCCTCTCTCCCTTGGCTATGAATGTAATGGTGTCGGTCACCATGCGCCGAGGTAAGAATGACGACATGGATCTCGATGAGGCCCGCGCCGTGATCGCCGAACAGCACCAGGCCGTGCTGGCCACCCGGCGCGCCGACGGCGGCGTGCAGATGTCGCCGGTACTGGCCGTGGTCGATGCCGACGGGCGGGTGGCGATCAGCAGCAGGATGCCCGCGTACAAGGTGCGCAACCTGCGGCGGGACCCCTGGGCGGCGCTGTGCGTGCTGCCGGACGGCTTCTTCGGCCGCTGGGTCCAGGTCGAGGGCGAGGCCGAGATCGTGCCGCCGCCGCAGAGCGTGGAGGGTCTGGTCGACTACTACCGGCGGGCAACCGGAGGGGAGCATCCCGACTGGGACGACTACCGGGCGGCCATGCTGCGGGAGCAGCGGGTGCTGATCCGCGTCTCGCTGACGCGGGCGGGCCCCGATCGGTCGGGATGAGGACCATCGGGATCAGGACGAATAGCGGCGAATACTTGGAGGGCGGAGGTTAGCCTCAGGTTCGCGAGGGCCTCGGGCATGGAAAGGGCGGGGGCGGTGAAACTGCAGTCGGAGCGGGCACGGCGGATTGCCACGGCGGCGGTGGTCGGTGGCGGGGGTGTCGCCGGTGCGAGCGCGCTGTTCTACGGGCTGGTGATCGGGCAGGCGCTGATCGCGCGCAAGACGATTCCGCCTGTGGTCAGCCCGCCGCCGCGCGCGGACGGGCTCTACGGCGCGCACTTCGGCGGCGAGCCGATCCGCCTGGCGGTCCTCGGCGACTCCTCGGCCGCGGGATACGGCGCGGAGCGCCCCAGCGAGACGTTCGCCGCGGCGGTCGCGGCCGGCCTCGCCGAGCAGCGGCAGCAGGCGGTCCGGATGCGCTGCGTGGCCGTCGTCGGCGCGGAGTCAAAGGGCCTCCCGCCGCAGGTCGAGGTGGCCCTCCGCCAACGGCCCGACATCGCCGTCATCTGCATCGGCGGCAACGACGTGACGCACCGCGTCCGAGTGCAGACCGCGGTGCGCCATCTCGTCGACGCGGTGCGCGCGCTGCGCGCGGCCGGCGTCGAGGTGGTCGTCGGCACCTGCCCCGACCTGGGCACGATCCGGCCGATCCAGCCGCCGCTGCGCTGGCTGGCCCGGCGGTGGAGCCGGCAGATGGCGACCGCGCAGACGATCGCCGTGGTCGAGGCGGGTGGCCGCACGGTGTCGCTCGGCGACCTGCTGGGGGAGCTGTTCTACGCCGAGCCCGACCGCATGTTCAGCTTCGACCGGTTCCACCCCTCCGGCGCCGGCTACCTCGCCGCAGCCCAGGCCGTGCTCCCCACCGTCGTCGCCGCCCTGGCCGAGCCCGTACCGGCCCCGGCCGAGGTCGCGGCGCTGAGCGCCGGCGAGGGCGTGCGGGCGCTGCCGCAGGCCGCGGCGGAGGCCGCGCACCGGCCCGGCACCGAGGTCAGCGCCGTGCAGGTGGCGGGCCGTGACCGCGGCCCGGCGGGCCGCTGGGCGCAGCTGCGCCACCGGGTGTGGCAGCGGCTGCCGCAGCAGGCCGACCGAACCCCCGACCGCACGGCGGAGCCGGCATGACGACGCCGGCCTCCCCACGTCGGGAGCAGCCTGCGAATTCGCCCGTTACTCTCGTACTTCGTCCGGTCATGCGGCCTCCGCTTCGCTCCGGCCGCACGACCTCCGAACTGAGCTCATAATGAACCGGCCCCTCCGCTTCGCTCCGGACCGGTCATGCCCCCTGACTCGCCCGGAACGGAGGTGACGGCGTGAGCGTCGTCAAGCGCCTCGCCAAGGTCGCTACCGTGACCGTGATCGCCGGCACCGTGGGCGGGGCCGCGGTGCTCGCCGCGCAGGCGGTCGCCGCCCGCACCCGCGACTACGCCAAGCCCGACATGCGCCTGGCGATGCGCTCGTCGATCGGCGCCGCCGGCAAGCCCCCCATGCGCCTGGTCCTGCTCGGCGACGCCACCGCGCTCGGCGTCGGCGTCGACCGGGTGGCCGACACCGTCGGCGGCCAGCTCGCCGCCCTGCTGGCGGAGGGCTCCGCGGGCCGCCGGGTGGAGCTGTCCAGCGTCGCCGTGGCCGGCTCCCGCTCCTCCGATCTGGCCACGCAGGTGGCCCGGGCGCTGGTCGGCCCGGTTCCCGACGTCGCGCTCGTGCTCGTCGGGACCAACGACATCACCCACCCCGGCCGGGTCGCCGACGCCGCCGAGCACCTGGGCGCGGCCTGCCGCCGGCTGGGCGACGCCGGCATCCCCGTGGTCGTCGGCACGTGCCCCGACTTCGGCGCCCTGCGCGCCTTCGCCCCGCCGCTGCGCCAGCTGCTCGGCCTGCGCAGCCGCCGGATGGCCCGGCTGCAGGCCGCCGCCGCGGGCGCCGCCGGTGCGGTCGTCGTGGACCTCGGCGCGCGCACGGGCGCCGTGTTCCGGGCGGACGAGGGCACGCTGTGCCACGACGGGTTCCACCCGTCGGCGGACGGCTACCGCGTCTGGGCCCACGCGCTGCTGCCCGCCGTGGAGGAGGCCGGCGCGGTGCGCCGCGGCGTATAGCACCGCCCCGGCGCGGCCTCGCAGCCGAGAGGCCGGGTAGCGCACCGCGTGTGACAATTTTGGCCGGGCTCGTGCGGTTACCCTCCGGTAGATTCGGGGGTATGCCGGAAGCTGTCATCGTTGCCACCGCCCGGTCCCCGATCGGCCGTGCCGTCAAGGGATCGCTGCGCGACCTCCGCCCCGACGATCTCGCCGCGACCATCGTCCGCGCCGCGCTCGACAAGGTCCCCCAGCTCGACCCGCGTGAGATCGAGGACCTCTACCTGGGGTGCGGCCTTCCCGGCGGCGAGCAGGGCTTCAACATGGCCCGCGTGGTGAGCACCCTGCTCGGGTTCGACCACCTGCCGGGCGCGACGACCACGCGGTACTGCGCCTCCTCGCTGCAGACCACCCGCATGGCCTTCCACGCCATCAAGGCCGGCGAGGGCGACGTCTTCATCTCGGCCGGCGTCGAGTGCGTCTCCCGATACGCCCGCGGCAACTCCGACACCTTGCCCGCCGAGGCACAGGCCGCGGTCGGCGGCCCGTGGCAGAACCCTGCCTTCGCCGGCGCGTACGCCCGCACCACCAAGCGCGCCGAGGGCGGCGCTGAGACGTGGCACGACCCGCGCGAGGACGGCGAGCTGCCGGACATCTACATCGCGATGGGGCAGACCGCCGAAAATCTCGCCGAGATCGAGGGCGTGACGCGGCAGGACATGGACGAGTTCGGCGTACGGTCGCAGAACCTGGCCGAGGAGGCCATCAAGAGCGGCTTCTGGGCCCGGGAGATCACGCCGGTCACGACGCCGTCGGGCGACGTGGTCTCGGCCGACGACGGCCCGCGCCCCGGCGTGACGTACGAGGCCGTGGCCGGCCTCAAGCCGGTGTTCCGCCCCGACGGGCGCGTCACCGCCGGCAACTGCTGCCCGCTCAACGACGGCGCCGCCGCGGTCGTGATCATGAGCGACACCCGGGCCCGCGAGCTCGGCATCACCCCGCTGGCCCGCATCGTCTCCACCGGCGTCACCGCGATGTCCCCGGAGATCATGGGCATCGGCCCGGTCGAGGCGTCGCGCAGCGCGCTCGCGCGGGCCGGCATGACCATCGACGACGTGGACCTGGTCGAGATCAACGAGGCGTTCGCCGCGCAGGTCATCCCGTCGTACCGCCGGCTGGGCCTGCCGCTGGAGAAGCTCAACGTCAACGGCGGCGCGATCGCGGTGGGCCACCCCTTCGGCATGACCGGCGCCCGCATCACCGGCACGCTGATCAACTCGCTGAGCTGGCACGACAAGTCGATCGGGCTCGAGACGATGTGCGTGGGCGGCGGCCAGGGCATGGCCATGGTCCTGGAGCGCCTCTCCTGATCGCACGGCGACGAGTCGCAGGGGTCCGGACGCGCGAGCGTCCGGACCCTTCCCGTCCGCGGGTCCGGCGGGGCGGTCAGTCCAGCGGGGCGGGGATCGCCACCACGTCGACGAGGGCGTCCTTGCGCAGCACCGTGATCGGCAGCCGCGTGCCGATCGCCGGGCCGAGCATCAGCCGGAGCACGTCCTGCACGCCCGTGATCGGCCGGCCGCCCGCGGACAGCAAGACGTCGCCCACGTAGAGACCGGCCTGGCCCGCCGGGCTGCCCGGGACCACCTCGGCCAGGCGCAGCCCCTTCGACTGCCCCAGGCGCTGGGCCAGCGGCTGGGGGAGCGGCACCGTCGCGCCCGCGACGCCGAGCCAGGCCCGGCGCACCCGGCCGGTCGACATGAGCTCCGACATGATGAGCCTGGTCGTGCTGTTGATCGGCACCGCGAGCCCCAGGCCGATGCCGGCCACCGCGGTGTTGACGCCCACCACCCGGCCGGCCGAGTCGGCGAGTGCCCCGCCGGAGTTGCCCGGGTTGAGCGCGGCGTCGGTCTGGATCACGTCGTCGATCAGGCGGGTGTGCCGGCCGTCGCGGACCGGCAGCGAGCGGCCCAGGGCGCTGACCACGCCGGCGGTGACCGAGCCGGCCAGGCCCAGCGGGTTGCCCACGGCCACAACCAGCTGGCCGATGCGCAGGTCGTCGGCGTTGCCGAGGGTCGCGGGCGGCACGCCGGTCTCGCGGATGCGCAGCACCGCCAGGTCGGACAGCGGGTCGGCGCCGACCACGTCGAACTTCGTCTGCGTGCCGTTGGTGAACTCGGCCACGCCGCCGTCGGCGCCGGCGACCACGTGGGCGGAGGTGAGGATGAAGCCGTCCGGGGTGTAGACGACGGCCGAGCCGGCCCCCTCACCGCGCCGGCTGCGCACGGTCAGGCTGGCCACGCTCGGCAGCAGGGAGGCCGCCACGGTGGAGACGACCCGGCTGTACGCGTCGAGCGCGTCGGTTTCTGGGTCCATGCCCAGGAGAACACGCCCCCGCCGGCCTCGCATGCCCGTCCGGTTACGCCAACAGCGATACCGCCGGCAGATCGAACCACCGCAAAGCCTCGAAGTTGGGCGAAACGACGCCCTCGGGCTGCTCGTCGATCGGCAGGGTCTCGAACAGTTCCCGCGCATACCGCAGATATCCGGATAAGTCCGACTCGGGGGCCCGTTCGTGCCTCGCCGGCCAGGTCAGCACCCCGTCGGCGTCGTAGCGAAGCTCCGACAGGCGCAGCGGCGGCTCGACCACCCCGTCGCGGTGGCGCCACAGGCCGGTGTAGGGATCGAAGCGATACTGCGGCAGCAGCGCCCACCCGTGCGTGGCCACGAGGTGCACCGCCTCGACGATGTACTCGAACACGGCGGCGGAGATGAAGTAGTTGAAGCTGACTCGCACCCAGCCCGGCTTGATGCCCTCGCAGCCGGCGATGATCTCCTGCTCGAACCGGTGCGAGCGCTCGATGTCGATGCCGAGCAGCCGGTGCCCGTAGGGCCCCGCGCACGAGCAGCCGCCGCGCGACTGGATGCCGAACAGGTCGTTCAGCAGCGAGACGACGAAGTTGTGGTGGAGGTACCGCCCCCCGGGTCTTTTGATGACGAACGACACGATCGACAGGCGTGACGCGTCCAGGTTGCCCAGGATCTCGATGTTGGGGTTGGTCTTCCACGAGGCGATCGCCTCGCGCAGGAAGTGCTCCTCCAGGGCGCGGATGGTCGGCGTGCCGACGGCCTGCTTGAGCTGGAACACCAGGCCGGCGCGGATCGACTCGACGATGGCGGGGGTGCCGCCCTCCTCGCGGTGCGCGGGGTCGGCGATGTAGTGGTGCTCGGTCGGGTTGACGTAGTCGACCGTGCCGCCGCCGGGCACCGTCGGCACCCGGTTGGTGAGCACCTCGCGGCGCACCACGAGCACGCCCGGGGTGCCCGGCCCGCCGACGAACTTGTGCGGCGAGATGAACACCGCGTCCTTGTACTCGCCCGGCCCCGGCCCGTACATCGCGACGTCGACGTACGGCGCGGCGGCCGCGAAGTCCCAGAACGACAGCGCGCCGTGCTCGTGCAGCAGCGCCGAGATCGCGTGCGTGTCGCTGACGATCCCGGTCACGTTGGAGGCCGCCGAGAACGATCCGATCTTCAGCGGCCGGTCGGCGTGCCGCGCGAGTTCCGCGCGCAGCCGGTCCAGGTCGATGTGGCCGTTGTGATCCTCGGGGATGACGACCACGTCCGCGATGGACTCGCGCCACGGCAACTCGTTGGAGTGATGCTCGAACGGCCCGATGAACACGACCGGGCGATCGCCCGGCGGGATGTGCGCCGACAGGTCGTAGCGGTCCTCGAGCCCGGCCGGCACCCGCAGGCCCAGGATGTGCACGATCTTGTCGATCGCCGCGGTCGAGCCCGAGCCGGTGAAGATCACGACCGTCTCCGCGTCGCCCCCGACGGCCTCGTTGACGATCTGCCGCGCGTCCTCGCGCAGGCGCGTGGTCTGCAGGCCGGTGCCGGACGACTCCGTGTGCGTGTTGGCGTACCGCGGCAGCACCTCGTCGCGGATGAACCGCTCGATGAAGTCCAGCGCCCGCCCGGAGGCGGTGTAGTCCGCATACGTGACGCGGCGAGCGCCGAACGGCCCCCACATCACCTGGTCGTCTCCGATGACGGCGGCACGGATCCGCTGTAAGAGGGGGCTCTCCATGGCGGTCATTATCCCCGCCGCCACGCCGACCTCTTTCGTGTGGTCGGGAGGATGTCGCACTGCTTGTCCGCTCCGGCACACCCCTCGACTGTTTAACGTTTCGTCCGGAGGCGCGCAGGAAGCCTCATGGAGACTGGGGGTAGGGAAGTTGGTCAGTGTCGACCAGTCCGAGCCAACAGATGTCGTCGATCGACTCTTGTGGCGGGACGCCACGCAGATCCTGAGTCGGCACAGCGAGTCCGACGGGGAGGGCCAGTGCCTCTGGTGCGGACGCGAGTGGCCCTGCGCGCCGCGCCGCCTGGCGGAGAACGCCGTCGAGGCGTCCTGCCGGCCGTGGAACGAGGCCTGGACGGCCCGCCACGACCTGTACAGCCTGCGGACCATGCCCGACTGGCGCATCGACCTCGGCCGGCCGGGCGCCTCGCGGGGCGGCTGGCACCGCGCCGCGGGCAACCGGGAAACCTTCCTCTGACACGATCGTTGCTCCAAGCGGAGACTTCGGCGCGCCCCGCCAGTGCAACGCAGTCCCGCGAGACAAAGACCCGCCCGGATACGGCGTGCCGGCACGCCTCCGCCGGCTCCGAACGCCTCCGGCCAGGCGTCCTCCCCAGGGATCGGGCGGGTCTACCCGGCAGGCGAGGGCACTTCTCGTGGTTCCCCCGCATATATCGCGATGTTGTGCCCTCGCCTGCCAAAACCCCAATGCGCGCGACAAGCGGCCCGGAGTCGGGAGGACTCCGGGCCGCCGTCGTTGCCCGGGCTGGTTGAGGGTTAGTTGAGGTAGTCCGCGACCGTGAACGTCGAGCCGCTCGAGATGATCGACTGGACGTACGGCGGCGTGTTGGTCGTCGTCGTGGTCGTGCTGTTCGCACCGATCGCGCCGCTGCTCACGACGTACCTGGACTGTCACTCAACGTAGCAGCGGAGGTATCTGAAAGTTCCTCAAAACTGGCAACACGCCGGAGGCGCCCCGGGTGGGACAACTCCGGCGTGGGGTGTGGTCAGGCGGGCGGCGTGCCGACGTCGATCGGTCAGGTCATGCCGTTGGGACGCCGGGCAGCGCGGGAGGACGGCTGCAGGTCGATTACGGCTGGGTCCGGGAGGTGTGTTCTCCCCACCTGTCAACGGCCTGCTGCAGATCCATCGCGGCAACCACCTCTCGCGGTAGACCAACGGTGTAGATCAAGCGTTGGGCAAGCCAGTCGGGAACCGGCTGTGGGGGTGGAGGATTCGCAATCTCGATGCCCGAGGCCAGCTTGCCCAGCCTTTCCATCACGTCCACAAGAGCCAGAAGGTGAGGCCTTGTCGTGGCAGCCGCACGGACGCGCGCGACGGCCTTGTCGTAGACCTCGGCGTCTGCGCGCTCGCCGACCGCCCACACCTCGCAGATCTCAACGACGCCGTCCTGGACTCGATAGACGATTCGCCAGGTGTTCCTGCCGACGACAAGCTTCCGAAACCCGGTTAGCTCATCTCCCAAGGGATAGCCTGCCTCGACGTCGGTTTCGAGGATGAGCAGCTTCTTCAGGATTCTCGGAACGGTGGACGGCCCGATCCGCCGCAGGTCATCGAGCGCCTCGTCGGTGAAGCGGATCTCTGCCATCAGTTCACTCGTCGGGCATGTCCGCCAGCGAGTCCCTGGTGTGTCCATACGCTTGGAGCACGGCGTCCAGCGACGTTCTGTTGCCGCTGTCTACCGCCTGGCGGGCTAGAACGAGTGCGAAGTCGCGCAGATCCTCGGCGGCCTGGGAAAGCTCCTCGAGTCGCTGATATGCGACAACGGCTGCCACCGGGCGTCGGTGGCGAGTCACCACCACGTCCGTGCCCCGCTCGGCTTCCGCAACAAGCCCGGCTACGCCACGTTGCGTGGCTTCGCTTACCGTCATCTCCTCTGGGTGGGCGAGTATCCCCATACAGAAAACTGTACAGAATTCTGTCCAGGGTGCCAACGGATCGCCGCTGGTGGTTGAGTACCTCAGAGGCCAACTGCGGCGGCGATGTCGCTGACCTTCTGGACCAGGCGCATCGATCCGGGGATCTCCCGGAAGCCGTGGTGCTGATAGAAGCCGTGGGTCGCCCCGTCGATCGCGTCGACGACCACAAACCTGGCGGCAACGGTCTGCGTGGCGACGACGATCCGGTGGAGCGCGTCGGAGAGCAGCGCGCCGCCGTAGCCCTGACCGTGGAGGGTCTTGTCGAGCGCGAGTCGGGCAAGCAGCACGGCCGGGATCTGAGCTGGATTGCCCCGGCCGAGTGCGCGCGGAAGGTCTTCGCGCACGATCAGATGCGCGGCGATGGTGTAATACGCGACTACGCGATGCTCCTCGTGCCATACGAACGTGCGCCCCGTGCGCCGTGCCTCGGTCGTCATCGCGTGCTGCTGGAGCCAGCCGTCCAGGTCAGGCTTGCTGCTGTCGAAGCAGCTGGTGTCGTGGTGCTCGCTCAGGGCCTCGCTGATGAACGCCACCCAGGCTTACCGCCGTTCCACGACGTGGCGAGCCCGAGCTGCTGCGGCCCGCAGCGCTTGGTTCGGCGTTGCCGGCTGGTCGAGCGCGGCCAAGAGTTCGTCGAAGAACTCCGCTGGCACGACGGTGGTCATCATGTGCTCTTGCAGGACGCGTTCGGCGCGCTCCTCCGCCGCCGTCCGCGCGAAGTCGGACGTACTTTCGTGTACAAGATCTGCGGCTTGCTCGATCCGCCTTTTGGCCTCCGGCCGCAGGCGGAACTCGAAGCGCGCAGAGGCTGCGATGGTCATTGAACCCTCCCGTGCTGTCCGTACGATTGTACGGACAGCACGGCCGAAGCGTCCATTTCAGGAAGCGTCGGGGACCGTTGCGACGCCGATCGGGCAGGTCATGCCGTTGGGGCCGTGGTTGCAGTAACCACCCGGGTTTTGGACTCTGGCGAATGGTGCGCTACTCCGGTAACCAGCGGGTCAGTCGCCGGGCCGGGCATACCACCATCCGTCGCCCAGGTTCTCCGCACCGTTGAGTGAAGCCTGGGAGCCATAGAGGTCGAGCGCGAAGTCGGCGGGTAGTACGCCCTCGTAGAAGACATAGCCCGCCGCGTCGTCGGGGATACCGAGGTATTCAGGCAGGAACACGACCGGCCGGCCGCCGTACCGGCCGATCGCCGCGGCCCGGCCGTTGGTCGACAGATCGCGCAGAGTCCGGGGTAACGGCTCACCGTAGTAGGCGTTGGACGCCCCGATCGTGCCATGGCGAACCCCATCGGCGACGGCCGCGAAGGCCCACCGGTGGGACCAGTAGTACGAGCGCGGCTCGAAGATCGACCAGTTGTTGAACTGGATCGTCGCTGCCAGCAGTACGACCGCGGCGACCACCCGCACCAGCGTCGAACCCTTGAACCCAGCAATCGCGACCACGGTCAGGGCGGCTGCGGCGAGCCACAACGCCAACTCGAACGGGGGGACGACGAACGCGAGCAGGGATTCATTCGGCACGTCGATTGCCTCGACGCACGCTACCGCCAGCCAGGCGATCGCAAGGCGGTAGGCGCGCCGCCTCCTCCCAGGAGAGGAAGGAGGCGACGGTTGAATCTCCGCGACGGTTTCGTCTGGCCTCGGCACGCAGCCAGGCTAGTGGTGGTCCGGTACCCGGGCCACCCCGATCGGGCAGGTCATGCCGTTGGGGCCGTGGTTGCAATAGCCGCCCGGATTTTTCGAGTCCGACAGGTACTGCTGGTGGTAGTCCTCGGCGTAGTAGAACGGGCCGGCCGGGGCGATCTCCGTGGTGATCTCGCCGCGGCCCGCGGCGCGCACCACCGGGGCGAAGGCCTCGCGCGACGCGGCGGCCGCCGCGGCCTGCGCCGGGGTGGTGGTGTAGATCGCCGAGCGGTACTGCGTGCCGACGTCGTTGCCCTGGCGCATGCCCTGGGTCGGGTCGTGGTTCTCCCAGAACGCCTTCAGCAACTGCTCGTACGACACCTTCGCCGGGTCGTAGACCACCTGCACCGCCTCGGTGTGGCCCGTCCGGCCGGAGCAAGTCTCCTCGTACGTCGGGTTCTTCGTGAAGCCGCCCTGGTATCCGACCGCGGTCGAGTACACGCCGGGGATGCGCCAGAAGATGCGCTCCGCGCCCCAGAAACAACCCATGCCGAAGTAGGCGACCTCCAGCCCGGCCGGCCAGGGGCCGCGCAGCGGGGTGCCGAGGACGGTGTGCTTCGCGGCGACGGGCATCTCGGTGTCGCGCCCAGGGATGGCCGACTCGGCGGTCGGCAGGTCAAGCTGCTTGGTGTACCGCAGGAACACGATCCGCTCCTTCAAAACTTGAGGTGCTCTGACTCAAGTTTGCCGCGACATCGGCCGCGATGCCTTATGAGGTCATTACGGCCGAGATCTTCTCCGCGTAGGACAACGCCTCCTGGTCGGACTCGTATTTCGTGCGCGGCCAGAAGAAGCCCTTGAGCCCGTCGCCCTTGGTGCGGGGCACGACGTGCGTGTGAAGGTGGGCGACGCTCTGCGAGACGCGGTTGTTGATCGCCACGAACGAGCCGCCCGCCGACAGGCCGGTCTCGACCGCGCGGGCGATGCGCTGGACGAACCCGAAGTACGCCGGGATCTCGGCCGGGTCGAGGTCCGTCAGGGTGACGACGTGCGCCTTCGGCACGACGAGCACGTGGCCCTTGAAGACGGGCCGGATGTCGAGGAACGCGGCGGCGGTCGGGGTCGACGCCACCACGAAGCCGGGCGTGTCGCCCGACGCGATCGAGCAGAACAGGCAGTCCGACACGATCGCCAGATTAGCCGCCGTTAGGGTCGACCTCATGAACCACGGCTTCGAGACGCTCGCCATCCACGCCGGCCAGGAGCCGGACCCGGCCACCGGCGCGGTCGTGCCGCCGATCTTCCAGACCAGCACCTACGCGCAGGACGCCGTCGGCAGCCCGCGGCTGGGGTACGAGTACAGCCGCACCGCCAACCCGACCCGCGACGCCCTGCAGGAGTGCCTCGCCGCGATCGAGGGCGGCCGCCGCGCGCTGACCTTCGCCTCCGGCCTCGCCGCCGAGGACACCCTGCTGCGCACCGTGTGCCGCCCCGGCGACCACGTCGTCATCCCGGACGACGCCTACGGCGGCACCTACCGGCTGTTCTCCAAGGTCGCCGAACGCTGGGGCCTGAACTGGACCGCCGCGTCGATCCACAGCGTCGACGCGGTGCGCGCCGCGATCACCGATCGCACCCGGATCGTGTGGGTCGAGACGCCCACCAACCCGCTGCTCGGCATCGCCGACATCGCCGCCCTGGCCCAGGTCGCGCACGACCGCGGCGCGCTGCTCGTGGTGGACAACACGTTCGCCTCGCCGTACCTGCAGCAGCCCCTGCACCTGGGCGCGGACCTAGTCGTGCACTCGACCACGAAGTACCTCGGCGGCCACTCCGACGTCGTCGGCGGCGCGCTCGTCGGCACCGACGAACACCTGCTCGGCGAGCTGGCCTACCACCAGAACGCGATGGGCGCGATCAACGGCCCGTTCGACGCCTGGCTCACCCTGCGCGGGATCAAGACGCTCGGCGTGCGCATGGACCGCCACTGCGACAACGCCGAGAAGGTCGTCGAGTTCCTGCAGCGCAACAAGGCGGTGGCCCAGGTGCTGTACCCGGGCCTGCCGGAACACCCGGGCCACCAGACCGCCGCCAAGCAGATGAAGCGGTTCGGCGGCATGGTCAGCTTCCGCGCGCACAGCGAGGAGCACGCGGTGGAGATCTGCAACCGGGCCCGGCTGTTCGTCCTGGGGGAGTCGCTCGGCGGCGTCGAGTCGCTGATCGAGCACCCGGGCCGGATGACCCACGCGAGCGCCGCCGGCAGCCCGCTGGAGGTGCCGGCCGACCTCGTCCGGCTGTCGGTCGGCATCGAGACGATCGACGATCTTCTGGCCGATCTGGAGTACGCGCTCGCTCGTTGACACACTTGACCGCACCGCCAACGGGTACGGAAGGGTGTTCGGCATGCTGCAGCGCTCCACCACCTGGGTAGGCGCCACGGCCAGGGAGATCGCCCGCGCGGTCCGGCGCGGCGACACCTCCGCAACCGCCGTCGTGGCCGACCACCTCGACTCCATCCGGGCGTACGACCGCATCGTCGGCGCGTTCCGCGAGGTGCGCGCCGCCGAGGCGATCGCCGAGGCGGAGACCGTCGACGACCAGCCCACGCTGGGCAACCTGGCCCTGGCCGGCGTCCCGGTCGCGGTCAAGGAGAACGTCGAGGTCGCCGGGGCGCCGACCTGGAACGGGTCGACCGCGGCCCGGCGGCCGGTCGCGGACCGCGACCACGAGGTGGTGCGGCGGCTGCGCGGCGCCGGCGCGGTCGTGGTCGGCGTGACGCGGATGCCGGAGCTGGGCATCTGGGCGGCCACCGACGACGCCGGCGGCACCGCCCGCAACCCGTGGCGCACCGACCGCACGCCCGGCGGCTCGTCGGGCGGGTCGGCCGCCGCGGTCGCCGCCGGCCTCGTGCCGATCGCCCACGGCAACGACGGGCTCGGCTCGATCCGCATCCCCGCCGCCTGCTGCGGGATCGTCGGGCTCAAGCCCGGCCGCGGCGCGGTGCCGGCCGGGATCGGCGCCAACGACTGGTACGGCCTGGCCGAGAACGGCATCCTGGCCACCACGGTCGCCGACGCGCATCTCGGGTATGCGGTGCTCGCCGGGCACACCCCGCGGGCCCTCACCCCGCCGAGCCGGCTGCGCGTCGCCGTCTCGCTGCGCAGCCCGGTCGCCGGCGTGTTCCCGGACGCCGGCGCGCGCAAGGGGCTCAGCGACGCCGCGCGGCTGCTGGTGGCGCACGGGCACGGCGCGGTGCGGGCCGACCCGGTGTACCCGCCGGCGCTAGCCGCCCGGGTGCTCGCCACCTGGTTCGGCGCGGCGAGCCTCGACGCCGCCGGCCTCGATCGCGAGGCGCTGCAGCCGCGCACCCGGCGCCATGTGACGCTCGGCGAGGCGGCGCTGCGCCGAGGCCTGGTCCGCGAGGCCGACCGGGCAGCCTGGCGGGAGCGGTGCCGCAACTGGTTCAACGACGGCGGCTACGACGTGCTGGTGACCCCGGCGCTGGCCGGCGCGCCACCGGTCGCGGACCGCTGGTCGGCCCGCTCGTGGGCGGCCAACATGGTGGCCAGCACGCGTTACGCGCCGTACGCGGCGCCATGGAACTTCGCCGGCTTCCCAGGCCTGGTGATCCCGGTCGGGGTGCGCGACGACGGGCTGCCGGTCGCCGTGCAACTGGTCGGCCAGCCGGGCTCGGAGCTGCTGCTGCTCGCCCTCGCCGGCCAGCTCGAGCAGGCCGCGCCCTGGCGGCGGCACGCGCCGGGCTGGCCGAGGATGGCGGCCCGGCGCCGATGATCAGGGCGATCTCGCGCTGGGCGACCGTCGCGATGCTCGGCGTCGCCGCCACCGCGCTGGTCGACCTCGCGATCGCGTTCCTGCCGCTCGCCGATCTCTGGGCGGCGCACCACCCGGGGCCGGAGTCCGCCGCGCTCGCCACCACGATCCGCATCGGGGCCTGGACCGCGCTCGCCGTCACCGGCGTGGTGACCGCCGTGGCGGCCGGCGGCTGGGCCGCCCGGGCCCGGTCCAACCTGGCCGCGTTCGGCGTGTCGTCGCGCCGGATCACCCACGGCAGCGTCGGGCCCTTGCCCGGGCTGCGCCGCCGGATGACCGTGCTGACCTGGCTGCTGCGGGCGACCCTGCTGTCCGGGTGCGCGGCGATGCTGGTGGCCTGGCTGGCCGGCCTGGACAACGCGGCCGAGATCGCCGACGTGCGCCGGCAGGCCGCGGCCGGGCTGCGCGTCGATGACGCGCTCGCCGCGCACCTGTTCGGCCGCCAGCTCGTGCTGCGCCTGCCGGCCGCGGCGCTGTTCGTGGCGGCCGCGGTCGTCGCGCTGTTGCTGATCGCCCGGGTGACGAGCGCGCAGTACGGCCGGGTGGCCCGGCTGCGGGACTGGGCCGGAAGCGGCGCGGCGATGCCGCCGGTGCCTCAGACGATTCCCGGGGATGGTGGCACGATCAGGTCATGACCGTCGCCGTCCCGTCGGAGCTCGTGACCCTTGCCGATGTCGAAGCGGCAAGGCAACTGCTGGCAGGCGTGACCCGCCTGACCCCGGTGGAGCCCTGCCGGCCACTGACCGCCAAACTCGGCGGGCCGATGTGGCTCAAGTGTGAAAACCTGCAGCGCGCCGGATCCTTCAAGGTGCGCGGCGCGTACGTGCGGCTGGCCCGCCTCGGCGCGGCGGAGCGCGAGCGCGGCGTCGTGGCCGCCAGCGCCGGCAACCACGCGCAGGGGGTCGCGCTCGCGGCCACCCTGCTCGGCATCGCCAGCACCGTGTTCATGCCGGTCGGCGCGCCGCTGCCCAAGATCGCCGCGACGAAGGGGTACGGCGCGGCCGTCGAGTTCGCCGGTTCCACCGTCGACGAGGCCCTCGTCGCCGCGCACGAGTTCGCCGAGCGCACCGGCGCCGTGCTGATTCACCCCTTCGACCACCCCGACGTCATCGCCGGGCAGGGAACCATCGGCCTGGAGTTGCTGGAGCAGGTGCCCGAGGTCAAGACCGTGATCGCCGGGGTCGGCGGGGGCGGGCTCATCTCCGGTCTCGCCGTCGCGATCAAGGCGCTGCGCCCCGACGTGCGGGTCATCGGCGTGCAGGCGGCCGACGCCGCCGCGTTCCCGCCGTCGCTGCGCGAGGGCCGCCCGGTGCGGCTGGGAGCGTTCGGCACCATCGCCGACGGCATCGCGGTCGGCCGCCCCGGCGACCTCACCTTCGCGCACGTCGGCAAGCTCGTCGACGACATCGTCACGGTGAGCGAGGAGGACATCTCCCGGGCGCTGCTCATGCTGCTGGAGCGGGGCAAGATGGTCGTCGAGCCGGCCGGCAGTGTCGGGGTGGCCGCGCTGCTCGCCGGCGTCGTGCAGGTCGAGACGCCGGCCGTGGCGGTGCTCTCGGGCGGCAACATCGATCCGATGCTCATGGTCCGCGTCATCGAGCACGGCCTGGCCGCCGCGGGGCGCTACCTCACCTTCACCGTCCGCTGCGGCGACCGCCCCGGCCACCTGGCGAAGCTGCTGACGTCCATCGCCGAGCAGGGCGCCAACGTGGTCGACGTCGCCCACCGCCGCCAGGATCCGCGCCTGCAGCTCGGCGAGGTCGAGCTCGGCCTGTCCGTGGAGACCCGCGGCTCCGAGCACTCCGATCGGCTGATCAGCGCTCTCCGTTCGGCTGGCTATACGGTGACCTTCGGCATCTAGGAAGATCTCCGGCTGTGACGGGAGACTTCGGCTGGGGCCCGCTCGACCGGTGGGCGCACCGGTCGGCCCGGCGCCACACCGTGGGCGCCTACGAGGCGCAACTGCAGGGACGTCCGGGTGGCACCGCCGGGTCCGCCGTGCTCGTGGTTTCGAGCCTGATGTTGTACCTCATGATCCTGGTCATGCTGGCCGCCGGTCTCTGGGTGGGCAGCCTGTCGTTCCCGGGCTTCGGGCTCGTCCCCGCGGTCGTGCTGGTCGGCACGGCGCTGGAGCTGCGCCCGCGTTTCGACCGGCTGCCGAAGTTTGCCACCGAGGTGCCTGCGGCCGCCGCGCCCGAGCTGTATCGGCTGGTGGGGCAGGTGGCGGCCGAGCTGGGCGCCCCGGCCCCGGCGATTTCCGTCGAGGATGACGTCTTCAACATCGGGGTCCTCGCGGTCGGTCTGCGCCGCCGCCCCGCACTGGTGGTCGGGCTGCCGATGTGGAACGCGCTGTCCGCGCAGCAGCGGGTCGCCGTGCTCGGCCACGAGCTGGGCCACTTCGTCAACGGCGACCCGCGGCGGGGCCTGCTCGTGCAGCCCGCGCTGACCACCCTGACCCGGCTCACGCGCATGCTGGCGCACGAGCCGGTGCCGCTCGGCCAGTCGGGCACGGTCGGCGGGCCGGGCCTGCTCGGATGGCTGGTCGGCCTGCTGTTCAGTCTGATCAAGGCGATCCTGCGCGGCCTGCTCTTCGTCCCGCGAGTGGTGCTCGCCGTGCTGGCGCTGCGCGACGGGCAGCGAGCCGAGTATCGGGCCGACCAGGTCGCGGCGGCCGTGGCCGGTCGGGCCGCCATGGTCGAGCTGTTGGATGTGCTGACGCTCAGCGACAGCGTGATCATGCTGGTCAAGCGCGAGGCGCGGGCCGGCAAGCCGGTCACCGGGTGGCCGGAGACCATCGCGAAGCTGGTCGTCGAGGCGCGGCCCACGATCGAGGGGCGGCGCGACGCCGAGCTCGACCGGGTGTCACTGTTCGACTCGCACCCGCCCAGCGGGCTGCGTGCGCGGGTGATCGAGGCCCGGTCCGGCGAGTCGGCCGCGGTCGTGGCGAACGCCGCGCGGAACGACCGCATCGACGCGGAGCTCGCGGCCCACAACGCACGATCGGCGCGCACCCTCAAGTCGATGTGAGGGGGCGCGCCGACGGGCGTGGCGCGGGTGCCGGGTCAGCCGGCGAACGGCTCGAACTCGATGACCTTCACCTTGATCGCGGCGCCGCTCGGGGCCGTGTACGTCACGGTGTCGCCGCGCTTCGCGCCGAGGATCGCCTGACCCAGCGCGGACTCCGGGCTGTAGACGGTCAGGTCGGTGGTCGCGGCGATCTCGCGCGAGCCGAGCAGGAACTTCTCGGTGTCGTCCTCGTCGTCGTCGAACTGGATCGTGACGACGGTGCCGGGAGCGACGGCGTCGGTGGTCGGGGCGTCGCCCACGACCGCCTTGCGGAGGAACTCCTTCAGGTACAGGATGCGGCCCTCGGCCTTGCCCTGCTCCTCACGCGCCGCGTGGTAGCCGCCGTTCTCGCGCAGGTCGCCCTCTTCGCGGCGTGCGTTGATCTCGGCGGCTAGCGCCGGACGGTTGGCGATGAGCTCGTCGAGCTCGGCCTGCAACCGGTCATAGGCGTCCTGCGACAGCCAGGTGGTGGCCTGGTCGCCGTCGGTGGTCGACACTGAAGATCTCCTTACGGGCACGCTTGGTCAAACCACCAAAGTACCAGTGACTCGCATCACCGCGGCCACTTGAATTCGCCGGGGCGTCACCGGCGGGTCATTTCATCTCGACTGTAGCGGCCCGCAGGCCGGAACCTCCGCCGTGACCGGCCGGGCACTCGTGGCGAGCCGATATGTGACGAACGCCTCTGCGCCGGGTGGCACATCGACCTGCGCCAGACCGACCTCCTGACCGCTGGCCGAGCGGGCCCGGACGCGGCAGGTCGCGCGCTTGTCCGGGTCCTTGCGCACCACGAACTCGACGGTGACGCCGTCGTCGGTCACGTTGTAGAAGCGCTGGACCTGCGGCTCGTAGTCCTGCGGTCCGTACTGCGCATACAGCTGCCACGCGATCGCGAGCCCGGCCAGCGCGACGACCCCGGCCAGCGCGAACACCAGCCAGCGGCGGCGTGGCTGCGGCTCCCGGCGTCGGCCGTATCGGCCGGGCGGGTACTTCGTTGTGGCGTGCGTCTCGTTGCGCGGGTCGGTCATGGGCGTGCGTCCTCGTCGTTTTGTCGGAGGTACCGACCACAATAGGGTCGTTACCCGGGGCGCCCCCGCGGCGGGGCCGCCCACGGGGCCGGACAGACCGTGAGGGAGAGCTCGTGAGCGAGCAGCTGCGATTGATGGCGGTGCACGCACACCCGGACGACGAGTCGAGCAAGGGCGCGGCGGCCATGGCGAAATACGCGGCCGAGGGCGTCGACGTGCTCGTCGTCACCTGCACCGGCGGCGAGCGCGGCAGCGTGCTCAACCCGAAGCTGGACCGGCCGGAGATCTGGGAGAACATCGCCGAGATCCGCCGCGCCGAGATGGACCGGGCGCGGGAGATCCTGGGCGTCCGCCAGGAGTGGCTGGGCTTCGTCGACTCCGGCTTCCCGGAGGGCGACCCGCTGCCGCCGCTGCCCGAGGGCTGCTTCGGCCTGGTCGACCCCGAGGAGGCCGCGGGGCCGCTGGTCGAGCTGATCCGCAAGTTCCGCCCGCACGTGGTCACCACCTACGACGAGCGGGGCGGCTACCCGCACCCCGACCACGTCATGACGCACAAGGTCAGCATGGTGGCGTTCGAGGCGGCCGGCGACGCGAGCCGCTTCCCGGACCGCGGCGAGCCGTGGCAGCCCCTGAAGCTGTACTACAACATGGGCTGGTCGCGCGCCCGCATCCAGCTGCTGCACGAGGCGATGCTCGAGGCGACGGGCGAGTCGCCGTATGCGGAGTGGATGAAGAACTGGGACGAGCAGGACCGGCCGGACCCCGCCGAGCGGGTCACCACGCGGGTGCCCTGCGGCGAGTTCTTCGAGGTCCGCGACGACGCCCTGCGCGCGCACGCCACCCAGGTCGACCCCGACGGGTTCTGGTTCGCCGTACCGCTGCCGATCCAGCAGAAGATCTGGCCGACGGAGGACTACGAACTGGTCAAGTCGCACGTCGAGTCGAGCACGCCCGAAGACGATCTCTTCGCGGGCGTAAGGTGAACGGCATGGGCGCGTTGACCGTTCTTGCCGAGAACAACTTCGGCGACACCCGGTCCGGGGGCCTGGCCGGCCCCATGGGCTTGCTCATCATCGTGCTCCTCGGCATTGTGACGGTTTTCTTGATCCGCAACATGACCGCGCGGATCCGCCGTCTGCCGGCCGAATTCCCCGACCGGGACGCCGAGCGGCGGACCGGCGGCCCGGAGCCCGCGGACCGCGCGGATCGTGCCGACTCCGGCCCAGATCAGCTGGACAAATCGACGCCCGTTTGAGTACTGCCGGCCGATGATCTGAGTTAGAAACGCATCACTGACCTCTGTTGCCCCTTTCCGTTGTGTCTTAGCCTTCTCGGGGTGCGCGTTTTCGCCGATCGCGCATCCCTGTGGGCCAGGGAAGGGGGCAAATGGTGAGCGCCCCGACGCGCGCCCGATCGGCCGCCCGGCACCCAGGGCCATTGCCCCCAGGGTCATTGCCCCAGGTCGATTCGGCCGGGCGATGAGACCGCTGCCGCTCCGCCTGGTCGCCGCGCTGGTCCTCGCCGCCGCCCTGGCGGTGTCGGCCGCCCTCGTGATCGCCTCCGGCCTGCCCGAGGGCACCGTCGGCGCCGCGTTGAATCGGTTCGGCATCGGCGGCCCGGCGGCCGTGCCGGTCGCCGTGCTCACCGGTGCCGCCGTGGCGATGGTGTCGCAGCTGGCCCGGCTGCGGGTGCGGGCCGGCGGCGGGCTGGCCCGGCTGGCCTGGGGCGAGGCCGCCGTCGTGGTGCTGTGCGCGAGCCTGCCGCCCGCGCTCGTGCCGCCGGTCGCCCTCGTCGGGTTCGCCGCGGCACACGCGGCCCTGCACGCCGCCGACCGGCACTCCGGTCACGCCCGGCCGGCCCGGGAGATCTTCTACGGCGTCGCCGGGCTCACCGTCGCCGCGGCGCTCGGCGCGGTCGTGGAGAGCGCCGCGCCGGGTCGCGACACCGGCGACGGGCTGTCGCCGGCGCTGATCGCCGCGCTCGTCGCTGCGGCCGCCGTCTACTACCTGGCCACCGTCGCGCTCGTCACCGTCCGCCTCGTGGTGACCGGCGGCGGCACCGCGCGCGCCGTCGCCGGCACGATGCTCGGCAGCACCGCGCTGATGCTCGTCGGCAACGTCGCGACCGGCCTGGTGATCGTCTGGGCGTGCGCCACCAGCGGGTTTCTGCTGCTGCTCCTGCCGCCGGTGCTGTGGCTGATGCACCAGTTCTACGCCAACCGGCTCGGCGAGGACGACGAGCGCCGCACCTGGGCCGAGTTCGCCGAGGTCGCCCGCGAGCTCAACCGCCTCGACGAGCGTGACGCCGCGCAGGCCGGCGTCAACGGCGCCGTGCGCCTGTTCGGCGTGCCGGCCGCCCGGATCGTGCTCGCCGGCGGGCGCGGCTACGGCGAGCTCCCGCCCGGCCCGGTCACCACCCGTCCGCTGACCGTCGGCGCGGTCGCGGTCGGCGAGTTGCACCTGGCCGGCCCCGAGCCGCGGCGCGCCCGCGACCGCCTGATGCTCGCCACGTTCGGCGACGCGCTCGCGGCCGCCCTGCACGACGCGATCACCCAGGACCAGCTGCGCGCGATGAGCGAGCGGACCACGTACGACGCGGTGCGCGACCCGCTCACCGGCCTGTTCAACCGCGCCGCCCTGCTCGCCCGCGGCGACCTGCAGCTCGGCGCCCGCGCCCCCGGCGACCCGGTGGCCCTGCTGCTGTTCGACGTCAACGACTTCAAGGAGGTCAACAACGCCCTCGGGCACACCGCCGGCGACGAGGTGCTCAAGGTGATCGCCCGCCGGGTCCTGGACGCCGGCAACGCCGGGGACCTGCACGCCCGCCTCGGCGGCGACGAGTTCGCGATCCTCATCACCGACCTGGCCGCAGGCGAGGCCGACCTGGCCCTCGCCGCCGCCGTCGAGCGCGCCCGCAAGCTCGGCGCCCAGATCGCCGCCCCGATGCGCATCGACGGCGTCGCACTGTCCAAGGAGCCGTCGATCGGCGTCGTGGTCGCCGCGGCCGGCTCGGCCGACCTGACCGAGCTGCTGCGCCGGGCCGACATCGCGATGTACCAGGCCAAGGACGGCGGCCAGCCGGTGGCCTGGTACGACGCGACGCGCGACGACGCCAGCACCGACCGCCTGGCCCTGCTGGCCGAGCTGCGCGAGGCCCTCGCCGTCAACGCGCCCGGCCTGGAGCAGCTCACCCTCGAACTGCAGCCCGCGGTCGCGCTCGCCGGCCCGGCCGGCGCCTCCATCACCGGCGGCCAGATCACCGGCGTCGAGGCGCTGATCCGCTGGCGGCACCCGCGCCGCGGCAAGCTCTCGCCCGCCCAGTTCCTACCGGCCGTCGAGGCGAGCGAGCTCATCGGCCCGCTCACGCACTGGGTGCTGGAGCGCGCGATCACCCTGGCCTCGGGCTGGCGCCGGGCCGGCCTGGCCGTCCCGGTGGCCGTCAACATCTCGGCGCGCAGCCTGGCCGAGCGGCAGCTGCCCGAGACCATCGGCGAGCTGCTCGGCCGCCACCGCCTCCCCGCCGAGCTGCTGGTCCTCGAGATCACCGAGACCGTCATGCTCTCCAGCTCTCCGGTCATCGACGACGTGCTGGCCCGCGTGCGCCGCCTCGGCGTCCAGCTCGCGGTCGACGACTTCGGCACCGGCTACTCGGCGTTCACCGTCCTCACCCGCGTGCCGGTCCAGGAGGTCAAGATCGACCGCGAGTTTGTGGCGCAGATGCTGGACGCGCCGAAGCCGGGCGCGATCGTGCAGGCCACGGTGGAGTTGGCGCGCCGGCTGGGCCTGCGGGTGGTCGCGGAGGGCGTGGAGAATCCGGAGCAGCGGGCCCGGTTGAGCGAGCTCGGCTGCTCGGCCGCGCAGGGCTTCCTCTTCTATCCGCCGATGTCCCCGGACGCCCTGCTGGCCGTGCTGCGCGAACGCCGCCAGGTGCAACGCCGCCACCTGCGCGCCGAGGGCGCCGGCTGATCGCCCCTTCCGGCGAAAAAACCGAAAAGTCCGACACGCCGGCGGCATGCGACGGCGCGGCGCCGGTGTTGCCTTAGCGTCACCCTTTGTGAGCAGGCGGGGGTTCACCGGCGCGATCGGGTTCGCCGTGGCCGCGGTCGCGGCGTTCGTGGTACTGGATCACTTCGGCGGGAGCGAGCGCTTCGCCGATCTGCCCGGCGGGGCCGACGTGCGGCTCGTCGGGCGCTTCACGCCCAAGCAGATCGAGCGGCTCGCCGCGCTGCCGCAGGCCGCCGTGGTCGAGTGCGACCAGGCGCTGCGCGACGTCGGGGTCGCCACCGTCGGGGTGACGCTGGCGCACGCGACGGTGGCGACCGCGGTGCGCAGCGCGGCGCTGCAGGGCGCGGCGCTCCTGGAGGGGCGGGCCCCCGGCAAGGACGCCGAGCTGCTCGCCGTCGATGGGCGCGGGCTGCGCCTCGGCGACCGGGTCGCGTTGACCCGCGGCGGGCACGGCCTGGCCGGCAGCGTTGTCGGCGTCGTCGCCAAGCCGTCCGGGCGTCCGGACGCGGTGGCGCTGCTGCCGGCCGGCGCGATCGACCGGCTCGACGGGGGAGCGCCCTGCGGCGAGGTCGCCGTCCAGCTGCGCAAGCGCAGCGACGCGACCGCGTTTCAGCGGGCCGCCAAGGACGTGCTCGGCGGCGATGCGGCCATCACGTACGACGAGTCACTGCGCGGCCACGTCTGACCCGGCGGACCATGTCATCGACAGGCCGGTCGCGGCCCGCTCGGCGCGGATCTCCATCGCGTCGCCGAGGATCACCGCGCGGTCGGCGACCACCGCGGCGCCGTCCAGCGCGTACGTCACCCGCTCGCTCACGAACACCGGCGTGCCGGCGGGCCTGTGCAGGTACACCTGCGAAACCGGATCGAGCGGCGCGGGCCGGACGGTCTCAGAGGCGCGCGCCACCGCCACGCCGATGTCGGCGAGCGCGGCGTAGAGGGCGACTGCGGTGAAGTCGACGCCGAGGAGCCGCTCGCCGTGCGGGGCGGAGACCCAGGAAATCTGGTGTACCGAGGGCCGGCCCGCGAATTCCCGCACGCGCTCGAGCCGCAGCGCCCCCGACCCGAACTCCGCCGACGCGGCGAGCCCGGCCGCCACCACCACGGTCCGCACCGCGTGCCCCTGCTCGCGCAGGTCGTCGGCGAGGCTGCGCAGCGAGCCCAGCCGATACGCGAGGTGGGGCGGCGACACGAACGTGCCCCGCCCCGCCTGCTGCACGATCAACCCCTCGTCGCTGAGCTGCCGCAGCGCCTGGCGGAGGGTCATGAGCGTCACGCCGTACGCGCTGCTGAGCTCCCGCTGCGCGGGCAGCGCGGAGCCGGCCGGGTAGTCGCCGGCGTGGATCTTCGCGGCCAGGTCGGCGGCGATGGCGCGGTAGCGGGGCTCGCCGTCGCGGACCAAGGATCACCCTCCTGACATCGCCGCCCTCAGCTCGGCCACCTGCGCCCCGACCTCGGCCGGGCCGGCCCCGTCGAGCACGCGGCGCATGACGGCGGCCCCGACCACGACGCCGTCGGCCAGGGCGGCCGCCTCCGCCGCCTGCGCGGGCGTGGAGATGCCGAATCCTAACAAGACCGGCAGTTCGGTCCGGGCCTTGAGGCGGGCGGCCAGCGCGGCCGCGGAGGCGGCGAGCTTGTCGCGCTCGCCGGTGGTGCCCATGACCGTCACCGCGTAGACGAACCGCCGGCTGCGCCGGCCGATCTCGGCGAGCCGGCCGTCCGGCGTGGCGGGGGAGGCGAGCAGGACGAGGTCGATGTGCTCGGCGACCTCGGCGCACTCCTCGAGGGGCAGGTCGGGGACGATGAGCGCGCTCACGCCGGCGTCCCTCAGCCGCCGGCAGAACTTCTCGGCGCCTTCGCGGATCACGAGGTTGGCGTAGGTGCTGGCGATCAGCGGTACCGGAGACGAAATTTTCGATATTTCGTGAAAAATCGGTCCAGTGTCGCGCCCCGGCGCAGCGCCGCGGCCGTCGCCTCCTGGATCGTCGACCCGTCGAGCGTCGGATCGGAGAACGGCAGCCCGATCTCGATCATGTCCGCGCCGGCGGCGGCGAACGCGTGGACGTAGTCGGTCCAGTCCGCCGTCACGCCGGCCGTGATGTACGGCATCAGCAGCTTCACAGCGCCTCCCGCAGCGTCGCCAGGTCCTTGTCCCCGCGCCCCGACAGCGTGATGAGCACCGTCGAGCCGGCCGGCAGCTCCCCGCGCAGCACCCACGCGAGCGCGTGCGCCGACTCGAGCGCGGCGATGATGCCCTCGGTGCGCGCCAGCCGTACCGCCGCCTCGACCACCTCGCCGTCGGTGACCGTGACGTACCGCGCCCGCCCGAGGTCGCGCAGGTGCACGTGCTCCGGCCCGATGCCCGGGTAGTCGAGCCCGGCCGCGATCGAGTGCGCCTCGCTGATCTGCCCGTCGTCGTCCTGCAGGAACATCGAGCGCACGCCGTGCAGCACGCCCAGCCGCCCCCTGCTCGCGCCCGCCCCGCCGTCGGCCTCGACCCCGACCAGCCGCGCCGTGGTGTCGACGAACCCGGCGAACGTCCCGGCCGCGTTCGACCCGCCGCCGACGCACGCGACCACGTAGTCCGGCACCGCGGCGGGCAGCTCGGCCGCGCACTGCCGGCGCGCCTCGTCGCCGATGACGCGCTGGAACTCGCGGACCATCCACGGGTACGGCGCGGGCCCGAGTACCGATCCCATGCAGTAGTGCGCCTCGCCGACGGCCCCGACCCAGTGCCGCATCGCCTCGCTGGTGGCGTCCTTGAGCGTCCGCCCGCCGCTGCGCACCGGCACGACCTCGGCCCCGAGCATGCGCATCCGGAACACGTTGAGCTCCTGCCGCTCGATGTCCCGCTCGCCCATGAACACGGTGGCCCCGAGCCCGAACAGCGCCGCCGCCGTGGCGGTGGCGACCCCGTGCTGCCCGGCCCCGGTCTCCGCGATCAACCGCCGCCGCCCCATCCGCTTGGCCAGCAGCGCCTGCCCGAGCACGTTGTTGATCTTGTGTGACCCGGTGTGCGTGAGATCCTCGCGCTTGAGCAGCACGGTGAGCCCGAGCTCCGCCGAGAGCCGCACGGCGGGTGTCAGCGGCGTGGGCCGCCCCGTGTAGGTGGCGAGCAGCCGGTCGAGCTGCCCGCGAAACGCCGGATCGGCCCAGGCCTCGCGGAACGCCTCCTCGACCTCGCGGCAGGCCCCGACGAGCGACTCGGGCACGTACCGCCCGCCGTACTCCCCGAACCGCCCGAGCGCCCCGGGATCCCCCATGACCGGCCCTCGTGCGACCCCCCGCCGCGGCCGGATGAGCAACTCACCCACGAGCCCCTCCACAGTTCTAGAACAGTTAACAGTTCTAGAACTGTGCCACATGCGGCTCGGCCTTGTCGAGGGCGTGCCAGTAACCATGGCAACCCGGTAGTTGGCGTCCACGCCGACTCTGTACGCGGTTGTGAGGATGCCCGGGTCTAGGTATTGTTGCCATGTGGCCCTAATAAGCCGAGATTCGCCCAGGCAGCGACGGTCAGGGGGCGCCCGCGCGGATAAGATGGTCGCCATGAGCGCAGAGTCCGTTGGCCGTCATATGCCGGCAATCGCGACGCTCGATGATCTCACCGCGATGAGCGCCGCCGACCCACATGGTCATCGCTACGAGATCAGCCCTGAGGGGGTCCTGTCGGTCATGCCGCCGCCCGACTTCGAGCACGCCGTCATCGCGACTCGCCTCATGGGATGGCTCATCATGGCTGGCTGGCCGCTCGAACGGATAACCCAGGCCGTCGGCCTTCGCATCCCGGGTTCGGACGACAGCGTGGGCGGACGGATCCCCGACCTCGTCGTCTGGGGCAAGGTGCCGACGCAACCTCGCGCGGTGTGGCTGCCGGTCGATGGTGTGCTGCTCGTTGTGGAGATCATCTCGACGGGCTCCAAAGCGGCCGACACCGTGACCAAGCGCGCTGAGTATGCCGGTGCCGGCATCGCGCAGTACTGGACCGTGGATCGGGATGCGAGCCAGACGGTCACAATGTACCGGCTCGCCCATGACGGCTACCGCGTGGGCGCCACGATGCCGCTCGCCTGGGTGCTCAACACCGCACCGGCCGACTACCTGGACTGAGGGAACCGCGCCGTTCGGCAGAGCCCGAAGCGGTCGGAGGTCCGGAGCGGACCGACATCAGCAGTCCGCTCCGGAGGCCGGTTCAAGACCGCCGCTCTCCCCTCGTGTAGGCAAGTCCGCGTCGCAATCCATCGTCCGAGATCGCTGGCGCTATGACCCGGCTTGGCATAGCAGCTGAGTTCATATCGGGGTTGGTCGACGTTCGCCGGCTCCGCGAAGACGGCAACGAGCTGGGTACCCAAGGTAGTCGTGAGAGGGTTGGAGCATGGCCAACCGTCTCGCCGGGGCTACCTCGCCCTACCTGCAGCAGCACAAGGACAACCCGGTCGACTGGTGGGAGTGGTCGCCCGAGGCGTTCGAGGAGGCGCGCCGACGCGACGTGCCCGTGCTCATCTCCGTGGGGTACGCGGCCTGTCACTGGTGCCACGTGATGGCCCACGAGTCGTTCGAGCACGAGGGCGTCGCGGCCGCCGTCAACGAGCTCACCGTGCCGATCAAGGTCGACCGTGAGGAGCGGCCGGACGTCGACGCGGTCTACATGACGGCCACGCAGGCCATGACCGGGCAGGGTGGGTGGCCGATGACCGTCTTCGCCACGCCCGACGGCGAACCCTTCTACTGTGGCACCTACTTCCCCCGCGACGCGTTCCTGCGGCTGGTCCACGCCGTCTCCGACGCCTGGCGCGGCCAGCGCGACGCGGTGGTCCGGCAGAGCGCCGCCGTGGTCGATGCCGTCCGCAAGGTCGCGGAGCGACCCCCGGCAAACCCCATGGACGATTCGGTACTGCGGGCCGCCGCCGCCACGCTGATGAAGACCTACGACGGCGAGCACGGCGGCTTCGGCGGGGCGCCCAAGTTCCCGCCGCACATGGCGCTACTGTTCCTGCTGCGCCACTACCAGCGCACGCGCGACGACACGGTGCTCGACGCGGTCCGGTACACCTGCGAACGGATGGCCCGCGGCGGCATGTACGACCAGCTGGCGGGCGGCTTCGCGCGGTACGCGGTGGACGCCACCTGGACCGTGCCGCACTTCGAGAAGATGCTCTACGACAACGCGCTGCTGCTGCGCGTGTACACCCACCTCGACCGCATCGCCGGCAGCGGCACCGGGCGGCGCGTGGCCCAGGAGACCGCCGCGTTCCTGGCCCGGGACCTGCACGACGGGCACGGCTTCATCTCGGCGCTCGACGCCGACGCCGACGGTGAGGAGGGCCTGACGTACGTCTGGACCCCCAAGCAGGTCGACGAGGTGCTCGGCGAGGTCGACGGGGCCTGGGCGCGGTACCTGCTGGAGGTGACCCGCGAGGGCACGTTCGAGCACGGCAGCTCGGTGCTGCAGCTGCCCGAGGACCCGATGAACGCCGAGCGCTGGCAGGACATCCGGGCCAAGCTGCTGTGGGCGCGCGGCGGGCGGCCGCAGCCGGCGCGTGACGGCAAGGTCGTCGCGGCCTGGAACGGGCTGGCGATCACCGCGCTGGTCGAGTACGGGAAGGCGTACGACGACGGGGAGGCGATCGGCCTCGCGGTCCGCACCGCCGAGTTCCTGGCCGGCACCCACCTGGTCGGCGGGAGGCTGCGCCGAGTGTCCCGCGACGGCGTGGTCGGCGAGCCGGCGGGAGTGCTGGAGGACTACGGCGCGGTCGCCGAGGCGTTCTGCGCGGTACACCAGGCCACCGGCGACGGCCGCTGGCTGGCGCTTGCCAAGGAGCTGCTCGACGTGGCCCTCGAGCGGTTCCGCGACGCGGACAGCGGCGGCTTCTTCGACACCGCCGACGACGCCGAGGCGCTCGTCGCCCGGCCGGCCGACGTCACCGACAACGCCACCCCGGCGGGGCTCTCGGCGATCGCGGCGGCGCTGGTCACGTACTCGGCGCTGACCGCCGACACCGCCTACCGCGAGGCGGCCGAGCGCGCGCTCGGCACCGTCGCGGTCGTGGCGGCGACCCACGGGCGGTTCACCGGATACGCCTGCGCGGCGGGGGAGGCGCTCCTCTCCGGCCCGTACGAGATCGCCATCGCCACCCACGACGCGGCCGACCCGCTCGTCGCGGCCGCTTGGTGGCACGCGCCCCCGGGCGCCGTCGTCGTCGCCGGCGAGCCGGACCGCGCCGGGGTGCCCCTGCTCGAGGGGCGTCCGCTGCGGGACGGGCGGCCCGCGGCGTACGTCTGCCGGGGTTTCGTCTGCGACGCGCCCGTCACGGCGCTGGAGGACCTCGTCGCCAAGCTGGCCTAGCCGGTCGTACCCCGGGGTGCGTTCACCGCAGGCGAACGCACCCGGCCTTGGCATGTCCTTGTAACGGTGTAATTGTGTAATCAGAGTTGCTCAAGCAAGGGAGTAATGATGATTCGACGAGGAGACGTGCCCTGGGGGCGCGGCGGCGGCCCGCGCAGCGAACCCCCACCGGCCGACGACGCGACCGCCTGGATCGGCGGCGCGCTGCCGGAGACCTGGTTCCAGGGTCCGGCCGAGGTGACCATCGACCGCGACGAGATCCTGATCGTCGGTCGGCTGAGCGAGCCCGCGCTGCCGGACGACGCCACCGACGCCGACCGGGCCGCGGCCGGGCAGGGCCGCATCGCCGGGTTCCGGGAGACCACCCGCGACCAGCGCATCGGCATCGCGCAGCAGCTCGAGCGGCGATACCGGCGCAAGGTCTCGTGGGGCGTGCAGGTCGGCGAGGTGCGCGAGCTGTTCACCACCCACTCGGCGCCGGTGATGACCCGCCTGCGCCAGGCCGAGCGCCAGGTGCTCGACACCCTGGTCGACTCGGGCGTGGCGCGCTCGCGCTCCGAGGCGCTGGCGTGGTGCGTGGCGCTGGTCGGGCAGCACGCCGACGCCTGGCTGACCGAGCTGCGGCAGGCCATGGAGTCGGTCGACGAGCTGCGTCGCCGCGGCCCCGCGGTGTGATTCGCGCGGCTCACTGACGGCCGACGACGGTCGGGCGCCGGGGCATCACCGGATAAGTCGGACATATCCGGATGCTGCGGTGCCCGGCCTGTGCCATCGGCCCGGGCGGAAACGTTAGGCTGGCCAGCCTATGGACACCCGAACCGGACTCCCCGTCGTCGGCATGGTGGGCGGAGGGCAGCTGGCCCGGATGACCCACCAGGCGGCCATCGCCCTCGGCCAGTCGCTGCGCGTGCTCGCCGTCTCGCCTGACGACGGCGCCGCCCTCGTCGCCGCCGACGTGCGGATCGGTCGGCACGACGACCTCGCCGCGCTGCGCGACTTCGCGAAGGGCTGCGACGTGGTGACGTTTGACCACGAGCACGTGCCCGGCGAGATCATCCGGACGCTCGCCGCCGAGGGCCACACGCTGCTGCCGGGGGCGGACGCCCTGCAGTACGCCCAGAACAAGCGGGCGATGCGCGAGCACCTCGGGACCCTCGGGTTCCCCATGCCGCGCTGGACGGCGGGCGACGCGCGCAAGTTCGGCGACGAGGTCGGCTGGCCGGTGATCGTGAAGACGGCGACCGGCGGGTACGACGGGCGCGGCGTGTTCCTGGCCGGGTCGCCCGCCGACATCCCCTCGGACGTAGAGATCATCGCCGAGGAGCGGGTACCACTGCGGCGCGAGCTGGCCGCGGTGGTGGCACGGTCGCCGCTCGGGCAGGTCGCGGCGTACCCGGTCGTGGAGACCGTCCAGGAGGCTGGCATCTGCGTCGAGGTCCTCGCCCCCGCGCCGGGCCTCGACGAGGAGCTCGCGGTGCGGGCCCAGCGCCTGGCCATCGACATCGCCACGGGCCTCGGGGTCGTGGGCGTGCTCGCGGTCGAGCTGTTCGAGACGACCGACGGGCGGCTGCTCATCAACGAGCTCGCGATGCGCCCGCACAACTCCGCGCACTGGACGATCGAGGGCGCCCGGACCTCGCAGTTCGAGCAGCACCTGCGCGCCGTGCTGGACTACCCGATGGGCGACACCCGGATGACCGCCCCCGCCGTCGTCATGGCCAACGTCCTGGGCGGCGAGCCGGGTGGCATGTCGATCGACGAGCGCCTGCACCACCTGTTCGCCGAGGAGCCGGGCGCCAAGGTGCACCTGTACGGCAAGCAGGTCCGCCCGGGCCGCAAGATCGGCCACGTGACGGTGCTCGGTGACGACCTGGAAGACTGCCGCAGGCGCGCCCGCCGGGCCGCCCGCATTCTCGAGGAGGGGTACCAGCATTGACCGACGTCGGCATCATCATGGGCAGCGACTCCGACTGGCCGGTCATGCGCCTGGCGGCCGAGGCGCTGGACGAGTTCGGCGTTGCCTATGAGGTACGGGTCGTCTCCGCGCACCGCACCCCCCACCTGATGCTCGACTACGCCGGCGAGGCCGTGGCCCGGGGCCTGAAGGTCATCATCGCCGGGGCCGGCGGCGCCGCCCACCTGCCCGGCATGGTCGCCTCGGCCACTCCGCTGCCGGTCATCGGCGTGCCGGTACCGCTGAAGTATCTCGACGGCATGGACTCGCTCATGTCGATCGTCCAGATGCCGGCCGGCATCCCGGTGGCCACGGTGTCGATCGCGGGCGCACGCAACGCGGGCCTGCTGGCCGTGCGCATCCTGGCCTCCGCCGACCCCGCGCTGCTGGCGAAGGTCCGCGACTTCCAGGAGTCGCTGCGCGCGATGGTGGCCGAGAAGGACGCCGCCCTCTCGGCGTCCCTCGCCGAGCCGTCCACCGGCGCGGCGAAAACCTGAGGCGGATTCGGGGTACCGCTTCCTAAGCTGGCACACCATGGACCGACTGCTCAACGTGATCGATGTCGAGGCCACCTGCTGGGACGGGCCGCTGCCGGCCGGTGAGGTCAACGAGATCATCGAGATCGGCGTCTGCGTGGTGGACCTCGACGCCCGGGAACGGGTGGGGCGGGACCGGATCATGGTGCGGCCCGCCCGCTCGACCGTGAGTGGATTCTGCACCGAGCTGACCGGGATCACTCCCGAGGAGGCGGCGGCCGGCGTGCCGTTCGAGGAGGCGTGCCGGCAGCTCGTGCGGCGCCACCGGTCGGACTCGCGGCCCTGGGCGAGCTGGGGCGACTACGACCGCAAGCAGTTCGCGCGGCAGTGTGACGGTGCCCGGCAGTACCCCTTCGGATCGGTCCACGTCAACGCGAAGGCCGTCTTCGCCGACGCTCGCGGGGCCCGCCGGCAGGGCATGGCCGGCGCCCTGGAGAGCGCCGGCCTGCCGCTGGAGGGGCGGCACCACAACGGTGCCGATGACGCCTGGAACATCGCTGCGCTCGTGCTGTACCTGGTCGAGCGCGGCCGGTGGCCGGGCGAGGACTACGGCGTCTGACCGCTCTGCACGGGGCGGGATTCGGGTTCTCGGCGTCACCAAACACGCAAACCGGAAGTTATCGGGTGGAGGCATTCGGGGCGACAGGGGCGGTACGGCATGACGGGGCAGCGGGGCGATCGACTCCACCGGTGGACGGCGCGGGTGCTCGCCACCGGCGCCGGGGCGGGCTCCGCGCTCGCGTCCGGCCCCGCGGCCGCCGCGCCTCCGGACGGCGCGCCCGCGCTCGCGTCCGGCGACGTCGTGGTCACCGGCGTGGCGTCGGTGACCCTGCTGCTGCTCCTCGCCGGCGCGGTCCTCGTCGCCGTGCCGCGCCTGTTCCGGCTGGTCCGCTCCCGCTTCCTCGGTTCCCGCTAGTCTCGGGCAACCCGCCGCCGCGCGGCGCGTGTCTGGAGGGTATGGCAACGAACGTCGAGGGCTTTCGCGTCTACGTGACGGCCCGGCTACCGGCCCTGCGCCGCGTCGCCTACCTGCTCTGCGGCGACTGGCACCGGGCCGACGACCTGCTCTCGAACGCGCTGGTCCGCATCCTTCAGCACTGGCCGCGGGTGTCGGCCGCGGACGACGTCGACGCATACGTGCGCCGGGTGCTGGTACGGACCATGCTCAACGAGCGGCGAAGGCCCTGGCGCCGGGAGCATTCCTTCGCATCGGTACCGCACGAGCCGCGCCCCGCCGCCGCCACCGACCTCGTCGCCGACCGCCTGGCCCTCTCCGCGCTGCTCGCCGAGCTGCCTCCGAGGCGCCGCGCGGTCCTGGTGCTGCGCTATTGCTGCGATCTCTCGGTCGAGGAGACGGCGCAGGAGCTCAACTGCAGCACCGGAACGGTCAAGAGCCAGGCCGCGCGCGGCCTGGCGACCCTGCGCGAGCGGCTGGCTGCCGGCGACGCACTGGAGGAGGAGTCATGGACCCGCTGATTCACGACCTGCGTGACCTCGACCCGCCGGCCCCGGCGTCGGCCGTCGACCTGGACCGGGTCATCGCCCGCGGCCTGCGCCGCCGCGCCTTCGCCCGCGCCGGCGCCGCATCGGGGGCCACGCTCGCCGTCCTGGCCCTGGCGACCGCGGCCGCCGCCCTGCGCCCCGCGGCAGCGCCGGCCCCGCTCGGCCACCGCGACTGCATGCCGGTGCCCACGGTCGTACGGTCGGCCGTCCCGTCCCAGGTCCCGCCACCCGTGGGCGACGGCTCCGGCCCCGCCGGGTCACCGGCCCCGGGCTACTCCGGCCCCGGGTGGGTGCCCGACCTCAGCCCCGGCCCGAGCGCGGCGCGCCCGTCCGAGCCGTCGTCGGCGGCGGTCGCGCGACTCACCACGGCCCTGCGCGCCGCGCTGCGGCCGGTCTTCCCGGGCGCGACGATCGTGCGGGCCGGCACCTGCGACGAGCGCTGGTCGATGGTGCCGTCCGACGGCGGCTATGCGGTCGACCTGGAGGTGTACGACGCCGGCGGCCTGCAGCGTCTGTCCGTGCGCCTCGCGGCGCCGGACCACACGCAGGTGGTGTACGTGTGCGACGACCAAACGACGCACTGCAAGCCCGCCGGTGAAATGGGCGTGCCCATGGCCGCCGCCTACGGCGCCGGCTTCGGCGGCGGTGCGGAGGACATCAATGCCCACGGCGTGTTCCCGGACCACACGATCGTGGAGATCGCCCTGTCCACCTACCGCCTGGAGCGGGATCGCATGATCGTGACCAGGCAGGGGCCGAGCGTCGACAAGGACGAGCTGAAGCAGGTGGCGCTGGACCCGGCGCTGACCCTGTTCCCCTGAGCGAACGGCCGTCGTGGCGGTACAGTGACGCCATCACGGGACGGAGAGGGGCATCGATGTCCGATTACTCGGCGGTCGGCGGAGTCGAGTCGTTCGAGTGGAACCGGCGAGACGCCGCGCGCTACGCCGCGGCGATGGAGAACATCGACGAGGTCATCGCGTGCTACATCCGCCTGCGCAACCGGGCGGTCTCGGCCGGCAATACGGCCGAGGCGGAGCGGCTCCAGGCCGAGCAGTCGGCCTGCATCGCCGAGCAGCAGCGGCTGCGGGCGGACGATCCCGCGGCCGTCGACCGGGTGCTGCACGAGTACCCGGCCCTGATCGCCTGGCTGCGGGAGCGCATAGGCTGAGGTCGGGCACCGGCGCGGTGTCCAGGTGCCGCCCGCGCCGGACGTCCTGCCCGACGCCGTGACGATCGCCCCGCCGGCCGCGATCACGGTTGAGCCGGGCACCGCCCGGGTATCCGGCGGCGCATGCGCATCGGCAACGTCGAGATCCGCCCCCTGGGCGGCGGCCTGGGCTGCCTGCTGATGATCCTGGCGTCCGTGCTGCTGTCGGTGATCTGCACGATCGCCGTCAACACCCTGCTGCGCTGACACTGTCAGGGCGCGACGCTCGCCGCGAAGGCCGTCCTACCGGAGCCCCCGCCGCCGAGGGGCGGCTCCAGCTGCTCTGGCGCGACGGTGACCGGCTGGTCGCCGCGTAGCGTGCGACCGAGGACGATGTCGGAGGTGTCGGGCGCGACTGTGTCGGCCACGTCCGTCGGCGGGGGATCGCTGGCGCTATCGACTGGGCCGAGATGCGGACGTAGGTCGTCGAGGATGGTCGCGAAGATTTCAACCTTCGCCGCCGGCCGTTGCGGCGATGTCGGCGGATGAAGCTACCCATCCAGTCAACAAGGTCGCCATCTGGCCACAGCGCCGACGATCAGCAGGCCGGACATCACACCAAGCTTCGCACATCGCTTGTCAGGTGTGAAGCTTGGTGTGAAGCTGGACCTATGGGCCCGAACCGGCGCTACCGATGGGTCATCGCCTCGAACCCCTGATTAGACGTCCACAGTGGACCCAGGCACCAGCATTTCCCCAGCAGGTCTGAAGCTGCATTGCGAAAACGCGAAAAGTCAGCCCTTCAGGAGCTGGCGGGCCATGACGATGCGCTGGACCTGGTTGGTGCCCTCGTAGATCTGGGTGATCTTCGCGTCGCGCATCATGCGCTCCAGGGGGAAGTCCTTCGTGTAGCCGTAGCCGCCCAGCAGTTGCACCGCGTCGGTCGTGATCGACATCGCCGCGTCCGAGGCGAAGCACTTCGCGGCGGCGCCGAAGTAGGTGAGGTCGGCGTCGCCCCGCTCGGACTTGGCGGCGGCGGCGTAGGTGAGCTGGCGGGCCGCCTCCAGTTTCATGCCCATGTCGGCCAGCATGAACTGGATGCCCTGGAAGTCGGCGATGGCCTTGCCGAACTGCTTGCGCTCCTGCACGTAACCCAGTGCGAAGTCGAGCGCGCCCTGCGCGATCCCGAGGGCTTGGGCCGCGATCGTCACCCGGGTGTGGTCCAGGGTGCGCATCGCCGTGGCGAAGCCGGTGCCGGGCTCGCCGATGATGCGGTCCGCGGGGATGCGCACGTTGTCGAGGTACACCTCGCGGGTGGGGCTGCCTTTGATGCCGAGCTTCTTCTCGGGCGCGCCGAAGGTGACGCCTGGGTCGGACTTCTCGACCACGAACGCGGAGATGCCGCGGGAGCGCGCGGCCGGGTCGGTGACGGCGAAGACGGTGTAGTACTCGCTGATGCCGGCGTTGGTGATCCAGCGTTTGACGCCGTTGAGTACCCAGGCGTCGCCGTCGCGCTCGGCGCGGGTCTTCATGCCGGCCGCGTCGCTGCCGGCCTCGGGCTCGGACAGGCAGTACGAGAACATCGCCTCGCCGCGCGCGACCGGGGTCAGGTAGCGGCGCTTGAGTTCCTCGGAGGCGGCCAGCAGTAGCGGCATCGTGCCGAGCTTGTTGACCGCGGGGATGAGTGAGGAGGAGGCGCAGGCCCGGGCGACCTCCTCGATGACGATTGCGGTGGCGAGCGCGTCGGCGCCGGCCCCGCCGTATTCGACGGGGATGTGCGGCGCGTGGAAGTCGGATGCGCGCAGCGCGTCGTAGGAGGTCTGGGGGAACTCGCCGGTCTCGTCGGCGGCCGCAGCGTTGGGCGCGACCTTGCCGTCACACACCGCGCGAACCGCTTCACGAACCGCTACGTGCTCCTCGGGCAGCTGGTAGACGTCGAACACGGCAACCCCCTCTTCGCGGCGGCACTGAACCGCCGTTCAGCGGCTCGCGGTGTGAGCATACCGACGAGTAATGAAGCGGCCGGAGGCGCGGTCGGGGCCAAGGGACTATCCTCGCCGTGGCGACGTCGGCCCGATCCCACCAGGGGAAGGCCGCGTAGCGGACCTCGACCGAGCGGAGACATGGCGTGACCATCGCGTACCCGAGCACCCCACCCGTCGTTGCCCCGCCGTCCGGCTCGGCGCGGCCCCGGCTGACCTTCCTGGGCACCGGCTACCTTGGCGCGACCTATGCGATCTGCTTCGCGGAGCTCGGATACGAAGTCCTGGGCTTCGACATCGACGAGGCGAAGATCGCCAAGCTCGCGGACGGCGACGTGCCGTTCCACGAGCCGGGCCTCGACGAACTGCTCCGCAAGAACCTCTCGGCCGGCCGGCTGCGCTTCACCACCTCCTATGAGGAGGTTGCGGAGTTCGGCGACATCCACTTCATCTGCGTCGGCACCCCGCAGCGGCCCGACGGCATGGCCGCCGATCTGTCGCATGTGGAGAGCGCCGTCACCAACCTGGCGCCGCACCTGACCCGCAAGGCCCTCATCGTCGGCAAGTCGACCGTCCCGGTCGGCACCGCCGAGTGGATCGAGCAGCTCGTCGACCGGCACACCGCGGCCGACCTGGGCGTCGAGGTGGCCTGGAGCCCCGAGTTCCTGCAGGAGGGCGTGGCCGTTGAGGACGTGCTGCGGCCCAACCGCGTCATCTTCGGCGTCAAGTCCGAGTGGGCGACCGGGATGCTGTATTCCGCCCACAAGGGCGTGTTCGACCTGGCGCTGACCGAGGACCGCGAGGTCCCGGTGGTGGTCACCGACTTCGCCACCGCGGAGCTGGTCAAGGTGGCCGCCAACGCGTTCCTGGCCACCAAGATCTCGTTCATCAACGCGATGGCCGAGGTGTGCGAGGCAGCCGGCGCCGACGTGACCCAGCTGGCCCGCTCGATCGGCTACGACGCCCGCATCGGCAACAAGTTCCTGCGCGCCGGCGTCGGCTTCGGCGGCGGCTGCCTGCCCAAGGACATCCGCGCGTTCCAGGCCCGCGCCCAGGAGCTCGGCGTCGGCGAGGCGCTGCGGTTCCTGCACGAGGTCGACCTGATCAACCAGCGCCGCCGGCAGAAGATCGTCCAGCTCTCCGCCGAGCTGCTAGGCCGCGGCTACGGCCCGGCCGGCCCCGACCTCGCCGGCACCCGCATCACCGTGCTGGGCGCCACGTTCAAGCCCAACTCCGACGACGTACGCGACTCGCCGGCCCTGTCGGTCGTGCGCAAGCTGTCCCGCTCCGGCGCCGAGGTCACCGTCTACGACCCGGAGGGCATGGACAACGCCCGGACCGACGTCTCCGACGTCGCCTACGCCAAGACCCTCACCGACTCCGTCACCGGCGCCGACCTGATCTGTGTGCTCACGGAGTGGGAGGAGTTCCGCAACACCGACCCCAATACGCTGGCCCCGCTCGTCGCGGCGAAGAAGGTCATCGACGGCCGGAACTGCCTCGACCAGGCCGTCTGGGCCGCCGGCGGGTGGGAGTACCGCGGCATGGGGCGCCCGGTCGTTTCATAGAGAACCTCCCGAACGGGCGCTTCGCTTTCGTAGCCCGGCGAAACAAGGCATTCTTCCCAGTAGGGCGTGAACGGCCGGGGAACCGCACGGCGACCCCGGCCGCCAGCACCGGGGGAGGAGTGGCGTGGAGACATATCCGTGCCCGGCGTGCGGTGGGCCGGCCACCGAGGCCACCGGCTGCCGTAACTGCGGCCGGCCGCATGACCCGGACGCGGCCGCGCTCGCCATGTTCCAGCGCACGGTCGCGGCGCTCGAGCAGAAGAAGCGCGACCTCACCGACGACACCCAGGTCCTGCGCAAGCAGCTGGCACACACCACCGCCCAGCGCGACAACCTGCGGCGCAAGGTCCGGGCGGCGATGGACGCCGAGCAGGCGGCGCGGTCCAAGCGGCCGCTGCTGGGCCGCGCCCGGGAGACGCCACCGCCCGCGGCGGTCACGCAGACCAACCCCACGGTCCAGGAGCGGTACTCCCCGAGGGCACCCCACGCGATCGAGAGCGGTCATGCCCCGGACGCGCCGGAGGGCGGCCCGTCCCATCCGGTCATCGCCCCGGAGCGGCCCCGGGCCCAGCTGCCGCAGATGCGCCGCCCGCCCCGCGACGGCGGCGGGGCGCCCGGCGCCGACCAGCCCGAGGCCACGCAGAGCAGCATGCAGGCGTCCGTGCTGGCGCTGGGCGGCCTGCTGCTGGCCGGCGCCGCGATCGTGCTCACCGTCGACGCGTTCGGCACCGTCGGCACGTTCGGCCGGATCGTGTCGCTGGCCGCCATCACCGCCATCGCGCTGGCCCTGCCGCTGGTGCTCGTGCGGCGCGGGCTGAGCGCCACCGCCGAGACCGTCGCCTCGGTCGCCCTGCTGCTGGTGCTGCTCGACGGCTACGTGGTGCGCTCCGAGAAGCTGTTCGGCGCCGACCGCCCCCAGTTCAGCACCTACCTGGGCATCGTGTGCCTGGCCACGGCCGGCGTCGCCGCCGTGTACAGCATGCAGAGCCACCTCATCGCCTCCCGGTACGCGACCCTGCTCGCCTTGCAGCCGGTGCTGCCGCTGCTCGCCCTGGACAAGATCCACGGCCCGACCGGCTGGTCCATGGCCCTGTCCGGGGTGGCGTTGATCGACCTCGGCTTCGCCGTCGCCCTCAAGCGGTCCGTGCAGCGGCGCATCGACGCCCACCACGAGAACGCCGCGGCCGAGGACCAGCCGGCCCACACCGGCCGCACCAACCGCATCGCCGACGGGCTCATGCGGGATCTCGCCTGGAGCCTGTTCGCCCTCGCCTCCGCGCTCGCCCTGATGTCGGCCGCGGTCGGGCTGGCGAGCACCGCCGAGCGCGTCGCGACGATGCAGGCCGCCGTGGCCATGCTCGTCGCCGCGGCCCTCGGCGTCGGCGGCTCGCTGGCCTGGCGGCGCGGCGCGCTGACCGACACCGCGGCCGGCATCGCCACCGGCGCGGTCGTCGTCGCCATCGCCCGCGTCGGCGCGGTTTGGCTGCCCGGCTCGACGCCGCTGTTCCTCGCCCTCGCGGTGACCGTCGCCGCCGCCGGGGTGCCGTTCCTGCCGGCCGACGCCCGGCGCGGCCCGCGCTACGCCGTGTCCGTGTCCGCCGCCGGCGCCGCGCTGCTGGTCCTGGTCCGGGCGTTCCCCGGCATCGTCGCGCCGCTGCGCGCCGCGTGGCCGGTCTGGAACGCCGATCTGAGCGGGTACGCGGGCCGCGTGCACGAGGCGGTCGGGCGGGACGGCTGGCAGTACGTCATCGCCGTCCTGCTGCTGACCGGCGCCTGCGTGCTCATGTTCACCGGCCGCAGCGAGCCCGTGGCCGTATCGCTGCGGCCCGGCCGGGGTGCGTCCGTGCCGCCCGACGAGCTGCGCGCCGACGTCGGTGTCGTCGGCGCCGCCCTGACCCTGCTCGTCGCGCCCGCCGCGCTCGGCCTGAGCTGGCTCGCGATCCCGGCGCTGGCGGTCAGCGCCGCCATCGCGGCCGGCGCCCTCGCCCTGCGGGTCCGCGCCGCGCACACCGCCTGGGCCTGCCTCGGCGCCGCGCTCGTCCTGGGCACGTACGCGGCCGCGGCCAGCATGACCCGGCCCGCCGCCACCGCGATCACCCTCACCGCGATCACCGTCGCCGGTGCCGCCATCGCGCTGCTGCCGAGCCCGCACCAGACCGACGGCAACCGGATGGCCGCCTCGCGGCGGGTCAGCGACGCCGCGGCCGGCGGCGCGCTGTTCGCCCTGCCCGGCGCGGCCGCGGCCGCCGCCGCGATCGTCTTCGGGGACCTGCCGGGCGGCGCCACCGTGGTGCTGGTGCTGAGCTTCCTCGCGCTCGCCGTGAGCCTCGGCGTCGCCGCGCTCACCCAGGTCGCCCGTGGCGAGCCGAGCCCGCCGCTGCTGGCCGGGGCCACCGCCGGCACTGTCGCGGTCGGCGTCGCCACCGTGGTCGCACGCGGCGCCACCACGATCGACCTGGTCATCGGCCTGCTCATGGTGATCGCCGCCGTCATGCTGTGGGCCGCGCCGCGCATGGACGACCGGCGGACCTTCGGCATCGACTTCTCCGGCGCGGATGCGGCCGCGGCGGCCGTGACGACCGCCGCCATCGGCGCCGTGGCCCGCGCCGTGTCGCTTGCCGCCTCCGGTATCGAGGTGGTCACGCTCGCGCTGCTGGTCTTCATCGTCGCGGTCGCCGCGCGGACGCTGCCGGAGGAGTGGCGCCGCGGCCCGGTCGTCGGCGCCGCCATGGTCGGCTTCGGCACCGGCCTCTACGCCGGCGCGCTGTCGGTGGTCGGCGCCATCGGGGTGATCCGCGCCGCGGACCCGGCGTGGCACGCCCCGCTCGACGCGCACTGGGCCGCCACCGCGTACGGCCTGGTGCAGTTCGGCTGGCAGGTGCCGATCGCCCTGCTGCTGCTCGCCGGCGCGGCCGCGATCGGGCTGCCGCAGCCGTACGGCGACGACACCGCCTCGGCCGCCCTCGTGCTCGCCACCCTCGGCGCGCCGGTCGGGCTAGGGCTCGGCTGGCAGGCCCCGATGGTCATCGGCTGGGCCGCCGCGACCGGCGTCGCCGCGTGGGCGAGCTTCGCGCGCAGCTGGCGCGGCGCCTACACCAGGCTCGGCGCGGCGCTCGTGGCCGGCACGTTCGCGGCCGGAGCCGGCCTGGTCCGCCCGGGCGCCACCGCCGGCACCCTGGCCGCGCTCGGCGTCAGCGGCGTGTTCATCGCCGGTCTGGCCCGCAACGTCGCGCGGCTGCGCCAAGGCCGGCCCGCCGACGCTTCGCAGGGACGGCCCGCCCAAGGCGGCCGCGATCCCGACGACGGCCCGCTCGGCGTGGTCGGCGGCACCGCCGTGGCCGGCGCGCTGTTCGCGTTCACCGGCGCGGCCGCGGCGGTGGTCGGCGGCATCTACCCGGACCGGGCCAGCACGATCCTCATCGCGGCGCTGGCCACCGCCGCCGTCGGGCTCGCCGCCGCGGCGGCCGCGGCCCAGAAGGCGCCCGGTTATCTGCCGTACGTCAGCGCCGGCGTCGCCGTCTCCGCCACTACGACCGCGATCGCGGCGCTCATCGTGCAGCGCGACGGCGCCGTCGTCTACGCCGCGGCGGCCGCGCTGCTCGGGGTCCTCGTCGAGCTGCTGCGCGCCAACTGGCACACCCCCGCCGAGCCCGAGCCGGCCCGCGGGTTCCGCCCCGACCGCACCAGCCGACCGGTCACCCGCTGGGAGCGGTCCCGCATCCCGCGCAACTTCGCCCTCGGCGTCGCCGCGGCCGCCGGGATCCCGGCCGCGATCGTCGTGGTCTTCCTCGCGCCCGCGCTGTTCGCCGCGCTCGCCGGGCCGTACCGCTGGATCGAACAGCCCTGGACCGGCACCCCGGAGACCGCCGCGGACCTCGGCCCGCTCGTGCAGTACGCCGGCAACAGCACCCACGTGCTGGGCGCCTTCCTGCTCACCGTCGCGGGCGCACTGATGGCCGTCGGGCTGGGCGGCAGCGGGCAGGCGGTGGCCAACCGGGCCGTGGCGATCGTCGTGCCCGGCGCCGCGCTGACGCTGCTCATCGCCCCCGCCGCGCTGCATGCGCCCTGGCCGGTGCAGCCGACCCTCGCCCTGCTGGTCTCCACCATCGCCGGGCTCGGCCTGGCGCTCACCGTGCCGCCGATCGCGGACAGCCCCGACGGCCGGCTGATGATTCACGCCCGCCGGCTGGTGTTCGCGATCGCCGCGCTGGCCGCCGGCGCCGGCGGCGCGGGCAGCCTCGCCACCCGCGAGCAGACCCTCAGCTGGCTCGCCGGCTCGGTCGTGGTCGGCGCGATCGGCGGCATCTGGGGCCGGACCACGAACGGGCGGATGCTCGGCTGGCACGTGGCCGCCTCGACCGCCGAGGGCTTGGCGATCGCAGCCGGCCTCGCCGCCGGGCTGGGGATCAAGCAGTGCGCGTTCCCGCTGCTCATCGTCGCCACCGCGCTGCTCGTGGTGGGCGCGGCGCTGCCCCGGCTACGCCCGAGCGACACCATCAACCGCGAGGCGCTCACGATCGAGGCCGCCGGCTACGCGGGGGCCGGCATCGCGGTCCTGCTCACGCTCGGCTCGCCGGCGCACACCGCGGCCGCGCTCACCGCGGTCGGCGCCGTGCTCGGCCTGTCCGCGGCGCGCAAGGGCCGCAGCCCCCGGCACCGCACGGTCCTGATCATCGCCGCGTCGGTCGCCGAGATGCTGGCGATCTGGCTGCTGCTGATCACGGTGCGGGTCGCGCTGCCCGAGGCGTACACACTGCCGTTCGCCGCGCTCGCCCTGATCACCGGCCTGATCGAGATCCGCAACCGGCCGGAGCTGGGCAGCTGGCTCGCCTACGGCCCGGCGCTGGTCGCCGGCTTCGCGCCGAGCCTGGCGATCGCGGTGGCCCAGCCGGACTCCCCGGAGCTGCGGCGGGTGCTGCTCATCCTGGCCGGCGTCATCACCGTGGCCATCGGCGCGGTACGCCAGCAGAAGGCCCCGGTCGCGGTGGGTGCGGCGGTGACGGTGATCTCCACCGTCAACGAGCTGTTCCGCATCGGCATGCCGCTGTGGATGATGCTGTTGCTGTTCACGGGCACCGGCGTGCTGCTGATCAGCCTCGGCGCCACCTACGAGCAGCGGCAGCGCCTCGACCGCCTGCGCGGCGTGTACCGGGGCATGCGGTGACCGCCTACGAGGACGGTCGTTCCCCGCTCTCCAGCTGCTCCACGACCCAGCGCGCCCAGTCGCGCTGCAGCTCGAAGTACCGCCGGCCGAACTCGGCGGCGAAGCGCGCATATCCGTGCGGCTGGCCGGGCGGCGTCGAGTCCTCGATCTCCTTGATCGCGTGGGTGAGGTCGATCGCCCTCTGGTCGCTGGTGCCGGCCATGCGCTCGGCGAGCACGCGCACGTCGGGCAGGTCCAGCGAGGACAGCAGGAACAGGCGGAGCACGAACTCGTTGCGCGGCGGGGTCTCGCCGAGCGGGCTGAACATCCAGCGGCGCAGCTCGGCGCGGCCGGCGTCCGTCACGCCGTAGACCTTGCTCCCGCGCGACCCCTCGTCGACGACCTCGACCAGGCCCTCGGCCGTCATGCGTTTGAGCTCCGGATAGATCTGGCTGTGGCCGGCGTTCCACGCGTGGCCCGACAACGTCTGCTCGAACCGCTTCGTGAGGTCGTAGCCGTTCTGCTGGGTGTCGGCGAGCAGCCCCAACAGGGCGTGACGGAGGGACATGCCAGCAGTCTAACCTGTCGAAATCAACATGTCGAGATCGTCATGTCACGGCCGTCATGACGATGTTGACATGTCGAATGTGACATGTCATGGTTGCCACGTGGATGACGACAAGCCCGGCTGGATCGGAGACGCACGATGAACAAGACCCCCGGCTTCGTGGCCATCATGGCGTCCTTGCTGTGGGACGTCGGCCTGTCCCTCGCGGCCTACTTCGTGGCGCACTGGCTCGGCGCGAGCGACTACGTCGCCCTGCTGGCCGGCTCGGTGGTCGCGCTCGCCCGGGTCCTCTACGTCGCCGCCCGGGCGCGCAAGTTCGACGTGTTCGCCGCCGTGATGCTCGGCGTGTTCCTGGTCGGCCTGGGCCTGTCCTTCCTGACCGGCGACGCCAAGTTCCTGCTCATCAAGGAGTCCTTCGGCACCGGCATCGCCGGCCTGGCCTTCGTCGTGTCCTGCTTCGTCGGCCGCCCGCTGATCTACCACGCCTCCCTGCGGATGCAGGAGGGCGACCCGGCCCGGGTCGCGGAGTTCGAGCGGAAGTGGAGCGAGCTGCCGGGGTTCCGTCGCAGCTTCCGCATCATGTCCGCGGCGTGGGGCGCGGGCCTGCTCTTCGACGCGGTCGTGCGCATCCCGCTGGTGCTGGCGCTGTCCACCTCGGCCGCGGTCACCGCCTCGACGGTGCTGTTCGTCGCGACGATGGTGCTGCTGGCGCTGTGGAACGTCCGCTACGTCAAGCGGATCCAGGCCCGGGCCGCGCGGCTCGAGGCGGCGCTCACGCCCGCAGCGCCGGCCTGAGCACCTCCGCGCACCACCGCCGGAAGCCCGTCGGCGCGCGACGGGTTTCCGGCGCGAGGTCGTACACGTCCCGCTCGTTCTGCACCGCGGCCATGTCGGCCAGCCCCTGCGCCCAGGCCTCGCTCATCCCGTGGCCCAGCATCGTCGCCCGGTAGTCCTCGAGCGCGGCCCGCCGGAACTCGATCGGCCGCCCCAGCACCTCGGACATGACCGCGGCCATCCCGTCGGGGGAGAGGTCGTCGGGGCTCACCACCGGCACGTCGCCGTGGCCGGTCCAGGCGTCGTCGAGCAGCAGCCCCGCGGCCGCGGCGGCGATGTCGCGGGTCGCGACCGCGCGCAGCGGCCGATCGGCGGCGTTGGCCAGCCAGAATTCGCCCCGGTCCCGGATCCCGGCCGCCTGGGTCAGCAGATTTTCCATGAAGAACGGCAGGCGCAGCACGCGGAAGTGCGCCCCGGCGGCGTCGAACAGCTCGTCCATCGCCAGCGCCGCCGAAATGTGCCCGGCGTCCTTCGCCACGCCGCGGCCGAGGCTCGACACCGCGACGATGCGCTCGACGCCGTGCTCGCGGACCGCGTCGCACGCCACGCGGGCGAAGCGCAGGTAGTGGGCGTCGACGTCCGTGGTGCGCGGTTCCGGCGGTACCACCAGGAACACCGACGCGGCCCCGGCGAACGCCGCGGCGGCGACCTCGGGATCGCCGTGGGATCCGGGCACGACCTCGACGCGCTCGCGGATGTGCGGGGGGAGGCTCGCGGGGTCGCGGACGACGACGCGGACCGCCGCCGAGCGGTCGACGAGGTCCTCGACGAGCTGCCGGCCGATCTGGCCGCTGGGTGTCGTGATCACCATCATGGGACCAACCCTCCGCCGCGGGGGCCACGAGCTGAAGGATCGCTCCGGTCCCGGTTGTTACCCTGGGGGTCATGGAGTCCCGGCCGCTGCGGCAGTTCCTCGCCGTCGCCGAGGAGCTCAACTTCACCCGCGCGGCCGAGCGGCTGGGCATCGCCCCGCCGCCGCTGTCCCGGGCGATCCGCAAGCTGGAGGCGGAGCTCGGCGTCGCGCTGTTCGAGCGCAGCACGCACCGCGTCGTGCTGACCCCGGCCGGGGAGGTGCTGCTCGAGCAGGCCCGCATCGCGCTCGACGCGCTGGAGGCCGCCGGGCGCCGGGCCCAGCGCGCGGCCGGGCCCGGCTCGAAGCCGATCCTGGCCGTCAAGGCCGACGGCGACGCCGGGCTGCTGGAGGAGATCCTTGCCCGCAACGCGGCCGAGCCCGGCTCGACGCCGTTCGCGGTCCGCCTGTGCGGCTGGGCGGAGCAGCCGGATCTGCTGCGCCGCGGCGAGGCCGACGCTGCGCTGCTGTACCGCCCGTTCGACGACACCGGCCTCGACGCCGAGACGGTGGCCGTCGAGCCGCAGGTGGCCGCGCTCGCGGCGGCACACCCCATGGCCGCCCGCGACACCGTCCTCCTCGCCGACCTCGGCCTGCCGGACAGCCCGGCCGAGCTGCAGCGGCACGCCGGCGAGATCGTTCAGCGGCACGGCGTGCGCGACCTGGCCCAGCTGCTCAAGCTCGTCGAGCTCGGCGTCGTCGTCTCGCTGCTGCCGGAGTCGGTCGTCGGCCGGTACCCGCGCCCCGGCGTCGTCTACCGCCCCGTGCCCGACGCCCCGCCGGCGGTCCTGGCCATCGCCTGGCCGCAGCAGTCCCGGTCGAGGGCCACCGCCGCGCTCGTGCGCGCCGCCACCTCGCTCGCGAGGTCCTGACCCGCCCCTCGGGGTCGACCAACGGTCGTGGGGAGGGTGCACCCCTCCCACGACCGCCCCCGTCCGCCCCCGCTACCGGTACGACGAACGGCGGGCGCCGAAACAGACGCATCTCCCCGGGCGAGCTGTCCCCGGCGGGCGCGACCGAGCACGGTGTCGCGGTGGCGGCCCTCGGCGGCGCCAGCTTCACCGTCCGCGCGCACGCGGCCGGCATCGCCGAGCTGGGCGCGCGGGCGGCCGGCGCGGAGGCGGCCCGGGTCATGACCGAGGTCGACGCTCCATACCGCGCTGCTGCTGCTCTGCGACGGCACCGCGATCGGCCCGCACGAGATCGTCCGGGGCGCCTACTCGGTGGTCGGCGCGACCGTACCGCTCGTCGGCGGCCTGACCGCCGACGGCCGGCAGTTCCTCGGCGACCGGGTGCTGCCCGGCGGCGTCGTCGGGGTCGCGATCGGCTCCGACCGCCCGATCGGCATCGGCATCGCGCACGGCTGGCGCGCCCCGACTTCGCGGGCCACGTGACCCGCGCGCCCCCGCTCGACCCGGCCGAGCTGCCCGCGCTGCTGCCCGCGCTCGCCCTGAACCGCGCCGCCTGAGCTGGGGCCCCGCCCGAACGGCAAGGGGCCGGGCGATCGCCCGGCCCCCTCCTGGTCACGCCGGGCGAGCACCCGGCCCTGCGTCCTTACGCCGGGATCAGCGGCCCTGCAGCGACTTCACGTTGTCGCCGAAGGTCCAGCTCTTCGAGCCGTCCCAGTTGATCGACCAGTCCATCAGGCCCTTGATCTGGCCCGACACGCTGTTCCAGGACTGCGACACCAGCGACGGGGTCATGTAGCCGCCGCCGGCGCCCGACTGCGCGGGCAGGCCGGGGACCTGCTTGTCGTACGGCACCCGGATCGTCGTGCCCTGGATCGTCAGGCCGGCGTTGAGGCAGTTGGTCTGGACCGTGAAGCCCTGGACCGTGCCGGCCGAGTACGAGTCGCCGGAGCAGCCGTACATGCTGCCGTTGTAGTACTGCATGTTGAGCCACCACAGGCGGCCGTTGTCGACGTACTTCTTGATGATCGGCAGGTACGCGCCCCAGATGGAGCCGTAGGTGACGCTGCCGCCGGTCACGTACGCCGTCTCCGGCGCCATGGTGAGGCCGAAGTTCGACGGCATCTGCGCGAGCACGCCGTCGATGATGCGAATCAGGTTGGCCTGCGACGTCGAGAGCGTGCCGATGCTGCCACTGCCGGTCAGGCCGGTCTCGATGTCGATGTCGATGCCGTCGAAGTTGTTGGCCTTCAGGATCGGCACGATGGTGGCGATGAACCGGTCCGCGACCGTGGAGGAGCTCAGGTCGATGCCGGCCGCGGCGCCGCCGATCGACATCAGCAGCGTCATGCCGCTCGCCTTGGCCTGGCACATCTCCGCCGGGGTCGGCACCTTCACGCCCGCGTCCATGCCGTTCTCCCACAGCACCGTGCCGTCGGAGCGGATGACCGGGAAGGCCAGGTTGATCACGTTGTACCCGTGCTGCGCCATCCGCGCGTCGGTGATCGGGATCCACCCGAGGCCCGGGTGCACGCCGTTGGACGCGCCGTCCCAGTTCTCCCAGTAGCCCTGCAGCACCTTGCCGGCCGGCCGCGACTTCACGCCGCAGGTGCCGCCGGTCGGGGAAGTCGAGGTCGTCGGCGACGTCGACGGGGAGCTGGACGGCGACTTGCTCGGGGAGGCCGACGGCGACGGGGACGGGGACTTGCTCGGGGAGGCCGACGGCGAGGGGGACGGCGTGCCACCGCCGCCGGTGCAGGCGCCGAGATCCTTCCACAGCGACGGCGTCGCCGCCGGGTTCCAGCCGGCGCCCACATAGGCGGTGTGGGTCACCAGAGCCTGGTACGTGTGACCGTTGTAGGTCACCTGCGTGCCGACCGTGTACGTGTTGCCCTCAGCCCAGTTGGGCGCGGTGCAGGCGGCCTCGGCCGCGCTGCTGACGGCCTGCGCCTGGAGCGTGGGCGCGAGGACCAGCGCCGCCACGACGGCCGCAGCCGCGCCGACTACCAGGGCGAATGTGCGACGACGAGATCTCACGGGACCTCCTGCCCATCGATGGATCGATGAGCAGGGACGCTATCAGTTAACACTATTAAATGTAAGGGTCGGGAACCTTAAAGTGGCGACAGCCGATCCCCGTCAACGAGCGCGCGGCGGGCGCCGCGCGCCCGGGCATGGGGTCGTACCTGGTGGCCGAGGTCCCTGCGATTCTGCGCCGACCGGCCAGCAGGTTCGCGCGCGTGACGAGCGGCCCCGCCGCCCGAGGGGCGACGGGGCCGGATCACAGCGGTCTTGCGGCGGTCAGCCCCGATCGCGCGGCGGCTGCGCCCACGGCGAGGTGGGCGGAGTGTCGCGGCGCGGCCGGGTGTCGACCGCCTCGGTGGCGTCGCCGTCCGGTGAACCCTGCTCGGCGCCGGGCTCCCGCGCGCCGGGCTCCCGCACGGCGGTCTCGCGCGCGGCGCGCTCGGCGGCCAGCCGGTCGAGTTCGGACTGCGCGCCGGCGCGCCGCTCGGCCTCGCCGCGCGCGAACGCCGCCCGCCGCTCCGCCTGCTCGGCCGCGCTGACCGTCCCGCCCCCGAACCCGAAGTTCGCGGTCGCCTCGGCGTCCGCGACCGGCTCCGAGGGCGGCCGGAACCGCGTCGTCGCCTCGCCCGCGTCGTCGCCCGGGCCGCCGCTCGTGACGGACCCGAAGCCGGTCGCCGCGGTGGAGGCGTCGGCGACGGCGGCGGACGACGGGGCCTGGAGCCGCGTGAACGGATCGGCCGCCGGCTGGGCCTTCAGGACAGTGGTCGGCTCGGCCGTGTCCGCGTTCCCGGCGGGCGCCCCCTTGGGCGGGGCGACCGGCTCGAGCGGCGCCATCGGCTGGAACCGCCCCCGCGGCCCGGCCTTGTCCTCGTCCTCCACCGACACCACCGGGTGCTCGCCGGCCTCGCTCGGCGCCGCGTGCCGCGGTCGCGAGGGCACCGGAGACTGATGCCCAGGGTGGAACGCCTCGGTCTCCTCCTCGCGCCCGGGCCGCGACGCCACCGCGAACCCGTCGAACGACGGCCCGTCCAGGATGGATTGTTCTTCGGGGACCGGCCCACGGGCGGCGCGGGACGGCAGCCCGCTCGGCGTCGCCGGCGCGGACCCGCCCGCATGCAGCGGCCGCGTGGCGTCCTCGTCCGGCGCGCTCCCGGTGCCACCCGGCGCGGGAACGACCGGCCAGGACCCCGACGGCCCCAGCTCGGGACGCCCGGGCGGCGTGGAGGCCGGCGGCGCGGGGGCCGGCGATGCGGCGGGGTGAGCGGACACCGGCGGAGCCGTGACCGGCGGCGTGGACACCGGCGCAGGCGTGGTGGAGACGGTCGGCTCCGTGGCCCTGTCAACGGCCGCCGGCGGTGCGCCGGCACCCCGGCTGTACGCGATGGCACCCTCCGGCGCGGGGCCAGAGGGCGACGCCGCGACGGTCTCGGTGGGCGCGGGCGGGGTGGCCGGCTGCCCACCACCGTACGGCGGAGGCGGCGACATCGGCACGGTCGGCGGACGGACGGGAAGCTCACCCGTCACGGAACCGGCGGACCCGGGACGAGCCCCGGCCGGCGCCCCGCTCCACGGCGTGGCTCCAGCCGCTCCAGCCGGCCCCGGCGGCACGGACCCACCGGCCGGAGTCATCCCGGTCGGCGATCCGGCACCGCTCGGGGCCGGCGGCTGCGGCGGGGCTGCGTACTCGGGCGTCAGCCAGGCCGGATCGCCGGGACCCCCGACGGTTCGAAGCGGCGGAGCCGCCGGCCCACCGACGCCGGGCGGAACAACACCGGGCATCGGAGGGGTGGCGACGGGCGGTGGCGCGGAGGCGGTGCGATCGAACCGGCTCGGCGGAACGGCCTGCGGAGCCACCCCGGCCGGCGTTGGCGGAAACGGCCCGGGCGGCGAACCGGGCTGCCCGACCGCCGACGCAGGCAGCGTGACCGCGGGCGGTGCGGAGACCGTCTGAGCCGGCGGACCGGATACGACGGGCGGACCGGATACGACGGGCGGACCGGATACGACGGCCGGACCGGATACGACGGCCGGACCGGACATGACAGGCGGACCGGATACAACCGGCGGGCCCGACGCGACCGGCGGCGCGAAGGCCGGGTAGCCGGCGGGGGCGCCGCCGGACACGGGCGGCCCGCCCCGCGCCGGGACGGGCTGCGTCTCGTCGCTGGCCGGCGCCTGGAAGCCGCCCTGTGCCGGGAAGCCGCCCTGTGCCCCGAGACCGCCCTGCGCACCGAAACCGCCCGGCGGCGGGTAGCCGCCGGGGGCGGCGGCGGGCAGGACCGAGGTGGGCGCCGCCGGGAACGCGGTGGTCTGGCTGGGCGCCCCGCCGTACGGCGGCCGGGCGGCCACCGGCGGAGCGGCGCCCGGACCCTGGCCCAGCGGGTACTCGTGGATGTCCGTGGGCGCGTCCGCACCGGCCGTCCCGAGCGGAACCGCCGCCGGCCAGGCGCGCCAGCGCTTCACGCTCACGGCCGCGACGAGCAGGGCCAGGCCCAGCACCGCGGTGGTGCCGTTGGTGACGGGCACGGTGAGGTCGACCGTCAGGCCGGGGATCTCCAGGTCCTTCGGCATGCTGTTGAGCGCCGAGAGCGGATCGATGAAGAGGCTGACGTACGTGGCGAGCAGCGCCAGGCCGGCGACGATCGGGCCGAGGGGGGAGATGCGCAGGGTGGCGATGAGGCCGATGAGCAGGCCGGCGCCGAGCAGGTACGCGGCGGGCGCGAGCAGGTCGACGGAGTCGAAAGCGCCGTGTCCGACCCACTTCCCCACGGTATCCGTGGATTTCTGTTGACCGATGGCGATCAGCAGCCACGCGAGGGGGGCGATGAATATCCCCGCGATCAGGCTTCCGACGTGTCGCATGAGTCGCACCGTACCGTCTTTGGCATGACCGAGCACACTGGCCGACCGACCAGCCGTCCCACTGGTTACTCGCGGGTAACGCTGAGCCGGATCATGACCGCGGTCGACGTGAACCTGTACGGCACGGTGCACGGCGGCGTGATCATGAAGTTTATCGACGACGTGGCCGGTGCGGCCGCGGCGCGGCACAGCGGCGGGATCGCGGTGACCGCCTCCATCGACGAGATCGTGTTCGTTGAGCCGCTGCGGGTGGGTGACCTCGTGCACGCGTACGCGCAGGTCAACTGGACCGGCACCACGTCGATGGAGGTCGGGGTGCGGCTGGAGGCGGAGCGGTGGGACGAGGTGAGCGAGTCCGCGCCGGTCGTGGTCGCCACCGCGTACCTCGTGTTCGTCGCCGTCGACGCCGATGGCAAGCCGCGCCCCGTGCCCGCCGTCGTGCCGGACTCGCCGGAGAACGAGGGGCGGTGGCGAGAGGCGGAAATCCGACGCGAGCACCGCCTCGCCCGCCGGGATGCGATCCAGCGCCACCGCTCGGCGCGGTAGCCGGCAAGACGCACGTCCGGATCGCCACGTGGGCGCGACACACTGGAGCGAGGGATCGGGTAGGGGAGGCCCACACTGAGCGATCGTTCGGGCGTACCGCAAGATGGTCCAATGGCGAAGGTGCTCTGGCGACCCCCGGCGGACGTGCTCGATCGCACCCGGATCGGGGCGTTCCTGCGTTGGGTGGAGGCCGAGCGCGGCGAGAAGTTCGAGGACTACGCGGCGCTGTGGCAGTGGTCGGTGGACCGCCCCGCCGAGTTCTGGCAGGCGATCTGGGACCACTTCGAGGTCGTGGCCCAGGCGGAGCCGACCGCCTCCCTCGCCGACGCGCGCATGCCGGGCGCGAAGTGGTTCCCCGGCGCGCGGCTCAACTACGCCGAGAACGTGCTGCGCATGCCCGGCGTCGCCGACGACGAGCCGATCGTGCTCGCCCGGTCGCAGACCCGCGGCCCGGTGACGCTGACCGCCGCCGAGCTGCGCGAGCAGGTCCGCCGGGCGCGGGCCGGGCTGCGCCGGCTCGGGGTGGGGCCGGGCGACCGGGTCGCCGCCTACGCGCCGAACATCCCGGAGACGTTCGTCCTGCTGCTCGCGACGGCCAGCCTTGGGGCGATCTTCTCCAGCTGTGCGCCCGAGTTCGGCACCCGCTCGGTAGTGGACCGCTGGCGGCAGATCGAGCCGAAGGTGCTGGTCGCCGTCGACGGGTACCGCTACGGCGACAAGATCGTCGACCGCGCCGCCGAGGTCGAGGCGATCCGCGCGGAGCTGCCGTCGCTGGAGCACGTCGTGCGGATCGGACACCTGCACGAGGGCCATGAGGGCACGGACTGGGCGGCGCTGACCGCGGAGACGGACGAGCCGTTGGCGTTCGAGGCGGTGCCGTTCGAGCACCCGCTGTACGTGCTCTACTCCTCCGGCACGACCGGCCTGCCGAAGCCGATTGTGCACGGCCACGGCGGCATCCTGCTCGAGCACCTCAAGATGCTCGCCCTGCACCACGACCTCGGGCCCGGCGACCGGTTCTTCTGGTTCACCACCACGGGCTGGATGATGTGGAACTACCTGGTCTCCGGCCCGGCGGTAGGCGCGGCGATCGTGCTCGTCGACGGCAACCCCGCTCACCCCGACCTGGGCTGGCTCTGGCGGGTCGCGCAGGAGACCGGCACCACATACTTCGGCACGTCCGCGCCGTTCCTGCTGTCCTGCCGCAAGGCCGGCCTGGTGCCGAAGGACATCGCCGACCTGAGCCGGCTGCGCGGCGTCGGCTCGACCGGGGCGCCGCTGCCGCCGGAGGGCTTCGACTGGGTCTACGAGGCGGTCTCCGCGGACGTGCTGCTGGCGTCGGCCTCGGGCGGTACCGACGTGTGCACCGCCTTCGTCGGCGGCGTGCCGCTGCTGCCCGTGCGGTCCGGCGAGATCGCCTGCCGTGCGCTCGGCGCCCGCGTCGAGGCGTATGCGGCGGACGGCAGCCCGGTCGTCGGCGAGCTCGGCGAGCTGGTGATCACGGCGCCGATGCCCAGCATGCCCGTCGGCTTCTGGGGCGACGAGGACGGCTCGCGCTACGCCGACGCGTACTTCGGCACATACCCGGGCGTCTGGCGGCACGGCGACTGGATCACCATCGACGAGAGCGGCGCCTGCGTGATCACCGGCCGCTCCGACGCCACCCTCAACCGCGGCGGCGTGCGGCTGGGCACGAGCGAGTTCTACTCCGTCGTCGAGGGCCTCGACGAGGTCGTGGACTCCGTGGTGGTACACCTGGAAGACCCGGAGGGCGGCGCCGGCGAGCTGCTGCTGTTCGTGGTGCTGCGCCCCGGCGAGTCCCTGGACGACGCCATGCGCGCGCGCATCGCGCGGGAGCTGCGCACCGCGCTCTCCCCGCGGCACGTTCCGGACCAGGTCTTCCAGGTCGACGCCGTACCGCGGACGCTGTCGGGCAAGAAGCTCGAGGTGCCCGTGAAGCGGATCCTCACCGGCACGCCGGTCGAACAGGCGGCGGCCAAGGGTGCCCTGGTCAACCCCGAGTCGCTGCGCTACTTCGCCGAGATCCGCGCCGCCCGCGGCTGACGGCCCGCCAGCTCAGATCGCCACCTCAGATCGCTACGGCCTGCTCGGCGGCGGCGCGCGCGGCCAGCTTCTCCGGGTCGCTGTTGACGCTCAGCACGATGCTCGCGCCGGCCGCGAGCGGGCCGACCAGCCACTCCACCGGGTCGGGGTGAGCGACCGCGTCGACGAGCAGCCGCCCGCCCGGCAACGCCAGCGCGCGGGCGCGCTCGACGAGCTCGCCGGTGCCCTCGCCGCCGACCGGCCCCGGGTAATGGTCGCCGAACTGCCGCACCTCGGCCACGTAGTCCGCCCAGCCGGCGGGCACGCCGCCGCGCATCGGCAGGCCCATCGGGGCCAGGCCGAGCACGTAGCGGTCGGCGGGGCCCGGCGCGCCGGTCTCGACATCCCGTTCGGCGACGGCCAGCGACGCGAACTCGACGTCGGCGCCGGCCATCGTTGCCTGGGAGGTCGGCTCGCCGTACGCGACGCGCAGCCCCGCCGTCCAGGCCCCCAGCAGGATCGCCGCCGTCTGCCAATGCGCGGGCAGGCGCACCGCGGCCGCGTCGCCGGGGCCGAGGCCGCACCCGTCGACGAGCAGGTTCGCGGTCTTCGACACCCAGTTGGCCAGCGTCGCGCCCGACAGTTCGGTCCGCTCGCCCGTCGCGTCGTCGTAGAACGTCAGGAACGGAAGTGACGGGTCCTTACCGACAATTGCCGCAAAGAGTGAAGGAATTGTATTCCTCATATGTCCAAAAAATCCCTTCCATAGCATCTCACCCGGGTTTCTAGCGAGATGGGGCGAGCGAGATGGGTGTCTGGGCAACGCGACGATACCGGCGCGGCGGGATGCTCGCCGTCGCCGGCTGCGCACTCGTGCTCGTCGCCGCCGGCCTCACCGGCGGGGGCGCCTCGGCCCGCCCGAACATCAAGGGCGTCGGCGAACTGCAGCTCGGCCAGCCCGGTGACCAGCCCGTTCCCGGCGACTACACCGGCGACGGGCGCGCCGAGCCCGCGATCTGGCGCCCGTCCACCGGCCTGTGGGCGATCCGTGCGATCCGCGAGTGGCACTTCGGCGAGCCCGGAGCGATCGCCGTTCCCGCCGACTACAACGGCGCCCGGCGACGCAGCAGTTCACGATCGGGGGCCAGTCCCCGGTTCGGCTCGGCGACCCGGGCGACACGCCGGTGCCCGGCCAGTACGACGGCGACGGCCGCGCCGACCTGGCCGTCTACCACGACGGATGGTTCGAGATCCGCGGCGTGGGCAGGTACGCGGTCGGCGCGCCGGGAGACGTCCCGATGCCACTGTTCTGATGCGGTGAAAACAACACGTGAGTTGATTCAGGCTGAATCCTGGGTGGAACTCATGTCGCTAGTCGCGTCGTGGACATCGATCACCGGCGGATCGGGCGTAGGCTTGCCGAGACCGTCGCATCGAGTCCAGAAGGAGTCGCCAAGTGACCCCCGGCCGTCCGCCACGCGTGCTTGTTGACGCCACGAGTGTCCCAGCCGACCGAGGCGGTGTAGGGCGCTATGTCGACGGTCTGCTAGGAGCACTGGGCGTGCTCGACGCCGATCTCGCCGTCGTCTGTCAACGCACGGATGCCGAGCGTTACGGCCGGCTCCTGCCGAACGCGCGCATCATGTCCGCCCCGGCCGCGGCGGCGCACCGCCCGGCCCGCCTCGCCTGGGAGCAGACCGGCCTGCCGATGCTCGCCCAGCAGGTCGGCGCGCAGGTGCTGCACTCGCCCTTCTACACCTGCCCGCTGCGCGCCGGCTGCCCGGTGACGGTGACCGTCCACGACGCGACCTTCTTCACCGAGCCGGAGCACTACGACAAGTCCCGCCGCACCTTCTTCCGCTCCGCGATCAAGACGTCGCTGCGCCGCGCGAGCCGGGTCATCGTGCCCAGCAAGGCGACCCGCGACGAGCTGATCCGCCTGCTCGACGCCGATCCGACGCGCATCGACGTGGCGTACCACGGGGTGGACCCGGAGGCGTTCCACGCGCCCAGCGAGGACGAGAAGGCCCGGGTGCGGGCGCGGCTGGGGCTCGGCTCGACGGAGTACATCGCCTTCCTCGGCGCCAAGGAGCCCCGCAAAAACGTGCCCAGCCTGATCCGCGGCTGGATCTCCGCCGTGTGCGACCGGCAGGACCCGCCCGCCCTGGTGGTGGCCGGCGGGCAGGGGCACGACGACGAGATCGACGGCGCGATCGCCGAGGTGCCGAGCCACCTCCGCCTGCTGCGGCCGGGGTATCTGCGATACGCCGACCTGCCCGGCTTCCTGGGCGGCGCGGTCGTGGCGGCCTATCCGTCCTTCGGCGAGGGCTTCGGCCTGCCGATCCTGGAGGCCATGGCCTGCGGCGCGCCCGTGCTCACCACGCCCCGGCTGTCCCTGCCCGAGGTCGGCGGTGACGCCGTGGCCTACACCGGACCGAGCCCCGACGAGATCGCCCGCGACCTTGCGGCGCTGCTCGACGACACGGAGCGACGTAACGCTTTGGCAAAGGCGGGTGCCGCGCGCGCCAAGGAGTTCACCTGGGAGTCGAGCGCCGAGGTTCACCTCGCCGCGTGGGCCAGAGCCGCGGGACCGCGCGGGTATTAGGCGGGTATTAGCCCGGTGACTCCGAACATCACCTTCCGAAACCGGCAAAGGCGATATTGGTAATGGTTGCGACACCCCCGAGTGTGGAAGGGTGCCCTCCGCTGGGCATGATGTGCCCGTGTTCTACGCGGTGATTCCTGCAGGTGGCAGCGGCACGCGGCTCTGGCCGCTGTCGCGAGCCGGCCATCCGAAGTTTCTCCATGCCCTGACCGGCACCCCGCTGTCGCTGCTCCAGGCGACGTACGGGCGGCTGGACGGCCTCGCGACGCCCGAGTCCACGTTCGTGGTCACCGGGGTGGCGCACGCGGCCGCCGTCGCCCGGCAGCTGCCGGGTCTGCCGGAGGGCAACATCCTCGTCGAACCGACCCCGCGCGACTCGTGCGCGGCGATCGGGCTCGCCGCCGCGGTGATCGCCCGGCGCGACCCGGGCGCCATCATGGGCGCGTTCGCCGCCGACCAGCTGGTCCGCGACGTCCCGGCGTTCACGGACACGCTCAACCGGGCGATCCAGGGCGCCGAGGACGGCCTCCTGATGACCATCGGCATCACGCCGACCCACCCCGAAACCGGATACGGCTACCTCCACGTCGGCGAGCCCACGGGCACCGGCGACGTGTGCAAGGTCGCCGAGTTCGCCGAGAAGCCGGCGCTGAACGTGGCGCAGCGCTACGTCGACTCCGGCGAGTACCTGTGGAACGCCGGCATGTTCGTCTGGCGCGTCGACGTCTTCCTGGACGAGCTCGCCCGCCAGCAGCCGACCCTCCACGACGGCCTGCGCAGCATCGCCGAGGCCTGGGAGACGCGCGACCGCGAGGAGGTCCTGGCCGAGCTGTGGCCGGGCCTCACCAAGATCTCCGTGGACTTCGGCGTCATGGAGGGCGCGGGCCGCGCCGGCCTGGTCGGCACCGTTCCCGGCGACTTCGGCTGGAACGATGTCGGCGACTTCCACACTCTCGGCGAACTGCTCGAGACCGACACCGCCGGCAATGTGGTCGTCGACCTCGGCGCCGACGCCGAGCCCGACCTGGCCCCGTCGCAGAAGCCCACGGTCCTCATGCAGGACGCGGAGCGCGTGGTCGTGGTGCCGCGCTCGGGCCGCCTGGTCGCCGCCGTGGGCGTCAGCGACCTCGTCATCGTCGACACGCCGGACGCGCTGCTGATCTGCCCGCGCGCCCGCGCCCAGGACGTCAAGAAGCTGGTCGACTCGCTGAAGGAGCGCGGCTCGATCGAGCTTTTGTAGTCCGCCGTCCGGCCTCGCACACGGGCCCAGCCGCCGAGCCGCGGCCTGGGCCCGTTTTGCACGCCGCGTCCCCCACAGCCCCGGGCGTCCGCGCCTCGCGCGGCGCGGTGGTCAGGCGCGCTTGGCCCAGGCCAGCGCCGGCCCCACCAGCACCTCCGTCGCGTCGGCGAGCGGGTCGGGCAGCGCGTCCGGGGCGAACCACCCCAGCGCGCTCGACTCCGCGCTGACCATCTCGACGGCGCCCGGCGGGGCGATCGCCGCATACCGCACGTCGTAGTGCAGCGATGGCCCGCCCGAGCAATACACGTGGTGCACGTCCAGGCCGATCGGGGCCTCGCTGATGCGCAAGCCGAGAATGCCGGACTCCTCGGTCGCCTCGCGCAGGGCCGCGCCCGCGATCGTCGCGTCGGCCGCCTCGCAGTGGCCGCCCATCTGGACCCAGCGCTTGATCCGGCCGTGCAGGCAGAGCAGCACGCGCTCGGCGGCAGCGTCCACGACCAGCGCGCTCGCCGTCACGTGACCCCCGGGGTGCTCGCGCCAGACGGTGGACGGATCGGGCCTTACGAAATCCAGGAACCGCTGGCGGGTGGCCTCGGCCTCCGCCGATGGGGCCGCCCATGCCGACAGTACTGCGAGTGCGTCCTCATGCAGCGTCATAGTGACGGCAGGCTACCGCGCCCGATCGCGAGCACGCCGAGGGGCACGCCGCCTTCCGGGATCTCCCCGGCGAACCGGACCGGGTCGTCGATCTCCAGCCATGCGGTCGCAAGCCCGTCGGCTGCGAGAACGGCCCGCAGCCGCTCGACGCGGCGGCCGGCCTCGACGGCGGCGCGCACGTCGCCGGCGGGCGCCCACACCAGCACGGCCGCCACGGTGTTCTCCGGGACGGTCACGCTCCGTGTTGTCGGGAACGGCAGATCGGGGAGTTGGACGGCGCCGTCGGCGGGGGCGAAGCGCTCGGCGTCGGGCAGTTCGCCGGCGGCGCGCAGGCCCCGGGCGACCGCCTCGGCGGTGCCGAGCGAGAACAGGTCGGCGTCGGCGCCCCGGACCAGCTCGGCGGCGCCGCGGCCGTGCCCGGCGCCGGGGGAGTGGGCCAGCCCACGGACCACGGCGACCGGCACCTGGGCGACCTTGCCCTTCACCAGGTCCGCGGCCGCGGCCAGCTCGTCGACCACGGCCATCTGGGTCAGCTGCAGCTCGTTGCCATACCCGTCGCGCAGGCCCCGGTAGTCGGCCAGCGCGCCGACGCCGGCCGCGCCGATCGCCACGTCGGTGAGGCCCAGCCGCCACGGCCGGCCCATGGTGTCGGTGATGACCACCGCGACGTCGAGGCCGAAGCGCTCCCGCAGCCCGTCGCGCAGCCAGCGGGCCGAGGCGTCCGGGTCCTTGGGCAGCAGCACGAGGTGGGTGGGGTCGACGTTGGAGGCGTCGATGCCGGCCGCGGCGAGCACGAAGCCGTGGTGGGTCTGCACGATCCGGGTCGCGCCCCGCCGGGCGACCACGCGGGCCGTCTCGGCGCGCAGCGCGGCCTCGCGGGCGGCCTCCCGGGCCGGCTCGTCGAGCGGGATCTCGACCAGCTGGCCCTCGGACTTGCTCACGATCTTGCTGGTCACGACGAGCACGTCGCCGTCGGCGAGCCAGGGGGCGGCGGTCGCGATGAGCGCCGCCAGGTCGTCGCCGGGCCGTACGTCGCCGATGCCGGTGACCGGCAGGATCTCCAGCCGGCCGGGCACGTGCGCGGGCTCGGTCATGCGACACCGACCGTGGCGAGCGCGTTGCGGACCATCGCGGCGGTCGCGGCCTCGTCGGTCATCCACAGCGGTACGGCGCGCACGGTCAGCCTGGGCACCTCCACTCCGGCGTCGGTCTCGTCGACGAGCCACGCGTCGAGCACGCCTCCGTTCGCTCGCGCGCCGAGCAGCCCGCCGACGCCGGCCGGGCTGCACTCCACGCCCATCACCGCGAGGCACTTGTCGGCCATGCCGCGCACGGGCGCGCTGCCGATGATCGGGGACACGCCGACGACGGGGGCGCGGCCGGTCGCCACCGCGTCGCGCAATGCCGCGACGGCGAGGATCGGGGCGATGGACACGATGGGGTTGCTCGGCGCCAGGAGTACGACATCGGCCTCGGAAATGGCGTCCAGCACCCCCGCGGCCGGCTTCGCCGTGTCCGCCCCCACGAAGACGAAGCGCTGGGTCGGCAGCTCGGCGCGGTGCCGGATCCACCACTCCTGGAAGTGGATCGCCCGGGTCGCGCCGTCCAGCTCGACCACCGCGTGCGTCTCGACGCGGTCGTCGCTGGCCGGCAGCATGCGGATGCCGGGCTTCCAGCGGTCGCAGAGCGCCTCGGTGACCGCGGAGAGCGCATACCCGGCCTCCAGCATCCGGGTGCGCACCAGGTGCGTGGCGATGTCCTTGTCGCCCAGGCCGAACCAGGTCGGCTCCGCGCCGTAGGCGGCCAGCTCCTCCTTGACCGTCCAGCTCTCGCCCACCCGGCCCCAGCCACGCTCCGGATCGGCCCCGCCGCCGAGCGTGTACATGACGCTGTCGAGATCGGGGCAGATGCGCAGCCCGTGCAGCGTCACGTCGTCGCCGACGTTGACCACCGCCGTGACGTCCGCGCCCAACTCCCGGCCCACCGCGCGCACCCCGAGAAGGAAGCGCGCGCCGCCGATCCCACCAGCCAGTACCACGATCCGCATGCGTTCAATCCTGCCCCACCGCCGTCACGGCCGGCTGCGGGGTCTCTCGCGCACGCGGGAAAAGCATCCGAGAGCTAGGCTGCTGGCGACCCGTTGCACGGACCTTCGACTCGGACAGCAACTCGGACCGTTTCACCTCGGGAGAGCCAGTGAGCACCCAGCCACCCGATCCGACCCCCACCGGGGGGTTCGCGAGCCCGGCCGCGGCCCAGTACCAGCCCCCCGCCGCCGGCCCGGCGACCCAGGCCGTCCCCGTCGTGGGCCCCGCGCAGCAGCACCAGCCGATGCCGGCCGCGCCGGTTGCGCCGCCGGACGCCGACAAGGTCCGCGGGCTGCTGGAGCCCTACCGCGAGATCGTCGCCTTCGCGCTGCTCGGCGCCGCCGCGATCTTCCTGCTGGCGGGCCTGATCGAGATGCTCACCGGCATGTTCAACACGTTCCTCGCCACGGCGACGACGTCGTTCGGCAACGTCGTCGGCTTCCAGATCATCCTGCTGCCGATCCTCGCCGTCGTGCTGGCCACGCAGGTCGCGCCGGTCACCGCCCGGGCGAAGTTCGTCGTCATCGGCGCGCTGGTGGAATACGCGGTGGCCGCCGTCATCGGCGTCGTCCTGCTGCTCGCCGGCCTCATCGGCGACATCCAGAGCCAGGGCCTCGCGGTCGGTTACGCGTTCTCGAGCTTCCTGGAGCACCTGGCCGGCCTCGGCCTCATCGGGCTCGGCCTGTTCCTCACCGCGCGGATCTTCCTGGGCGCCTACACCGCGCCGAAGCCGGCCGCGCTGCCGTACGCGCAGCCGGGCTACCCGTACCCGGCCGGCTACGGCTACCCGCAGCAGCAGTACGCCCAGCAGACCGGCTATGTCACCGGCGCGCAGCCGGCGGCGCAGGGATACCAGGGATACGCGGCCTACGGGCAGCAGCAGCCGGCTACGACCGGCTGGGCGCAGCAGACCGGCACCGCCCCCGCGGTCACCCCCGGCGTCATCGCCGGCGCGGCGACTGGTTACCCGGCGCAGGCCGCCACGACCGGTACGTTCGCGGCCCCCGGCTACGCCACCCCGGCGACCGGCGCCCAGTCCGGTGCCCAATCCGCCGCCCAGACCGGCGCCCCGATCACCGGTGCCCCGACCCCGGCCGTGCCGACCTCGGGGGGCTATGCCACCCCCGGCTATGCGGCCCCCGGCTACACGGCACCGGCCGCCGCGGCGCCCAGCTTCGGCGCCCCGGCCACCCCGCCGGCCGAGGCGCAGCCGGTCTCCGCGGCGCCCGCGTCGGCGCCGCCGCTGAGTTCGCCGTTCGCGGCGTACACGGCGCCCGCCCCGACCCCGGTCTCCGACGAGCCGGTCTCCGCGTCGCCCGCGGACTCCGGGCCGTCGACGCCGCCCGGCGGCTTCGCCGCGGCCGGCTGGCCGGGCGGCAGCTCCACCCACCCGCCGGCCGACATCACGCAGGACGCGACCGCCGGCCTGGCCCCGGCCCAGCCGCAGGAGGCGACGGCGGGCCTCGCGCCGGCCCAGCCGCAGGAGGTGACGGCGGGCCTGGCCCCGGCCCAGCCGCAGGAGGCGACCGCGGGCCTGGCCCCGGCCCAGCCGCAGGAGGCGACCGCGGGCCTGGCCCCGGCCCAGCCGCAGGAGGCGACCGCCGGCCTCGCCCCGGCGCAGCCGGAGGGCACCGCGGGCCTCTCGCCCGCCCAGTCGGAGGAGGGCACGGCGGTGCTGTCGCCGGCCCAGCCCGATGAGGAGGGCACCGCCGTGCTGTCCCTGGCCGACCCGGATGCCACCACGGTGCTGCGGCCCGGCACCAAGGCCGACGACGGCGACGAAACGCAGCGCACTCAGGCGATTCCGCCGAGCAACTGAGCCGGTGACGGCCTCCCCGTGGCCGCGGCGCGCCCGCGGCCACGGGGAACATGTCACACGCCGGGCACACGTGGATCCGCCCGACGGCGGCCTACGCTGCAATGCGTGACGTCTGAAGGCAGAGGTACCGAAGGCAACGCGATTCGCCGGGCGCTACGCCGGGCGGCCGACGGCCGGTCGCTCGACGCGACCGAGGCGGCGGTGCTCCTGACCGCCCGGGGCCCGGCCCTCGACGACCTGCTGGCGACCGCCGGCGCGGTCCGCGACGCGGGGCTCGTCGACGCCGGTCGCCCGGGCGTCATCACCTTCTCGAAGAAGGTCTTCATCCCGCTGACCCGGCTGTGCCGGGACCGCTGCCACTACTGCACGTTCGCGACCGTTCCGCACCGGCTGCCCGGCGAGTACCTCGAGATCGACGAGGTGCTCGAGATCGCCCGCGAGGGCGCCCGGCAGGGGTGCAAGGAGGCGCTGTTCACCCTCGGCGACCGGCCCGAGGAGCGCTGGCCCCAGGCGAAGCGCTGGCTGGACGAGCGCGGCTACGACTCGACCCTGTCCTATCTGCGCGCCTGCGCCATCGCCGTGCTCGAGGAGACCGGCCTGCTGCCGCACCTCAACCCGGGCGTGCTGTCCTGGGCCGAGCTGCAGCGGCTCAAGCCCGTCGCGCCCAGCATGGGCATGATGCTGGAGACCACCGCGACCCGCCTGTGGTCGGAGCCCGGCGGCCCGCACTTCGGCTCGCCGGACAAGGAGCCAGCCGTGCGGCTGCGGGTGCTCGACGACGCCGGCCGGGTCGGCGTGCCGTTCACCACCGGCATCCTCATCGGCATCGGCGAGACGCTCGACGAGCGGGCCGAGTCGCTGTTCGCGATCCGCAAGACGCTGCGGGAGTACGGCCACATCCAGGAGGTCATCGTCCAGAACTTCCGCGCCAAGCCGGACACGGCGATGCGCGGGATGCCCGACGCCGAGCTGCACGACCTCGCGGCCACCATCGCCGTGGCCCGGCTGGTGCTCGGCCCGAAGGCGCGCATCCAGGCCCCGCCCAACCTCATCGACTCCGAGTACGCGCTGCTCATCCGGGCCGGCATCGACGACTGGGGCGGCGTGTCGCCGGTGACGCCGGACCACGTGAACCCCGAACGGCCCTGGCCCGCCCTCGACGAGCTCGCGGAACGGACAAAAGCCGCCGGTTTCGTACTGCGGGAGCGCCTGACCATCTACCCCGAGTACGCCCGCCGCGGCGAGCCCTGGCTCGACGCCCGGCTGACCGCGCACGTCGAGGCCCTGATGGAGCGCGACACCGGCCTCGCCGACGAGGGCGCCCGCCCGGCGGGCCTGCCCTGGCAGGAGCCGGACGGCGGCCACGAGGACAGCGGCCGCACCGACCTGTTCGCGGCGATCGACTCGGAGGGGCGCGGCGCGGACCGGCGGGGCGACTTCGACACGGTGTACGGCGACTGGAACGAGGTGGCCACGCGCATCCCGCAGGCGGCGCCGCAGCGCCTGGACGGCGACGTCCACACCGGACTGTCGCTGGCCGCGAGCGACCCGGCGCGGCTGCTGCTGCCCGAGCACGAGGCCGCCGCCCTCGCGCTGTTCAATGTGGACGGTCCCGGCCTGGAGGAGCTGGTCCGCATCGCCGACGACCTGCGCCGCGAGGCCGTCGGCGACGACATCACCTACGTGATCAACCGGAACATCAACTTCTCCAACGTCTGCTACGTCGGCTGCCGCTTCTGCGCGTTTGCCCAGCGCGAGCGCGACGCCGACGCGTACCGGCTCTCCTACGAGCAGGTCGCCGACCGCGCCGAGGAGGCGTGGTCGGCCGGCGCGACCGAGGTCTGCATGCAGGGCGGCATCGACCCCAAGCTGCCTGTGGGCGCGTATGCCGAGCTGGTCCGCGCGGTCAAGAACCGGGTGCCCGGAATGCACGTGCACGCCTTCAGCCCGATGGAGGTGGTGACCGCCGCCTCGAAGGCCGGCGTGTCGATCCGCGACTGGCTGACCCAGCTCAAGGAGGCGGGCCTGGACACGATCCCCGGCACCGCCGCCGAGATCCTCGACGACGAGGTGCGCTGGGTGCTCACCAAGGGCAAGCTGCCGACGTCGGCGTGGGTCGAGGTGGTCACCACCGCGCACGAGCTCGGCATCCGGTCCAGCTCCACGATGATGTACGGCCACGTCGACCACCCCGGCCACTGGCTCGGCCACTTCCGCGTCCTCGCCGGCATCCAGGACCGCACCGGCGGCTTCACCGAGTTCGTGGCGCTGCCGTTCGTGCACCACAGCGCGCCCATCTACCTCGCCGGCATCGCCCGCCCGGGCCCGACCTGGCGCGACAACCGCGCGGTACACGCGATGGCCCGGGTCCTGCTGCACGGCCGGATCGACAACATTCAGTGCTCGTGGGTCAAACTGGGCGACGAGGGCACGGTGGCGATGCTCCGCGGCGGGGCCAACGACCTCGGCGGCACGCTCATGGAGGAGACCATCTCCCGCATGGCCGGCTCGGAGCACGGCTCCGCTCGCACGACGGAGGAGCTGGAGGCCATCGGCACGGCGGCCGGTCGTCCGGTGCGCCGCCGGACCACCGTCTACGGCCGCGTGCCCGCGGACGCGTAACGGCGGCCCGGCGCGGCGCGGCCTTCCGGATATGTCCGCCACTCCGTGACGGACATATCCGACATTTCGGTTATGTGCCCAATCTGGCGGCCTTCTTCGCGACCGGGTCGCTTTAGGGGTGCGCGCCGGTCGTCGGCACCATCGCGACCACCGCGACCAGGCCGCCCAGCATGAGCAGGCCCAGCAGCCGGCGCGCCCCGGGAACAGCACGGCCAGCAGCAGCGCCCCGCCGGCCACCTTGACCGGGTGGGTGCGCACCTGCACCGCCGCACATCGGCGCAGTTCGGCTGCGGCCCGGGCCGGTTGAGCAAACTTGCCGGGACTCTTCCGGCGCGTCCGGCGTGTCGCCCGTTACCTCCGGCGGTGCTGCGTCGGTATGGGTACGACGCGGGGTGTGGGCGGTCGCCCGAGCGGGCCTATTTATCAGGTTCGGCTTGACGACGCACGCATTACACGCGTGTAATTTCACGGGGGATGTTCGCGGGGTTGGTAGCAAGTCGCCACCATGCGGACATAAGGAACACCGCGCCGAGGTACAGCAACCTTGTAGGACATGCGCCTTCCGCGTGGGGGGGTTGCGCCGGCATTGACGCCGGTGCGCAAGAAGGAGGCACGCTGATGGACGGCCGACCAGTCGTGGCCGACCTGCTGGGTAACGCTCCGGAGTGGCAAGAGCGCGCTCTGTGTTCACAGACCGACCCGGAGGCATTCTTCCCGGAGAAGGGCGGGTCGACGCGCGAGGCCAAGCGCATCTGCTCGCGCTGTGAGGTACGGGCGGACTGCCTGGAGTACGCGCTGGGACACGACGAGCGGTTCGGGATTTGGGGCGGGCTCTCGGAACGCGAGCGCCGCAAGCTCAAGCGACGGGCTGCTTAGCAGATCGGGATTTTGAAATGGGGCGCCGACTTCCGAAATGGGGTCGGCGCCCTTTTCGTGATAAATGCGCCGGGTATTTATGTTTATGCGTCGGGGGGAATGACGCGCAGATGGCCGCGGCGCCCGAGTGGATGCTGCTGGTCGGGCTCCTCGCGCCGCGGTGCGGGCCGGGCCGCCTCGCGCACGGCCTCGGCGAGCGCGACCAGATCGTCGTTCGTCGGCGGGGGCGGGCCGTACTCGCCCTCGTGCCGTACCAGGTCCCAACCCCGCGGCGCGGTGAGCCCGCGGGCGTGCGATTCGCAAAGGTCGTAGGAGTGCGGCTCGGCGAATGCGGCCAGCGGACCGACAACTGCGGTCGATTCGGCATAAACGTACGTCAACGTCGCAACGGGGGGTCGGGGGCAACCGTTGCGCGAGCATCGACGTGGGGTCCTCACGGCCGAACGGTATCTCCCCAAGGCCTTCGCGCCGTCCCGGAAGCCCCGCGACACGCCGGGGTGACCACGGCGACACGCTCACTCGGGCGATAGGGTGTGCTGGCGCTACGCTGACATCGTGGCGAGCCCAGACCGACGACGCAGTGGACCGGGACGGCGCGGTCGTGATCGGCATGGCCGGGGTCTGCGCGGCCGCCTGGTGCCGGCGTCGCTGCCGATGTCCCGCACCCGTGCCGAGATGTTCGACGACCTGGTCCTCGACTCCGTCGAGCAGCTCGAGCAGCGGTTCTCGCAGGAGCTCGCCGGCGTGGAGTTCGCGGTCGAGGACGTCCCGCCCGACCTCAACGTCTACGACTCCGACGTCCTCGAGGACGGCGAGGTGCCGCTGGCCCGGCTCCTGCCGGGCCGCCCGGGCCGCCACGGCGTGCCGCCGCGGATCGTGCTGTACCGCCGCCCGCTCGAGTTCCGCGCCGCCGACCACGACGACCTGGCCGACCTCGTCCACGACGTGATCATCGAGCAGGTGGCCAACCTGCTGGGCGTCTCCCCGGACGACCTCGAGTCCTGACCCGCCGCGCCGCGCGGTGGAGCAGCGGTCAGGCGCCGAGGACGCGGGACATCAGGGCGGCGCGGCGGGACGGGCGGCCGGTTCTCGCCTCGGCGGCGTCGGCGGCGGTCATCACCCGCAGGCTCGTGTTGACGCCCAGCCAGCGCAGCGGCTCCGGCTCCCAGCGTGGGGACCGGTGCCCGACCCAGGGCAGGCGCACCAGGTCGGTGTCCGCCCGGCGGATGAGATCGGCGAGCGTGCGGCCGGCCAGGTTGGACGTGCCGACGCCGTCGCCGACGTAGCCGCCCGCCCACGCCAGGCCCGTCGAGGCGTCGAGGCCGACCGAGGCCATCCAGTCACGGGCGATGCCCAGCGGCCCGCCCCAGGTGTACTCCACCGGCACGTCGCCGAGCGTGGGGAAGAGCTCGCCCAGCGTGCGGCGCAGCTCGGCGAAGACGCGCGGCTCCAGGTCGAAGGACGGGTCGACCGCCGAGCCGTAGTGGTACGGGGCGCCGCGGCCGCCGAAGGCCAGCCGGTCATCGGCGGTGCGCTGGCCGTAGATGACGAGGTGCCGGTGGTCGGAGAACGTCTCGCGCTGCGCCAGGCCCGCGCTCGCCCAGAACGACTCGGGCAGCGGCTCGGTGGCGACCATCAGCGAGTAGACGGGCGCGATCGCCCGCCGCATGCCGGGCAGCAGCGGCGTGAAGCCCTCGGTGGCACGCACGACGATCGGGGCGCGGACGGTGCCGTGCGGGGTCTCGGCGCGGCCGCGGGAGAGCCGGGTCACCGGCGTGTGCTCGAAGATGCGCACGCCGCGGCGCTCGCAGGCCGACGCGAGCCCGCGGACGAGCTTGGCCGGCTGGATCGCCGCGCAGTGCGGCGTGTACGTCCCGCCGAGCACGCCGGTCGCCCCGACCCGCGCGGACGCCTCCTCGGCGGAGAGCAGGCGCAGGTCGATGCCGTAGCCGGCGGCCTCCTCGGCCTCGTGCCGGGCGCGCTCCAGCTGCACCTTCGTGCGGGCCAGCACGACGGTGCCGCCCTTGGCGTAGTCGCAGTCGATGCCCTCCTCCGCGGCGACCCGGCCGACCTCGTCGACGCATGCCTCCATCGCGGCGTTGAGGGCGAGCGCGCGTTCCCGGCCGTACGTGCGCTCCAGCGCCGCCACCGACTTGGGGAACAGCGCGGAGCACCAGCCGCCGTTGCGGCCGCTCGCGCCGAAGCCGGCGGTCTGCGCCTCCAGCACGACGACGCGCAGCGAGGGGTCGGCCCTGGCCAGGTAGTAGGCGGTCCACAGGCCGGTGTACCCGGCGCCGACGATGCACACGTCGGCCTCGGCGTCCCCGGGGAGGGCCGGCCGCGACGGCAGCTCCGGCAGCACCGACATCCAGAAGCTCATGCTTCGCCCTCGACGAAGTCGTCCAGCACCGTACGGATCGGAATGACGCCGGTGGGCGGGGACCAGCCCTCGTCCTCCGGCGAGGTCTCGGGCCAGCCGTCGCTCACCTTCAGTGACCACTCGTCCAGCGGCAGCGCCAGCACGAGCGTGGCGGCCAGCTCCTTGCGCGACGGCGGGCGGACCACGTCCCAGCGCCCGGGCACCAGGTGCTCGCTGATCGTGCGCAGCGCGGCCACCTGGTCCTCGATCACCGTGCAGCGCCCGAGCACCATCGCCGAGCGGTACCGCATCGACGCCTCGAACGCGCTGCGCGCCAGGATGAGCCCGTCGAGCAGCGTCACCGAGAGGCAGCAGGGGGCGCCCCCGGCGAGCAGCCGGAACAGCCGGCTGCCCGTCGAGCCGTGGAAGAGCACCGTGTCGCCGTCCCGGCCGTACGCGACCGGAATCGCGTACGGCTGGTCGTCGTCCACGAACGCGACGTGGGCGACCATGCCCGCGTCGAGCACGCCGTGCAGCGCCTCGCGCTCGCGGACCGCCTTGTCGGGCAGGCGGCGGATCCGCGTGCGCTCTACAGGCGCGCCCATGCCTCGGTCAGCACCGAACGCAGGATCTGCTCCATCTCGGCGAAGTGGCTCTCGTCGCAGATCAGCGGCGGGGCCAGCTGGATCACCGGGTCGCCGCGGTCGTCGGCGCGGCAGTACAGCCCGGCGTCGAAGAGCGCCTTGGACAGGAAACCGCGCAGCAGCGCCTCGGACTCGGCGTCGTCGAACGTCTCCTTCGTCGCCTTGTCCTTGACCAGCTCGATGCCGAAGAAGTATCCGTCACCGCGCACGTCGCCGACGATCGGCAGGTCGTAGAGGCGCTCGAGGTACGAGCGGAACAGCGGCGAGTTGTCGCGCACGTGTGCGTTGAGCCCCTCGCGCTCGAAGATGTCGAGGTTGGCCAGCGCCACCGCGGAGCCGACCGGGTGCCCGCCGTAGGTGATGCCGTGCGCGAACCAGTTCGTGCCGCCCAGGAACGGCTCGGCCAGCCGGTCGGAGGCGAGCATCGCACCCAGCGGCACGTAGCCGCTCGTGAGGCCCTTGGCGCAGGTGATGATGTCGGGCTGGTAGCCGTAGCGCTTGGCGCCGAAGTACTCGCCGAGCCGGCCGAACGCGCAGATCACCTCGTCGGAGACCAGCAGCACGTCGTAGCGGTCGCAGATCTCGCGGACGCGCTCGAAGTATCCGGGCGGGGGCGGGAAGCAGCCGCCGGCGTTCTGCACCGGCTCGAGGTACACCGCGGCCACCGTGTCCGGGCCCTCGAACTCGATCGCCTCCGCGATGCGGTCCGCGGCCCAGACGCCGAACTGCTCGGGCGTCATCGACTCGTCCGGCCGGCGGTAGTAGTTGGTGTTGGGCACCCGGAACGCGCCCGGCACGAGCGGCTCGAAGTCCTGCTTGAGCACGGGGATGCCGGTGATCGACAGGGCGCCCATCGACGTGCCGTGGTAGGCGATCGCGCGGGACAGCACCTTGGTCTTCATCGGCTTGCCGGTGTGCTTGAAGTAGGAGCGGGCGAGCTTCCACGCGCTCTCCACGGCCTCCGAGCCGCCGGTGGTGAAGAAGACCCGGTTGAGGTCGCCGGGGGTGATCTCGGCCAGCCGGTCGGCCAGCTCGATCGCCTTCGGGTGGGCGTACGACCACAGCGGGAAGTAGGCGAGCTCGGCGGCCTGCTTGGCGGCCGCGTCGGCGAGCTCCTGCCGTCCGTGCCCGGTCTGCACGACGAACAGTCCGGACAGGCCGTCGAGGTAGCGCCGGCCGTTGCTGTCGTAGATGTAGGGTCCGTCGCCGCGCACGATCACCGGCACCGGCGCGTCGGCGTACGCCGACAGGCGCGTGAAGTGCATCCAGAGGTGCTCGCGCGCCGCCGAGTCGAGGGTGGCGGCGTCAGGTTGTTGGTCGATGGTCATCGGGTCCCCCACGCATAGGTCTGCTTGGCGAGCTTGAGGTAGACGAAGGTCTCCGTCGCGGTCACGCCGGGGATGCTCCGTACTGTGTCGTTGATGAGGTCGAGGAGGTGCTCGTCGTCGGTGCACACGAGCTCCGCGAGCAGGTCGTACCCGCCGGCGCAGATGACCACGTAATCGATCTCCGGCACCGCGGCGAGGGCCTTCGCGACCGGCCGGATGTCCCCCTCCACCTTGATCCCGATCATCACCTGCCGCGCGAAGCCCAGGGTGAGGGGATCGGTGACGGCCACGATCTGCATGACGCCGGTGTCCAGCAGCCGCTGTACGCGCTGGCGCACGGCGGCCTCGGAGAGGCCGACGACCTTGGCGAGGGCGGCGTAGGACATGCGACCATCGCGCTGCAGCTGCTCGATGATGCGCTTGTTGACGTCGTCGAGGACGGGCTCGGTCACGTGTGGATTCTTGCCTAGGAGCCCGCGGTTGGCAACTAATTCCACGGCCAGTTAACGAGAGATCTGCGGATTCGTTAGGGATGCCGTCGATCACGGAACCGTGGCAGACTGACCCATCGTGTTTCCGGGAGGTGACAGTTGTAACCACGGCGTGACTACATAGCGCTTTTCGTTGTGCGGCCCGATCGTGACGACGGAATCCCTTGTGAGCGATGCCATCGCGTGTCAGGATCAGTCGTCGGTCACCGCCCCCCAGAAGTGTCGACCGGCACCGAGATCCGTAGGAGCCCCCCGTGCGAAACCCTTCTCGCCCGCCGCTCTCTCCAGAAGCGCAGGCGGTCATCAATGCCACCGGCCTGTCGCGCCGGACCCTCATGCGCGGCCTGCTGGCCGGCGGTGCCTTCGTTGCGACCGGCGGCGCCCTGGCGGCCTGCGGCACGAAGCCCGCGAAGAAGCCGGAGTCCGACAAGGCGGCCTGCGTCGGCACCGACGCCTCGGCGACCGAAAAGAAGATCAACTTCTCGAACTGGCCGCTGTACATCGACGTCGACAGCAACGACGACAAGAAGCACCCGTCGCTCGACAACTTCACCACGAAGACGGGCATCGCGGTCACCTACACCGAGGACATCAACGACAACAACGAGTTCTTCGGCAAGGTCCGCAACCAGCTGCAGGCCTGCCAGTCGATCGACCGTGACCTGATGATCCTCACGGACTGGATGGCCTCGCGCGTCGTCGGCCTGGGCTGGGTCCAGCCCTTCGACAACGCCAAGATCCCCAACTTCACCAAGAACGTCCTGGCCACGCTGCGCAACCGGCCGTGGGACAAGGACATGACCCACGCCGCGCCGTGGCAGTCCGGCTTCACCGGCCTCGCGTACAACGCCAAGGTCGCGAAGGAGATCCGCACGATCGACGACCTGCTGACCCGCCCCGACCTCAAGGGCAAGGTCGCGGTGCTCAGCGAGATGCGTGACACGGTCGGCCTGGTGCTGCTGTCGATGGGCAAGGACCCCGCCACCGTGACCGACGCCGACTACGAGGCGGCGCTGGAGAAGCTCAAGAAGGCCGTGTCCTCCGGCCAGATCCGCAAGTTCACCGGCAACGACTACAAGGAGGATCTCGCCAAGGGCGACATCGCCGCCTGCATGGCGTGGTCCGGCGACATCATCCAGATCAATGCCGAGCAGGGCACGCAGGTCAAGTTCGTCACGCCGGAAGAGGGCCTGATGCTCTGGTCCGACAACATGCTGATCCCGGCGCCGGCGACGCACAAGGCCAACGTCGAGCAGCTCATCGACTACTTCTACGACCCCGAGGTCGCCGCGGAGGTGGCCGCCTCGGTGAACTACATCTGCCCCGTCCAGGGCGCGCAGGAGGCCATGCAGAAGATCGACCCGGACATGGCCACCAACCCGCTCATCTTCCCCGACGCCGCGACGCTGGCGAAGACGCACCCCTTCCGGGCGCTGTCCGAGGATGAGGACAAGAAGTACTCCGCCAAGTTCGAGTCGGTTCGTGGAGCCTGATAGATGACCGAGCAGCAACACGGTGCCAGCGGCGCCGACCTCAAGTTGGTCGACGTGACGAAGCGGTTCGGGGCCTTCACGGCTGTCGACGACCTCACCCTCACGGTGCCCCGGGGGTCGTTCTTCGCCTTGCTCGGTGCGTCCGGGTGCGGCAAGACGACCACCCTGCGGATGATTGCCGGCCTCGAAGAGCCGACGGCTGGCCGGGTGTTGCTCGGCGATCAGGACGTGACACACCTGCGCCCGTACAAGCGCCCGGTGAACACGGTGTTCCAGAGCTACGCGCTCTTCCCGCACCTCACCATCAGCGACAACGTCGCGTTCGGCCTGCGCCGGCGTGGCGTCAGGAAGTACGCCGACCAGGTGGAGCAGATGCTCCACCTGGTCGAGATGGACGGCTTCGGCAAGCGCAAGCCGTCGCAGCTGTCCGGCGGCCAGCAGCAGCGCGTCGCGCTCGCCCGGGCCCTGATCAACCAGCCGCAGGTGCTGCTGCTCGACGAGCCGCTCGGCGCCCTCGACCTCAAGCTGCGCCGGCAGATGCAGGTCGAGCTCAAGCGGATCCAGACCGAGGTCGGCATCACGTTCGTCCACGTCACTCACGACCAGGAGGAGGCCATGACGATGGCCGACACGGTCGCGGTGATGAACGCGGGGCGCATCGAGCAGCTCGGCGCGCCGGTCGAGATGTACGACTTCCCCGGCACCGCGTTCGTGGCCAACTTCCTCGGCCAGTCCAACCTGCTCGCCGCCGACGTGCGCGGCCGCTCCGGCGCCGATCTGCTCGTCGAGGCGTACGGCGGCCGCTACACCGTGCCCGCGGCGCGCGCCCGCGCCACCGACGGCACGGTCTGGCTCGGCGTGCGGCCGGAGAAGCTGCACCTCACCACCCAGGTCGTGCCCGACGGCCATCAGAGCGTGACCGGCATCGTCACCGACTCCTCGTACATGGGCGTGAGCACGCAGTATCTGGTGCGCGCGCCGTGGGGCGACGAGCTGACCGTGTTCGTGCCCAACTCCGGCGTCGCCGCGCCGCTCGCCGTGGCCAGCGAGGTCACCGTCCACTGGCGCCCCGAGCACGCGTTCCTGCTGGCCCGCCCGGCCGGCGAGACGCATGCCCCGGTGGTGGACCCGGAGGAAGTGGCGGCATGAGGGGTACGGAGCGAAGCGGAGTGGCCCCTCATCAGAAACGCAGGTTCAACTCATGCCGCTGCCGGAGCGCAGCGGAGGTGACGGCATGAGTGCGTTGGGGCATGTGGGTGCAGGCGCGGGGTCCGCGACCCCGGTCAAGCTGGAACAACCCAGAAAGAAATGGCTGCCGTACCTCCTGTTGCTGCCCGGCGGCCTGTGGCTGATCCTCTTCTTCGCGATACCGTGCGTCCAGCTGCTCGCGACCAGCCTCTACGACCCGAACGGGTCGCTCGAGGAGGGCTACGCGATGACCTGGCAGTTCAGCAACTACCCGGACGCCGTCTCCGCCTACCTGCCCCAGTTCGGCCGGTCGATCGGCTACGCCGCGCTGACCACGTTCTTCTCGCTCCTCCTGGGCTACCCGCTGGCCTACGCCATCGCGCTCAAGGCCGGCCGCTGGAAGAACGTCCTGCTCATCTGCGTCATCGCGCCGTTCTTCACCAGCTTCCTGATCCGCACCCTGGCCTGGAAGGTCATCCTGTCCGACAACGGCACGGTCGTCGCGGTGCTCAACGCGCTGCACGTCCCGCTGCCCGACAACCGGCTGCTCGCCACCGCCCCCGCCGTCATCGCCGGCCTGGTGTACAACTTCCTGCCCTTCATGGTCCTGCCGCTCTACGCCAGCCTGGAGAAGCTCGACCCCCGCCTCATCGAGGCCGCCGGGGACCTCTACGCCCGGCCGATCGCGCGGTTCACCCGGGTGGTGCTGCCGCTGTCCATGCCGGGCGTGGTGGCCGGAACGCTGCTCACCTTCATCCCGGCCGCCGGCGACTACATCAACGCCGAGCTGCTGGGCACGAGCCGGCAGTACATGATCGGCAACGTCATCCAGTCGAAGTTCCTGAAGGTCGGCGACTACCCCGCCGCGGCCGCGCTGTCGTTCACGCTGATGGCGGCGATCCTCGTGCTGGTCTTCGTCTACGTCAAGCGCGCCGGAACGGACGAGGTGCTCTGATGGTCCACCGTTTGCGCCGCTTCGTCGCCGACCACTGGGTCCTGGCGATCGGGCTGATCGTGCTGCTGTACCTGTTCGTGCCGATCGGCGTGGTGGCTGCCATGTCGTTCCGCGACTCCAGGCAGAAAGCGCCCTACACGCTCGACAACTACAAGTTCACGCTCGACAACTGGAAGAACCCGTTCGGCGTGGCGGGCATCCAGGACGCCTTCCTGCTGAGCATCACCATCGCGCTGGTCGCCACGGTGGGCGCGACGATCCTCGGCACGCTGATGTCCTTCGCGCTGGCCCGGCACTCCTTCCGCGGCCGCGGCGCCACCAACACGCTGATCTTCCTGCCGATGGCGACGCCGGAGATCGTGATGGGCTCGTCGCTGCTGGCGCTGTTCGTCGCGTCCGGGGTGCCGCTGGGCTTCTGGACGGTCGTCATCGCGCACATCCTGTTCTGCCTGTCGTTCGTGGTCGTCACGGTCAAGGCCCGCCTGGCCGGCCTCGACCCGCGGCTGCAGGAGGCGGCGATGGACCTCTACGCCGACGAGCGGCAGACGTTCATGCGCGTCACGCTCCCGTTGGTGATGCCGGGCATCGTGGCCGCGGCGCTGCTGTCGTTCTCGCTGTCCTTCGACGACTTCATCGTCACCAACTTCAACTCCGGGACCTCGGTCACGTTCCCGATGTTCGTCTGGGGCGCCTCCCAGCGTGGTATCCCAGCCCAGATCAACGTGATCGGTACCGCGATGTTCCTCATCTCGTTCCTGATCGTCCTCATCGGACAGCTGCCGCGCCTGCGCCGTAAGGCCGGGTAACGAAAGGCTCGACCCAGCTATGCGACTTCTCATCGTCGGCGCCGGTGGCGTCGGCACCGCCGCCGTGCGCATCGCCGCCCGCCGTCAGTTCTTCGATCACTGCGTCGTCGCCGACTACGACTCGGCACGCGCGCAGGCCGCCGTGTCCTCTGTGGACGACCCCCGGTTCACGGCGGCCTCCATCGACGCCTCCGACGCGGCCGCGGTCGCCGAGCTCTGCCGGAGCCTGCGGATCACGCACGTACTCAACGCCGTCGACCCGCGGTTCGTGATGCCCGTGTTCGACGGCGCCTTCGCGGCCGGCGCGCACTACCTGGACATGGCGATGTCCCTGTCCCGTCCGCACCCCGAGCGGCCGTACGAGCTGACCGGCGTGAAGCTCGGCGACGAGCAGTTCGCGGTCGAGGACCGGTGGACGGCGGCCGGCCGGCTGGCCCTCGTCGGCATCGGCGTGGAGCCCGGCCTGTCCGACGTCTTCGCCCGCTACGCCGCCGACACCCTCTTCGCCGAGGTGCACGACGTGGGCGTCCGCGACGGATCCGACCTGGTGGTGGAGGGCTACGAGTTCGCGCCCTCCTTCTCGATCTGGACGACGATCGAGGAGTGCCTCAACCCGCCGGTCATCTACGAGAAGAACCGGGGCTGGTACGTCACCGAGCCGTTCTCGGAGCCGGAGATCTTCGACTTCCCGGCCGGCATCGGCCCCGTCGAGTGCGTCAACGTGGAGCACGAGGAGGTGCTGCTCATCCCGCGCTGGGTCGACGCGCGGCGGGTCACCTTCAAGTATGGTCTGGGCAACGAGTTCATCGAGGTCCTCAAGACCCTGCACAAGCTGGGCCTGGACTCGACGAAGAAGGTGCGCGTCGGCGGCGTGGACGTCTCACCGCGCGACGTCGTGGCCGCCTGCCTGCCCGACCCGGCCACGCTGGGCGATCGCATGCACGGCCGTACCTGCGCCGGCACCTACGTCACCGGCCTGGGCCGCGACGGGCGCCCACGGGCCACGTACCTCTACCACGTCGTGGACAACGCGTGGACGATGCGCGAGTACGGCTCCCAGGCCGTCGTCTGGCAGACCGCGATCAACCCGGTCGTGGCCCTCGAACTGCTGGCCGCCGGCACGTGGTCGGGCACCGGTGTGCTCGGCCCCGAGGCGCTGCCGCCGCGCCCGTTCCTCGATCTCCTCACCGAGTACGGCTCGCCCTGGGGTATTCAGGAACTATGACCCGCTACGGCCCGATGTTCGGCCCGGACATCACGTTCCTGGGCGTGCCCCCGTGCGACCTCGCCGAGCGGTCCACCTTCGAGGGCGCGGACGTGGTCATCATCGGCGCGCCGTTCGACGGCGGCACCTCGCACCGCCCCGGCACGCGCTTCGGCCCCCAGGCGATCCGCCAGGCCTGCTACCTGCCGCACGACGGCTCCCGCCCGTCGCTCGCCCTGCGCGTCGACGCCCTGCGCGACCTGCGCGTCCTCGACGCCGGCGACGTGGAGATGTACGCCGGCGACGCGGCCGCCTCGATCCAGGCGCTCGAGGAGGCCGTCTTCGCCGTCGCCGACGCGGGCGCGATCCCGCTCGTGCTGGGCGGCGACCACACCATCGCCTGGCCCGACGCCACGGGCGTGGCCCGCAAGCACGGCTACGGCCGGGTGTCGATGGTCCACTTCGATGCCCACGCCGACACCGGCGACGTCGAGTTCGGCTCCCTGATCGGCCACGGCCAGCCGATGCGCCGCCTGATCGAGTCCGGCGCCGTGCGCGGCGACCGCTTCCTGCAGATCGGCCTGCGCGGCTACTGGCCGGGCCCGGAGACGCTGGACTGGATGGCCGGGCAGCGCATGCGCTCGTACGAGATGACCGAGATCGTCGCCCGCGGCCTCGACGAGTGCCTCGGCGAGGCCTTCGGGATCGCCACCGACGAGTGCGAGGGCGTCTTCCTCTCGGTCGACGTCGACGTCGTCGACCCCGGCATGGCCCCCGGCACCGGCACCCCCGAGCCGGGCGGCCTCACCTCCCGCCAGCTCCTGGACGCGGTCCGCCGCTGCTGCTACGAGCTGCCGATCGTCGGCGTGGACGTGGTGGAGGTGAGCCCCCCGTACGACCACGCCGAGATCACGGCATACCTGGCCAACCGAGTGGTCCTGGAGTCCCTGTCGGCGATCGCGGCTCGCCGCCGCGGCGACCCCTGGAACCCCCGCCGCCCCCTACTCTCCGACCGTTGAGGCGTCCAGGGAGGCTTGCTCTTCCGGGGTCAGCAGGCGGGACCTGATCAGGAACCGCACGCCCTCCGGCGCCTCCAGCGAGAAGCCGCTGCCGCGGCCCGGCACCACGTCCACCGTCAGGTGCGTGTGGCGCCACCGCTCGAACTGCGCGCGCGACATCCAGAACGTCACCGGCTCCTCGACGCCGTCGATGGCCAGCGACGCCAGCAGGACGTCGGCGGAGCCGGTGCGGAACTCGCCCGCGGGGTAGCACATCGGGGCGCTGCCGTCGCAGCAGCCGCCGGACTGATGGAACATCAGCGGCCCGTGCGTGCCCCGCAGCGACCGGATCAGGCCGGCCGCCGCGGGGGTCACCGCCACCCGGTCCATGACTAGAAGAACCCGAGCTTGTTGGGGGAGTAGCTGACCAGCAGGTTCTTCGTCTGCTGATAGTGCTCCAGCATCATCTTGTGGTTCTCCCGGCCGATGCCGGACTGCTTGTAGCCGCCGAAGGCCGCGTGGGCGGGGTAGGCGTGGTAGCAGTTCGTCCACACCCGGCCGGCCTGGATGGCCCGGCCCGCGCGGTAGGCCGTGTTCGTGTCACGGGTCCACACGCCGGCGCCGAGGCCGTAGAGCGTGTCGTTGGCGATCTTGATGGCGTCGGCGAAGTCGGCGAACGAGGTCACCGAGACGACCGGGCCGAAGATCTCCTCCTGGAAGATGCGCATCGCGTTGTCGCCCTCGAAGACGGTCGGCTGCACGTAGTAGCCGCCGGAGAGCTCGCCGCCGAGGTCCGCGCGCTCGCCCCCGATGCGCACCTTCGCGCCCTCCTGGCGGCCGATGTCGAGGTACGACAGGATCTTCTCGAGCTGGTCGTTGGAGGCCTGGGCGCCGATCATCGTCTCGGTGTCGAGCGGGTGACCCTGGCGGATGGCCCGCACGCGCTCGGTCGCGGCGTCCATGAATTCGCCGTAGTGGCCCTGCTGGACGAGGGCGCGGGACGGGCAGGTGCACACCTCGCCCTGGTTGAGCGCGAACATCGCGAAGCCCTCGAGCGCCTTGTCGTAGAACGCGTCGTCGGCGGACGAGACGTCGTCGAAGAAGATGTTCGGGCTCTTGCCGCCGAGCTCCAGCGTCACCGGTTTGATGTTCTCGCTGGCGTACTGCATGATCAGCCGCCCGGTCGTGGTCTCGCCGGTGAAGGCGACCTTGGCCACCCGGGGGCTGCTCGCCAGCGGCTTGCCCGCCTCGGCGCCGAAGCCGTTGACGATGTTCACCACGCCCGGCGGCAGCAGGTCGGCGATGAGGCCCATGAGCACGTGGATCGACGCGGGGGTCTGCTCGGCCGGCTTGAGCACGACGGCGTTGCCGGCGGCGAGCGCGGGCGCCAGCTTCCACGTGGCCATGAGCAGCGGGAAGTTCCACGGGATGATCTGGGCGACGACGCCGAGGGGCTCGTGGAAGTGGTAGGCGACGGTGTCGTCGTCGAGCTCGCCGAGGCTGCCCTCCTGCGCGCGGATGGCGCCGGCGAAGTACCGGAAGTGGTCGACCGCCAGCGGCAGGTCCGCCGCCAGCGTCTCCCGGATCGGCTTGCCGTTCTCCCAGGTCTCGGCGACGGCGAGGGCCTCCAGGTTGGCCTCGATCCGGTCGGCGATCTTGTTGAGGATGTTCGCGCGCTCGGCGACGGGGGTGCGCCCCCACGCGTCGGCGGCGCCGTGCGCCGCGTCGAGGGCGGCCTCGACGTCCTCGGCCGTGCCCCGGGCGATCTCGCAGAACGTCTGCCCGGTCACCGGCGTCGGGTTCTCGAAGTACTGGCCGCGGACCGGCTTGACGTACTGGCCGCCGATCCAGTGGTCGTAGCGGGGCTCGTATCCGACCAGGGCACCGTCCTGGCCGGGGGCTGCGTAGCGGGTCATGCCCGGAAGTTAGTTACGGCGACGTTGCAACCACGTTGCGTCCGGCGGCGCGTACTCCTCGGACAGCCGCGCCACCCGCTCCAGCGCGAGCGCCTGCCGATGCGAGCCGGCCGGCAGCGCCGCGGCGAGCGCCTCCCACATCCACAGGTCCTCGGCGCCCCAGCTCGCCTCGGTCCACGCCGCGAGCAGCCGGGGGTCGCCGCTGGCCCGCACGCCGGCGCGCAGCTGGCCCTCGACGAGCCGGCGCAGCCGCACGATGCCGGGCGCCTCCGAGCGCGGCAGCAGCGGCCCATGGTAGGCGCGCAGCGCCGCGGCGACGTCGCCGGCGGCGAGGTGCGCCGAGATCTCCGCGAAGTCGGACAGCACCGGCTCGCGCAGCCGGTACGGCCGGGACACCAACAGCGGACCGAGCGCGTGGCGCAGCCGGGACAGCTCGGCCCGCAGGGTCACCGGGTTGACCGGCTCGTCGCCGTAGAGCTCGAGCGCCAGCTGGTCGCCGGTCAGCCCCTCCGGGTGCGCGCAGAGCAGCGCGACGATCTCGCTGTGCCGCCGGCTCAGCCGCAGCGAGCGCCCGCCGATCGACAGTACCCCGGCGTCGCGGCCCAGCGCGCCGTAGGAGGGCCCCGGCGGCGCCGCGGACGGCAGCGTGGCCAGGTACGCCTCGGCGGCGCGGGCCGTTGCGAGTACCAGGGCCAGGGAGTGCGGATTGGCGAGGTGGTCGCCGCCGGTCACGTCGATCGCGCCGAGCAGCCGCCCGGTCCGCGGATCGTGGATCGGCGCGGCCGAGCAGGTCCAGCGCTGCACCCGGCGGCTGAAGTGCTCGGTGGCGAAGATCTGCACCTCGTGATCGACGGCGACCGCGGTGCCGGGTGCGTTGGTGCCCGCGTGCGTCTCGTCCCAGCGTGCGCCCGCGACGAAGTTCATGCCCTCGGCCCGGCGCACGACGGTCGGGTGCCCCTCCACCCACAGCAGCCGCCCGTGCGCGTCGCAGATCGCCATCAGGTGGTCACCGTCGTCGGCGAAGCTGCCGAGCAGGTCGCGGAAGAGCGGCAGCGCGCGGCGCAGCGGGTGCGCGCCGCGGTAGTCCTCGAGCTCCTCGTCGCCCAGGTCGACCGGCGCGGTGGCGTCCGGGTCCAGGTGCGCCGCGGCGCTGCGCCGCCACGACTCGGCGACGACGTCGCGGACCTGACCGCCGACGCGGCCGCCGCCGAGGAACGCGTCCCGGGCGCGCCCGTTCTGGCTGATCCGCTCGCGGGGATCGGCCCCCGCGGGCAGGGCCAACCAGGGATTGTGCATGCCCCATAGTGACCCGCGTCACCCGGGAACGCCAAGGCCCGGCCGGGACGTGAGGTGGGCGCCCCGGCCGGGCCTTCTACCGGCCTTTCACTGCAATAGCCGGATCAGAGCGCGGAGGCCAGCATCTCCAGGGCGCGCTCCAGCGTCGGATCGTCCATGACGAGCGGGGGCAGGAAGCGGATCACGTTGCCGTAGGTGCCGCAGGTGAGCAGCAGCAGCCCGGCCTCGTGCGCCCGCCGCTGGATCTCCGCCGTCTTCGCCGGATCCGGGGTCGCGCCCAGCGGGGCGCCCCGGGCGAAGCCGCGCTCGGCCGTCAGCGAGCCGGGCGTTGCGGAGTCCGGCACCACGATCTCCAGCGCCAGCATCGCGCCGCGGCCCCGGACGTCGCCGATGAACCGGTGCTCCTCCTGCAGGGCGCGCAGGCGGGGGAGCATCACCGACTCGATCCGGCGGGCCGCGGCGCACAGGTCGAGCTCCCGCATCGTCTCGATCGACGCGAGCGCCGCGGCGCAGGCCACCGGGTTGCCGCCGTACGTGCCGCCGAGGCCGCCCACGTGCACCGCGTCCATGACGTCCGCGCGGCCGGTCACCGCGGCGAGCGGCAGGCCGCCGGCGATGCCCTTCGCCGTGGTGACGATGTCGGGCTCGATGCCCTCGTGGGTCGAGGCGAACCAGTCGCCGGTACGGCAGAAGCCGGTCTGGATCTCGTCCGCCACGAACAGCGCCCCGTTGGCCTTCGCCCAGGCCGCCAGCGACGGCAGGAAGCCCGGTGCCGGCACCAGGAAACCGCCCTCACCCTGGATGGGCTCGATGAGCACCGCCGCGACCTGGTCCGCGCCCACCTGCTTCTCGATCGTGTTGATCGCCAGCGCGGCGGCGTCGGGCCCGTCGAGGCCGTCGCGGAACGGGTACGACATCGGCACCCGGTAGATCTCGCCGGCGAACGGGCCGAAGCCGTGCTTGTACGGCATGTCCTTGGCCGTGAGCGCCATGGTGAGGTTGGTCCGGCCGTGGTAGGCGTGGTCGAACACGACGACCGCCCGCCGGCCGGTGGCGTGCCGGGCGATCTTCACCGCGTTCTCGACCGCCTCGGCGCCCGAGTTGAACAGGGCCGAGCGCTTCTCGAACGAGCCCGGCGTGAGCGCGTTGAGCTGCTCGCAGACCGCGACATAGCCCTCGTACGGCGCGATCATGAAGCAGGTGTGGGTGAACCGCTCCACCTGCCGCTGCACCGCCGCCACGACCCGCGGGCTCGAGTTGCCCACGTTGGTGACGGCGATGCCGGCGGCCATGTCGACCCACTCGCGGCCGTCCACATCGGACAGCGTGCCGCCGGAGGCGTGGTCGACGTACGACGAGATCATGCTGCTGACACCTCGCGCGACGGCGGCCGCGCGGCGCTTGTGGATGTCGCTCGAAAGCTCCCCTGACGCTGACATCACAGCTCGATGTTGTGCATGACGTGCTTGATCCGCGTGTAGTCCTCCAGCCCGTACATGGACAGGTCCTTGCCGTAGCCGGACTGCTTAAACCCGCCGTGCGGCATCTCGGCGACGATCGGGATGTGCGCGTTGACCCAGACGCAGCCGAAGTCCAGCCGACGGCTCATGCGCATCGCGCGGCCGTGGTCGCGGGTCCAGACCGACGACGACAGGCCGTACTCGACGCCGTTGGCCCAGCGCACAGCCTCGTCCTCGTCGGAGAAGCGCTGCACGGTGATGACCGGGCCGAAGACCTCGTCCTGGATGATCTCGTCGTCCTGGCGCAGGCCGGACACGACGGTCGGGGCGTAGAAGAAGCCCTTGTCGCCGACCCGCGCGCCGCCGGTGTTGAGCTTGGCGTGGTCGGGCAGCCGGTCGATGAACCCGCCGACCCGGGCCAGCTGGTTGGCGTTGTTCAGCGGGCCGTAGAGGATGTCCTCGTCGTCGGGGGCGCCGGTCTTCGTGGCGGCCGCCTGCTCGGCGAGGGCGGCCACGAAGTCGTCGTAGATGCCCGGGCCGGCCAGCACCCGGGTGGCCGCGGTGCAGTCCTGGCCGGCGTTGAAGTAGCCGGCGACGGCGATCGCCTCGGCCGCGGCGGCCAGGTCGGCGTCGTCGAACACCACGACCGGGGCCTTGCCGCCGAGCTCCAGGTGGGTGCGCTTGAGCGACGGCGCGGCCGCCCCGGCCACCTCGCGGCCGGCCCGCACCGAGCCGGTGATCGACACGAACTGCGGCGTCGGGTGGGCGACCAGCGCCCGGCCGGTCTCCCGGTCGCCGGTGACCACGTTGAGCACGCCGGGCGGCAGGAACTCGCTCGCGATCTCGGCCAGCAGCAGCGTGGAGGCGGGCGTGGTATCGGACGGCTTGAGCACGACCGTGTTGCCCGCGGCGAGCGCCGGCGCGATCTTCCACACCGCCATCATCAGCGGGTAGTTCCACGGCGTGACCTGCGCGCAGACGCCGATCGGCTCGCGCCGCACGTAGCTGGTGTGGCCCTTCATGTACTCGCCGGCCGACTTGCCCTCGAGCACGCGGGCGGCGCCGGCGAAGAACCGGATCTGGTCCACCGACGGGGGCAACTCGTCGCTCGCGGTCAGCGCCCGCGGCTTGCCCGTGTTGCGGACCTCCGCGTCGATGATCTCGGCGGCCCGGTCCTCCATCGCGTCGGCGAGCTTGAGCAGCGCCTTCTGCCGCTCCGCCGGCGTGGCGTCGCGCCAGGTCTCGAACGCCGTCGCCGCCGCCTTCATAGCGCGGTCGACGTCCTCCGCGCTCGACACCGGCGCGGAGGCGTAGACCTCGCCGGTCGAGGGGTCGATGATGTCGGAGTAACGGCCGTCGGCGGGATCCGCGTGGGCGCCGTCGATGAAGTTTTGTAGTTGCTTGGTCATGTCCACTCCTTTGAGTGCCGGCAGCCACATCCTTCCATCGAATCCGCAGTACACAACCCCTTGGGCAACTGTTTCCGCGCTGTGAACCGGCCGAGCCAGGGATTAGTGTGGGGTCGTGACCCCCTTTTTCATCGCCGGCCGCCCGGCAAGCAGCGACGACGTCGTCGAGATCCGGCACCCGTATGACGGGCGCCCGGTCGGCAGCACCTCGAACGCCACCCCGGAGCAGGTGGAGGAGGCCGTGGCCGCGGCCGCGGCCGTCGCCGCCGAGGCCGCCGCCCTGCCCGCGAGCGCCCGGGCGGCCGCGCTCGACCACGTCAGCGCCCGGCTGAAGGAGCGCGCCGAAGAGGTCGCCCGGCTGATCACCGCCGAGAACGGCAAGCCGCTGAAGTGGGCGCGCGGCGAGGTCTCCCGCGCGGTGTCGACGTTCCGCTGGGCGGCCGAGGAGGCCCGGCGGTTCTCCGGCGCCCTGCAGCGGCTCGACACCGACCCGGCCGCCACCGGCCGGATCGCGCTGGTCAAGCGGGTGCCGAAGGGCCCGGTGCTGGGCATCGCGCCGTTCAACTTCCCGCTCAACCTGGTCGCGCACAAGGTCGCCCCGGCGCTGGCCGTCGGCGCGCCGATCGTGCTCAAGCCTGCCCCCGCGACCCCGCTCAGCGCGCTGCTGCTGGGCGAGATCCTGGCCGAGACGGAGCTGCCGGCCGGCATGTGGTCGATCGTGCCGATCCCGAACGACCGCGCGCCCGCCCTGGTCGCCGACCCGCGCCTGCCGGTCGTGTCGTTCACCGGCTCCGGGCCGGTCGGCTGGCAGATCCGCGACGCCGTGCCGCGCAAGCACGTGACCCTTGAGCTGGGCGGCAACGCCGCCGTGGTGGTCTGCGAGGACTGGGACGACCTGGACTGGGCCGCCGGCCGCATCGCCACGTTCTCCAACTATCAGGCCGGGCAGAGCTGCATCGCGGTGCAGCGGGTGTACGTCCACGACCGGCACTACGACGCGCTGGCCGACAAGCTCATCGCCGCCGTCGAGGCGCAGCGGACCGGCGACCCGAACGACGAGGCCACCGACGTCGGGCCGCTGATCAGCGAGGACGCCGCGAAGCGGGTCGAGGCGTGGGTCGGCGAGGCCGTCGCGGCCGGGGCCAAGCTCCTCGCCGGCGGCACCCGGGACGGCGCCTCCTTCGCGCCGACCGTGCTCACCGGCGTGCCCGCGGACGCGAAGGTCGTCAGCGAGGAGGTCTTCGGCCCGGTGCTGGTGCTGGCCCGCGTCGGCTCCGACTCCGACGGCTTCGCGGCCGTCAACGCCTCGCAGTACGGGCTGCAGTCCGGCGTCTTCACCCGGCGGCTCGACCGCGCGTTCGAGGCGCACCGCGTGCTCGACGTGGGCGGCGTGATCGTCGGCGACGTGCCGAGCTACCGGGCCGACCAGATGCCCTACGGCGGGGCGAAGGCCAGCGGGATCGGCCGCGAGGGGCTCGCCAGCGCGATGACCGACTACACCGAGGAACGGGTGATGGTCCTGACCGGCCTGCAGCTGTAGGGCGTCACTCCCACGCGGGGCGGGCCTCCCGCGACGAGGAGCCCGGCGGCTTCTCCTGGCTCTCGTAGAGCCGCTGGTCGAACACGTCGGGCTCCAGGAAGATGAAGCACTCGTACGACACCGCCTCGCGCACCCGCGCCTCGGCCCGGTTGATCGCGGCCGCCACGTGCGACATGGTCTCGTCGGCGCGCACCGCCACCTTGGCCGCGATCAGCAGCTGGTCGGGGCCGAGGTGCATGGTGCGCAGGTGGATCATCCGCTCGATCAGCGGCTCCCGCTCGATCGCCGACTCGATCTGCAGCAGCGTGCCGTTGTCGGCCGACTCGCCGATCAGCAGGCTGCGCATCCGCTGCGACAGCGTGATCGAGATGACGACCAGCAGCACCCCGATGGCCAGCGTGCCGGCCGCGTCCCAGCGCGCGTCACCGGTGACGACCGCGAGGGTGATGCCGATGAAGGCGAAGGTGAGGCCGGTCAGCGCGCCGAAGTCCTCGGCCAGCACTACCGGCAGCTCAGGGGAGCGGGTGGTGCGGATGAAGCGCAGCCACGGCGCGCCGCGGCGGGACGGCTGGGCCTCGTGCACGGCGGTGCGCAGCGAGAACGACTCCAGCACGACCGAGATGCCGAGCACGGCGAAGGCCCAAATCGGGTCCTCGACCGGCGTCGGGTCGTGCAGCTTCTCGTAGCCCTCGTACAGCGCGAACACGCCGCCCACCAGGAAGATGACCAGGGTGACGAGGAAGCCGTAGAAGTACCGGAACCGTGCGTAGCCGAACGGGTGCAGCTGGCTCGCCCGCTGCTGCGCGCGCCGCCCGCCGACGAGCAGCAGGATCTGGTTGGCGGTGTCGGCCACCGAGTGCACCGCCTCCGCGAGCAGCGCCGACGAGCCGGTGAACAGGAACGCCGCGAACTTGCTGAGCGCGATGCCGAGGTTGGCCGCCAGTGCCGCGACGATCGCCCGCAGGGAGTTACCTTCCTCCGCCATGCCTCATCCTCTACCACAAGCTTTCCTGGAACTCACATGAGCAACTCCGGACTGACACGTGCACGGAACGCAACCGCACTAGGCTCCCCGGTAGGAACAGCGACCACGACTAGGGGTGCGAGACTGTGATCGACCTGAGCCGGATCGTCAAGGCATACGACGTGCGGGGAACGGTGCCGGACCAGCTCAACGAGCCGGTGGCGGAGGCACTCGGGCGGGCGTTCGTGCAGACGCTGCGCTCGCGCGGGGAGTTCGCCGAGAAGATCGTCACCGCGCACGACATGCGGGCCTCGGGCCCGGCGCTGGCGGCCGCCTTCGCCGCCGGGGCGCGCGCGGAGGGTGCCGACATCCTGGAGGCCGGGCTGGGCTCCACCGACCTGCTCTACTACGCCTCGGGCGCGCTCGACCTGCCGGGCGCGATGTTCACGGCGAGTCACAATCCCGCGCAGTACAACGGGATCAAGCTCTGCAAGCAGGGCGCCAAGCCCGTCGGGCAGGACACCGGCCTCGCCGAGATCCGTCAGCGCGCGCAGGAGATCCTCGACAGCGGGGCGCCGCGGGTCACCGACGCCGAGCTCAAGGGCGGCGTCGAGCAGTACAGCCTGCTCGAACGCTACGCGACCTACCTGCTCAAGCTCGTTGACCTCTCCGCCATCCGGCCGCTGACGGTGGTCGTCGACGCCGGCAACGGTATGGGCGGCTACACGGTGCCGGCGGTGCTCGGCTCGGGGCTGCCGCTGACGATCATCCCGCTGTACTTCGAGCTCGACGGCACGTTCCCCAACCACGAGGCCAACCCGCTCGAGCCCGCCAACCTGGTCGACCTGCAGGCCAAGGTCCGCGAGACCGGCGCCGATCTCGGGCTCGCCTTCGACGGCGACGCCGACCGCTGCTTCGTCGTCGACGAGCGCGGCGACGCCGTCTCGCCCTCGGTGATCACGGCCATGGTCGCGGTCCGGGAACTGGCCAAGGAGCCCGGCGCCACGATCATCCACAATCTCATCACCTCGCACGTCGTGCCCGAGATCGTCCGGGAACACGGCGGTGTGCCCGTGCGCACCCGGGTCGGCCACTCGTTCATCAAGGCCGAGATGGCCCGCACCGGCGCGGTGTTCGGCGGCGAGCACTCCGCGCACTACTACTTCCGCGACTTCTGGGGCGCCGACACCGGCATGCTGGCCGCCCTGCACACCCTGGCCCTGCTCGGCGGGCAGGCCGCGCCGCTGTCGGCCCTGGCGAAGGACTACGAGCGCTACGCGGCCTCCGGCGAGATCAACTCGACCGTCGCCGACCAGGCCGCGAAGATGGCGGAGATCGAGCAGGCGTTCGGCGTTCCGGTCGATCGGCTCGACGGCATCACTCTCAGCTTCCCCGACGGCAGCTGGGCGAACGTCCGCCCGTCCAACACCGAGCCGCTGTTGCGGCTTAACGTTGAGGCGCCGACCGCGGAGCGGATGGCCGCCCTGCGCGATGAGATGCTGATCGTCATCCGCCGCTGACGATCAGCCGCACAAAGGAGAGTGGAACACGTGTCCGTGGACCCCGCCCTGCTTTCGATCCTGCGCTGCCCCGACGAGCATCACGCCGAGCTCGCCCTCGACGCGGAGGAGCAGACGTTGACCTGCACCGAATGCGGGCGGATCTTCGAGATCCGCGACGGCATCCCGGTGCTCCTGCTCGACGAGGCGCGCACGCCGGAGTCGGGTCCCGCCACGGCGGCCCCCACGCCGGACACCGACGCCGTGAGTGGCGAGGGTGGTGCCGCGTGAATCCGCTGGAGGGCACCGCGGGGGTCCGCGGGCATCGCGAGATCGACCTGGCGCTGCTGGACAACGCCGAGGCGCTGGAGCGCAACGACCCGGGCGGCATGCTGCGCGCGACCGCGTCGGCCGGCGCCCAGGTGCGGGAGGCGGCCACCCTGGCCGCCGAGACCGACCTGAGCGCGCTGGCCGACGAGGGCCGCCCGCGCGCGGTCGTCATCGCCGGGGTCGGCACCGCCGCACGCACCGGCGACATCCTCGAGACCGTCGCCGGGCCGCGCTGCCCGGTGCCGGTCCTCGCACACCGCAGCGCCGGCATCCCCGGCTGGGTCGGCGCCGCCGACGTCGTCATCGCCGTCTCGGCGTCCGGCCGCTCACCGGAGGCGCTCGCCGCCGCCGAGGCCGCCGGTCGCCGCGGTGCCCGGCTCGTCGCGATCGGCGCGCCCGACACCCAGCTGCACGCCCTGGCCGACCGCTTCCGCGCGCCGTTCATCCCGGTGCCGCGGCGCGCGCCGGCCCGGGCCAGCCTCTGGGGCCTGGCCGTGCCGGTCCTGCTGGCCGGCCGCCAGCTCGGCCTGGTCAAGGTCAACGAGGCCGACTTCGCCGAGACGGCCTCCCGCCTCGACGCCGACGCCGAGCGCTGCCGCACGGCGCTCGAGTTGTTCGTCAACCCCGGCAAGAGCCTGGCGCTCGACCTCGCCCACTCGGTGCCGATCGTCTGGGGCTCCTCGCCCCTGGCCACCGTCGCCGCCCGCCGCTTCGGCGACACGCTGGCCGCCAACGCCCGCTACCCCGCGGTCGTCGGCGCGCTCGGCGAGGCCGGCCGCGGCCGGGTCGGGCTCCTCGACGGGGTGTACGGCGGGCTGGCCGAGGCCGACCGCGACATCTTCGCCGACCCGGGGGAGGAGACGAGCACGGCCACCCGGCTGCGCCTCGTGCTGCTGCGCGACGGCGGCCTGACCGCCGACGACGAGGAGGGCGACGAGCCGGTCGCGGTCGAGGAGCGCCGCGCGGAGGCCGTGCAGGAGCTGGCCGAGGAGCGGGGCGTGCGGGTGAGCCTGATCACCGCGGAGGGTGGATCCCCTCTGGAACGATTGGCATCGCTCGTGGCCGTGCCGGACTTCGCCTCGATCTACCTCGGTCTCGCCCACGGCTTCGACCCGATGGCCGTCCCGGCCGTCTCGGAGATGAAGGAGCTGGTCAGTCCGTGAGAGGTCCGGAGCGAAGCGGAGGGGCCTCGAACCATGGGGCAGCGCCATCCTCGCATCGCCGTAGCGAAGCGGAGGCGATGTGAGCACTGAGGGTGGGACGAAGGCGATCTTGGCGGCGCTGGCCGCCAACCTCGGCATCGCCGTCACCAAGTTCGTCGCGTTCGTGCTGACCGGCTCGTCGTCGATGCTGGCCGAGGCGATCCACTCGGTCGCGGACTCCGGCAACCAGGGGCTGCTGCTGCTCGGCGGCAAGCAGTCCGAGAAGCGGGCGACCGCCCGCCACCCGTTCGGCTACGGGCGGGAGCGCTACATCTACGCCTTCGTCGTCGCCGTCGTGCTGTTCTTCGTCGGCGGCGTCTTCGCCATCTACGAGGCCTGGCACAAGATCACCGATCCCGAGCCGATCCGCTCCTGGCAGTGGGTCCCGGTCGCGGTGCTCGTCGCGGCGATCGTCATGGAGGGGCTGTCCTTCCGTACCGCCATCGGCGAGACCCGCAAGATCAAGGGCAAGGCCACCTGGGTGCAGTTCATCCGCCGGGCCAAGCAGCCGGAGCTCCCGGTCATCCTGCTGGAGGACTTCGCCGCCCTGGTCGGCCTCGTGCTGGCCCTCTTCGGCGTCGGCCTGACCCTGATCACCGGCAACGGCATCTGGGACGGCATCGGCACCGCCGCGATCGGCCTGCTGCTGATCGCCGTGGCCGCCGTCCTCGCGGTGGAGATGAAGAGCCTGCTGGTCGGCGAGGCGGCCACCCCGGAGCAGGTCGAGGCCATCGAGAAGGCGATCGTGGACGGCCCTGAGGTCGAGTGCGTGATCCACATGCGCACCGTGCACCTCGGCCCCGAGGAGCTGCTGGTCGCGGCGAAGATCGCGGTACGGCACAACGAGACGGCCGACGAGATCGCCCGCGGCATCGACGCCGCCGAGGCCCGCATCCGGGCCGCGGTGCCGATCGCCCGCGTGATCTACCTGGAGCCGGACATCTACCAGGCGAGCAAGGCCGGCCGCTCCGCAGCGGCGGCCGTCCCGACCAGCGCGGAGGCGCACTGACCGTGGAACTGCTGGAGAGCCCGATCCGCAAGTACGCCTGGGGGTCGCACAACGCGATCGCCACGCTGCAGGGCCGGCCGGCGCCGACCGCGGACCCGGAGGCGGAGCTGTGGATGGGCGCCCACCCGGCGAGCCCGTCCCGGCTCGCCGTGAGCGGCACCCCGCTCGTGGACGCCATCGCCGCCGACCCGGTGACGCTGCTCGGCGCGTCGAACGTCGAGCGGTTCGGCCCCCGGCTGCCGTTCCTGCTCAAGGTGCTCGCCGCCGCCAAGCCGCTGTCCCTGCAGGCCCACCCGACGCTGGAGCAGGCCCGCGCCGCGCACGCGGCCGGGCACCCCTCCTACGTCGACGCCTGGCACAAGCCGGAGATGCTGGTCGCGCTGACCGACTTCGACGCCCTGTGCGGCTTCCGCGACCCGGCTGCGGCCTCGCGCGACCTGGCCGCACTGGGCGTGACCCGGCTCAAGCCGACCGTGGACGCGCTGTCCCAGCCCGACCCCGCCGTCGCCCTGCACGACGCGGTCCGGGGCCTGCTCGCCAACCCCGACGCCGAGCTCGTGGCCGACGTCGTGACGGCCTGCCGCCCGCGCGCGGCCGAGCGGCCCGCCTACGACCTCGTGGTGTCGCTCGCCGCGCAATACCCGGGCGACTCCGGCGTCATCGTCGCCACGCTGCTCAACCGCATCCGCCTGCGCCCCACCGAGGCGGTCTGGATGCCGGCCGGCAACCTGCACGCCTACCTGCGGGGCGTCGGCGTCGAGATCATGGCCGCCTCGGACAACGTCCTACGCGGCGGCCTGACCCCCAAGCACGTCGACGTCGAGGAGCTGCTGCGGGTGCTGCGGTTCGAGGTCCTCGACGAGCCCGTGACCCGGCCGAACGTCCTCGGCCCGGGCCTGTTCGCCTACCCGGTCCCGATCGCCGACTTCACCCTGCACCGCGCGGTCGTCGACCCGGCCGTGCCGGCGGTACGCCTCCCCGGCGGCGGCCCGCGCATCGTCCTGTGCACGCGCGGCTCGATCAGCGTCGACGACGGCGCCGTCCCGGTGACCCTGCGGCAGGGCCAGGCGGCCTTCGCGCGGGCCGGGCGCAAGGAGCTGTCGCTGAGCGGCGCGGGCGAGGCCTTCCAGGCCGCCACGTCGTAGCACAGCCGCGAGGCCAACGCTTTGGGCCGGCACGCGGGCAAGCCCCCGCGTACCGGCCCGCGCCGTTCGCCGGCCGGCCCGGCACACCGTTCCTTACGGTCCGTGCTGGCCCGGTCTGGCCTCACGGTCGTGCCTCGCGCGGCCCTGACGGCACGCGCCACCCCGAGCGGTGCATATGCGAAATGTCGGATAAATGCGGACGCAGAGCGTCTGGATTTATCCGCGCCCACGGCGGATCAGATCAGCTCCGCTCGTCAGCCCTCCAACGTGTCCGAATTCAGGAGATTTGCTTGACATCCGAGTTGCGCAGAGTAGTGTTCTGACTACGCAAGGTTCGAGGTCAAGCCCGAGCCACATGCGGCGGAACCAAACCGGGGGGAAAGCGCGGGGCGGTGGGAGCGATCTCACCGCCCCGCGCGCTGTCCGGACCCGCTCTCGCGCGACCCGCACGCATCGCAGGGGCGATTGGAGCGAAGCGAGGCCGCCGCGTACCGTGAAGGGTCGCCGTTCGCCTATGCAGATCAGGAGATCGCATTGACCAGCACGCTGCCACCGCGGACCGTCGCCGACGGTGACTTCAAGGTGGCCGATCTGTCCCTCGCCGCGTTCGGGCGCAAGGAGATCCAGCTCGCCGAGCACGAGATGCCGGGCCTGATGGCCATCCGGCGTGAGTTCGCTGCCGCGCAGCCGCTGAAGGGTGCGCGGATCACCGGCTCGCTGCACATGACGATCCAGACCGCGGTGCTGATCGAGACCCTCGTCGCCCTCGGCGCGCAGGTCCGCTGGGCCAGCTGCAACATCTTCTCGACCCAGGACCACGCCGCCGCCGCGATCGCGGTGGGCCCCGAGGGCACCCCGGAGAAGCCGGCCGGTGTCCCGGTGTATGCCTGGAAGGGCGAGACCCTCGAAGAGTACTGGTGGTGCACCGAGCAGGTGCTGCTCTGGCCCGACGGCCAGGGCCCGAACATGATCCTCGACGACGGCGGCGACGCCACTCTGCTGGTGCACAAGGGCGCCGAGTTCGAGGGTGCCGGCGCGGTCCCGTCGCCGGACACCGCCGACTCCGAGGAGTACGCGGTCATCCTCGGGGTGCTGCAGCGCTCGCTGCAGGAGGACAACCGCCGCTGGACCCGTGTCGCGGCCGGCATCAAGGGCGTGACCGAGGAGACCACCACCGGCGTGCACCGGCTGTACGAGATGCAGCAGGCCGGCACGCTGCTCTTCCCGGCGATCAACGTCAACGACTCGGTCACCAAGTCGAAGTTCGACAACAAGTACGGCTGCCGCCACTCGCTCATCGATGGCATCAACCGCGCCACCGACGTGCTCATCGGCGGCAAGGTCGCGGTCGTCTTCGGCTACGGCGACGTCGGCAAGGGCTGCGCCGAGTCGCTGCGCGGCCAGGGCGCCCGGGTCATCGTGACCGAGGTCGACCCGATCTGCGCGCTGCAGGCCGCGATGGACGGCTACCAGGTGGCCACGGTCGAGGACGTCGTCGAGACCGCCGACATCTTCATCACCGCGACCGGTTGCCTCGACGTCATCACCGCCGAGCACATGGGCCGGATGAAGCACCAGGCGATCGTCGGCAACATCGGCCACTTCGACAACGAGATCGACATGGCCGGCCTGGCCCGCCGCTCGGACGTGACGCGGATCAACATCAAGCCGCAGGTCGACGAGTGGAAGTTCGACGACGGCCACTCGATCATCGTGCTGTCCGAGGGGCGCCTGCTGAACCTGGGCAACGCCACCGGTCACCCGTCGTTCGTGATGTCCAACAGCTTCGCCAACCAGTCGATCGCCCAGATCGAGCTGTTCACCAAGACCGACCAGTACCCGGTCGGCGTCTACACGCTGCCCAAGCACCTCGACGAGAAGGTCGCCCGGCTGCACCTGGACGCCCTGGGCGTCAAGCTCACCGAGCTGACCAAGAAGCAGGCCGAATACCTCGGCGTGCCGGTCGAGGGCCCCTACAAGGCGGACCACTACCGCTACTGAACGCATCAAGGAAGGGGGCCCCGCCGGGTGGATACCGGCGGGGCCTCTCCGCGTTCAGGAATATGACCGGGCTCACTCAGCCCCCGGCGCTTGAGGCCGTGGTCAATGGGGTCTAAGGTAATGCTGACCTAAGTAAGGTACGGCTAACCTGCGGAGCTCTGTATGACCGCCATCTACCTGATCGGACTGCGTGAGGGCCTCGAGATCACCCTTGTGGTGTCCATTCTCGTCGCATTCCTGGTCAAGAGCAATCGCAGGCACCTGCTCAAGTTCGTCTGGACCGGCGTCGTCGCCGCGTCCCTGCTCGCGATCGGGTTCGCCGCGCTGCTGCAGGCCGGCACCGCGTACCTCTCCGGCCCGCACCAGGAGCTGTTCGACGCGATCGCCTCGCTCGTCGCCGTCGCGTTCGTGACCTGGATGATCTTCTGGATGCGCCGGATGGCCCGCCAGATGGGCAAGGAGCTGCGCGGCAAGCTGGAGGGCGCGATCGAGGTCGGCCCGTTCGCGGTCGCCGGCATGGCCTTCCTCGCCGTCATCCGGGAGGGCCTGGAGACCGCGATCCTGTTCTTCGCCGCGGCGCAGGGCTCCGACACGCTTCAGCCGCTGATCGGCATCACGCTCGGCCTCGCCACCTCGATCGTGCTGGGCTACCTGCTCTACGCCAGCGCCATCCGGATCAACCTGACCAAGTTCTTCACCTGGACCGGCGCCCTGCTCGTGCTGGTGGCCGCCGGCATCTTCAAGTACGGCGTGCACGACCTGCAGGAGGCCAGCGTCGTGCCCGGCCTCAACAACCACGCCTACGACCTCACCGGCGCCCTGCCGCCGACCGCGTGGTACTCCGAGCTGCTGCGCGGCATGTTCAACTTCACGCCCCAGCCGTCCGTCCTGGAGACCATCGCCTGGGTCGCCTACGGGGTGCCCGTCCTCGTCCTGTTCCTGCTGCCGCTGCTGCGCAAGCCGGTCGCGCCCGAGCCGGTGGCGCCACAGCCGGCGAGCACCAGCGCCTGAATTCGCGACAAGCCCCTCCCGTAGGAGAACCATGCCTAAAACACGCCTGCTCGTACTCGGCGCCGTCCCGGCGCTCGCCCTCGCCGTGACCGGCTGCGGCGGCGGCAAGACCGGCGACCAGGCTGGCACCGGCGCGAGCGGCAACGGCAAGATCGCCGTGACCGCCACCGACACCGAGTGCAAGCTCGAGCGGACCGAGGCGGCCTCGGGCCCGGTCACCTTCACCATCAGCAACAAGGGCGCCAAGGTCACCGAGTTCTACGTGTACGCGACCGGCGACCGGATCGTCGGCGAGGTCGAGAACATCGCGCCCGGCCTGACCCGCGAGCTGATCATCGAGCTGCCGCCCGGCACCTACGAGACCGCCTGCAAGCCGGGCATGGTCGGCAACGGCATCCGGGGCGCGTTCAAGGCCACCGGCGAGAGCAGGCCGCTCACCGAGGATGCCAAGCTTGCCCAGGCCATCGGGGACTACCACCGGTACGTGCAGAGCCAGACCAGCGCGCTGATCGACAAGACGACCGAGTTCGTCAACGCGGTCAAGGCCGGCGACGTGGAGAAGGCCAAGGCGCTGTACCCGATCGCCCGCACCTACTGGGAGCGTATCGAGCCGGTCGCGGAGAGCTTCGGCGACCTCGACCCGGCCATCGACGCCCGCGAGGCCGACCTGGAGGCGGGCCAGGAGTGGACCGGCTTCCACAAGCTCGAGAAGGACCTCTGGGTCACCAAGGACATCAGCAAGTCCGGCCCGACCGCCGACAAGCTGCTCGCCGACGTCAAGACCATCGTCGAGAAGGCCGCCACCGCCCAGCTGTCCCCGCTGGAGCTCGCCAACGGGGCCAAGGAGCTGCTCGACGAGGTGGCCACCGGCAAGATCACCGGTGAGGAGGACGCCTTCTCGCACACCGACCTGTGGGACTTCGCGGCCAACCTCGAGGGCTCGCGGGCCGCGATCGCCGCGCTGCGCCCGGTGATCGCGGACAAGGACGCCGCGCTGGCCAAGACGCTCGATGAGAAGTTCGCCGCGGCGCAGGCCGAGCTCGACAAGTACCGCAGCGGCGACGGCTGGAAGCTGCACAACGAGCTGACCGAGCCGCAGCTGAAGGCCCTGGCCGACGCGATCAACGCGCTCGCCGAGCCGATCAGCAAGGTCGCGCCGCTCGTCGCCACGAGGTAGGTCCGTGGGCGCGCCCGGCCACCGGGCGCGCCTCCTGCCGTACCGAATCCGATTGAAGGGTTTTGACCATGGACCGCCGGAAGATGATCGGGCTCGCCGGTGCGGGCGCCGTCGGAGCCGCCGCCGCGGGCGTCATCGGCTCGCAGGTCTTCGATCGCGCCGAGCCCGCCCGGGCGGCCGACCCCGGCGCGGCCGTGCCCTTCTACGGCCCGCACCAGGCCGGCATCGTCACGCCCGCGCAGGACCGGCTGCACTTCGTCGCCTTCGACGTCATCACCGACAAGAAGGCCGAGGTCGTCGAGCTGTTGCAGAAGTGGACCGCGGCGGCGGCGCGGATGACCGCGGGCAAGGACGCCGGCACGATCGGTGCGGTCAACGGAGCCCCGGAGGCGGCCCCGGACGACACCGGCGAGGCGCTCGGCCTGCCGCCGTCCGGGCTCACCCTCACGGTCGGCTTCGGCCCGACGCTGTTCCGTGACGGGCAGGGTCAGGACCGCTTCGGCATCGCGGCCCGGCGCCCGGCGGCGCTGGCCGACCTGCCGCGGTTCGCCAAGGACGCGCTCAAGCCCGAGATCTCCGGTGGCGACCTGTGCGTGCAGGCCTGCGCGCACGACCCGCAGGTGGCCGTGCACGCGGTGCGCAACCTCGCGCGCATCGGCTTCGGCGTGGTCAGCGTGCGCTGGTCGCAGCTGGGCTTCGGGCGCACCTCCTCGACCTCGCGCAACCAGCAGACCGCGCGCAACCTGTTCGGCTTCAAGGACGGCACCGCCAATCTCAAGGCCGAGGACACCAAGCTGCTCGACGAGCAGTTGTGGGTGCAGTCCGGCGACGGCGAGGCGTGGATGACCGGCGGCTCCTACATGGTCACCCGCAAGATCCGGATGGTGATCGAGACGTGGGACCGCACCTCGCTGGCCGAACAGGAGGCGATCGTCGGGCGCGACAAGGGGGAGGGCGCCCCGCTCAGCGGCGCCAAGGAGTTCGACGAGCCGGTCTTCTCCGCCAACGGTACCGACGGGCGGCCGGCCATCGCCGCGAACGCGCACGTGCGCCTCGCCCACCCCGAGTTCAACGACGGCGCCCGGCTGCTGCGCCGCGGGTACAACTTCGTGGACGGCTCCGACGGCCTGGGCCGCCTCGACGCCGGGCTGTTCTTCATCGCCTACCAGCGCGACCCGCGCAAGCAGTTCGTGCCGATCCAGACGCGGCTGTCGCGCCAGGACGCGCTCAACGAGTACATCCGGCACGTGTCGAGCGGTTTGTTCGCATGCCCGCCGGGCATCACGTCGGCCGACGACTACTGGGGTCGTGCCCTGTTCGCCTAGGGTCGCCCCCTATGGTTGCCGGGTGGCGTTTCTAACTGGAAGGCAGATGCGGGCTTCGATCGCCGTCGTCGCGGCGGCCGGGTTGCTGCTCGGCGCATGCACCGGCGGCGGCGGGGCCAAGCCGTCGCCCACGGCCACGATCGGGTTCGCCGACTGCGAGAAGAACCCGACGACCTGCAACGGCGGCGACATCAAGCTGGGCGGCTCGTACACCTACGGCCTCGACCAGCCGATCACCAGCTGGAACGTCAACACGGCGGCGGGAAACACGCCCGCGACCAAGCAGGCGCTCTCCGGACTGCTGCCACAGGTGTTCAAGGTCGACCCGCAGGGCCGCCTGCAGCTCAACGCCGACCTGGTGAGTTCCGCCGACATCACCAACCAGAACCCCGAGACGATCGTCTACAAGATCCGTCCGGACGCGGTCTGGAACGACGGCATCCCGATCACCGCCGACGACTTCATCCTGACCTGGAAGCAGAACTCCGGTAACCCGGCGCACTGCTCGGCCTGCACCCCCGCCAGCACCGCGGGGTACGACGTGATCAAGAGCATCGTCGGCTCCGACGCCGGCAAGACCGTGACGATGACCTTCACCGACGGCAAGACGTTCGGCGACTGGAAGGGCGACTTCTCCAACGACGGCCTCTACCCGTCGCACCTGGCCACCAAGCAGGGCTTCGACCTGGCCAAGCCGGAGGGCGTGGCCGGCGCCGCCGACTGGTTCAGCCGGACCGTGCCGACGTGGTCGGGCGGCCCGTACCAGATCGAGTCGTTCGCCAAGGACCAGTCGCTGGTGCTGAAGAAGAACGACAAGTGGTACGGCAAGATCAAGCCGTCGCTGGACCGGATCACCTTCAAGTTCGTGCTCGACCCGGCCGCCATCATCCCCGCGCTGCGCGCCAAGGAGCTCACCGGCATGTCGCCGCAGCCCAGCCAGGCGCTGATCGCCGGCGTGGCCGGCACCCCCGGGGTGATCTACGAGGTCGGGGAGAGCTACGCGTGGGAGCACCTGACGCTCAACCTGAAGAACAAGTACCTCGCCGATCCCGTCCTGCGCCGGGCCATGTTCACCGCGGTGAACGTCAAGACCGTCGTGGAGAAGACGTACGGCGCGTTCGACAAGAACCTCAAGCCGCTGGGCAGCCACAACTTTGTGCCCGGCGACACGGGGTACAAGGACGTCGTCAGCGGCACCGGGCAGGGCTCCGGCGACGCGAACAAGGCGAAGAAGCTGCTCACCGACGCCGGTTACAAGATCGAGAACGGCCACCTGGTGACGAAGGCCGGCGAGGCGGTGCCCGCCCTGCGCCTGCGCTACGACAACGACAACGCCATCCGCGCCGCGGCCGCCGAGCAGATCGCCGCCGCGCTGAAGGCGATCGGCGTGGAGGCCCGGGCCGAGACCACCGAAGGGCTCGCGCTGACGCTCAGCACCGGCGACTTCGACCTGGTCCTCGCCGAGTGGGTGAACGGGCCGCTCTACCAGGGCGCGCCGGAGCGGCGGTGGTCGACGGGCGCGCCGGGCAACTTCGGCGGGTACTCCAACGCGGAACTCGACCGGCTGGTGCACTCCGCTGCGGTGGACGTCGACCCGAGGCACGCCGCCGACCTGCTCAACCAGGCCGACGACCTGCTGACCAAGGACGCCTACGTGCTGCCGCTGATGCAGCGGCCGACGCTGACGTTCACCTACCAGGAGTACGCGAACATCCGCGACAACCCGTCGGTGTGGGGCCCGACGTACAACATCCAGGAATGGGGCCAGCGGGCCGCCTGAGCCCCGGCTACCGCAGCGGGGCCGGCGGCCGGACGGCCGGCGGTGGCTGGGCGGCCGGCAGCGTCCACGGAACGGCCGGCGCCGGTGGGCCGGCCACGATCGTCGGGACGGGCCGGCGCGGCGCCATCGCTGCGGCCAGGCCGGGCCAGACGCTGGCGGAGGCGGCGCGGGCCCGGGCCAGCCGGTGGCTCGCCCGGCGGTGCCGCTCGGCCAGGACGGCGGCGAGGTAGGCCCAGCCCGGGACGCCCGGCGGGGGCGGCGGCGTGGTACAGCTCGCCACCTCGCTGGCCAGCGCCTGCCCCAGCGCGGTGCGGGCCGGCTCGCCGATCTCGCGGTTGCGCGCCAGGAAGTGCCGCACCGCCAGCGCCAGGCTGTCGTCCAGCCCGGTCAGGTCGAGCAGCGCCGCCCACTGCGCCAGCGGCGGCGGCATCGCCGGCACCCAACCCCAGCTCGCCGGCGTGCGCTCGTGGATCACGATCGTGCCGGCGACCAGGTCGCCGATGCGCTTGCCGCTCGGGTTGAGCATGAGCACGCCGAGGCCGGCCAGCCAGGACGCCACCGGGAACAGCAGGCCGGGCCACTCGATCGCGAGGCCGACCAGCGAGCGCGCCAGCGCGTGGCGGAACCGGATCGGGCCGCCGTCGTCGCGCACCACGCGCAGGCCCATCGCGAGCTTGCCGGGGGTGCGCCCGCGCAGCAGAGTCTCCCAGAACACCGGGTAGCCGACCAGCACGAGCGTCAGGTCGATCACCATCAGCGCCTGGCCGAGGCCGCCGTCGAAAAGGCTGACCTTGACCGTCAGGTAGATCACCAGGGCGGTCGCCATGAGCAGCGCGGTGAGCAGCACCAGCTGCAGGATGATGTCGAGCAGCAGTGCGAGGACCCGCGACCCGGCCCGGGCCACGCGCACCTCGAGCTCGACGGCCTCGCCGCTGACCAGGCGCTCGCCGGGGGCCGCCGGGGCCGAGGTGTCCTTCATGGCAAGCAGTGTCCTACAGCGGGGCACCCCTCGCGTGCCCCGCCCGTTTACGCTGCCGGGGTGGATCTGGACGCGTACGTCGCCGAGCACGGCGCCGAGTGGCGGCGGCTGGACGAGCTCTCCCGGCGTCGGCGGCTCAACGCGGCCGAGGCCGACGAGCTCGTGGCGCTGTACCAGCGCGCGGCCACCCATCTGTCGCTCATCCGCAGCCGCTCGCCCGACCCGATCCTGATCGCGCGGCTGTCCCGCCTGGTCCTGGCCGCCCGCAACGCGCTCACCGGCGCGCCCTCGTTCTCCCTCGCCGGGGTGGGCCGGTTCTTCACCCGGACCTTCCCGCTGGCCGTGTATCGCGCCTGGCCGTGGTGGTGCGGGGTGGCGACGGCGTTCTCGGTGCTCACGTTCGCTCTGATGGCATACGTCGCCGCCAACCCCGAGGTGGCCGGATATTTCCTCAGCGACGCCGACATCGACGACCTCGTCAACAGCAGCTTCGAGGGCTACTACAGCGAGTACCTGCCGCAAAACTCGTTCCTGCGCGTCTGGACCCACAACGCCCTGCTCACCGGCATGGCCCTGGCCTCCGGCGTGGCCTTCCTCCCGGTGGTCTACCTGCTGTTCCAGAACGCCCTGAACGTCGGCCTGATCGGCGGCATCATGATCGCCTACGGCCACGGCGACGTGTTCTTCGGCCTGATCGTGCCGCACGGCCTGCTCGAGCTCACCGCCGTCTTCATCGGCGCCGGGGTGGGGCTGCGCATCGGCTGGGCGTGGGTCGCACCCGGGCCGCTGCGCACGCGCGGGCGGGCGCTGGCCGAGACCGCGATCGAGGGCATCCTGGTGGCGCTGGGGCTGGTCGCGGTGCTGCTCGTCAGCGGCCTGCTGGAGGGCTTCGTGACGCCGGCGCCGCTGCCGAACATCGTCAAGGACTTCATCGGGTTCGTGGTGTGGGTGGCGTTTCTGGTGTACGTCTTCGTCCTGGGCCGCAAGGCCGAGCGCGAGGTCGGGTCGACGGCGATCGAGGGCGAGGTGCCCGAGGCGGCGCTGCCAGCCGTCTGACCCCTCGTTGATCGCGGGCCCGGCGCCGCCGCGCTCAGAGCCGCCCGGCGTGCTTTAGCGCGAGGTAGTGGTCGGTCAGGCGGGATGCGAACTCGTCCGCCGCCGCGTCGACGACCTCCACGCCGTGGTGGCGCAGCGCGGCGGCGACCCGGTCGCGCTCGGCGAGCGCGCGCTGGGCGGCTGCGGCGGCGTACACCTCGGCGGGGGCCGCGTCGGGCCGCACGCGCGCCATTCGCGCCAGCTCCGGGTCGTGCACCGCGGCGACGATCACCTTGTGCCGGGCCGCGAGCTGCGGGAGGACGGGCAGCAGCCCCTCGCCGAGCGCGCCGGGCTCCAGAGCGGTGAAGAGCACGACGAGCGCCCGCTTGCGCTCGCGGCGCAGGACCTCGCCCACGACCAGCCCGAAGTCGGTCTCGACCAGGGCCGGCTCCAACGGCGCCATCGCGGTGACCAGCCGGAACAGCAGGGTGTGCTGCTCGACGTTGGTGACCGAGGCGCGCACGGCGGTGTCGACGGCGAGCAGGTCGACCCGGTCGTCGGCGCGCGCCGCCACCGAGGCGAGCAGCAGCGCGGCGTCCATGGCCGCGTCGAGGCGGGGCTCGTCGCCGATGCGGGCGGCCGAGGTACGCCCCGTGTCCAGGACGCAGACGAGCCGCCGGTCGCGCTCGGGGCGCCAGGTGCGCACCACGACGTCGGAGCGGCGGGCGCTGCCGCGCCAGTCGATCGACCGCACGTCGTCGCCGAGCACGTATTCGCGCAGCGTGTCGAACTCGGTGCCCTGGCCGCGGCCGCGGGTCACGACCGAGCCGTCCAGCACGCGCAGGCGGGAGAGCTTCTCGGGCAGGAGGCGGCGGGAGTTGAACCGGGGGTACACCCGCAGCCGCCACGCCGGGGTGAGCCGGTCGGCGGTCGCCCGGCTCGTCTGCCGGTACGTCAGCCGGAGCGGCCCGTAGCTGCGCACCAGCACCCGCACGGCCGGCCGGTCGCCGCGCCGCGTCGGGGTGAGCGCGGTGGTGACGGCGACCGCGCGGCCGGGCTCGATCCGCACGTCCTGCATCGTCGGGGCGGCGCCCGCGGACGGCACCCAGGCGTCGCGAACGCGCCCGGCCAGCACCCGGTTGGACCGGTTCTGCAGCAGCAGCGTGACCTGCCCGGTCTCGCCGAGCCACAGCGACTGGTCGCCGCTTCGGCTCATGCGCAGCAGCTTCGGCGACGCGGCGCCGAGGAGATCCACGACGCATGCGGCGGCCACCACGAGCACGATCGCGCCGGCCGCGATCCACAGCCCCACGGCCGGGATGGCCGGGCCCGCGACGGCGCCGACGAGCGCCAGGAGCACGGTCCCGGCCCCCAGCAGCGCCGCCGCCCGCCATGTGATCATGCGTCGCCCTTCGCCGCCGCGCGGTGTGCGCTCATCGGGGGGTCGGGACGGTGGCCAGCACCGAGTCGAGCACGGCGTCGGTGGTCACGCCCTCCAGCTCCGCCTCGGCCCGCAGCCGCACCCGGTGGCGCAGCGTCGGGCGGGCCAGGGCCTTGACGTCGTCCGGGGTGACGTACTCGCGGCCGGTGAGCCACGCCCAGGCCTTCGCGGCGGCCAGCAGCGCGGTGGCGCCGCGCGGCGACGCCCCCAGCTCCAGCGACGGCGACACGCGGGTCGCGCGGCACAGATCGACGATGTACGCCAGCACGCCCTCGGCCACCGCGACCTGCTGCACCGCGGCGCGCCCGGCGGCCAGGTCGGCGGCGGTCGCGACCGGCTGGACCCCGGCCTCACGCAGCCTGCGCGGATCGAAGCCCTGGTGGTGCGCCCGCAGCACGCCCAGCTCCTCGTCCCGGGTCGGCAGCGGCACCGTGAGCTTGAGCAGGAACCGGTCCAGCTGCGCCTCGGGCAGCGGATACGTGCCCTCGTACTCGATCGGGTTCTGAGTCGCGGCGACCAGGAACGGGTCGGGCAGCGGCCGCGCCTTGCCCTCGACCGACACCTGCCGCTCCTCCATGACCTCCAGCAGCGAGGCCTGGGTCTTCGGCGGCGTGCGGTTGATCTCGTCCGCGAGCAGCAGGTTGGTGAAGACCGGCCCCTCCCGGAACTGGAACTCGGCGCTGCGGGCGTCGAAGATCAGCGACCCGGTGACGTCGCCGGGCATCAGATCCGGGGTGAACTGGACGCGCTTGGCATCAAGATCGAGAGCCGCCGCGATGGTGCGGATGAGCAGCGTCTTGGCCACGCCGGGCACCCCCTCCAGCAGCACGTGGCCACGCGCCAGCAGGGCGATGACCATACCGGTCACGACGGCGTCCTGCCCGACGACGACCTTGGCCACCTCGGCACGCAGGCGGCCGAGCGCGGCCCGGGCCTGCAGCGTGGCGGCCTCCGGCGAGCCTTCGATCAGCGGGGCGGCGATGTCGGTCACCGTGGCTCTCCTTCGGATGCGGCTTCGGATACGGCGTCCGGCGCGGGTGGCTGCGTGGTGGTGGCGCCGGCTTCGGACGCGGCGTCCGGCGCGGGCGGTCGCGTGGTGGTGGCGCCGGCTTCGGACGTGGCGTCCGGCGCGGGTGGTTGGGTGGTGGCGGCGCTGGTTTGGGATGTGGCGTCCGGCGCGGATGGTTGCGTCGTGGCGGCGTCGACCAGCTGCTCCAGGTGGGCGGCCGCGGCGACCAGCTCGGCGTCGTTCGTGGGTGCCGGCCCGAACAGGACGTGCCCGACCGTCGCGGGCGGCCAGCCGCTGCTCGCCGCGACCGCCTCGATCAGTGCCGTGTGCTCCACGTCGGGGTCGAGCCGCAGCCGGCGGGCCAGCCGGGCCAGCGCGGCGTCGCGCAGCACCTGCAGCGCCTCCGGGCGGGCCCGGGCGCGCTGATACAGCCGGCCGCGACCCGACGCGGTCTCGCTCGAGCGCACCACGACCGGCAGCGGCTCGACCACGGGGCCGCCGAGCCGCCGGGCCCTCGCCACCGCGAGCATGGCCACGCCGAGCACGAGCAGGGCGACGGTGGGATACACCCACTTCGGGAACGCGACCCAGAGCGGGTTGGGCGGGTCCTGCGGAGGCTGCGCATTTCCCGGGTCGCCGCCGGCGGCGGGCGGCACCGGGCGCGGCGGCGGGCTCTTGCCCTCCACCGGGAAGTCCGTGTTCTCCGGCTCGCCGGGCTGGATGGGGCGCAGCGAGGGCGGCGCGGCCGGCGCGCCCTTGAGGCCGGGGTCGTCGGTCACCAGCGGCGGGGGCTCGCGCCGGTGCAGGTCGAGCCAGATCAGCCGCGGTGCGCCGGTGAGCAGCGCGGTGGCGAGCTCGGCGTTGCCGTGCTCGCCGATCCGGTCGTTGCGGAACGGGTCCGCGGAGCCGACGACGGTGACGGTCACGGCCTCCCGCCGGTACACCACCAGCGAGTCGTCGTAGCAGCGCGAGATCTCCTCGCCGAGGCCGGACAGGACCGGCCCGTACCGCGTGCGCACCACGGCCGCCTGCCCGGCCCGGGCGGCGGGCGCGTAGTCGCAGCCGGGCGCGGCGACCTTCGCGGAGTAGTTGCGCCGGGCGGCGCCGAACGGCAGCTGCCCGTCGGCGATCGTCGAGGTGCCGGGCTCGACGACGACCACGCGCGTGGAGGCCGGCAGGAGCTTGAGCATGCGCAGGTAGTACCTGTGCATCAGCTCCGGAGTGGTGATCAGCAACGTGGCGTCGCCGCTGTACGCCGCGACCAGCGCGTCGGAACTGTGGTGCTCCGGAATGATCGTGACGCCCGCCGCGCGCACCCGGCCGGCGAGGTCGGCGGCGCCGATCGCCGCGTGGCTTTCCGGCGACAGGTAGTCGGCGTCGGTGCGGCCGGGCTGCTCGAGCCGGTAGAGCACGGCGCCGACCAGCAGGACGAGGATCGCGGCCACCGGCGGGACGACGAGCCGCAGCCAGCGCCGGCCGCGCGGTCGACGCGGGGCTTTCGGGCGGGACACGCCCGGGTTGTCCGAGCTGTCCGAGCTGCTGCCCGGTCCGTCACCGGCGGTGCGCGTCGGCGTCGTGGTCGTCATCGGGCCACCACCTGCCCGAGCTCACCGGCAAGCTGCCGCATGCGATGGTCGTGCTCGGCGGTGGCGGGGCGTTCGGCGTACCAGATATCGGAGAAGATGCCCGCCGCGGCGCGCATCGGCGCCTCGACGGCCGGCTCGGCGGCGCCCGCCGCCCGCGCCAGCTCGGTGACGGTCATGCCCGGCCGGTGCTCCAGGACGCGGCGCTCGACGAGGCCGCGCACCATCGCCCGTAGCCGCTCGCGCACGGCCTCGGCGTAGCGGCCCTCGGCGGCCAGGCGGTCGGCCAGCGACGCGAACACATGCGCGGGCAGCTCCGGCACCTCCTCGTCGTCGGCCGGCCCCTCGGGCTCCTGCTCCTCGTCCGGCCCGAGGTCGACGTCGAGCTGCTCGTTCTGCTCCTTTTCGCCGCGCTGCCGGCCGAACCGCAGCCGGGGGAAGCGCCTGGGCACCCAGCGCGGATAGAAGTAGTAGAGCAGGCCGAAGACCGCCGCGGCCGCGACCAGGATGATGCCGGCCAGCGGCACGCCGATGAGATCGTCGACGGCCTGCAGGAACTGCGCCCACGCCCTGGTCATCGCACCGCCGCCCCGAGGATGACGGATCGGGCCAGGTCGATCGGGCGGCCGAGGCGGCGCAGGCGGCCGATCGCCACGTCGAGGCCCTCGACGCGCATCCGGACCTCCAGGTAGAGGACCGCGTCGATGCAGGCGAGCGTGGCGTAGGCGACGGCGTCGATCAACGCCCAGATCGCGATCATGGCGAACGTGAAGCCAGTCTCGCCGTTGCGCAGCCAGATCTCCAGCACCGCCGCGCCGCCGAGGCCGAGCGCGGTGCGGATGGCCACCCAGCTGACGTATCCGCCCAGCCGGATGGCGGCGCCGCGCAGCCCCCGCCCCGCGAGCTTGAACGAGCGGCCCACCGCCCGCAGAGGCCCGATCCGGTCCACGACGAGCGCGGGCGCGGCGAGCCCGAGCAGGCCGAACACCAGCAGCCAGGGGAGCATCACGAGCAGCGAGGTGATGAGCAGCAGTGCGGCGGTCACCGCTGCGAGGACGAGCAGCGCCGGGCCGCGGCGCAGCACCTGGCCGAGCAGGGCCCGGGCGCGGGCGGGCCGGCCGAGCAGCCCGGGCCCGGCCGCGGCGCCGGCGAGGCCGCCCAGCAGCGCGAGGATCGTGCCCTCGGCGGTCACCCCGATGCAGAAGACCAGCCAGGACTCGCCGATGTGGGGCCAGTTGAGCCAGAAGTACGGCAGCTTCATGTGGCTCCAGGAGCGCAGCGGGAAGAGCAGGGCCTGCTCGCAGGCGGCCAGGACCAGCGCCGCGCCGAGCAGCAGCGGCGCCTGGGCGCGCAGCAGCGACACCGCGGCGTCCAGCAGCTCACCGAAGGTGAGTGGGCGCATCGGTATCACGGCTCGGGTCTCCTCCACGCGGACACCGTAGTAGGCGACAGCGACTCCGGAAGCCCTGGTCACGCAGAGTTGTGTGATCGACACGATCGGACGCGAAAATTTCAAGATCGGTGGTCGGGTTCCCACGTGTGGGCGCCGAGGTGAAATATTGGACCGCATGAGAGCCCGTGTCCTGGTGGTCGACGACGACCCCGCCCTCGCCGAGATGCTCGGCATCGTCCTGCGCAGCGAGGGCTTCCTGCCCTCCTTCGTCGCGGACGGTGAGCGCGCTCTCGGCGCTTTCCGGGACACCCGCCCCGACATCGTCCTGCTCGACCTGATGCTGCCTGGCATGAGCGGGATCGACGTGTGCCGGTCCATCCGGGCCGAGTCGGGCGTGCCGATCGTGATGCTCACCGCCAAGAGCGACACGGTCGACGTGGTGCTGGGCCTGGAGTCGGGTGCCGACGACTACGTGATGAAGCCGTTCAAGCCCAAGGAACTGGTCGCCCGGATGCGGGCCCGCCTGCGCCGCGGCGAGGACGTCGCACCGGAGCTGCTGACCATAGGGCCACCGGGCAACCAGATCACCATCGACGTGCCGGCGCACACCGTCATGCGCGACGGCGACGAGGTGAAGCTGACCCCGCTGGAGTTCGACCTGCTGGTCGCCCTGGCCCGCAAGCCGCGCCAGGTGTTCACCCGCGAGGTGCTGCTCGAGCAGGTCTGGGGCTACCGCCATGCGGCCGACACCCGGCTGGTCAACGTCCACGTGCAGCGCTTACGTGCCAAGATCGAGCCCGATCCCGAGAAGCCCGAGATCATCCTCACGGTCCGCGGCGTCGGCTACAAGGCCGGGACCGGATAAGCCTTGATGGTGCGCATCGACCCGATCATTCTGCGGGCCCGCCAGCTCCGGCCCCGGCGGCTCGTTCCGCAGGCCGTGAGCCGGCGGGTGCGCCGGCTCTGGGCGGTCGTCCGCCGGCAGTGGCGCCGCTCGCTGCAGTTCCGGGTCGTCGGCATCACGCTGTCGCTGTCCGCCGCCCTCGTGCTGGCCTTCAGCTACACGGTGGCGTCGCTGATCAGCAACAGTGTCCTGCAGAACAAGATCGATCAGTCCAAGTCCATGGTCGACAACGGCGCCGAATACGCCACGCGCGAGCTGTCGGGCTTCACGCAGGCCGACGACCCCAGCCTGCCGCTCGCGGTGGACAACGTGGTCACCCAGCTGTATGGGTCGACGAAGAACCAGCAGGCCCAGGTCATCATGCTGCGGCGCAACGGCGGCCTGAGCGCCGTCTGGCCGCCGCAGAAGAGCGCGCAGGTGATGAACGACCCCCAGGTAAGCGGCATGCGCTCCTCGGTGGTCGGGGCCAAGGCCGGCACCTACCAGCAGATCGCGACGCTGGACATCGGCGACGGTTTGCAGAAGTACCTCGTGATGGGCACCCCGGTCGCGGTCGGCGCCGAGCCGATCGAGCTGTACTACGTCATCCCCCTCAACAATGAGGACGAGCTCGTCCGGTTCACCGGCGCGGTCGTCACCGGCACCGGCATCGCGCTCGTCGCGCTGCTCGCCCTGATCGCGGCCATGATGACCCGCCTGGTGGTGACACCGGTGCGGGTGGCGGCGCGCACCGCGCAGCGGCTCTCGGCCGGCCTGCTCGACCAGCGCATGGTGGTCCGCGGAGAGGACGACCTGGCGCGGCTCGCCGGGGCGTTCAACCAGATGGCCGCCAACCTGCAGCGCCAGATCGTGCGGCTGGAGGAGATGTCGCGCCTGCAGCGGCGGTTCACCTCCGACGTCTCGCACGAGCTGCGCACCCCGCTGACGACCGTGCGGATGGCCGCCGACCTGCTGTTCGCCTCCCGCGACGAGTTCGACCCCGCCGCCGCGCGCAGCGCCGAGCTGCTGCAGGCCGAGCTCGACCGGTTCGAGGGCCTGCTGACCGACCTGCTGGAGATCAGCCGGTTCGACGCCGGGTTCGCCGCGCTCGACGCCGAGCCCACCGACCTGGTGGCGGTGGTGCGCCGGGTGACCGACCAGCTCGCCGCGCTCGCCGAGCGCTGCAAGGCCGAGCTGACGGTCGTCGTGCCCGACGCCGAGATCATCGCCGAGGTCGATCCCCGCCGCGTGGAGCGGGTCCTGCGTAACTTGGTCGGCAACGCCGTCGAGCACGGCGAGCGCCGGCCGGTGATTGTCACGCTGGCCGCCGACGCCTCGGCCGTCGCCGTCACGGTCCGCGACCACGGCGTCGGCCTCAAGCCGGGAGAGGAGAAGCTGGTGTTCAACCGGTTCTGGCGTGCCGACCCGTCACGCGCCCGGCAGACCGGCGGCACCGGCCTCGGTCTGTCGATCAGCCTGGAGGACGCCCGTCTGCACGGCGGCTGGCTGGAGGCGTGGGGCGCGCCCGGCAAGGGCGCACAGTTCCGCCTGACGCTGCCGACCCGAGGCGGCGACCGGCTTGTCTCCTCGCCCCTGCGGCTGGTGCCCGACGACGCCCGCGCCGACGAGACCGCCCTGATCGGCGAGGCCCCGTGATGCGCCCGGATCGCCTATCCCCGGCCCGGTGGCCGCTCCGGTCGTCGGCCCGATCGTCGGCCGGAACGGCCCAGCCGCGGGCGTCGACGCTGTCCGGCCTGGCCGGCCCGGCGCCGTGGCCCGCGGGCGCGCGTCGGCGCGGGGCGGCGGGCCGGACGGCGCTCGCCGCGGTGCTCGGGCTGGCGCTCGGGCTCACCGGATGCGGGCTGCCCTCGCGCACCGACCCCAGGTACGCCGGGCCACCGATGAGCGCCGCCACGGCTCAGGACGAGGCCAAGGCGCCACCGGTCCCGACCGAGGTGACCACCGCTTCCGGGCTGCTCTCGCAGTTCCTGCAGTCATCGGTCGGCGGCAACTTGAACACCGACGGTGATCAGAAGGAGACGCGGGACCGGCTGCGGCAGTTCATGACGGACGACCTGGGCCCCCAGTGGAACCCTGAGCCGGGGCTCACGATCGTCAAGGATCCGACGAAGATCGACGAGACGTCGCTCGGCAACGGGCAGTTCGAGATCAAGGTCACGCTACAGCCGATCGGCAAGCTCACCGACAGCGGCGAGTTCCAGATCAACACGCAGACGCCCGACCCGATTGCGCTGACGTACAGGGCGACGACCGTCGCCGGCGGCCAACTGCGGCTCAGTGCGGTGCCCAAGCCCGAACAGCTGTACCTCACCGTGACCGGCCTGAAGGACTGGTACGACTGGCAGCCCATCTACTTCTGGGAGCTAGGGACGGGCCACGGGAAGCTGGTGCCGGATCTGCGGTACATGCCGCGGACGCTGTTGAAGACAAGGCGGGCCGCCCAGGTGCTGAACTGGCTCAGCCACGGTCCCAGCCAGTGGTTGCAGAGCGTTGCGGCCTTCGTGCCGGAGACGTTCCAGTTCAAGGACACTCCGGTGATCGAGAAGGGCACCGTGAAGGTCAACCTCAACGGCCAGGCGACCAAGAACCTCGGAGATCTCACCTGGCTGGCACGGCAGATCCGTTGGTCGCTCTCGACCGGATCAGACCACCCGGCGGTGCGGCTGACCATCGAGAATCAGACCTACGACATCTCGTCGGACGGCTGGCTGGACGACAACGTCGCCGCCGGGCTGCCCACATCCGCACCGGACAAGTACTACGTCTCGGGCGGCACCGTCCGGGCCGTCAGCTCGGGCGGGTCGGGGCTGTTCGCCCCCGGTGGCCTCAACACCCAGGTCGTCTCCGCGGCGATCAACCGCCAGGGTTCGAAGGCCGCCCTCGTGCGCCAGATCGGCAAGGAGCAGCGGCTGTACGTCAGCTCTGACGAGGACGGCGCGCCGAAGTACGAGCAGACCGAAGTGCACGACACGCGGCTGAGCCGGCCCGCCTGGATGAACTATCCGGAGCAGCGCCTGCTGATCTCCGACGGCACGCGGCTGTGGGTCAGCACCGATGCCAGCGCGCGCAAGTTCGACCGGTTGGAGCCGAGCCTGCAGATCGGGCCGATTTCCGCCTTCGCGGTCGCACCCGAGGGGCACCGCATCGCGCTCATCGCGGACGGTGCGCTCATCGTGGCGGCACTGGAGTTCGCGAACAACGGCAAGTTGAACATCCGTTCGCCCCAGCAGATCTACACCTCGCTCCGCGACAACCAGGGCGTCGGCTGGCTCACCGAGACGACGCTCATCGTCGGCGGCGGCCCGAGCCCGGCGCCGCTCAACGGTGTGCTGCCCTACTCGCTGGTCGCGATCACGGTCGACGGCGCGGAGGAGGACGTGCTGCCGGCCGGCGCTTTCAGGCCGGCCTCGCAGCAGGACGTGAACAAGGTCGTCGTGCGGACCAACAACCCGCGGGACTCGCTGTCGTTCGCGTGGCCGACGGCCATGGTCGAGTCCAACGGGGTGGCGCGCGAGGTGTACCGGGACTCCATCGGGCCGCTGAATCTCGGCGATTCGACGCCGACCGCGTCGCCATCGGGCGAGCCGGCCAATCCGACCGCCCCGTTCTATCCGGACTACTGACGCCTCGACCCACTCGCTGGAGCCGCCTGTGTCGTTCGTCGAGCTCGTCGACGGCCTGATCGACCTCGTGCTGCCCGCGACGTGCGCGGGCTGCGACGAGCCGTCCGCGCGGGCGCTCTGCGGTCCGTGCCGGGACGCCCTCGAGGCGGCGATCCCGCAGCGGACCCGGCCCGACCCGGAGCCGGCCGGGCTGCCGCCGACGTTTGCGCTGGCGGCGTACGCGGGGTCGCTGCGGCGGGCGGTCGTGCAGTACAAGGAGGAGAACCGGCACGAGCTGACCTCGGCGCTCGGCGGCCTGCTGGCCCGGGTGGTGCTCCGGTCGCTGCCCGGCTCGGCCCCGGGCTCGGGGTTCGGCCCGGCTCGCGGCCCGCTGCTTGGCCCGGCGCGTGGCCGGACCGTTGGCCGGGCTCGCGGCACGATGTTTGGGCCGGCTCGCGGCCCGATGCTTGGCCCGATGGTCGGCCCGGCGCGTGGCCGGATGGTTGGCCCGGCGATTCGACCGGTGGCCGACCCCGTGGCCGGCCCGGTCGTCGACCTGGCGGCGAGCCCGGTGGTGCTGGTGCCAGTGCCGGCGACCGCGGCGGCGGCACGGCGGCGGCACGGGGATCACATGCTGCGGCTGGCGAGGGCGGCGGCCCGGTCCCTGCCCGGCGCGTCGATCGCCCGTCCCCTGCGCGCGCTGCCGAAGGCCGAAGACTCCGCGGAGCTCTCGGCCGCGCAGCGGGCGCTGGCGGCGCGGCGCGCCTTCGCGATCCGCCGCGAGCACGCCGCCGACCTTCGGACCCGGCTCGCCCGCACCGGCGCCACGGTTGTGCTGGTCGACGACATCGTCACCACCGGCGTCACCCTCGCGGCCGCGGCCGGGCGGCTCGCGGAGGCGGGCATCCGGGTCGACCGGACCGCCGTGCTGGCCGCCACGCAGCGCCGTGACGGGTCTGCCTCACCGCGCCGCGTGGGGGCCGCCCCGCACCGCCATGGCGAATCCGTGCAGCGCCATCGTGGGACCGCCTTGCGGCGCCCTGGTGGGGAGCGGGGAGCGGGGCGCGATGACGGGACGGCCTTGCGGGGCCGTGGTGGGGCTTGAGGGGCAGCGCCGTGGGGGGACGTTGAGCGGGGGGTCGGCGCGAGGCCATCAACCGCCCGCGTCGCCTGTGGCGGCCTCCCGCGTCTCGGCCGTCCGGGCCGCCCGCGGGCGGCCTCCCGCGTCTCGGACGGCCTTTCCGGGGGGTGGGGGTTTCGGTGCCGGGAGGCCGGGAAGACCGGACGCGGTGGGTTCCAGCGAGGAATCGTCTCGGCGGGTGAGGACGTTACGCAACGTCAGCGGTAGAACACGCGATATACCCCATTTGTACTAAAAGTAACTTCGTGCACAGCATGGGGTAATCCCTCGGGAGGGTTTCGGCGTGGGAACCGATCATTCTTCTGAACCAGGGGTGACTAGCGGCTGTCCTCGGTTTAACGTCGAGAGACGACCAATGCTCGTCACGGCGGCGCTCCCGGGTCAACCTCGGCGAGACGGCCGCGAAGGGAGGGCCTGACACCCGCTGTTTCGGTCGCGTGCCGCGTGGGCTCAGCCTCTGGGGAGGCGCGTGCCGGCCGAGTCTCAAAACCGAAACCCGAACCCTTTTGTCTTGAAAAACCCGTGGGGGAGGTCAGGAGTGGACATCGTCGTCAAGGGCCGCAACGTCGAGGTGCCCGACCACTACCGGCAGCATGTCGCCGACAAGCTGCAGAAGGTCGAGCGATACGACCACAAGCTCATCCGCGTCGACGTCGAGCTGTTTCACGAGCGCAATCCGCGCCAATCCGATCACTGTCAGCGTGTCGAGATCACGTGCTACTCGCGTGGTCCGGTGATCCGGGCGGAAGCCTGCGCCGCCGACTTCTACAGCGCCTTGGACAACGCGATCAGCAAGCTCGACAGCCGGCTCAGCCGCGCCGCCGATCGCAGACGGGTCCATCGGGGCCGGCGTGCGCCGGTCTCCGTCGCCGCGGCGACCGCGTCACTCGCATTCACGCCACCCGAGCGGTATGCCGCCACAGCACTCGCAACCAGGTCCGACACCACTCAGGCCGAGCCCGCCGGGCACGCCCGCGGTGAGGGTTTCGACCTGATCGAGGAGGGCGGCGACCAGCCCTGGCACATCGTGCGGGAGAAAGAGCACCCCGGCGAGCCGATGACCGTGGACGACGCGCTGTTCCACATGGAGTTGCTCGGCCACGACTTCTACCTGTTCAACGACAAGGAGTCCGGGCGACCGAGCGTGGTCTACCGCCGCAGGGCGTATGACTACGGCGTCATGAGCCTGGGAATGTAACAGCCGACGCGACGGGGTGGGCCCGGTGCCAGGGCCCACCCCGCGCGAGAACCCGGATGGGACCGCGCCGCCTGCGCGGAGGTGTCACGCAGGCAGCGCGCGCGTTCAGCGGCCCTGGGACTGCAGGAACAGGTCCCGGGCCAGCACCGCTGTGTCCGCGTAGTCGGCGAAGAGGCCGTCCAGGCCGGCGGCGAGGAAGGTCCGGACCTCCTCGAGGATGTTGCCCCACGCGTTGGGGTCGTCGCCCGTGCGCAGGTTGAGCGGCAGGAACTGGTTCTCGTTGCGGAACGTCCACGAGTGGACCTTCAGGCCGCGGGCGTGGGCGTTGTGGATCAGCGCCGTCGGCTGCAGCAGGTTGCCGGCCGCGTCGCGGGCGATGACCAGGTTCTTCGTGGCGCCGACGCCGTCGGTGAAGGCCTTGAGGTAGTCCAGGCCCGCCGGGGTGGCGAGGTCGGCCCAGGTGCGCGGGTCGCCGCTGGTCTTGAAGTCGAACGGCTGGCCCGCGGCGTCGAGCAGCACCACCGACGGCGTGTCGACCAGGCCGCGCAGCTTCTTGATGCTGGTCGGCTCGAACGACTGCAGGAACACCGCCGCGTTGCGCCCGGCCAGGCCGTTGCGCTTGAGCACCCGCGCGAGCAGCGGCTCCAGCTCCAGGCCGATCGAGCGGAAGTACGTGGGGTGCTTGGTCTCGGGGTACACGCCGATCGTGCGGCCGACCCGCCGGCTCTGCTCGCGGGCGAGGTCGATGACCTCCTGGAAGGTCGGGATCTCGTACAGGCCGTTGTAGATCGTGTTGTGCGGCCGCACGGCGGGCAGCCGCTCGACGGCGCGCAGCGTCTTGAGCTCGGCGAGCGTGAAGTCCTCGGTGAACCAGCCGGTGACCGCGACCCCGTCGACGGTCTTGGTGGTCTTGCGGGACGCGAACTGCGGCTTCGTCGAGACGTCGGTGGTGCCACCGATCTCGTTCTCGTGCCGGGCGACGAGCTGGCCGTCCTTGGTCGGCACCAGGTCGGGCTCGATGAAGTCGGCGCCGAGCTCGATCGCGAGGGTGTACGAGCCGAGCGTGTGCTCGGGCCGGTGGCCGCTGGCACCACGGTGGCCGATCACCAGCGGGCGGGCCGGGCGGTGGCGGTCACTGTCGGTGGCGTGGGCGGCGGCGGGGCTGACGAGGGCTGCGGGCAGGACGGCCGAACCCGCGGCCACACCCATGCCGGAAATCACTGCACGACGACGCATGGGCCATACGAAAGATGGCCCATCGCAACGTCACGTGACGCTCAGATGGCCGCCGGGCGCAGTTTGGCGAACGCAACGTTGTCGATGCGCGTGCCGTCCGGACCGGGCAGTCGCGTCAGCTGGACGGACTCCCGCGAGTAGCCGGCCGCCTCCAGCACGCGCTGGGAGGCGACGTTGTCGACGGCGGTGCCGGCGATCATCCGGTTCATGCCGATCTCGAAGCCCCAGTCGGTCACCAGCCGGGCTGCCCGGGCGGCGTAGCCGTGCCCGCGCGCCTCCGGCGCGAGGCTGTACCCGATCATGGCCTCCCGCAGCAGCGGCTCGGCGTAGTAGAGCGCGATCTCGCCGAGGTAGGCGTCGTCGCCGGCCCGCCGGATCGTCATCTCCGCCCGCTGTCCGGCCAGCCACTTCGCGCCGGACTCGGCGCACTGGCGCGTGACGGCCGCCGGGTCGATGGGCTGGCCCACGACGGAGCGGCCGCTGACCTCCGGGAGGATCCGCATGTCGTACGTCACGAGGCCGTCATCCTCGGTCAACGGCCGGAGGACCACGACGCCGTCGGTGAGCCGGCCGTCCGGCAGGTCGGGCAGCGCCCGGGGGCTCGGGCCGGGCGGGTCGTCCGCCAGCCGCGCCCACACCACCGTGTCGTACCGGCTCCCGTCCCGGTTTCGCGAGGCGCCGCGCGCGATGCCCTCGCGGACGAACCCGGCCGCGATCGCCACCCGCTGGCTGGCGAGGTTGGGCAGCGCCGTCTGGAGGTACAACCGCTGGAAATCGCTTTGGAACAACTGCGCGCTGAACAGCTCCACCGCCGTCGTTGCCACCCGCCGCCCGCGGGCCGCCGGCATGACCCAGTAGCCGATCTCGGCGCCGCCGTCGCGGCCCGGCGTGTAGCCGATCGCGCCGAGGACCTCGTCGGTGTCCCGGTCAACGACCGCGGCGCGTGCGGTGTCGCCGTTCCCGATGTACGCGAGTGCGTCCGAGCGGGTGTATGGGTCCGGAAGCAGCGGGAGGTACCGCTGCGTCAACGGGTCGTTGCAGGCCTCGACGAGGTCGTCGGCGTCGCCCTCGCGCCACGGGCGCAGGGCCATGTTCACGGCAGGGTTCACGGCAGGGTTCACCGCAGGTCGCCCGGCAGCAGCGTGGCGATCCAGCCGTCGAGTCGCTTGCCGCGCTGCACGCAGCTCTCGCGCTGCACGCCCTCCACCACGAAACCCACTTTCTCCGCCACTCGGCGGGACGCCGTGTTGCCCACGTGGGCGCGCCATACGATACGGCCCAGCGCGAGGCGCTCGAAGCCGTAGACGCACGCCGCGCGGACCGCCTCCGTGGTGTACCCCTTGCCGCGCGCCCAGGGCGCCGCGGAGAACCCGACCTCGGCGGTGACCGGGTCGGTCGGGCTGATGCGCAGGTCGACGGTGCCGACGAACCGGTCGTCGCCGTCGGCGAACGCGAAGCCGGCGCCGGTGCCGCGCAGCCACATGGCCGGAAACGCGGAGCGGATGAAGTCCAGGCCCTGCGCCGGCCGGTAGTCCGGCGGGATCGAGGTCCATTCCACCGTGCCGGGGTCGCGGAACGTGGCCACGAGGTCGTCGAGGTCGCTCTCGCGCAGGGCGCGCAGCGTGCACGGGCCAGCCGGGAGGCGCTCCGGCTGGTGGCCGAACGCCCAAGCGCGCAGTGCGCCCGGGCCGCCGGGCGCGACCCAGGCCGGCGGCGTGTCGCAGACCTCGCCGGGCAGCAGGACGCCGTGCCAGCAGTCGACGAAACCGCCCGACTTCGAGGGCAGGCCGGCGCGGATCACCCCGTCGAACGCGAAGCCGATGCGCTCGGCGCTCAGCCGGGACGAGTGGTTGCCGACCTCGGCCCGCCAGACCAGCCGGCGCAGCCCGAGCACCTCGAAGGCCCAGTGCGCCACCGCGCGCCCGGCCCGCTCGGCGACCCGCCGGCCCCGGGCCCAGGGCGCCACCCAGGTGCCGAGCTCCGCGTTACGGTTGGGCAGATCGAGAGTGACCAGCCCGGCCGAGGCGAGCAGTTCACCCGTGCGGGCGTCGAAGACCCCCAGCGGCGCGGCCGTCCGGGCCGCCCACGCCGCGCGGGTGAGCGCACCCGTGTAATCCTCGGCGTGTTCGCGCAGGTAGGGGACGGGGACCATGGTCCAGCGCTGGATCAGCGGGTCCTGGCAGGCGCGGAACACGTCCTCGGCGTCGTCCGGCTGCCAGGCACGCAGAACAAGACCGTCGCCGGTGGCGAGTTCGATCGGCTCCATGAACGCCGATCCTGCCGCAAAGGTCCGCGTCAGGAGGCGTCAGGAGACGGATATTTCCGCGGTACGCCGGGGAATATGTCCGGTTTTTGCCCTTGCTGTCCGTAGAGTAGGCGGGCGGGGGCGGCGGTTCGGTCGGAAAGCCGCCTACGATGGGTCGCAGACGTTTGAGGGAGCGCTGACCCGTGTCGATTTTCGAGAAGATCCTCCGCGCCGGCGAGGGCCGGATGCTACGCAAGTTGAAGGCCGTCGCCGACGCCGTCAACTCGCTGGAGGACGAGTATGCCGACCTGACCGACGAAGAACTCGCCGGCATGACCGAGCAGTTCAAAGAGCGGCTCGCCGACGGTCAGACCCTGGACGACATCTTGCCGGAGGCCTTCGCGGTGGCCCGGGAGGCCGCCTCGCGGGTGCTCGGGCAGCGGCACTACGACGTGCAGATCATGGGCGGCGCGGCCCTGCACTACGGCAACATCGCCGAGATGAAGACCGGTGAGGGCAAGACTCTTACCTGTGTACTCCCGGCATACCTCAACGCGCTGTCCGGCAAGGGTGTACACGTCGTCACCACCAACGACTACCTCGCACAGCGCGACGCCGAGTGGATGGGGCGCGTCCACCGCTTCCTCGGCCTCACCGTTGGAACGGTGCTGCCCAACCAGCCCTCCAGCGCGCACAAGGCGGCGTACGACTGCGACATCACCTACGGCACGAACAACGAGTTCGGCTTCGACTACCTGCGCGACAACATGGCCTGGTCGCGTGACGAGCTGGTGCAGCGCGGCCACAACTTCGCGATCGTCGACGAGGTCGACTCGATCCTCATCGACGAGGCGCGCACCCCGCTGATCATCGCGGGCCCGGCCGAGCAGTCCGCCCGGTGGTATCAGGAGTTCGCCCGCGTGGTGAACCGCCTCAAGCGCGGCAAAGAGGGCGAGGCCGACTACGACGTCGACGAGTCCAAGCGCACCATCTCGGTCACCGAGCGCGGCGTCGCGAAGGTCGAGGACCAGCTCGGCATCGACAACCTGTACGAGTCGGTGAACACCCCGCTGGTCGGATACCTGAACAACGCGATCAAGGCCAAGGAGCTCTACAAGCGCGACAAGGACTACGTCGTCAACGACGGCGAGGTCCTCATCGTCGACGAGTTCACCGGCCGCATCCTGCACGGCCGGCGGTACAACGAGGGCATGCACCAGGCCATCGAGGCCAAAGAGGGCGTGGAGATCAAGCAGGAGAACCAGACCCTCGCCTCGGTCACGCTGCAGAACTTCTTCCGGCTGTACACCAAGCTCTCCGGCATGACCGGCACGGCGCAGACCGAGGCGGCCGAGTTCAACAAGGTCTACAACGTGGGTGTGGTCTCGATCCCGACCCACCGCTCGATGATCCGCCTCGACCACCCAGACGTGATCTACAAGACCGAGAAGGCGAAGTACAACGCCGTCGTCGACGACATCGTCGAGCGGCACGCCCTCGGCCAGCCGATCCTCGTCGGTACCGTGTCCGTCGAGAAGTCCGAGCTGCTCTCCCAGCTGCTGCGCCGCCGCGGCGTCGCGCACGCCGTGCTCAACGCGAAGTTCCACGCCAAAGAGGCCGAGATCATCGCGCAGGCCGGGCGCAAGGGCGCCGTGACGGTCGCCACCAACATGGCCGGCCGCGGCACCGACATCCTGCTCGGCGGCAACTCCGAATACCTGGCCAACGCCGAGCTTCGCCAGCGCGGGATCACCGAGGAGGAGAACCCGGAGGAGTACGAGAAGGCCTTCGCGGAGCTCCTGCCCGAGTTCGAGAAGCTAGCCGACCAGGAGTCGGAGGAGGTCACCGACGCCGGTGGCCTCTACGTCCTCGGCACCGAGCGGCACGAGTCGCGCCGCATCGACAACCAGCTGCGCGGCCGCTCCGGCCGGCAGGGCGACCCGGGCGAGTCCCGCTTCTACCTGTCGCTGCAGGACGAGCTCATGCGCCGCTTCCGGGCCAGCGCGGTCGAGGCCGTGATGGACCGGTTCAACATCCCCGAGGACGTGCCGATCGAGTCGAAGATGGTCACGCGCCAGATCAAGAGCGCGCAGACCCAGATTGAGGCGCAGAACGCGGAGATCCGCAAGAACGTTCTGAAGTACGACGAGGTCCTCAACAAGCAGCGCAAGGTCATCTACGCCGAGCGCAAGCGCGTGCTCGACGGCGAGGACCTCAGCGACCAGGTCCGCAACATGATCGACGGTGTGGTCGGCGCCTACGTCGTCGGCGCCACCTCCCACGGCGAGACGTCCGAGGACTGGGACCTCGAGCAGCTGTGGACCAACCTCAAGCAGCTCTACCCGGTCGGCGTCACGATCGAGGACCTCGAGGAGGAGGCCGGCGGCCAGCTCGACCCCGAGTTCCTGCGCGTCCAGCTCATCGAGGACGCCCACGCCGCATACGACCGCCGCGAGGAGGAACTCGGCGCCGAGGCCGTCCGCGAGCTGGAGCGGCAGGTTCTGCTCAACGTCATCGACCGCAAGTGGCGCGAGCACCTCTACGAGATGGACTACCTGCAGGAGGGCATCACCCTGCGGGCCTACGCGCAGCGCGACCCGGTGGTCGAGTACCAGCGCGAGGGCTTCGACATGTTCCAGCAGATGCAGGAGGGCATCAAGGAGGAGGCCGTCGGCTTCCTGTTCAACCTTGAGGTCCAGGTCGAGGAGGCCGTCGCCGAGGTCGAGGCCGACGACGAGGTGGACGGCATCCCGGCCGTGCCGCTGCCCGAGCCACACGTGGAGATCCGCGCCAAGGGCCTCGGCGGCAACCGGATGCCCCGCGCGCTGCAGTACTCCGCCCCTGCCATCGACGGCGCCGCCGGCGAGGCCGGCGTGGTGATCGAGCAGGAGCAGGCGCCGGCCCTGGGCCTCGGCAGCAACGGCGCAAACGGCTCGACGGCGGGCCAGCGTCCGTCCTCCGGCACCGCGCGCCGCTCGGGGCCCCCGGCCCCGAACACGGGCGCCCGCAAGCCCTCCCCGGGCCAGGCCGTGGCCGGCAACGGCCCGTCCCGCAACGCCCCGTGCCCGTGCGGCTCAGGCAAGAAGTACAAGCGCTGCCACGGCGCCCCGGGCGGCCCCGCCTGACGCCAGACCAACGCGAAGGGGCGGGCACCGATGAAGGCGCCCGCCCTTTTGCTTGCATCGATTCTGGACATTTCGCGCCAGTTCCCACCGGCCAATGAGCAAGCCCCCGTGACCATGCGCCAGACAACCGCGGCGCGCGGGCTTGCGTGATCACGGAGTCGAAAATAGGCCGCGGGACGGGAGAGGGCAGTCGCCGTTGCCGTGCCGGCCGTCCGGCATGGCGCAAGATCACGTGTAAAAGATGGCTGCGATCACAGCCATTTTTACACAGTCCCCAGCAGCGGGTCGGGCATCAGGCGCTCCGCGGCGTCGAGGTCGTACATCCGGCGGATCTCGGTGATCAGGCCGGACTCGTTCACCGTCAGGAAGCTCGGCCAGGCGGAACGTCTTGCCGGACAGGCTGCGGTCGTAGATCGGGGCGGCGCGGCGCTCGATCGCCGTCCGGGAGAAGACCGCGATCGAGTCCAGGGCCGCGGCCGGCATCCCGCGTCAGCCCACATCCCCCCCACGCGGGGCTGCCCCCACGCGGGGCTGCCCCCACGCGGGGCCGCGCCGCGCGTCCGGTCGGCGTCCTGTGGCCCTGGGCGGCGCTGGGGCGGAGGCCTGCCCGGACGCAAGGCGCCCGAAGAGACGAGGCGGTGGAGGGGCGGCCGCCGCGGTCTGGGCCCCTAACAGACCGCGGCGGCCGCGCTGTGGCGGTGGGTGGTGCCCAGTGCGCCCGCTGGCTTCGTCGCGACCGAGCGCACCGGGGGCAACGTGTGGTGGGTGGCGGCCATCGCGCCCCGGCACGTGAGGGCGCGATGGCCGCCGTGGAGGTGGTTCCCGGCCCACCGAATCCGGGACGCCGAACCTCCGGGGACCGCTGCTCGCGCCGTCCCTCCCCGAGCGCGAGCGGCGGAAGCAGCTGCCGCGGCGGCGGTTGCCGTGCCCCGTGTCCGGGACCAGGCGGTCCCGCCGTCCCGTCCCCGTGATCGGGAACGGGCGGCCGGACTGTCCTGCCCCGTGGCCGCCGGTCGGAGCGGCAGGGCCGTCCGCCCCGTGATCGGGACAGGCGGTCGAACCGTCCTGCCCTGTGAACCGGGTCGGAGCGGCGGGACCGTCCCGTGACCGGGGCCGGGCGGGTGGGCCGTCCCGCCCCGTGACCGGGACGGCCGCCGCCTTGTCGTGGGGCTACAGGACCTGGACCACGGTGCACATCCAGCCGAGTACGCCGACGCCGGGGCGCGTGGTGCGCTCGAGGCGGATCGCCATCGCCCACGTGGCGTCGCCGTGCTCCAGGACGACCGCGGCCTCGGCGACGCCGGCGAGTGGCTCGGACAGGAGCAGCCGGCGGGCGCGGACCAGGTGGCCATGGCGGGCGGCCTGGCCGGGGGTCATGCGGACGCGGACGGTGCGGCGCAGGATCTGGTCGCTGATGTCGGCGAAGCGCTGCGGGTGGCTCATCGGGCGGAGCTGGCTTGCCGGGCGGTAGCCGTTGAGGATCTCGACGCACAGGCCGACGAACCGCTGGGCTGCGGCGTAGGCGCCCGAGCGCGGGCCCGGGAGCGTGGGCGCCGGGCGGGGGCGACGCGGCTGGGGTGCGCGGGACAGGGGTGGGGCGCCCGGCCACTCGAGCGGCAGCTGGTCCATGTCGAGCGCCGACTCGGTGACCGGCTCGCTTGGCGGCTCGGGCGGCGGGTCCAGGGGCGGGGGCATGCGCAGCACGACCGCTGGGTCGGACGGGGCCCGGCGGGTGCGGGCCCGGGCGCCGCGGCGTGGACGTTGCTCGACGATCACCGTCATGGAATTGTCCCCCGATCCTTGCGTTTGCTTTCGATTGCCTCCTACTCCGTTGTATCGAGGGCGTGCGGAGGCGTCAAGAATCTTGGGTTTGCTTACGTTGGCCTATGTCCGGTTGGGACCATAGGTCGTTTCGTGCGGGCGGTGGCACGCCGCTAGCCCGCCGGAGAAACCGGAAAAATCAGGAGAAGTCCGGATCGTCCCGCTCGACCAGCGGGTTGCTGCGCACCCACTCCGCCGTCTCGGCGTACTTGCGCTCGATGTACTCCTCGAGCTTGCTCCGCTCGATTCGCCACTGGCCGCGGCCGCCGACCTTGATCGCGGGCAGCTCCCCGCTGCGCACCATGTGGTACACCTGCGAGGTCGACACGTTCAACTGCTCGGCGACGTCCGCCATGAGCAGGAATCGCGGCTCCATCCCCTCAGTTTGCCATCGTTCGCTTCCTACCGGTTACGACGGAGCCCGGGCGCGCCGAATGCCCCCGACACGCGCGGCATGCGTGTCGAAACGCGGGCGAGGGTGTAGTACAGGGAGCGTGACGACGGACCTCACACGCGTGTACCTGCCCGCCACCCTGGCCCAGCTCGCCGTGCTGCGCGAGACCGGTGAGCTGCCGCCGCCGGTCGAGGCGCACGCGGTCACGCCGGCGCTGCGCGAGTGGTATGCGGAGGGCGACGAGGAGGAGTTGGAGTACGTCGCCTTCACCCGCGCCGCGCAGAGCGCCCTGCGGCTGCTGCGCCACGACGCCAAGGCGCCCCGCCGCCGAGTGGTGGTCTCGATCGATCTGCCGGGGACGGCCCTGAAGATGAACGGCCTGGAGCTCGGCTCGAGCATGGTCGAGCTCTCCGGCCGGATCGCACTGCGAGTCGTCGCGGCGATCCACGTCGACGGCCAGGCGGCCGAGGCCGACGTCGCCGCGGCCGCGGACGTGGTCGAGGAGGCGGAGGCGGGCGACCCCGACGCCCAGTTCACGGTCGACGGGGCGGAGGACCACGAGCTGGAGTGGTATGACCCGTCCGAGCTCGACCAGCTCGTCAGCTAGCGCGCTTCAGCGTCCGGCCGACCAGGATCATCGCCACGAACGCGCCCGCGAAGACCAGGATCAGCCCGTGGTTGACCTGTTCCGGCAGCCGGCTGGCGATGATCGCGGCGTCGAACTCGCTCTCCTTCGCGACCGCGTGCGACAGCGGCAGCCCGCCGATCCACCCGACCAGCGCCGCGCCGAGCGTGAGCAGCCCCGGCAGCGCGCCGGCCAGCGGGTATGTGGGCCACGGCAGCGCGAGGCCGGTGCGGCGCAGGTAGAGGAAGGCCATGACGCCGGCGGCGACGCCGCTGACGATCGACGTGGTCATCTGGAGCCGGTAGGAGGCGTCGGCCATGCTGCCGACGGTCTCCTGGTTGCCGAACAGGTTGACGAGGTCGTTCTGGAAGTACGCCACGAGCAGCCCGATGCCGGAGGCCACCACGCCGGCCGCCGCGCCCGCCGCGACCGCGCTGATCGGGCGCACCGCGGCGACCAGGCCACCGAGCACGCCGGCGACCGCCACAGTGGCCGCGACGTAGGCGATCGACGGCCCCTTGTGGTACGCGGCGATCATCCCGCCCATCGCGAGCAGCCCGACCGGCAGGCCGCCGAGGCCCCCGTGCAGCAGCCGCCCGCGCACCCCCGCCTCGGCCGCGAACCGGCCGACGGCCAGCACGCCGACCGCGCCCCCGGCGATCAGGGTCGGGGCCAGCACGCCCGGCAGGACCAGCGCGGCGACCGCGGCGCCGGGCACGTGCCCGTACGCCGAGAAGAGCGTCAGGAACAGCAGCACGAGCGCGAACCCGGCCACGAACACGGCGCGCCCTGGGCGCCAGGTATCCACGGTCGGCTCGACCACCTCAGCACGCTTCGCACCCACGAGGAAGCAGCGTACGCGAGCCGCAGGGCCGCCCCGCCGCCCGTGCGAGGATGGAGAAAACCTCGCCAACGCTGCCGAGACGACGTGGGAGAACCCTCATGGATGCCTTGTTCGACGTGCCGGTGCCCAACAACGAGCCCGTGCGCGGATATGCCCCCGGAACCCCGGAACGGGCAAGCCTGCAGCGCCGCCTCGCCGAGCTGGCCGCCGAGCGGCACGACCTGACCATGACGATCGACGGCGAGCGGCGCATGGCCTCCGGCGCGCCGATCGACGTGGTCCAGCCGCACCGCCACCGCCATGTGCTGGGCGTCACACACAACGCCACCACCGACGACGCCGCCCTGGCGGTCGACGCGGCCAAGCAGGCCGCACCCGCCTGGCGCGACCTGCCCTACACGGAGCGCGCCGCGGTGTTCCTGCGCGCCGCCGACCTGCTCAGCGGCCCCTGGCGGGACACGCTCAACGGCGCGACCATGCTCGGCCAGTCGAAGACCGCCGTCCAGGCGGAGATCGATTCGGCCTGCGAGCTCATCGACTTCCTGCGTTTCAACGTGTACTTCGGGCAGAAGATCCTCGAGGACCAGCCGTTCTCGTCGCCGGGGGTGTGGAACCGCTTCGACCACCGCCCGCTGGAGGGCTTCGTCTACGCGATCACCCCGTTCAACTTCACCGCGATCGCCGGCAACCTGCCCACGGCCCCGGCCCTGATGGGCAACACGGTGCTGTGGAAGCCCTCGCCGACGCAGCAGCTGGCGGCGCACTACACGATGCGGCTGTTCGAGGCCGCCGGCCTGCCGCCCGGCGTGATCAACCTGGTCACCGGCGACGGGCTGGCCGTCTCCGAGGTCGCGCTCGCCGACCCCGACCTGGCCGGCATCCACTTCACCGGCTCGACCGCGGTGTTCCGCACGCTCAACCGTGCCGTCGCCGAGAACGTGTACCGCTCCTACCCGCGGGTCGTGGGCGAGACCGGCGGCAAGGACTTCGTGATCGCGCACCCGTCGGCCGACTCGGCGGCGCTGGGCACGGCCCTGATCCGGGGCGCGTTCGAGTATCAGGGGCAGAAGTGCTCGGCCGCCTCGCGGGCCTACGTGCCGGCGAGCCTCTGGGCGCGGATCAAGGACGAGTTGACCGCCACCGCCGACTCGCTGACGTACGGCGACGTCACCGACTTCACGAACTTCGGCGGCGCGGTCATCGACCGCCGCGCGTTCGACCGGCACGCCGCGGCGCTGGACCGGATCAAGAACTCGCCGTCCTGCACGGTCGTCGCCGGGGGCACCACCGACGACTCCGAGGGATTCTTCGTGCGCCCGACGATCGTGGAGTGCACCGACCCCGGCCACGAGGTGTTCACGACGGAGTACTTCGGGCCGATCCTCGCCGTGCACGTCTTCGCCGACGGCGACTTCGACGCGGTCGTCGAGCAGGCCGAGTCGGTCGCGCCCTACGCGCTGACCGGCTCGATCTTCGCCACCGACCGGGCGGCCATCGAGCGCGCCGCGCACACGCTGCGCTTCGCGGCCGGCAACTTCTACATCAACGACAAGCCGACCGGCGCCGTGGTCGGCCAGCAGCCCTTCGGCGGCGCCCGCGCGTCGGGCACCAACGACAAGGCCGGCTCCTGGCACAACCTGCTGCGCTGGACGTCGCCGCGGACGATCAAGGAGACGTTCGTACCGCCGACCGACCACCGCTACCCGCACATGGGCTGAGCCTATTCGCGCGGCCGGGCGACCGCGACGATCTTGTCGAGCGTGAAGGCACGATCGTCGCGGCGCAGCCGGCACCAGGCCTCGATCACCGACCCGGCGAGCTCGGCGTTCTCGATCACCCGCTCGGAGGCGCGCCCGTTCGCGTCGACGTACCGGATCCAGATCGGCGTGCCGTGCTCGACCGCGTCGGCGAGCAGCTGCGCCTGTTCGGGGCGCAACTGGGGCGCCCGATGCCGGATCTGCTCCAGCGGTGAGGCATTTCGCTGCATCGGTACGGCGAGCCGCCGCGCCAGCTCCCCGGGATCCACGGCCGGCTTGGGCCGGGCCGGCCGCGCGCTGACCGGTGCGGGCGGGCGCCGCGGCGTCACCCGGGGCGTTTCGCCGACCGGCCGGTAGCCCGCCGCCCGCAGCGCGGCGAGCGCGTCCGCGGCCGACTCCCGGGAGCCGGCGACCGTCGGCGCGAAGCGCTCCAGCCCGAGCGCGGCGGCCACCTCGTCGAGCAGCTCCGGGTCGTCGCTGGTCACGACGCTGCCGATCGGGCGCACCCGGAGCGGGTCCGGGGGTGGCGGCTCCGGCAGCAGCGTCCGGGCGACCTCGGCAATCGGCCGCCCGTCGGCCAGCGCGCGCCCGAGCGGGCTGACCGCGAACGTGTCCGCGGCGGCCAGCGCGCACACGCCGAGCAGCGTCGCCTCGGCCAGCACCCCCTCGACCACCGCCGGCAGGTCGGCGACCTCCCGCGCGGCCAGCGGGGCGGTCCAGCGCACCAGCGGCGCGAGCGAGTCCGCGCCGGCCACGGCGGTGTCCGGCGGCAGGTCGTGCAGGACGCGCACTACCACCCGGCGCAGCGCGGGCCTCGCCCAGTCCGGCTCGGTGAGGCTTCGTGCTGATCGACCCAGACCAGGCGCCCACCAGCCGGACAGCAGGCGGGCGAGGCGCTCGGCGGGCGGGGCGCCGAGCCAGTCCGGGTACGCCGTCGTCGGCTGCAGGTGGGCGCCGTCCGGGCCGAGGAGTCCTGCCTGCAGTACGACATCGGCAAAATGCGCGACGAGGGCCTCGCCCAGGCCGAGCGGGCCGGCCAGCCGGACGCGCCCGCGGGCCGCGACCCCGCCGTTGCGCTGCCGCGCCAGCGGGCGCTCGGCCGCCTCCTCCAGCAGCGCGGCCGCGTGCTCCAGCAGGGCGGCGGCGGACGCGGCCGCGGCGGCGCGGATCGCGGTCCGGTCGGCGGGGACGAGCGCGGGCGCCGGCGGCACGGGCTCGAACGGCTCCTCCTGCGGGTTGCGCGCGGCGGCGTCGAGCAGTAAGTACGACAAGGTCCACAGTTCGTCGCCGGCCGGCCAGACCAGCGCACGCTGGCTCAGCACCCGCAGCGTGGCGTCGAACTCCGGGTCGTCCGGGTCTCGGCCCAGCGCCTCGGCCAGCCGGGCGCGCGGGAACGGCGGCTCGCCCAGCCGCGCCAGCGCCTCGACGACCTGCAGCGCGGGCAGCGGCAGCGTCGCCACCACCTCGGCCACGGCGGCGCGGGCGGACAGGCGCGCGGCGAGCTGGGGAAGGTCACCGGGCGAGGGCGCGGTCAGCGCGTCGGGACGGCGGCGCAGCACCTCGCCGAGCTCGTGAGCCTCGAGACCCTGCAGCCAGCGGACCAGCGCGCCTCTCGTCACGACAGGTGACCTTATAGCTCGACTCCCGTCTTTGTGCCAACGGGCTGTGCGGGGCGGCACGCCATGGCGGTGCTCGCCTACCGTCGGCGGGGAGGGGGAGGGACGGGCGATGAAGACGGTCACCGGCGCGAAGACGGTTCTCGGCAACCGCTACCGGCTCGAGTCGGAGGTGGCCCGCGGCGCCATCGGGGCGGTCTGGCGGGCGTACGACACCGAGGCGAACGAGTGGGTCGCGGTCAAGGTGCTACGACCCGAGGCCGCCGAGGTGCCCGAGCTCAAGGACGGTTTCCTCGGCGAGGCAGAGCTCCTGGCCGGCCTCGAACACCCGTCCGTGATCCAGGTCAAGAACCTGGTCACCGACAAGAACGTGCTGGCGATCGCCATGGAGCTGGTCGCCGGCCCCGACCTGCGCCGCAGGCTGCGCGCCGACGGCCCGCTGCCGCCCGCGGTCGCCGCCGAGGTGGTCGCGCAGGTCGCCGACGCGCTCGCGTACGTGCACGCCAACGGGATCGTCCACGGCGACGTCAAGCCGGGCAACCTGCTCGTGCCGACCGACGGCGGGCCGGTGCGGCTGGCCGACTTCGGCGTGGCGCGGCGCCTCGACCGGCCCGCCGGGCCGACGCACGCCACCCCGGAGTACGTCGCGCCGGAGGTCGTCGCCGGTGGCCCGCCGAGCCCGGCCGCCGACGTCTACGCCCTCGGCGTGGTGCTCTTCGAGCTCATCGGCGGCCGCAGCCCGTATCGCGGCGGCTCGCCCAACGAGGTCCTGCGCCGCCACGCCGACTGCGTGCCGGTGCCGCCGCCCGGCATGCCGGCCGCGCTCTGGCCGGTGATCGAGGCGTGCATGGAGATCGACCCGCGGATGCGGCCGTCAGCGGCGTCGATCGTCGGCCGGCTGCGCGTCGCCGAGGGGGCGCTCGACGGCTTCGAGCCGCTGCCCCGGCTGCCCGCGGAGGCGGTCACGTTCTGGCAGCGCTCGGCCGAGCAGACCGCGCCGGTGCAAGCGCCCGTCCGGCGGGTGGACTGGGTGCCGCTGCCGACCGCGCCCACCTCGCCGGCCGCCGCGTCGGCGGCGCTGATGATGGCGGTGCCGATCGGGGAGCTGCCGACGGAGCCGCACGGGGTCGCCGACCTGCCCACGCAGGTGATTCCGGACTCATCCGATATTCCGAATATTCCGGATACGTCGGACTCGCCGGTTGTTCCCGATCCGCCGGTTGTCCCGGCGCCGGCTGCCGCCGTGGACCCGGCGGCCGACGCCCTGGCGGCGGGCGAGCCGCTCTGGGCCGATCCGCTGCCGGGCGAGGAGCCTCCGGGAGACATGATCATTCCGCCGCAGCGGACGAGTTCCCCGGACGAGCCGCCCACAGCCCTGCGCCTCGACGCCCCGGCGCCGACCGCCGACGACGAGCCGGTTACCCGGGTGGTGGCGGCCTCGGCGCCGCCGGAGCCCCCGACCGCGCTGGTGGCCCCGATCGACCCGATCCGGCCGGCCGCCGAGTTCCCGAGCGAGTTCCCGGGCGAGCCGTTCGCCGGGGACTACGACGCGCCGGCCGAGGGCCCGGCCCCCGATCCGGCGCGCCGGCAGCGGCGACTGCTGGTCGCGGCCGGCGGCGGCCTGCTGCTGATCCTGGTGCTCGCGGTGGGCGGGCTGCTGCTGTCCGGCGGCGGCGGGAAGGCCGGCGGCGACAGGAAGGTCAACGTCACCACGCCGGCGCCGTCCGCCTCGGCGTCCGCGGGGGCCGTCCCGGAGGCGAGCGCCACGCCGGGCGCGTCCGCCTCGGCGCCGGGGGAGCCTGCCCCGCCGGGAGAGGGTGAGAAGCCGCCGACGAAGAAGCCGACCACGGGACCGACGCCGTCCAAGACCGGCCTGCCCGGAATCGGTGACCCGATGCCGTCGTTCCCGTCGATGCCGGCGTTCCCCACGTTTCCGTCGTTCCGGTGACGGCCGGGTGGCAGCCGTCCTAACTCGACAGTCGCAGCGCGACAGTTCACAGTGGATTTCGTGAAATCCTGGACTGCGCCGTCGAAAGATGACAGCGTAGGGTCATGGCGGATTCTGGAGTCAACGCGACCGCGGCGGCCCTGCTGGGCCTGCTGCACGAGGGACCGATGACGGGCGGCCAGTTGATGGCGGCCGCGCAGCGCCGGCTCGGGCCGTACTGGTCGATGACGCGCAGCCAGGTCTACCGTGAGCTCCCCGCGCTGGCCGACGCCGGTTACGTCAAGCTCGGCAAGCCCGGCGCGCGCTCCAGCCAGCCGTATGCGATCACACCGGCGGGCAAGCGCGCGTTCGCCAGGTGGCTTTCCGAGCCCGCCGGCCGCGAGTCGCTGCGCAATCCGGTGGCCCTGCGCGTCGCATTCGGCGCGCAGCAGTCGGCGGCCCAGCTGCAAGAGGTCTATGCCCAGGCGGCCGAGTTCCACAACACGGCGCTCACCGAGGCGCGCGAGATGGCCAAAGAGGCCAAGAAGTCGGGCGACGATTTCTTCTCCGCGTCGCTGGAGTTCGCGGTCGGATACCACAAGGCCGCGCTGACGTGGCTCAAGAGCGCGCCGGGCAAATAGCCGTCCGCGACCCGGCGTAGTCTTGAGGCGTGACTGCTCTGGACCACGCCGAATCTCTCAAGAACCTCGACGGCACCCTGCGCAACATCGAGGCGGTGCTCGACCTCGATCGCCTGCGCAAGGAGAAGGCCGATCTCGAGGAGCAGGCGTCGGCTCCCAATTTGTGGGACGATCAGGCCGCCGCGCAGAAGGTGACCTCCCGCCTGTCTTACGTCCAGGGCGAGATCACGAAGCTCGAGCGGCTGCGGCGGCGGCTCGACGACGCCCAGGTGCTGCTCGAGCTCGCCGAGGCGGAGGGCGACTCCGGCTCGCTGAGTGAGGTCGGCGACGAGATCGCCGGCCTGAGCAAGGCGATCGAGGAGCTCGAGGTCCGCACGCTGCTGTCCGGGGAGTACGACGCCCGGGAGGCCCTGGTGACGATCCGCGCCGGCGCCGGCGGCGTCGACGCGGCCGACTTCGCCGACATGCTCCTGCGGATGTACCTGCGGTGGGCAGAGCGCCACGGTTACGTCACCGACGTCTACGACACCTCCTACGCCGAGGAGGCGGGCATCAAGTCCGCCACGTTCGCGGTGAAGGCGCCGTATGCCTACGGGACCCTGTCGGTCGAGTCCGGCACTCACCGGCTGGTCCGCATCAGCCCGTTCGACAACCAGGGCCGGCGTCAGACCTCGTTCGCCGCGCTGGAGGTCGTGCCCGTCGTCGAGCAGACCGACGAGGTGGAGATCCCCGACGACGAGCTGCGCGTCGACGTCTACCGCTCCAGCGGCCCCGGCGGCCAGGGCGTCAACACGACCGACTCGGCGGTGCGGCTGACCCACATCCCGACCGGCATCGTGGTGTCCTGCCAGAACGAGCGCTCCCAGATCCAGAACAAGGCGACCGCCATGGGCGTGCTGAAGGCCAAGCTGCTGGCCGTGAAGCGGGCCGAGGAGGCGGCGAAGATGGACGCGCTGCGCGGCGATGTGGCGGGGTCCTGGGGCGACCAGATGCGCTCGTACGTGCTGCACCCCTACCAGATGGTCAAGGACCTGCGGACCGAGCACGAGACGGGCAACCCGGTCGCGGTCTTCGACGGCGACCTCGACGCGTTCATCGACGCGGGAATCCGGTGGCGCAAGCAGCGGGAGTTCGACCCGGCCGCGTGATGCTCGCTTTGGAGTGCATCAATCACGTAACGTAATTGCGAAATCCGCGGTCAAAAATGAGACGTACGTCACACTTGGCCGTGGAATCGCGCGCTGCCCTGCGGTTCGCGTCCCCTCTTTGGGTCCGCATTACCGGCAAATCGCGCGCGACGCACCACGTGTACTTGGCCCACTTGTCACACCGCGTAGACTCACGTTCCGTGATTCGGCTTGACCACGTGACGAAGACGTATCCGAAGGCGTCTCGCCCCTCCCTTGACGATGTTTCCGTCAACATCGAGAAGGGCGAGTTCGTCTTCTTCATCGGTCCCTCCGGCTCAGGCAAGTCCACGATCATCAAGCTGCTGCTGCATGAGGTGACCCCAAACCGGGGCAAGGTCGTCGTGAACGAGCGCGACGTGACCTCGATGCGCTCGTGGCGCATCCCCGCGTTCCGCCGGCAGATCGGCTGCGTGTTCCAGGACTTCCGTCTGCTGCCGAACCGCACGGCGTACGAGAACGTCGCGTTCGCCCTCGAGGTGATCGGCAAGTCGAAGGGCGTCGCTCGACGCGTCGTCCCCGAGGTGCTCGAGCTCGTCGGCCTCGGCGGCAAGGAGCACCGCTACCCCCACGAGCTCTCCGGCGGCGAGCAGCAGCGCGTCGCGGTGGCCCGGGCGTTCGTCAACCGCCCGCTGATCCTGCTGGCCGATGAGCCGACCGGAAACCTCGACCCGGACACGTCGATCGAGATCATGCGGCTGCTGGACCGGATCAACCGCACCGGCACCACCGTCGTGATGGTGACGCACGACTCCAACATCGTGAACCAGATGCGACGCCGGGTCGTCGAGATCGAAAGTGGCCGAATCGTGCGGGACCAGCCCCGCGGTGTCTACGGCTGACCTCCGGCCGTAATCCGCACCGCCCCCTGTCCTCCTGCTGGGTCCGCTGGGAAGGAACCCCCACCCGATGCGCGTGAGATACGTCCTGTCCGAAGTCCTGACCGGACTTTGGCGCAACGTCACGATGACGATCGCGATGATCATCACGATGACGGTGTCGCTGACCATGCTGGGCGCGAGCCTGCTGCTCTTCTTCCAGGTCGGCAAGATGGAAGACTTCTTCTACCAGCGCGTAGAGGTGTCCGTCTTCCTCAAGGGCGACGTCTCGGACGAGCAGCGCACCAACGTCGAGAGCGCTCTGAAGTCCGACGCCCTGGTCCAGTCGTACAAGCACGAGACCAAGGAGGAGGCCTGGGACCGCTTCAAGGAGCAGTTCAAGGACGCTCCCGACCTGGTCAGCGCGACCAAGCCGAATTCGCTGCCCGAGTCGTTCCGGATCAAGCTCAAGGACCCGAACAAGGTCCAGGAATTCAGCGACCAGTTCCGCACCCAGGACGGCGTCAGCGACATCATCGACCAGAAGCAGCTGCTGAAACGGGTCTTCGACCTGTTGGGGGCGCTGCAGACGCTGGCCCTGACGGTCGCGGTGGTCCAGGGCGCGGCGGCGCTGCTCCTGGTGGCCAACACGATCCAGGTCGCCGCCTACAGCAAACGCCGCGAGGTCGCCGTCATGAAGCTCGTCGGCGCCTCGAACTGGTTCATCCAGATGCCGTTCGTGCTGGAGGCGGTCTTCGCCGGCCTGATCGGCGCGATCCTGGCCTTCGGCGCCCTGGTGGCCGCGAAGATATTCTTCATCGACGGCTCGCTGAAGGCCCTGACACAGGTCCTGCTGCCGGTCGACTGGAACAACGTCTGGCTGATGCTGCCCGTCCTGTGCGGCGCCGGCGGCCTGGTCAGCGCCGTCACGGCCTGGGTCACGCTGCGCTTCTACGTGCGCGTCTGACGTAGCGCCGTTCCCGACCCGCGAGGGCGGATCCCCGGACATGGGGGTCCGCCCTCCGTCGTTTCCGGTCGGCCGCCACGATAGGTGCATTTAACCGAAATTCCGGACTTACGTGCTTTTTCTTGCGCCCGGCTCTACCGGCAGCTGCAGGAGACCCAGGCCACGCTCGAGGCGGCCACCGGGAAGGCGCAGCAGGCCGCCGCGGACCACGACCGGGCCGCCGCCGCGCTGCCGGGCGCGCAGGCCGAGCTGGCCGACGCCAAGGGCCGGGTCATCGCCGCCGACGCGGCTGCCCGCCAGGCCGAGCGGGACCGCGCCGACGCCGACGCCGCGGTGCGGGCGGCCGAGGACGAGTACGCGGCCGCCCAGGGCCGGGTCGACCAGGCGCGCCGTGACGTGTCCGTGTTCGTGGCCGCGGCGTACAAGGGCAGCGGCTTCGCCATGTTCAACTCGGTCCTCGACTCGGGCGGCCCCAACGACCTGGCCGTGCGCATCGAGTACCTCGACCACGTGGCCCGGGAGAACCAGCCGGCCGTCGACGAGCTCACGGTCGCCCGGATGGCCGCGAAGCAGCGCAGCAACGCCGCCGTGCTCGCGCAGCGGCGCGCGGCAGGCCGCCGACGAGGCTTCCCGCACCCTGGCCGACTCGCGGGCCGCGCAGGCGGGCGCCGAGCAGGCGGCGGCCGACGTGCAGGCCCTGCTCGAGCGGAGCGCGCAGGCCGAGGCGACCGCCAACGCCGAGCGCGGCGCCGTGCTCGCCAGATACCAGCAACTCAAGATCGATAGCGACAGGGTCGCGGAGCAGTTGCGCGCCGAGGCCGCCGCCGAGGCCAGAAGGGCCAAGAGCTCCAGCGGCGGTACCGCGGCCAAGGCGCCCGTCACCACCGCCGTCGGCCCGAAGGAGGGCGCGTTCTTCGTGATGCCGGTGCACGGCTGGAAGTCGAGCAACTTCGGGATGCGGTTCGACCCGGTGTACAAGGTCTATCAACTGCACGCGGGCATCGACGTGGCCGCCGGCGGCGGCCAGCCGATCGTCGCCGCCGCCGACGGCGTCGTGGTCTGGGCCGGCCCGTCGGGCGGCAACGGCAACTACACGTGCCTCTCGCACGGCCTGTACCAGGGCAAGGGCCTGGCGACGTGCTACGCCCACCAGTCCGCGATCCTGGTGCGCGTCGGCGAGCGGGTGCGGCGCGGCGAACTGATCGGCCGCGTGGGCACCACGGGCGCCTCGACCGGGTACCACCCGCACTTCGAGGTCCGCCTCAACGGCACCCCGGTCCAGCCCCTGGATTGGCTCCCCGCCTGCCTCTGCTGATCCCGCCGTCGGCTCGCTCGGCGCCTGCCCAGGTGCGTCGTTCGGCGGTGCTGTAAATGGTCTTGCCCGGCGCGATACTCTTCAGTCCGGTCGAGAAACTCAGGAGGGGTCGATGCCGCGCGAAAAGGGACGCAAGCTGGTCGCGTCCAACCGGAAGGCGCGCCACGACTACGAGATTCTTGACACGTTCGAGGCCGGCATCGCGCTGACCGGGACCGAGGTCAAGTCCCTGCGGGCCGGGCGGTGCTCGCTCGTGGACGCGTTCGGGCAGATCTCCGACGGCGAGGTCTTCCTCCACGCGATGCACATCCCCGAGTACACGATGGGCACCTGGACCAACCACCCACCCCGGCGGATCCGGAAACTGCTGCTGAAGCGGCAGGAAATCGAGCGTATCGGGGTGAAGGTGCGCGAGAGCGGCCTGACCCTGGTGCCGCTGTCGGTGTACTTCGCGGACGGGTGGGCGAAGGTCGAGCTGGCGCTGGCGCGGGGCAAGAAGGCGTACGACAAGCGCCAGACCCTGGCGAAACGCGACGCCGACCGGGAGATCGCTCGCGTTATGGGCCGCCGCGGCAAGGGCAACGCTGAGTAGACGCGCTCTCACGCGTCTGCACACGGTCGTCGCGGTGACCCTCGCCGAGCGCGGCGAGGGTAGCCGCCTCACGCTTACGCAGAGCGGTTTCCTGGGCCGGCAGGGGACCATGCGGCGGAGGGTACTGCTCATGACGCACACCTCCCTGTTTGAAGGCCCGCTGGCGGCCACCCTGGCGAAGGTCGCCGCGCGAGCGGCCGAGCAGCCGGAGGCCGCCACACCGCCGCCGGAGCCGCCGGCCACGCCGCGGCGCAACGACGGCGGGCCGTTCAACCGCCTGCCCCGCCAGCCCAACGCGCCGAGCCGCTCGGCCCCCGGCCTGAGCTCGCACATCCGCTCCACCGCCGGCCCACGCCCGACCACGCCGGTGCCCGGCTTCGCCGCCGCCGTCCTGAACGCCCACGCGACCGGCGTGGCGAAGGTGGCCCCGCGCCCGCCGGTCGATCCCGCCTCCGACCCGCACCGGCGTACGCCTGAACTTCACCCCGGTGGACGCGACCCGAACCGTCAAGCCGGGTGGCTCGGCGACCCTGCGCTTCGAGGTCGAGGGCCTCGGCGTCCGCAACGAGCCCTTCACCTGCACGATCGACGGCCAGAAGTGTTCCGGGATACCGGGATGAAACTGTGGCGGGGAGGCGTTACGCTTGATCGGTCGCACGAGGGGTGCGGCAGCCAACACCACCCGCGCGGGGGTGACTGGTTTCGACTTTGTTTGTGGCGATAGGGGAAGCGAGCCGAGGAAGCCGACGTTGTCTCGTGAATCAGTCGTCGGAAAGTTATAAGCGCCAACTACAAGCGCTCCGAACTCGCTCTCGCTGCCTAAGCCAGGGTGAAGTTCTGTCGGTCTGGGAGTGCCTTCGGCCCAGTAACCGGCATCAGCTAGAAGGCTGGCCAACCGAGTCCTGTCACGGGGCTCGTGCGGCGAGATCAATCGTGACTGGGCCCGTCATACCAACTCGCTCGCGTGATTGGTAGGGCCGAGTAGAGGCACAGCGAGCTGCGCTCGGAGAAGCCCTAACAAAGCGACGAAGGACCCGGGTTCGATTCCCGGCACCTCCACTGTTGAACGCCCCCTGCTCACGCAGGGGGCGTTCGCCGTTGGCGGCGTCGTATTCCCCGCGCCCGTCTCCGCCGTGCTCCCCAGTGGGGAGCTTCGCTCCACCGTTCACACACGGTGTTCTGTCAGGTGGTCCAGCGTGTTGAAGATGTCTCGCCCAAGGTGGGCACCTGCCGGTCTGACGCCGCTCGTCTCGTAGGGACTCCGGAAGTCGATCCGCAGAGCCGGAAACGTGTCGGTCGGGGGCATGATGTCGGAGTGGCTGAGGAGATCTCCGACCTGCGCAGAATCCTTGACGGAACCGACTGGGCCGCTCTCGACGACGGTTCCGATCCGCGATGGTTTGCCTTTCGATATGCGACAGTAACGGGTCCGGTCTGCGAGGAGATCACTTGCGCCTCAGCGGCACCGGGCGTTGCGTCGATGGAAGGTTCAAGTAAGCCACCGTTACCTCCAGTGGAGATCGACTCCGGCGGCCCCATCGAGATCGATGTGGCCGCCGGAGTGTTTTGAGTTCGTCGCTGCCTGTCAGAGGCCGGCGTCCCCGGGCATCCATGCGCGACGCAGAGGCGGCCGAGCCCTTACGGCCTCCGGCAGTCGGTCGTAGGTGCGCAGCGTGGCATCCACTACATCGGGCGCCTCCCGCACTCGGACACGCAGGTGCTGGTTCTTGAGGGCGCTGCGGGCGGGCTTTGTTGGCCCGCCCCACGCGACGAGGAGGCCTTGATCAGCTCCATGTGTCGTCATTACGCCATGAAGCTGTGTGACCACGGGAGACGCGGCCAGCGTGTGTTCAAGTTCTCGGCCGGTTCAAGTAGGCCGTCACTACCTCCACTGTTGAAACGCCCCGGGCGTTCGCCGTTGGCGGTGGAGGATCCTTCGCGCTCGCTTCGTTCGCTCCCCAGCTGTGGTCAACATGTTTGACCGTGTTACCCGGCGCCCTGGTGGGTAGAACCATTCCCGTTATGTCCCGATGGTCGCGACTTCGGGATGCCAGGAGACGCGGGCTTGCCCGGCCGCAGTAAGGGGGTACGAACGTGCAGGGGGACCGTTTGCATCGCGAGTTGGCCGCTGCCGTGGCCGAGCTGCGAACCGCGTTCATCGAACAAAACCGGGACAAGGTCGCAGCTCTCGTCACCGACAACCATGTCTCGATCATGTCCTATGCCCGCTTCGACGGGCGCGCACAGCTGCTCGACCACTTGAACGACTACGCTTTCCGGGGCTACCTGACGGACGACCTGACCACGACGCCGCTCGGCCCGGACGAAGCGCTCGTCAGCTTCCACAGCACGCTCGATGGCACCTACGCAGGCAAGCCCGTGCCCCGCGATGTGCTCGTCGGCGAGGTCTGGCTGCGCCAGGACGCTCACTGGCGCGAGGCGACCTATCAGGAGACTCCGCTCTAGTAGGCGACCGTTGCACCCACCGAGGTATGAAACAGACCTTAGAGCGGAAGGATGCTGACATCGTACTTCTGGATTTCGGGATCGCGGGTGGCCAGTGTCAGGCCTTCGACCTGGGCCTGGGCGACGAGCATCCGGTCGAAGGGATCGCGGTGCAGGAGAGGCAGACGGCCTGCGACGATGGCGTGTTCGGCGGTGATCGGCAAGGGTCGAAAGCCGGCGTCGCGGACGCGCTCGGGTAGGTCGGCCGGCTGGAGCTTGCCGAGGGCTTGTTTGATTGCCACTTCCCAGACGGTTGCCGAGCTCAGGTAGACGTCCGGCTCGTGGTCGAGCTGGTCCTTGATGGCGTCGGGCAGGGTTGGATCGTCGGCGAGCCACCACAGGACGACGTGCGTATCGAGGAGAAGGCTCACGACGTCAGGCCGAAGTCACGGGCAATCGCGTCGTTGACGTCGGACGAGTCCCAGTCGTCGGCCATGGCCAGACGGCCGGCGAGCGAGCCGCGGCCCGCGCGGTTGACTCGGCGGTTCAAGGGGATGACCTTTGCTACCGGTGTGCCGGCCCGGCTGATGATGATCTCCTCGCCGTGCTCCACGCGGTCGATGATCCGCGAAAGGTTGGTCTTGGCGTCGTGGATGTTGAATGCGGCTGCTTCGGACACTGCGACCTCCTTAGCTAACAGCTTAGCTAATAGGTGGGCGGCTGCGCGCTCTCCACGATGGCTTCCCGCGCCGTACGGGCGAGGTTCTCGTCGTGCGGCCGGCCCAGCTTCCGCGCGAACTCGATGGTCCGGTCGAGCAGCGCCAGCGCGTCGTCATTGCGACCCGCCGCGCGGCATGTCTCGGCGTAGGTGTGCAGAAAGTCGATCTCCAGCTGTACCTCGGCCAGGGGTTCCAGCAGCTCGAAGGCGCGCCGGTGGTGTTCGAGCGCTTGCTCGGGTGAACCCATGATCCGCAGCGCGACACCGAGATAGTTGTGGCACAGCGCCAGGTTGTGTTGAAGGTTGTTTTGCTCGGACAGCCGCAATGCGTCGTGCAGTGTTCGCAGAGACTCCGTCGGGTCGTCCGATGCCAGTGCGACACCGAGGGTGACGAGCCCGGTGATCTGGGCCGGGCCGTCGGCCAGGGCGACGGCAGACCGGGCGAGTTCGACGGCTTCGCTGTGTCGCCCGAGATGAAGGGTCACCCATCCGTCGAAGGCCAGCGCCTGGGACTGCCCGGCGCGGTGTCCGATCTTCTCGAACAGCTCGCGTGCACGCCGGAAGTGTGCCTGTGCCGCTTGGAGGTCGCCGAGATCCCGGTGCACGAAGCCGATGCGCAGCGCCAGACCGGCGGCGAGGTCGTTGTCGTCGGGCCCGGACCGCTCGGCCAGTTCGTAGGCGGAGAGCGCCTCGGCGAGGCGTCCGGCGGCGGCACGGGCGAAGCCGAGGTCTGCCAGCAGCGAAGCCCGCTGCTGGTCGTGGCCGAGACGTCCAGCGGCGGCCGCGGCGGCTTCGAGGAGGCGTGCCTGGTCGTCGGTTCCGCGGTGCCGGAAGAACCAGACCCGCATGGCCTGCGGCAGTTCGGCCACCACCTCGTCCATGCCGAGCCGCACGGCGGCGTCGAAACAGGCGACCAGGTTGACGTACTCAAGATCGAACCAGGCCATGGCCTTCGCTGGATCGCCCGGCGAGGGTTCCCTGCGGTGCGGCGAGGGCAGCGTCCGATCGTGGGCAACCGCCTGCGCCAGATAGTGGCTCAGGACTCGGCGCAGGGCGGCTTCGGCCTGCGGTTCCTCGTCGGCGGCGATGTCCGCCGCGTACTGCCGGATCAGGTCGTGCATCCGGTACCGCCCGGGCGAGATCTCCTGGAGCAGGTGGGCGTCGACCAGTTCCTCCAGTACCGCTCCCAACCGGTCGGACGGCATGTCGGCGAGCGCGCCCGCCGCTGCCGCGTCGAAGTCGGCGCCCGGCAGCACGCCCAGCAGCCGGAACACGCGGCGCTGAACAGCGTCGAGTTGCTGCAGCGACATGCCGAACACGGAGTCGAAGCGGCCGGCAGTGTCGCGCAGCCGCTCGGCCAGCACCGCCACCGTCCAGCCTGGGCGGTGGCGAAGCCGCGCGCCCGCCATCCGGAGCGCCAGCGGGAGCCCGCCGCACTGCCGCAGCACCTGGCTGACCGCTTCCTCTTCGGTGAGCGCAAGCCCGGCCGCCCGGCCGAACAGGTGTGCCGCGTCGTTGTTGGCCAGTGGCTCCAGGGACACCGGCGGCACCCCGTCCAGGCTGACCAGCCGTTGGCGGCTAGTGACCAGGACCGCAGACTTCCCCGCGCCGGGGAGCAGCGGGCGCACCTGCTCCGCGTCGACCGCGTTGTCGAGCACGACGAGTGCCCGCCGGCGAGACAGCTCCGACCGCCAGAGCGCCGCGCGTTCGGCGGCGTTGTCCGGGGGGTGCGTGACGTCCAACGCGCCCAGCAGCCGGCCCAGCGCGGCCTGCGGCTCCAGCGGCTCCTGGCCGGGAGTGAAGCCGTGCAGGTCGAGGTAGAGCCCGCCGTCCGGATACGTCGGGCCGACCCTATGGGCCACGTGCACGGCCAGGCTGGTCTTGCCCACGCCCGCCATGCCGTCGATCGCGACCGCGCCGGTGGTGCGCAGCAGCTCTTCGACCAGCGCGGACTCCGCCTCCCGGCCGGTGAAGTCGAACAGGTCGGCCGGCAGGTCGTTGCGGCGCGGGGCGGGCGCCGCGCCGGCCTTGGTCGCCTCGGCCCACACCGCGCGCAGTGGCCGGGGGTCGCGGCCCACGGCCCGGCACAGCGCCACGACCGCCTCCCACGGCGGCACGAGCCGACCGGTCAGGTACCGGGACAGCGACGAACTGCTCAGACCCGCTTGGCGGGCGAGGGCGCGCAGGCTGAGCCCGCTCAGCTCCTTGATCTGGGCGAGCTGAGCCACCAGTCGTTCCTGGGGGCTGGACACGTGCGACACCGTACCCGTCCCGCTTCACGCAAACGGATCGGCGATGCGTTTGCGCTGTTGAGCCGGGTTCTCCGTGTCCCACGGTGTCCCACGGACCGCGCGGGCCACGGCGCGCCGATGGTCGGATGACTCCTGTCAGCAACACCGACGACGAAGGAGAATCGATGTCGACCGAGCGCATGCCGAATCCGGCGGTTCTGATCCCCGAGGCGATGGAGGCCCTGATGGCCGTCACCAGAGCCATCGCGGGCGCCGGGGTGGACGGCAAGCTGCTGGCGCTGACCCACCTGCGGACCAGCCAGATCAACGGCTGCGGGCCGTGTGTGGCTGGGGGCGCCCACCAGGCCCGCCAGCACGGCGCGACCGCCGACCAATTGCACGCCGTCGCCGCTTGGCGGGAGACGCCCTGGTTCAGCGATGAGGAGCGCGCCGCGCTGGCCCTGACCGAGGCCGTGACCCGGCTCGCCGACCGGCCCGATCCGGTGCCGGATCAGGTGTGGGACGTGGCCGCGAAGCACTTCGACCAGAAGGAGCTGGCCGCGCTGCTGCTCAATATCGCGGTCGCCAACGCCTTCAACCGGCTCAACGCGCCGACCCGCCAGCAGGCGGGCAAGTGGTGACCTTGGTTCTGATCAAGGCCAACGAGATCGATCCACGCTGAAGCAAGCCAGTTCCCCGAAACCACACGTCACAGAACGGAACGTTGTCATGTCGACCAGGACGAAGACCACCACCACGAACGGCGAGAAGTACGACGGTTTCACCGACGAGGAGCGCAGCGCGATGAAGGAGCGCGCCAAGGAGCTGAAGACCAGCCCTCGGCGGGGCGCCAAGGCCGACACGGAGAGCGACGTGCTCGCGAAGATCGCCGAAATGTCGGAGTCCGACCGCGTGATCGCCGAGCGGCTGCACGCCGTGATCAAGGCCAACGCGCCGGTCCTGACGTCGAAGCTGTGGTACGGGATGCCCGCGTACGCCCGTGATGGCAAGGTGGTCTGCTTCTTCCAGAGCGCGGCGAAGTTCAAGACGCGGTACGCGACACTCGGCTTCAGTGACGAGGCGAACCTCGACGGGGGTGCCATGTGGCCGACCTCGTTCGCGCTGACCGCGCTGACCGCCGAGGACGAGGCGAGGATCGGCGCGCTCGTGAAGCAGGCGGTGAGCTGAGGACCGGGCGGCCGGCTACCGGCTGCTGCGGGCGTCGACGTGGTCCACCAAGGGCTCTGGGCGGCTCTCGTCGATCATGCTCATGAAGGTGAGCACGATGGCCCGGACTCCGAAGGCCACTGCGGTGAACACGGCCAACTGGATCGGATCGATCCCTGCGTCGCTGTCGACCGCGATGGACGGATCGGTCGTCACCTCTCCGGCAATCAGGTACTGCGCAATCGTCAGACAGATCGCCAGCAGCGTGACGGCAGTCGCGATTGCCGGTCGGCTGGTGGCCCCGGTTCCCAGCCGCACCGCGATCCCGGTCATCGCGCCGAGTCCAGCGGCAATCACTGCGGCATTGACAATATCGATCGACATGGCCGATCCGGTGCGGCCGGAAAATGCCGCCTGCAGGCTTGTCGCGGCCAACAACAGACCGACCGCCGTCCCGCCCCCGACCGTCCACAGCGGTCGAGGGCGCGCGGCGGCCAACCAGAAGACGGCCATCGTGAACAGGACGGCGACCGCGGTCAGTGCCATGCTCGGGGCCAGGAAGAAATGGACCTGATAATCACTCATGTGGATGGCGGTGGCGGCCACGAAGAGCATGTCGTCGCGCGCGGTCTCGACCAGCGCCCACGACCCGATCAGGACCAGCAGAAGGCGATTGCGCACCGTCCGTCGCTGGTCGGTCATCCGGACCAGGCAGAAGACGGCCAGCAGACACCCGACACCATTGCCGAGGAGTACTCCGAGGACGAACCAGACGCGGTGGTCCACAGCGTGCTCGGCCTCCTCGTGAACGCGACTGCCATCGGCGTGCATCACCGTACACCGCGGCCGATACATCATCAGAGACTGGGATGCAACGGGCCTCGTGGCCCGCGTCGGCCTTGTGTGGCTCCTCGCGCTGCGTATGCGTACCGATCGCCGTCGAGGCGGAACTGGATCACGGTGTCGTCGGGCTCTACGCGCCAGAAGCGGGGGATGGCCGGCTTCAGATCCTTGACGTTGAGAATGGACCGGGAGGTGGATCCGATGGGCTCGTGGCGTACTGGTACGGAAGCGGCCGCCATGACCGCCGGGGGGCTGGCGCTGGCGCTGACCCTGTCCGGCTGTGACGGGCCGGCCCCTCGGCCGTCGCCGTCGGCGGTCTCCGTGCGCTGGCAGGCCGCGCCGGACATCGCACCGGGCCTCGCCGTGACCGACGTGGTGAGCTGCGGCGACTCCTGGTACGCGGTGGGCGGCACCCGCACCGGACCGGACGTGACCGCCCCGGGATTGTTCCGCAGTGCGGACGGCAGGTCGTGGCAGGCGCTGCGGGTGGAGCCTGTGTCGGTGTACGGGCCGCAGAATCTGCTGTACTCCGCCGGGTGCGCCGGTGGCCGGCTCGTCGCGCTCGGCGCCACCGCCGGCGGGGTGCACGCCAACCCGCGCACGAGCAGTTGGGTGGCGATGCTGCCGGACGGCCCGCTGCGGGAGGTGCCCGCTCGGTTCGAGCTGTTCGGCGGCAACGCCGCGATCGGGGTCAACGCCGTTGCCGCCGGTACGCGCGGCTTCGTGCTGGCCGGCAACCGCATCGGCGCGAACGGCCGGGCCGGCGCGGTGGTGTGGCAGTCGTCGGACGGCGGCCAGTTCGCTCTTGTCGACGGCGACCCGGCGCTCTCCTCGGACGCCGACGCGATGACCGAGGCGAGCGCGGCTGCCGCGCTGGCCGACGGCACGTGGCTGCTCGCCGGCGCACTGCAGCGCCACAACTCGCCCGGCGCCGCCCGCGAACCCCTGGTGTGGCGGTCGACGGACGGCGTGGCCTGGCAGCGTGAGGTGCTCCCGGATGCGGCGGGGGACACGGCGGTCGAGCGGATCGCGGGCTGGCCGGACGGGGCGCTCGCGGTGGGGGTACGCCAAGGGCGCTTCGCCTCCTGGCTCCGCGGCCGCTCTGGCGGCTGGCAGCCGGCGCGACCGTTCGGCTCGACGAGCGGCACCGAGGTGGCCCGGGTTGCCGGCCTGGCGGTCGGCGACGGCCGCGCGGTCGCGGTGGTCTGCGACGGCACCAGCTATCGCCTCTGGCTGACCACCGACGGGATCGACTGGCGGCCGGTACCCGCGCCGGCCGAACTGTCCTGCGGCCGGCAGCACCATCTCGCGGTCGCGCTGCGCGACAGTGAACTGCTGGCCGGTGTCGACGACGGCACGCAGGCCCGGGTGCTGCACGCAGCAATCGGCTGATCTGCGACTGGTGGGATCAGGCCAGGCTGGGCACGTCTCCGGCGAGAAGATCGTCCAGGGAAACCGAGCCGTATTCGACGTACCGATCGCCGTCGAGGCGGAACTGGTTCACGGTGTCGTCGGGCTCTACGCGCCAGAATAGCGCGATGCCGGCCGCGGCGTATTCGACGGGCTTGAGCCAGCGGTCCATCCGCTCGGAGCCTTTTGACACGATCTCGACCGCCAAGGCGACCCTTGCCGGGTCCAGCCAGACGGTGTCGTCCGCGACCGGCCCATTGGTGACGACCAGGTCCGGGATGCGGCCGTTCAGGTTGTCGGTCGCGGTGCGCACACCCGGTGCGACGTTGACGCGACCGCGGTAGCCATGAGTCAGCAACCAGGCGCTCATAAGCATGCTGATTTCCTGGTGGCGCCAGGTGCCCGGCGGCATGACGACCAGATTCCCCTCACTCAACTCGAACCGGTGGTTGCTGTCGGCTTCGGCGAGGCGAGTGACGTCGTCCAGGGTCAGCGGCCGGTCGGGCAGGTTCGATGCGACTGTCATGTCGTGCCTGCCCTCCTGCAGTCTCGATCGCCTCATGGTACCGGCGGCCAGGTCATCGTTGGCGTGTTGAGCCCTGGTCCGGCGCGCAAGCATGCATCCATAATAGGGCCACATGGCCACTATCAGCTCGTGGCTTGTGAGCCTGGGGGCGGACGGACTCAGTGGCCGGCGCTCTGGCCGCCGTCGACGTGCAGGATTTCGCCGGTGACGAAGGGGGCGTTCTCCAGGTAGGTGATCGCGTCGACGATGTCGCTGATCTCGCCCATCCGGCCCAGCGGGTGCAGGCGGGCGAGGGCCTCGTAGGTCTCGGGCGGGTGCATCGGCGTACGGATGACGCCGGGCGAGACGGCGTTGACCCTGATGCCACGAGCGGCGTACTCGATCGCCAGGGACTTGGTGACCGCGTTGAGGCCGCCCTTGGTCAGCGATGTCAGTGCGGACGGCTCGCTCGAACGGGCGTGGTCGACCAGGCTGGTCGAGATGTTGACGATGTGCCCGCCGCCCTGGGTGAGCATCGCGGCGACGGCCCGCTTCGAGATCTCGAAGAACCCGCGCAGGTTCACGCCGGTCATGAGGTCGTAGTCCGCCTCGGTGTAGTCGGTGAACGGCTTGGCCAGGAAAACGCCGGCGTTGTTGATCAGCGTGTCGATGCGGCCGAACGCGGCCAGGCCCTGCTCGATGATGCGGGCGCCGACGGCCGGGTCGGCGATGTCGCCCGCGACGGTCAGGAGCATGGGGTCATCGGATGGCGTGATGGAGCGAGAGTTCGCGACGACCGCGTAGCCGAGCTTGCGGTACGCGCTCACGAGCGCCGCGCCGATGCCCTGGGACGCACCGGTGATGACGGCGACTTTGTGGGGAGTCATGGTGCCTTCCTTCGCGTGGATGAGGGCGTGCGCAACCTGCGTCGTCTGCCCCGTATCGCGGTCATGTACCAATCGCGGGCATGGTGTCGTACCCTCCATCGAGGGATTTGGCCACATGGCCTTATGCTCTACACTCCCACGGTGAGTCTTCAGGCGTGCGCGTCGCCGGTGGCCGGTCAGCATGGCAGGCTTGTGGCGCAGCCGTCGGGAGGTGAGTGAGCTGATAGCCGTTGCCGTGTTTGAGCATGAGGGGCCGTGGGACGAGGATGGGTACCTTGCGCTCGGTGAGACGGCGGATCGGATCGAGCTGCTGGATGGGAGCTTGTTGGTGAGCCCGGCGCCGAGCAAGCGACACCAGCGCCTGTCCCTGCAGTTGGCGAGGGTGCTCGATGACGCGGCCTCGGCGGCCGGCCTGCTTGTGCTCGAAGCCGTGAACGTTCGTCTGCAGACCGACCGCATCCTGATTCCCGACATTGTCGTGGCGGACACCGATGACGACGGTCTCGTGATCGATGCGTCCGACGTTTTGCTGGTCGTCGAGGTCGTCTCGCCGGGCAATGCGGGCGCGGACCGCCTGGTCAAGCCGCAGTTGTACGCCGCCGCCGGCATCGGTTGGTACCTGCTCGTCGAGCAGGAGCCGCCGGCTTCGGTGACGTTGCGAATGTTGCGACTCGACGGCTCCCAGTACGTCGAGCATGCGGTAGCCGAAGCGGGTGCGGTGATGACCGTGCGGGAGCCGTTCGTGGTTGCCCTCGACACCAGTTCTTTGCTGCGCCGGGTGTCGCGGACGGCTTAGCCGAGCTGATCTATAGATAGGCGATCATCAAAGCGGATCGCGAGGAATCATCGACGTCTCTCACTTGCTGGACTATCATCGGCCGGACGCTTGGTGTGTTTCCGGACGCCTTAGGGAGGCGTGGCCCGATGCAGACCGTTATCGCCCTGAAGGATCTGTTCTCGGCCGAAGGCCGGCGAGACCCGTATCCCTTCTACGCCGATCTGCACCGCCTCGGCCAGGCCAGCCCGCTCGACCCCGCCGTTGACCGGTACTCGGTCGTCGTGCACGGGTACGAGGCGATCGAACGGCTGATGCGCGACTCGACATTCCGCATGTTGGACGCCGCGTACCTGGATCAGCTGGACCGCCGCCCGGAGCCGCTGTGGCGGCGCCGGCCGTCGTTGCAGGTGCTGCAGCAGACGGTCTTCTTTCTCAACCCGCCGGAGCACGCCCGGTTGCGCCGGCCGTTGGCGCAGGCATTCACGGCGCGGCGGATGGCGAGGCTGGAGCCCGCGATCGTCCGGCTCATCGATCGCCGCCTCGACCACCTCGAGGAAATGGGGGCCGGCGGAAGGCCGGTCGACTTCATGGCGCTGTTCGCCTATCCGCTCCCGAGCGACGTCATCGGCGAGCTGGTCGGCGTACCGGAGGAGGACCGGGCGTGGTTCCCGGCCCGGTCGGAACCGTTCTCCCTGGTCCTGGAGCCTGGCCCGCAGAACTGGCGATACCTGCAGGCGGGCGACGCGGCGGCGGGCGAGCTGACCGCGTACTTCGCCGACCTCATCGCGGCGCGCCGAGCCGCGCCGCGGGACGACCTCACCAGTGCACTCCTCCAGGCCCAGGCGTCCGGGGAGGCCGAATTCAGCGACGCCGAACTGGTTTCCAACCTGATCGGGCTATACAACGCCGGGTTCCTCACCAGCGTCCATTCGATCGGCAACGGGCTCATCCTGCTGCTCGATCGGCCCGAGGCCCACGCCGAGCTGACGAACCGGCCGGAGCTGGCGCCCGCATACGTGGAGGAGATTCTCCGGTTCAAGACGCCGGTCCAGTTCGGGGTCCGGTGGGCGGCGGCGGACACCGAGATCATGGGGGTACCGGTGCCGGCCGGCGGCGAGGCGCTCGTCCTGCTCGGGGCGGCGAATCGGGATCCGCGGCGGTTCGCGGATCCGGATGTCTTCGACCCCAGCCGGCCGGACAACCATCCGATGTCGTTCTCGGTCGGACCGCACTACTGCCTGGGCGCCGCGCTCAGCCGCCTGGAGATCCAGCTCGCGTTGCCGATGGTGCTGCGCCGATTCCCGCGGCTGTCGCTGGCCGGTCCGCCGCGGACCCTCGACCTGATGACCTTTCACGGCTACCAGGAGATCCCGGTCACGATCTCCTAGCGGCCGCTGTCGGCTGGCATCAGACCCCGCTGTCGCGGACGGGACCGCCCCGCGGCAAGGACCTGGCGCACGGACTCGTGCTGCCGTTCGAGGTGCATGCAACCTGGAGCGGGTGGCGAGCCGTTGAAGTCGGGACGCAGGGCGGAAGGGATGCCAACCGGTGCGTACCGAGAGACAGCGGCAATACGTCGAGTATGTGAACGGGCGCCTGCCCGGGCTTCACAAGCTGGCCTACGTGCTGTGCGGGGACGGGCATCGGGCCGATGACCTCGTCCAGCAGACGATCACCCGGCTCTACGTGCGGTGGCGGCGGATCAGCGAGGTCGAGCACCTCGACCAGTACGTGCGGACCATGCTCGTGCGGGCGTACGTCGACGAGAAGCGCCGGCCCTGGGCACGGACCGCGCTCGTGGCCGACCTGCCGGACCGGGGCGACCCCGGGGTCCGCCTCGACGAGCGGGTCACCGACGCGGTGACGGTGCGGGCGGCGCTCGAGCGGGTGCCGCCGCGGCAGCGGGCCGTGCTGATCCTCCGCTTCCTGTGCGACATGTCGGTCGAGGACGTCGCCGCGGCGCTCGACTGCTCGGCCGGCACCGTCAAGAGTCAATCCGCCCGAGGGCTGGCGACGCTGCGGCGCCTGCTCGGGGACACGGTCAACGTCAGATTGGAGGGCTGATCCGCAATGGACGCCGAAGAGCGGTTCGGCGCGGCGGTGTTCCGCGCCCTTGACAACGGGGAACCAGGGAGGTCCACAGTGGATGTAATGCGAGCGGTCGCCGACGGGGAGCGGCACGGCCGCCGGGTGCGGGCGATGGGAGTGGCCGGCGCGGGAGCGGCCGTGATCGTGGTCCTGGCCGCCGGATGGGCGTTCGCGGGCCTCGGCCCGCGGGTCGGCGCGGACAACACGGTCACGCCGGCCCAGCTGGCCGCATCGGAAAAAACCGAAAAGCCGAAATCCCTCGCTTGTACCGCACAGCAGTTGACGACGGCGTCAGGGTCGCCCAAGGGGGTCGTCACCGGCGCGGACCCCACCGGGAAGTACATCCTCGGGCGCACCTATCCCAACGGTAAGCCGCAGGCCGTGATCTGGATCGATCGCCGGCCCGTCCCGGTGCCCATGTCCGGCGATGACCAGGAGCTGCGTGACGCCACGTCGACCGGCCTCGCGGTCGGCACGAGCTTCCCGAGCGGCGACGACAAGCCCGCCGCCTGGGTGTACGCCGGCGGCAAGGTGACCCGGCTCAGCGGCGGCGTCGCGGAGGCGAACGCCGTCAACGAGCGCGGCATGATCGCCGGCGTGGTGGGCAACCGGCCGGCGATGTGGCGCTCGCCCAACGACAAGCCGACGATGCTGGCGCTGCCCGGAGCCGGGTGGCAGGGCCGGGCCATGGGCATCGACGAGGACGGCACGATCGTGGGCAGCGTGAGCGAGACGGGCGGCAGCGGCACCGCGGCGCTGTGGCGGCCGGACGGCACGCTTGAGCTGGTAAAGGCCGCCGTCACCGGCGGCGACGTCACCCAGAACCCCACCAACGGCGGCTCCAGGGCGATGTCGATCCGCGGCGGCTGGGTGACCATCTGGATCGCCGGCGGCGGGCTGCTGCTGAACGCCGCGACCGGCGCGATCACGGGCGACGCCGTCATCGAGGCGGTCAACCGGCAGGGCTGGACGGCCGGCGACGGCAGGCTCGTGGCCGGCGGAGAGACGGTGAAGCTGCTGCCGCCCGGCGGGGAGACGGTGAAGCGGCCGCCCGGCGGGGGCCATGGCGTCGTCGTGTCGGCGATCAGCGACGACGGCGTCACGGTCGCGGGCTACGTGCCCGGCCCGGACGCGGTCCCGGTCGTATGGACCTGTTCGCGGTAGGCGCGGGCGTTCACGGCAGGCGCGGCGGGAGGCCGAAGCGCGCGAAGACGGCCGGATCGATGAACGAGGTGATCTCCGCGATCCGGCCGTCGCGCAACGTCAGCACGTCGAGCGACCACGCCTCGTGCGCGCCGGTCTCGCCGGCGCGCAGGTAGCTGGCCACGGCGGGCTGCGCGTTCGCCGCCGCGACCAGATGACGCCAGCTGCCGCAAACGCTCAGCGGCAGCCGGAGCGCGAAGTCGGTGACGGCCGGCAGCCCGCGGTACCAGTGCGGAAGTGGAGGCATCGACCAGGTGACGTCCTCGGTGAGGAGCGCGACGAGTGCCGCCGCGTCGCCGTTCTCCAGGGCGGCGGCGTAGGAGGTGACGATCTCGCGAGCCGGTGCCGTTTCCCGGTGGGCACATCGCATTTGTGCTGGACCCGCCCGGTTTCGCGCCGTGGCTGCGTGAGGTGCTGCACCGCGAGTGACGCAGATCACGCCTGAGAAAACGCCGAGAATGCGCTGGTAAATGGCTGCCAGCGCATTGTCGCACGTACCTCATGTCCGCAGAAATCGGGCGACTTCCCGATTCGGCGTCCACGCTTTCTTCAACTGCGGCTGAAATGCTGCGGCGCATGAGCCGGAGGTGGCGGAATCGCATTTTGATCGCCGTGGCGATCACGCTCATCGGGTTTCTTGGATTGACGGCGCGCTACTTCGTGTGGCCGCGCCTGCCCGTCGTCCCGGCGCACGTCGACGCGATCGTCGAGCTGGGCGGGCCGGGCGACGACGACCGGGACCGGCTCGCGATCGAGCTGGCCAAGGCGCACCGCGCCGACTATCTCGTGCAGTCCACGGTGCAGTCCGACGCCGACTCGGGCCGCTGCCTGCCGGCCGAGCCCGGCGTCACCGTGCTGTGTTTCCACCCCGACCCGAACACGACCCGCGGCGAGGCGCGGGCGATCGGGCGGCTCGCGCGGCAGTACGGCTGGCATTCGGTCGTTCTCGTGACGACCGCCGACCACGCATGGCGCGCGCGGTTGCGCGTCACCCGCTGTTTCCCCGGTCAGGTGTACGTGGCCACCTCGCATCTACCGCCGCTCTACTGGTTTCGGCAAATTCCGTATCAATGGGCCGCATCCGGAAAAGCGGAGTTCGTGCAGACGAACTGTTGACCCGTGGTTGACCTGTTGACCTGGAGCGCGCTCCAGGTGGCAGTGTCGACCGCATGAAAACGCGATTCCTGGGGCGCAGTGGCATCGAGGTCAGCGGGCTCGGCATGGGTTGCTGGGCGATCGGCGGCCCGTTCTGGGCCGGCGAGCAGCCGCTCGGCTGGGGCGAGGTCGACGACGAGGAGTCGATCCGGGCCGTGCGCCGCGCGCTCGACCTCGGCGTCACGTTCTTCGACACCGCCAACGTCTACGGCGCCGGCCGCAGCGAGCAGGTCCTCGCCCGCGCGCTGGCCGGCCGCCGGGACGAGGCCGTGATCGCCACGAAGTTCGGCGGGACCTTCGACGAGCGCACCCGCCAGGTCGGCCCGGACGACGGCTCGCCGGCCGGCGTCGGCCGGGCGGTGCGCGAGTCGCTGCGCCGGCTGGGCACCGACCACATCGACCTCTACCAGTTGCACATCAACGACCTGCCGATCCCGGCCGCGCTCGAGCTCGTGCCGGTGCTGGAGGACCTGGTCGCACAGGGGCTCATCCGGGCGTACGGCTGGAGCACCGACCATCCCGAGCGCGCCGACGCGTTCGCGGCCGCGGGCCCGCACTGCGCCACGATCCAGGCCGACCTCTCGGTACTGCGGGGCTCGTTCGGGGTGCTGCCCGTCGCCGAGCACCACGACCTCGGCGTGATCGTGCGCGGGCCGCTCGCGATGGGGCTGCTCGGCGGGCGCTACACGGCGACCTCGGAGCTGCCCCGCGACGACGTGCGCGGGCTGAGCCCGGAGTGGCTGACGTACTTCACCGACGGCCGCCCCTCGCCCGAGTTCCTGGCCCGCGTCGAGGGCATCCGCGACGTGCTGACCTCGGGCGGGCGCACGCTGGCGCAGGGCGCGCTGACGTGGCTGTGGGCGTACGACGCGCGGACCGTTCCGATCCCGGGCTGCCGCACGGTCGCCCAGGTCGAGGAGAACGCCGGCGCGCTGGCCCACGGCCCGCTGACGCCGGCCGAGCTGGCCGAGGTCGAGAGGTTGATGGGCCGGGGGTGAGGCCTGCCTGACTCGCCGGCCGTTCATGATCCGCGGTTGCATGGCGGGCGGGTCAGGGGCGGCCGGCGAGCGCCGGTTCGGGGCGCTGGGTGGCCGCCCGGGCGCGCCGGGTGCGGAAGGCGAGCATCAGCAGTACCGCACCCAGGAAGGCGACGACCGCCGCGGACGCCGCGGTCACGTGCATGGCCGCGATGAACGCGCGGTTGGCCGCGTCGGCGAGGTCCGGGCGGTGCAGCGCGTCGGCGACCGCGCGGGTGTGTTCCGCGGACGGCGAGGCGGCGTCGCGGGCCGCGGCCGGCAGGTTCGCCAGCGACGGCTCGATGCGGTCCCGGTAGGTGGTGGTGAGGACCGTGCCGAGCAGCGCGATGCCGAGCACGCTGCCGACCTGCCGGACGGTGTTGTTCACCGCCGATCCGGCGCCCATCCGGTCCAGTGGCAGGACCGCGATGACGGCGGCCACGGTGGGCGCGATCGCGAGGCCCATCGCGGTACCGCTGACGAACCCGACGGTGCAGAAGAAGACCAGCGGCGTGTCGATGTCGAAGGCCAGGTTGGTAAGGAACGCGGCCGCGACGACGAGCAGGCCCACGCCGCTGACCAGGCCGACGCCGAAGCGCCGGGCCAGCCGGGCGCCCAGTGGGGAGCCGGCGGCGACGCCGAGCGCGCCGGGCAGGAAGGCCAGGCCGGTGTCCAGCGCGCTCATGCCGCGGGCGCCCTGCAGGTAGAAGTTGCCGTAGAACATCTGGCCGGTGATGCCGAAGAAGAGCGCGGCCAGGGCGAGGTTGCCGGCGCTGAACCGGCCGTTGCGGAACAGTCGCGGGTCGAACGACGGCTCGGGGGAGCGCCACTCGAAGACGGTGAACAGCGCGAGCAGCACGAGGCCGAGCGCGATCGGGCCCCACACCCGCCAGCGGGCCCAGTCGGTATCCTGGCCGGCCTCGATGAGCCCGTACGCGAGGAGCGCGAGCCCGGCCGTGGACAGCACCAGCCCGACCGGGTCCGGGCGCCGCCGCTGCGCCAGCTTCGGATTCGGTACCGCGACCGCGATCCCGATCAGCGCCAGCGCGACGACGGGCAGGTTCACCAGGAAGACCGAGCCCCACCAGAAGTGGTCCACGAGCACGCCGCCGAGCAGGGGGCCGAGCGCCACGCCGACGCCGCTGGAGGCCGACCACGCGGCGATCGCCCCGGCCCGGCGCTCGGGCGGGAAGGTCGCGCCGATGATCGCCATCGAGGTCGGCATCATCATCGCGCCGCCCAGGCCCATCAGGCCGCGGGCCAGGATCAGGCCCGTGGCGTTGCCCGTCAGATGTTGGCTTTCGGCGGCCCAGACCGACGCGGCGCCGAAGCAGAGCAGGCCGAGCACGAGGATCGTGCGGTGGCCGTAGCGGTCGCCGAGCGCGCCGGCGGCGAAGAGCGCGGTGGCGAAGAGCAGAGCGTACGAGCCGACGGCCCATTGCAGCTCGCCCGGCGTCGCGCCGAGGCCGGTGCGCGGGTCCGCGATGCGCTCCAGGGCGATGCCCAGGATGGTGGTGTCGATCCAGATGAGTACCGCGGCGAACACGAGGACCGACAGCACTCGGCGCTGCCGGGATACGCTGATTGACAGGTCCCTGACGGTCATGCTCGCCACACTGGCAGGAATGTCAGGTACCTGTCAATAGTGCCACCGGCGCACAATGGTCGGGTGAACGCCGCTTCGGACGCCTGCTCGACCTTCCTCGTCCGGCACGCCTGGCTCGCCCTGCGCGGGGTCGTGGCCGAGGCGCTGGTCCAGCACGATCTGTCGGTCGCGCAGTTCGCGTCGCTGCTGATGCTGGACGAGGTGCCCGGGCTCTCCGTGGCGGACGTGGCGCGCAAGGTCTCCACCGCCCGCCAGTCGGCCAACGAGATGCTCGGTGGGCTCGAGCGGGCCGGCCTGGTGGAGCGCCGCCCGCACCCCACCGACCGGCGCTCGCAGCAGATCTTCCTGACCGGGGCCGGCCGCGCCCGGCTCGGCGAGGCGATGCCGACCGTCCGGGCCGTCGAGGCCCGCCTCGCGGCCGGGTTCACCCCCGAGGAGCTCGCCGTCGTCAACGCCTGGCTGGTCCGGATGACCGAGGCCGCCGCCGCGGACGGGGAGGAGATCCCCACGCTCTGAGCTGGACACGGATGTGTCCCACGTCACATCATGGATGGGGGCAGGAGGTGCGGCATGGAACTGCTCGGCGGTATTCAACGCATGCAACACGCCATCCAGACGCCGGTCGGCGACCCGGCGTGGCGGCCCGAGGTGAGCCGCGCGGTGGCACAGCTCAAGGCGGCTTTCGCCGAACACGTCGAGGTGACGGAGGGCCCGTCGGGCCTCTACGCGGGCGTGATCCACGACGCGCCGCGCCTGGCGCCGTACCTCGACGATCTCGTCGGCGACCACCGCTCGGTCTCGACCGCGCTGGACGAGCTGGAGGGCCGGCTGGCAGAACCGCACTCGCACGAGTGGGTCCGCCAGCACGCCGACCTGCTCATCCGCGAGGTGTGGCAGCACCGCCAGCGCGGTGCCGACCTGCTGTACGAGGCCTACGGGACCGACCTCGGCGGCGAGACCTGACGGTTCGCTTACGGCCACCCGCGGCGCGGGGTCCGCCGCGGTGCGCGCTCTACGCTCGAACGATGGGGCAGCGCGTGCTCGTCGTGGACGACGATCCGACCGTCAGTGACGTCGTCCGGCGATACCTGGAGCGGGAGGACTTCAGCGTCCGGCTCGCCGGCGACGGCCAGGCGGCGCTGGACGCCTACCGCCTCGAACGCCCCGACCTGGTGGTGCTCGACCTCATGCTGCCCGGCATCGACGGGCTGGAGGTCTGCCGGCGGCTGCGCACCCAGGACCCGGCCCTGCCGATCATCATGCTCACCGCCCTCGGCGAGGAGTCCGACCGCGTGCTGGGCCTGGAGATCGGCGCCGACGACTACGTCACCAAGCCCTTCTCACCCCGGGAGCTGGTCCTGCGCGTGCAGTCCGTCCTGCGCCGCAGCGCGCCCCCGCAGCCGCAGGCCGGCGAGCTGGTCGACGGCGACCTGCGGGTCGACGTCGCGCGGCGGGTGGTGACCCTGCGCGGCCGGGAGCTGGCGCTCACCGTGCGCGAGTTCGACCTGCTCGTGTTCCTGATGCGCAACCCCGGGCGGGTGCTGCGCCGCGCCGAGCTGCTGGAGCAGGTGTGGGGCTGGACGTTCGGCGACCAGTCCACCGTCACCGTCCACATGCGACGGCTGCGGGAGAAGGTCGAGGACGACCCCGCCGAACCCCGGCGCATCCTCACCGTCTGGGGCGTCGGATACCGGTACGAGTATGCGTGACGTCCTTTACACCTTCCTGATGGCGCTCGGCGGCTCGCTCGCCGTCGCCGTCGCCGGCCTCGGCGTGCTCCGGGCGCTGCGCGGCCGCTCCGTCACCGCGCACATCGGGGTGATCCTGCTCGTCACCGTGCTGAGCGTGCTGACCGGCATCCTCGGCGCGGCGATGCAGATGTTCATCTCCGACCACGACCTGCACGTGCTGCTCATCGTCGTGGGCACGGCGGCCACCGTCTCGCTCGCCGTGGGGCTCTGGTCCGGCCGGCGCCTCGCCCGGGCCAGCATGTGGGCCGCCGAGGCGCGCGAGCGGGAGCGCGAGGCCGAGGCCCGCCGCCGCGAGCTCGTCGCCTGGGTCTCGCACGACCTGCGTACCCCGCTCGCCGGCCTGCGAGCCATGGCCGAGGCGCTCGACGACGGCGTCGTGTCCGACCCGGAGACCGTCGCCGACTACCACCGCCGCATCAGCGCCGAGACCGACCGCATGGCCGCGCTCGTCGACGACCTGTTCGAGCTGTCCCGGATCAACGCCGGCGCGCTGCGGCTGTCGCTGTCCGACGTCCCGCTCGGCGACGTCATATCCGACGCCATCGCCTCGGCGACGCCGCTGGCCGCCGCCGGGAACATCCGGATCGTTGCGGAGCCTTCCGGGGGTACCGCCGGCTGGCCCGTCGTCCGCGGATCCGTCCCCGAGCTGTCCAGGGTCGTGAACAACCTCATCCGCAACGCCATCCGCTACACCCCGCCCGACGGCACCGTCACGGTCACCGGCGGCCAGGACGCCGGGGGCGGCTGGCTGGCCGTCAGCGACACGTGCGGCGGCATCCCGGAGGCCGACCTTCCGCGGGTGTTCGACGTGGCGTTTCGGGGGGCACCCGCGCGTACACCCGCGAAGGATGCGGGCGGAGGACTCGGCCTCGCCATCGTGCGCGGCCTCGTCGAGGCCCACCAGGGCGCCGTGGCCGTCGACAACGTCGGCGAGGGCTGCCGCTTCGTGGTGCGGCTGCCTACCGCAGACCGTCCAGGGCGTGCCGGCACGGGTCATCAGGTCGTTCCGGCAACCGCGGGATGACGTCGAGCAGCACCCGCCGCAGCCATTCGGTGTTCTCGGCGAAGACCCGGAACACCTCCTCCTGGGTGACGCCGTGGTCCCCCTCCACCCCCGCGTCGAGGTCCGTGACCAGCGCGATCGACGTGTAGCAGAGCGCCAGCTCACGGGCGAGCACCGCCTCCGGGTGGCCGGTCATGTTCACCACCGCGCCGCCCATGGCGGTGTACCAGCGCGACTCCGCCCGCGTGGAGAAGCGCGGCCCCTCGACCACCACCATCGTGCCGTCGCCCGCCTCGATGCCGTGCTCGGCGGCCACCTTCTTCACCACCGCCCGCCCGGTCGCGCAGTACGGGTCGGCGAAGTTCACGTGCACGGCCCCGTCGTCGTAAAACGTCTGGACCCGCCCCGACGTCCGGTCGATCAGCTGGTCGGGCACCACGAACGTGCCCGGCCCGAGCTCCGGCCGCAGCCCGCCCACCGCGCACGGCGCCAGCACCTGCGCCACGCCCAGCTCCTTGAGCGCCCACAGGTTCGCCCGATAGGGAATCCGGTGCGGCGGGTGCCGATGGTCGCGCCCGTGCCGCGGCAGAAACGCCGTGCGCCGCCCCTGCACCGAGGCGATCGTGATCGGGTCAGACGGTGGGCCATACGGCGTGTCGACCACGTGTTCCTCGGCGTCGTCGAGCAGCGCGTAAAGCCCCGAGCCGCCGATCACGGCGACGTCCGCGAGTGAGGTCACGGAACAGACCCTAACCGGGACGCGCGGGTCAGGCTATGGTGCGAGACATGACCCTCGCACCCCGCTTCGCGAAGATCCATCCGGCGCGCCCGATCGTCGGCCGCCCGGTCGGTGATGTTTGCTGGTGGGGCTGATGTCCATGCACGGGGATCTCGGTGGGATGGGGGGACAGTCGTCCGGTCAGCCCCCAACCGGCCGCGGCTCACCGCGGCCCGGATCGTCGGGCAACGGCAGGGGTGCGTCCAGAAAGCGGCGAGGGAGGGCGATGGAGTCGTTGACCGGGCGGCTGCTGGTGGCGACGCCCGCGCTCCGCGACCCGAACTTCGAGCGCACCGTGGTCCTGGTGGTGGCGCACGAGGAGGGCGGCGCGCTCGGCGTCGTGCTCAACCGCGCGACCGAGGTCCAGGTGGCCGACGTGCTCGGCGGCTGGGGCGCGCTCGCGGGTGAGCCGCCGGTAGTGTTCGAGGGCGGCCCGGTGCAGCCCGAGGCGGCGATCTGCCTGGCCCGCACCCGCCCCGGCGTGGACGATTTGGCGGGCTTCAACCGCGTCTCCGGCGCCGTGGGCACCGTGGACCTCTCCGGCGACCCCGACCTCCTGGTAGCCGGCGTCCTGGGCGTCCGCGTCTTCGCCGGCTACGCCGGCTGGTCCCCCGGCCAACTGGAACGCGAAATCGAGGGCGGCTCATGGTTCGTCTTCGACGCCCTCCCGAGCGACGCCTTCGCCCCCCGCCCCGACGACCTGTGGCAGATGGTCCTACGCCGCCAGGGCGGCCTCATGGCCGCCGTCGCCCACTACCCGTCCGATCCCACCCAGAACTAGCCACCCGATGTGACCCCACTCCGCGAGGTGTGTACTATTCCGTGAGTGCCCGCGAGAGCGGCACAAACCAGATGGGGCCGTGGCGCAGCTGGTAGCGCACCACACTGGCAGTGTGGGGGTCAGGGGTTCGAGTCCCCTCGGCTCCACTCATCGATCGGCGCTCCCTGCTCAAAGGCGGGAGCGCCTTTTTCGCTTTCGCGATTCGTGGATTCCTCGCGCTCGCTTCGCTCGCTCCGGGCGGGGGCTTCGCCACCCGCACCCCCGTGTCGGTGGTTACCCTTCGCCTGCCGCTTACGGTTGTGCCTTCGCTTCGCTCGGCGGTTGGCTTCGGCCATTTTTTTGCTCCGGTTCGTCGGGGTTGCGGCCGTTGCTCCCGTCAGACACCGGTCGGCGCTGGGGCGCCTCCCTGCCTTCTTCGCGGGTAGTTGCGGTCTTTGCCTCCGGCGGGGCCTGCCGGCCGGGAAACGCGGCGGGTGGGACTGGTGCGTCCGGTCGGCGAAATGCGGCGGATGATGCGTCCGCGTCTGTCCGGTGCTCAGTGCCTGATCAGCGGCGTGAGGTCGATCTCGACGTCGTGGCCGGCGACGGTGACGACCACGCGTGGACGGTCACCGGCCGCGGCGAGGTAGCTGGCGAGTGTGGACAGCAGCATGTCGGGGCGGCTCTCGATGCGGCTGATTTCCGACTCAGCTCCGAAGTACCGTTCGGGCAGCGCGGTCGGGCGGCTGCTGCCGAAATGCCAACCGGATCGCCGTCGGCGGAGTTCTGAACGGTGTGAGAGTCGATGCCAGCTTCACTGACTTCGTCAACGCGAGGTCGACGGCGCTGCTACGGACCGCCTACCTGCTGACCGGCGACCGTGGCCACGCCGAGGATCTGCTGCAGACCGCGCTGCTGCGGGCCGCCCGGCGGTGGGCAGTCGCCCGGCGGGCACCGGACGCCTACGTACGCAGGATCCTCGTCAACCTGTCCCACGACCGGCGGCGGACGCTGTTCCGCCGTCCGTCCGAGGCTCCGCTGCCGCCCGATCCCGACCTGCTGTGCGGCGCCGACGCCGGGCTCGACCGGGTCGCCGACCGGGACGCCGTGGTGTGGGCGCTCGCCGAGCTGCCGGTCCGTCAGCGCCAGGTCGTCGTCCTGCGGTACTTCGAGGATCTCTCCGTCGAACAGACCGCAGAACTGCTCGGCTGTACCACCGGGACCGTCAAGTCGTACGCGTCCCGCGCCCTGGCCCGGCTGCGCGAGCTGCTGGCCGATCAACCCGAGGAGGCACCATATGCTCACCGATGACCAGTTCACCGGCCTGCTGCGCGGACGCATGTCCGACGCGGTGACCGGGATCGAGGCCGCGCCCGACCTGGCCGACACGGTGCGCCGCAGGCATACGCGCCAGGCGCTGGCCACCCGCGCCGGGATCGCGCTGCCGCTCGTCGCCGCCGTCGCGGTTGTCGGCGTGCTGACCGGCACCGGCGGCGAGAGCGGCCAGCACGCCCCGCCCACGCAGAACGTCCAGGGCACGCCGGGCGGCCAGGGTGACGTCCAGCTGCGCGACGTGGCGTACGTGACCGCACAGTCCGACGCCGCGCTGGCCAGGGCTGGCGACTACGTGCTGGTCGGCCGGTTCGTCGTGAGCACCGACGTCAGGGACGAGTTCCGCATCGACGTCGCGACGCAGCGCAGCCGCGCGGACAGCACCGGGCCGGCCGGTCCGATGAGCTCGGTCATCACCTCCGGACCGATTACCCAGGCACAGGACGTACTCGTCATCGACTACCGCGAGAAGGCATGGTGGACGTACAGGTCGACGCCGCCGACGGGGCTGCCCGCCGACGCGCTCAAGGGTGACCCGTACCAGGACCCGCAGCAGATCCGCGCGCTGCTCGACGCCAGCAGCCTCAGGTTGGTCGGGCGGGAGCGGGTCGCCGGGCATGACACGTACCACATCCAGGCCACCGGCCTGCCGGCGGAACTGCGCGCCTCGCAGGACCTCTGGGTCGACGCGGAGACCTACCTGCCGTACCGCGTGACCAGCGCCAAGGGCGGGCGCTCGGCGACGATCGACTACGAGTGGCTGCCCCGCACGCCGGAGAACCTGGCGCCGCTGGACCTCCGGCCGCCGACCGGCTTCACGCACCGGGACCGGCCGATCGAGCGCACGGGCGGCTCCCCGACCGGCTGACGTCGCCTCACCCATCGTTTCGTAACGGTGCGGCAACGCTCCCCGCCAGATCGCCTGAGACGAAGGCGGCAGCCCCGGTCCTCGTCGGACCGGGGCTGCGGGCGTCCTCGACGTGCCGGTCGATGGTGGCCGGGGCTTGGCGGAGGGCGAGCCGTGGGATGTCTTCGCTCGCTCCAGGCGGGGGCTTCGCCGCCCGCCGGAGCGCTACGGGGTTGGGGAGGTTGACGGGGTGGCGGTGGGTGGGCCGCAGTTGCTGTTGTTGCGCTCCTCGGCTGAGGTTGGGAAGTGCCAGAAGCTGAAGGCTGCGTAGGCGTGTTTTTGCAGCAGGTTCAGGTAGGCGCTCGGGGTGTCCTGGACCGAGTTGGGGACGGTGGCCGGGATCGGCTTCGTGGTTTGCAGGGCCACGTAGCCCTCGCCGCACGGGCCCCATATCTCGTTGATTTTGGGGGCCGGGACGGTCGGCGACGCCTTGGTCAGGTAGTGCTCGGTGGTGGAGGCCAGGACGATGAGCTGGCGGTTGCGGTCCCACACGTAGCGGGCCTCGACGAAGCGCAGGCGGTAGGCCGGGCACTGGTCGAAGTAGTCGGACGGCCGGATCGAATAGGGGACGCCGTTGAGTACTTCGTTGCCGTACACGGAGGGATCGCCGTACGCGGCGCCGTCCGGGGGTGTCGCGCACTTCGACGGCTTGGCGGTGGCGCTGCCGGCCGGTCCGCCGGCCTGCATGCCCGGTGAGCCGGTGGTGGTGGGTGGTGCCGAGGTCGGGGCCGGCTCGCTGGTCAGGGTCGGCGTCGGGGTGCCGGAGACGAACGGGTCGGGCGGGCGCGGGGCGTCGCCGAGCGTCGGCAGCACGGCCAGGGCGAGCACCGCGGCGACGGCCGCGGCCGCGGCGGTCAGCCTCCGACGCTTGCGGCGGCGCAGGACGCCCGGGATCGACTCCGGGCCGGGCGGGCGCGCGACGCGCACGGACTGGTCCCGGAACGCCTCGAAGCGCTCCCGCAGCGGGTCCCGCTCAGCCATTGCCCGACCGCCCGTCGTCCAGGCTGAGCAGCTCGTTCAGCATCGTCCGGGCGCGGTGCAGGCGGGCCTTCACGGTGCCCTCCGCGGCACCGGTGAAGGTCGCGATGTCGCGCACCGGCAGGTCCGCAACATAATGCAGGATGACCGCCTGCCGGTAGATCGGCGGGAGCTTGGATAGCGCGCGGGTGAGGTCCAGCGACAGCCCGTCCGGGCCCTCAACGTCGGGCGGCGCGAGGTCGCGGCGCCAATGCAGCAGCCGCCGGGCGCGCCGCCAGCGGCTGATCGCGAGGTTCCAGGCGACCCGGCGCACCCATCCGACCGGATCCTCAAAGCGTGAGATCGCCGACCACCGCGCGAAGGCGCGCGTGTACGCCTCCTGGACAAGGTCCTGCGCCTCGGCCCGGTCGCCGACGAACGCGTGGAGCTGCGTCAGGAGTTGGGGGAACGTCGCCGCGTAGAAGTCGGCGAATTCGGGGGCTACGACCAACGGTGCGGTACTCCGGTCAGGAACGAGACCCATGCAGCCTAGATCGACTTCGTTGGCCGCGGAGCCCCGTGCCGCCGCGACCATCGAAGCCATCCCTTGCCCCAGTTGGTGGAAACACCTTCAACACGCCGGGCCGGGTGGAAGGTTGCATGGAATTTTCGGGCACTTCCCGCGCGCCCCTCGGCATACCATCCTGCGGTGGACGCGCGAGGGAAGGTCACGGCGGCGGGCACGGTGTTCGTGCTGGCCGGGGCGCTGCTCATGGCGGCGCACGACGTCGTACAAGAGGCCGGGCTGCACTTCGCTGACCTGGCGGGCGGGGCGCACGTGCGGCTCAGTGGCGGGTTCGACGCCGGCGCGGTGGCGGTGGTCGCCTCGCTGCGGCAGGTCGCGTCGGCGGAGTGTGACGACACGCTGTACGGGGTGACCGTCGATGTGCACCACGACCCGCTGCGGCAGGCGACGGTCGTGACCGCGGCCGAGGATCCGGAGCTGCGCAGCTTCGAACTGCGGGCCGGGCGGATGCCGGTCGGGCCCGAGGAGGTACTCCTGGACGAGGCCACGGCCGACCACGCCGGTGCTCGGCTCGGTGACCGCGTCGTGCTGTCGCGTGGTCGGCGGGCGCTGGACGGGAGGCTCGTGGGGATCGGGACGCGGCCGGGCATTCGCGCGGTCGGGGCGCGGGAGCCCGTCGCCATGGTTACGGCCGGCGGGATCCGGGTGCTGGCGGGCACACCGGGCTGCGAGCTGCTCCTGGTCCGGCTGCACGACGAGCGTGAGGCGCTCGCGTTCGCCGACGCGGTCCGGGCTGCGCTGCCGGGGGAGCGGGACGTGGCGTTCGACAACGGCGTCCGGCACTCGGTCTGAGCCAGAGCGGCTCGTCGTACCGGTCCGGCGAGCGCTTGCGCCTCGGCGTGCGTCATCGCCTTGATGCGCCGCCCGAGGATCAACGGCAACAACCGACGGGTGACGTGTTCGCTGCGATCACTCGAGGTGGTACACGGTCACGGGGATGTCCCGGGCGGACAGCCGGGCGGTGATCAGCGGCTCGATGCGCTCCCAGCGGCCGCCGGCCAGGCCGGTGCCGATGCGGGGCATGTGCACGGAGGCGGCGAGGCGCTCGGCGTGGTCGGCGAGGGTGGCCAGGCAGCGGTCGACCGCGTCGTACCGGATCGGTGGGCCCTTCGAACCCGTCCGCATACCGTGCTGGCCGATCATGTTGGCGACCCAGAGGTCCTCGCGGACCTGGATCAGCCGGACCGCGCCGAGGCCGAAGTCGTTGTGGGCGCGGTCGCGGTGCCAGGCCCGGTAGTCGCGCTCCGGCTCGGGCCAGCGGCGGGACACGGCCACCACGAAACCCTTGCCCCAGCCGCCCAGGTCGTTGCAGACGTGCGCGATCACCTTCGGACCGGCCGCCTGCGGGCTGGTCGCGTCGCCCTGGAGGACCGTCAGCGGTACCACCTGGAAAACCTAACCGACGCGGGCCTGACCTGAGGTTGGAGACCTCAGTTCAGCGTGCGGCCGGGGAGGACCACGGCGAAGGCGCGCGGGAAGCCCAAGGTGTCCAGGTGGCGGGTCTGGGCGTCGGCGACCGTGAACGTGGTCGCCTCGCCGCGGGAGGGGTTGAAGCACCGCAGCGCGCCGTCCTCGTGGCCGACGATGAGCACCCAGTGGCGCGGGATCGTGCTGCCGATGAGCATCGCCACCGGCCAGCCGGACTCCACCGCGGCCAGCACGGCGCCCAGGTCCTTGCGGAAGAGCCGCCAGGTGTACTTCACGCCGAGCGCCTCCGTGTGCGCGGAGATCACGGCCGCCACGCCCCACGGGGTCGTGCCCAGCTTGCGCGGCCAGAGTCGGTTGGCGGCGGCGTGGAGGCGGTGCTGCTCCGCGGCCGCGTCGGTGACCGTCGCGCCGTACGCGGGGTCCAGCGCCGCCGACGCCACCAGCGCCACGGTCGGGCCGCAGGTGAACCCATCGGTCTGCCGGACGAACAGGTAGTCAGCCACGGCGCAGGAGCCGGCCGACCGCGGCCATCATCTCCGTCGCCATCTCCTCGCCCCTGCCCTCTTCGGCGCCGTGGTGCATGCAGTGGCGGGCATGGTCGTCGAGCAGGCCGAGCGCGACCTTGTCCAGGGCCGCCTGGATCGCGCTGATCTGGGTCAGCACGTCGATGCAGTACCGGTCCTCGTCGACCATCTTCTCCACGCCGCGGACCTGGCCCTCGATGCGGCGCAGGCGGCTCTGGAGCTGGTCCTTGGTCGCGGTGTACCCGCGCGGCGTCGCGGTAGTCATGCCGACCAGCATACCGGTTTCGCGGAACCCCCTGGGGGTATAAACTCTGGGGAACACCCCTCAACCGCGCACCGCGGGCTGCCGATAACCCTCGCGTGGGAGTGTGGCTGAGCGCGATCGAGGCCCTCGACGCGATGCACCGGGTCGGGCGTACGCATCGCGCTGGACGACTTCGGCACCGGGCGCTCGTCGCTGGGCCTGCTGCAGACGTGCCCGGTCGACATCCTCAAGGTCGACAAGTCCTTCGTCGACAACGTCACCATGGCGGGCCGGCACGCGGTCATCGCGACGGCGCTCATCAACGTCAGCGACGGGCTCAACCTCGACGCGATCGCCGAGGGCGTGGAGACCGCCGAGCAGGCGCGGGAGCTCTACCGGCTCGGGTACCGCTTCGCGCAGGGGTACCACTTCGGCCGCCCGGTGGCCGACCCGCAGTTCGCGCTCGAGTCGGCCGTCGCCTAGGCGATCGGCTGCGTGGGCACGGGCTGCGGCAGGACGACGCAGGTGCGGCAGCGGGCCTCGTACGTGTACGTCCCGTCGTCGGGCAGCGCGGTCGAGGGCGCGAGCTCGCGGATCATCGGCTCGCCGTGCTCGAGCACCTGGGTGTACACCGCGGAGAAGGAACGGCACCGGTCGCACACTGCGCGCCGGTAGGTCACGCTCGCCGGCCCGAGCTCCAGCAGCGCGCGCACCGGCGCGAACAGCTCGCCCCGGTGGTCGAGGTCGATCCCGGCGGCCACGACCCGCGTGCCACGGTTCAGCAGCCGCCGCACCACGGCGATGTCCGACAGCGCGAACATGTGCACCTCGTCGATGCCGACGACGTCGAGGTCCTCGTCGAGGGCCGAGGCCAGCGACGTGGCCTTCACGGTGGCGAGCGCTGCCCCGCTGCGCGACACCACGCCGGCGTCGCGCACGTGCCGGGCGCTCTGGAACACGCGGTGCCGCGCGTCGGTGTACTGCAGCGGCGACAGCAGGCTCACGAGCTCGAGCGACTTCCCGCTTTTCATCGGCCCGAGGATGACGGTCAGATCCACGGCGCAAAAGGCTACCTCGGCTTGCGAGCGCCGGCCGGAGCGGGCATGTTTGAGTCATGGACCTCGCTACGCCACCGAGCCGCCTGCGGCGTGGCGTGCGACGACTCGCGCTGACCATCTGCGCGCTCATCCTCGGCGCCGGCTTCACGCCCGCCCTGCCCTCCACGGTGGAGCCGGTCCCGCCCGCGCCCTTGTCCTTCACCGCCTCCGGCCCCTCAGCCGAGCGGTCCACTGTGGACGAGCCGGCCGCTGAGCAGGCCCCGCCGGTCGCCGCCGCCGTCGCGCCCGCGATCTCCGGCGCGCGGTCCCTGCCCGCAGGCCGGCACGTCGGGGCCGTGGCCGGCCGGGCCCCACCCGCACACCAGGCGTGAGACGACCCCTCCCCGACCGGTCTCGCTCCTCCGAGGTGCCCCTCCCATGCAGAACTTCTCCCACGACATGCAACAAGCGCTGGCGATCTGGCTGGCCCTGCTCGCCGCCGTCATCATCACGTTCCTGGTCCTGACCACCATCTCCCGCCGCGGCTCCGGCGGCCCGTCCTGGTGGAGTCGCCTGCGCAAGGCGATCCGCGATCCCGAGGCCGCCCGCGAGCGGCAGGCCAAGATCGAGCGCAGCGCGAAGGAGATCCAGGAGCTGCAGCGGTACAGCGCGGAGATCGCCGTCGCCGCCGAGCGCGCGACGGTCATGGCCGACCGCCGGCGCGCGGAGTGGGAGGCCGCCCAGCGCACCCAGGAGGCGGCCTGGCGCGCGTACGAGGAGGCCGAGCAGTCGGTCGACCGCCTGCGCCGCGCCAACGCGTTCCCGATGACCGAGGACGACCCGGAGATCCGCCGCCGCCACCTGGTGCGCATCGCCAACGCCGCCTACGACCGCGGCGAGATCTCGGCCGCCAACCTCGCCGACGCGCTCATGCATCGCAACGGCTGGGATCCGGCGGCGCACCCGTTCGCCCAGGAGCTGACGCTGCGGCGGGTCGTCCGGGACCGGAAGTTCCACGCTTACCAGGAGGCGTCGGAGATCGAGCGCCGGACCGCGAACGCCGCGGACATGGCGGCCGCCGCGAAGCGGAGCCTGGACGACGAGGCCTTCGACGCGGCGCTGCGGCTGCGCAAGGCCACGGCGGTGGCCCCGGAGCGCTCGTCACCGTCGTTTCTGACCGCGCCGGCGCGTTCCTGACCGCGGGTTGGGCTGCTCCTGGGGTACCTCGCCGGGGCGCGCGTCGTGCACGCCGGGCCCGGGGGACAGGTGAGCACCGTCGGCGGGCCGGGCATCCGGGCCGGCGAGGACCTGGCGCTCATTCACGCCTGAGCGGAGTACGACCGGATAGGTTGTCAGGCGTGGCCTATCTGCTCTCCGTGAACGCCGGCCGTCCCGAGCCGACCGAGCACTCCGACATGGGCGTGACCAGCATCGGGAAGCGGCCCGTCGAAGGGCCGGTGGCGATCACCGTGCCCGGGCCGCGCGGCACCGAGCCGACCGGCGTCGAGGGCGACCGGGTCTGCGACACGCGGTTCCACGGCGGGCCGGACCAGGCCGTGTACGCGTACGCCCGCGAGGACCTCGACCGGTGGGCCGCCGAGCTCGGCCGCGAGCTGCCCGGCGGCGTCTTCGGCGAAAACCTCACCACGGCCGGCCTCGACGTCACCGGCGCGCGCATCGGCGAGCGCTGGCTGATCGGCGACGAGGCCGTGCTCGAGGTGTGCGCGCCGCGCATCCCCTGCCGCACGTTCGCCGGCTGGCTGGGGGAGCGCGGCTGGGTCAAGCGGTTCACCGACCGGGCCGAGCCCGGGGCGTACCTGCGGGTCGTGCAGCCCGGCCAGGTGCGCGCCGGCGACGAGGTGCGCGTGGTCTTCACGCCGGCGCACGACGTCACGGTCGGGCTGGCCTTCCGCGCGTTGACCGGCGAGCCGGACCTGCTGCCGAGCCTGCTGGCGGCCGAGGCGCTGCCCGGCCGCACCCGGGAGACGGTCCTAAGCCGTCTGCAGTGAGCGCTTCGACAGGCCCATGAAGTAGCCGTCGATCACCGAGCGCACCGGCGCGTCGGGCCGGTCGGCGGCGCCGAGGGTGACGAACAGCGGCGTGTAGTGCTCGACCGTCGGGTGCGCGAACGGCATGCCCGGCGCCTGGCTGGCGAACCGGCTCAGCGTGTCGACGTCGCCGCGGGCCAGCGCGTCGGCGGCCCAGGCATCGAAGTCGGCGGACCAGCCGGGCGGCTTGCCCGCGCCCGCCCAGTGCTCGTGGGTGAGGAACGGCAGCCCGTGCGTCATGAACCCGGACCCGATGACGAGCACGCCCTCGGCGCGCAGCGGGCGGAGCCGGCGGCCCAGCTCGAGCAGGCGGTCCGGGTCGTGCGTGGGCAGGCTCAGCTGGAGCACCGGGACGTCGCCCAGCGGGTACATCACCATGAGCGGCACCCACGCGCCGTGGTCGAGCCCGCGGCCGCGGTGCTCGTGCAGCGGCTCCGAGTCGGGCATCGCGGCGGCGACCCGCCGGGCGAGCTCGGAGGCGTCCGGCGTGGCGTACTGCAGCGTGTAGAACACGGGCTTGAAGCCGCCGAAGTCGTACACCAGGGGCGTGCCCGCCGGCGTGGCCGACACGCTGAGCGGCGCCGACTCCCAGTGCGCGCTGACGATGAGGATCGCCTTCGGCTTGGGCAGGTCCAGCGCCCAGTCGAGCAGCTGCCGCATCCACTCGCCGTCCTCCAGCAGCGGCGGGGCGCCGTGGCTGATGTACAGGCTGGGCAGCGCCCCGTCCTCGGGCGTCCAGGCACGCTGCTCGCGGCTGGCCGGCACGGCGGCGGCGAGGTGTCGATCGAGAAGGGGCAGTGCGCTCATGAACTCCACGGTAGCGCTTTAGTTGAGCGCTCAACAAGGGCCGGGTGTGTCAAACGCGAACTCGGGACGGTCGGGAATAAGCGAAAAAACCGATATGTCCGGCACGGAGTGCCGGACATATCGGATAAGCGGGAAGGGGAGGATGCCGTCGTCTCAGTTGGGGTCGGTCATCGCGAGATCGGCGGCGCGCTGGAGTGCCTCGGCGACGGCGTGGGTCTCGGCGGCGCCGTACACGAGGACGAGCTCGCGGTCGGGGCCGCCACGGCGGTCGGTGGCGGTCGCGCGCTCCACGACGACGCGTGTGGTGGTGAGCTGGTCGTCTACGGAGATGTCCATGTCGGCCACGCCGATGTCCACCTGACGGACGAAGAGTTCTTCCATGAGCAAAAGCGTGGCGCCGCACACCCCCGGGTCACGCCGCCCCGCGCGGGTTATTCACCCCGCATGGGCCCTGGCCGGGGTCAGAAGTGGATGCGGGCGGCGGTGGTGACCAGGAGCTTGGCCTCCTGCAGGTGGGCCTTCTCTTCGGCGGTCACGTTGGGGTCGGCCGTGCGGCGGTGCACGGCCGCCTCCAGCTGCGACAGCGGGTTGTCGCGGGTGCAGCTCAGCAGCGTATCCAGGAACGGCTCGGCCTGATCGGCGAACGGGCCGGGGCCGGGCAGCACCGCCACGCCGGCGATGATCAGGGCCGTCATCGCCACGTCGAGCTCCGGCGGGCCCTCCATGCTGTTGCGCCAGTCGATGACCACCGGGCCGCCCTCGGTCATGACGACGTTTTCCGGGTGCAGGTCCAGGTGCAGGATGCGGGTGCCCGGATCGGTCGCCGCGCGGACGCGGACCTTGTGCAGCCGCTCGAGCAGGTCGGCCAGCACGGTGGCGCCGGAGTGCAGGTCGATGGTGCCGTCGCGGAGGGCCTGCAGCATGGTCGGGCCGTCGAGGCGCTCCAGGACCAGGTCGGCGCCGTCGGCCGCGTAGACGCGCGGCACCGGGTAGCCGTGGTCCGAGACGTACCGCATGATCGCCGCCTCGGCCGTCACGTCACCGCCCCGGCGGTATCGCCGCAGAACCCGCCGCTCGTCGAGCGCATATACATCAGCGTCCCGGCCGCTGGCGAGAAGTGCGGTCATGCCGCGACTCTACGTCCCCGGGCGGAATCCTTCAGCCCTTAGGACCACAGCCAGCCGTTCTCGTCAGTGTCCGAAAGCCGTGTGTATCTCAGAGCCACCCGTTCTCCTCGGCGAGGCGGACGGCCTCGGCGCGGGTGCGCGCGCCGGTCTTGCCGATCGCGGCGGACAGGTGGTTGCGCACGGTGCCCTCGGACAGGCCGAGCTGGCCGGCCACGTCGGCGGCCGTGCCGCCCTCGCGGGCGGCGCGCAGCACGTCGGCCTCGCGCGGTGTCAGGGGGCTGTCGCCGCTGGCCAGGGTCTCCGCGGCCAGCGTCGGGTCGACGACGCGCAGGCCGGCGGCGATCCGGCGTACCGCGTCGGCGAGCTGCCGGGCCGGCGTGTCCTTGACCACGAAGCCGGAGGCGCCCGCGGCCATCGCCCGGCGGAGGTACCCCGGCCGCCCGAACGTGGTCACCATCAGCACCCTGCAGGACGGCAGGGCCTTGCGTAGCGCGGCGGCGGCCGAGATGCCGTCCAGGCCCGGCATCTCCACGTCCAGCAGCGCCACGTCCGGGCGGTGCTCGCGGGCGGCCGCGACGACCTCGTCCCCGCGGCCGACCTCCGCCACGACGGTCAGGTCGGCCTCGAGGTCGAGCAGCGCGGCGAGCGCGCCGCGCACGAGCGCCTGGTCGTCGGCGATCAGCAGTCGGATGGACACCCCAGCATGGTGACACGGCGCCGGGGCGAGGCCCGCATCACTGCGCGAGATCGACGATCGTGCGCACGGCCGCGGCGACGACGTCGGCGGCGAAGGCGTAGTTCAGCGTGTCCGCGGTGTCGCCGGGGCGATGGTAGTGCGGGTTGCGGTAGTCCGCGGTGTCGGTGACCAGCAGCGCGCGCCGGCCGGTGGCCCAGTACGGCACGTGGTCGCTGCGCATCGCGGCCTCTTGGGCGAGGTCGGGCAGCACCAGCGGGAAGCCGGGGACCTCGAGGTGCCCGGCGAAGCGGGCCAGCAGGCCCTGCGAGGCCTCGTCCGCGACCAGCGCGACGAAATCGCCGCGCTCCGGCGGGTCGACGAACCCGGCCAGCTCGTCGGGGAAGTGCTGCCGGGCCGAGGTGAAGCCGATCATCTCGAACACGATCGCCTCGGTGCGCGGCGTGATGTGCGCCATGTGTGCCTCGCTGCCGAGGAAGCCGTCCTCCTCGCCGCCGAAGAGGCAGAACCGGATCGTGCGGGCCGGCAGGTCGGCGTCGCGCAGCGCGCGGGCCGCCTCGAGCACGCCGGCCACCCCGCTCGCGTTGTCGTCCGCGCCGGGGCTCTCCTCGACCGAGTCCCAGTGGGCGCACAGCTCCACGGCGTCGTCGGAGGTGCCGCCCTGGATCTCGGCGATGAGGTTGACCTGGTGCAGCTCGCCGCCGTAGCGCTCGACGCGCACCGCCAGGCCCATGGCGCCGAGCTCGTCGGTGACGTATCGCAGGCAGGCCGGCACCCCGGCCAGGTCCTCGAACCGTGGCCCGTGCGCGGTGAGCGCCTCGACGTGCGTGCGCAGGCGTTCCGGTGAGATCACCGTCACAGCGTAAGGGTGATCCAGACATGGAACAGCCCCCGAGGTTTCCGCGCTGGATGCGCATGGACCGGTCGGACTACACCGGAAAGCCTCGGGGGCTGGGTAACTGTCTCGTATTCGCCGGCCGCCATCCGGGCGGTCGCACGAAGTGCGAGTCCAGAGGACGGCGACTAGCGGATAGTCACCTCACGAGTCCCATTGCTACACAATTTTGGACCACCTCCTTTCCCGTGTACGCCCAACCTAGCCAGCGCTGCGGATCGGCGGCAACGCTTTTTCGGAAGCAACCCGGTCGCGCCGGGGTGAACGGGCGACACGGCAAGGTGCGGGTGCGCCGGCAGCTACGCTGCGCGATGTGAGTGAACCGACCCGCGAGGAGCCCGGCCAGGACGTGCTGGACCTCGCGCACCGCATGTTCGACCTGGCCCGCTCGGGCGCGACCGAGGAACTGGCCGGCTACGTCGACGCCGGCGTGCCCGTGAACCTGACCAACGACAAGGGCGACTCGCTGCTGATCCTGGCGGCGTACCACGACCATCCGGCGACCGTCGCCGCGCTGCTCGCCCGCGGCGCCGAGGCCGATCGGGCCAACGACCGGGGCCAGACGGCGCTGGCCGCCGCGGTCTTCCGGCAGAACCCGCGGACCGTCGGCGCCTTGCTCGACGCCGGCGCCGACCCGGACGCCGGCGGCCCGTCCGCGCTCGACACGGCCCGCTTCTTCGACCTGCCCGAGATGCTGAGCCTGCTGGAGGAGGCGCGATGAGGGACGTCGAGATCCGCGGCGACATGATCCGGCTGGGTCAGTTCCTCAAGCTCGCCGACGTCATGGAGTCCGGCGGCGAGAGCAAGGAGCTGATCCTCGACGGCGAGGTCACCGTCAACGGCGAGGTCGACACGCGCCGCGGCCGCCAGCTGCACCGGGGCGACGTCGTGCGGGTGCTCGGCGAGACCCTGCGGGTCGCCTGAAGATCACCGTACTCAGCAACTTCACAGCGCCGTTTGCGCCGCTGCCCAGGTCGGCGGCCCATGCTTTGAGTGTGACCGGCGCCGGAAAGCCGGAAGCCTCCCTGGATGGTCCACCGGCGCACGGTCACGCCAAGCGTTGCTCACGACGTTGCCGTGCTGGGGTGGTCAGCGGGTGCAACGGTGATGCGGTCGAGGTCGGGGCACCACCTGCCGGGGGTGTTCCCGGCCTCGACTGTGTTCCGACCCGCCTGCAGCTGCACCGTCACCGTCACCGTCGCGACCGAGCCCAATCCGCCGCTCGCCGGGAACGACACCTGGGTCCGGCGGCGCCCCGTGCCGATGGAGCAGCGCCGGTCGTCGGCGGACAGGTACGCGATCGTCACCCGGTAGTCGCCCGGTTGCGCAACGTCGACGCCCACGAAGCTCAGGTAGCGGCCGTTGCCGACGCCGGTGACCGCCCGGCCGCCGGAGGCCGCGGCGACCTCGCGGACCGTCATCTGCCCGGGCCGGCCGTTGCCTGCCGCCTCCGCCTCGATCGTCAGAGCCCCGGATGTCGTACCGCCGGCCCCGGCCGACGGCGACGCCGGCCCGCCCGTCGGGGTCGCGGTGGCGGTGGTGGGGACCGGCGACGGGGGCGCGGACGGGGTGCCGCTCGCGGCGGGCCGGGCGCTCTCGGATGCGCTTCCCGACGCGCCGCCGGAAGCCTGCGGCGACCCGGACGGCCGCGTCGGCTGTCCGGATGGGGCCGACAAGGCGGGCACGACGGGCCCGTCGACGAGATCCACCTCGGTGTGCCCGGGCGCGCGGGCCGGCAGGGCTCGCAGGGCCAGGACGACGGCGGCGACGACGATGAGCACCGCGGCGAACGCGATCCGTGGCTGTCGACGGGTGCCGGTCCGGCGCCGTCCGGTGTAGTCGGCGGGGCCGTCGATCATGCCGGTGAACCTACCGCCTGTTGCCGACGTTCGGGCAGTGCCGTGTTCCGCAGCTCCGGGTTTCCATGTCCACGGAGTGGAAAAGCGGCTTGTCGGATCTTGGCACCGCGGACCTGGCAGGAAGACGCGCTAGCGTCGACCGGTCTCTCGCGGGAGGAACGGTCCGCAGGTGACGCGGTCCGAGTCAGGAAATATCGGGTTTTATGGGGTCAAAACCAGCTTCCCGCGGACGTGGCCGGCGCGGAGCAGGCGGTGGGCGTCCGCGGCCTCGGCCAGCGGCAGCTCGCGGTGCAGGGCCACCCGCAGCAGGCCGCGGTCGGCCAGGTCGGCCAGCCAGCGCAGGTCCGCGGCGGCGGGCTCCGGGGTGACGTACCGGCCGCCGGCCGCGGTGATGGCCGGGTTGACCGTCGAGACGGCCCGGGCCGGGTCGCGCACCTCGCGCAGGGCGGCCGCGGTCGTGTCGCCGCCGGTCAGGTCCAGCGACACGTCGACCGGCTCGGTGAGCTCGGTGACCGGCTCGGCGCCCAGCTCGCGCAGGAATTCGTGGTCGGCGGGGTCGGCGGTGCCCAGCACGCGCTCGGCGCCCAGCGCGCGGGCGATCTGCACCGCGAAGTGGCCGGCGCCGCTCGCGGCGCCGTGGACCAGGACCACGTCGCCCTCGCCGGTGCCGGCCGCCCGCAGCGCCTGCAGGGCGGTCGCCGCACCCTGGGGCACCGCGGCGGCCTCGACGAACGTCAGGCCGGCCGGCTTGTGCGCGGCGTCGCGCTCGGCGACGGCGACGCGCTCGGCGTAGGCGCCCTCGGCGTAGGCGTACACCTCGTCGCCGACCACGAAGGAGGTCACCTCCGGGCCGCGGCTCACCACGACGCCGGCGAGCTCGTGGCCGGCGACGGGCGAGGCCGTGCGGGACAGGTCGGCCGGGTTCACGCCTGCGGCGCGGACCTCGATCAGGACCTCGTCCGCGGCCGGGTGCGGGTCGGGCACGTCCTGGAGGGACAGGGCGCCGGCGTCGTCCTGGGCGGTCAGCGTGATGGCCTTCACGCCTCCATGTCTAGCGGCTCCGAGAGCCGCGTGCAGGCGGATATGGCCAGGTAGAGGGAGGTGAGATGGTCTACCCCGGCGATGGTGAGCCAGGGCGCCACCCCGGCCGCAGCCCAGCCGGGGCCGACCGTCGTATGCGCTCCTTCCGATGCGCTTCCGATGCGCTTCCTATGCGCTTTCTATGCGCTCTGCCGCTTGACGAGCGTGGTGGGGAGCACCGGCGGCTCGTCCGACGGCTCGCCGCTCATGAGCGCGAGCAGCTTGCGGGCCGCGGCCGCGCCGATCTCCTCGACCGGCTGCTTGATGGTGGTGAGCGGCGGCTGGGTGAACGCCGCGAGCGGCAGGTCGTCGAAGCCGACGAGGGCCACGTCCTCCGGGACGCGCCGGCCGGACTGGCGCAGCGCGTGGAGCGCGCCGACGGCCATGAGGTCCGACGCGCAGAAGACCGCGTCCAGGTTGGGGCGGTGGTCCAAGAGCCTGGTCATCGCGTGTACCCCGGCCGGGCGCGTGAAGTCGCCGTACGCGATCGGCCCGGGCTCCAGGCCGGCGCGCTCGAGGCCCTCGCGGAACCCGGCGAGCCGGTCGACGCCCGCGGACACGTCCGGCGGGCCGGCGATCGTGACGATGCGCCGGCGGCCGGTGCGGGCCAGGTACTCCACCGCCTGGCGGGCGCCGCCGCGGTTGTCGGCGTCCACGTACGACAGGGAGCTGCCCTGCAGCGGCCGGCCGATCAGCGTCACGGGGACGCCGAGCGCGGGGAGCGTGACGACGAGGGGGTGGCTGCTGCGGCAGTAGATCAGCAGTACGCCGTCGATGTGGCCGCTGCTGAGGTACCGCTGCAGCGACGCCGGTCGCTCGCCCGCGGCCAGCAGCATGGGCATGTCACGCTCGGCGAACGCGGCACTGGCACCCGCCAGGACGCGGGAGTAGAACGGATCGGCGAAGAGGCGTGCGTTCGGCTCGCACACCACGGCGGCGACCGAGCGGGGGCGGCGGTCGACGGCGCGGGCGGCGCGCTGGCGGACGTATCCGAGCCGGTCGACGGCGTCGCGGACCTGCTGGCGGGCGGTCGGCGACACGCGGGCGGAGCCGTTGAGCACGCGGGAGGCGGTGGCGGAGGAAACGCCCGCGAGAGCGGCGACGTGGGCGAGGGTGGGGTGTTCGGCGGTGTCGTGCATGGGGTCGTGCGCGGGGTCCTGCGTCGTTTCTGGAGCGGCGGTAATCGACATCGCGACCTCCTCGGATAGCAAGTCGTCGATTTTGGGAGCGCTTCCATAGGGAGCGTCATACACCGTTTCTGCGGTGTCAACACGAGATTGCCGCAAGGTTTCGCCACCGGGCTTTGGTCTGTAAATTTCAGAGCCGCCCCGGCGGCCGGGGCTCGACGCGCCCGGTCCGGGTCTCTAGCCTGCTGGGCAGATAGATCCCTCTCGCAACCCCCAGGGAGGCAAGCCATGCGCGACTGGATCGCTGTCATCGTCGCGGTGCTCGGGGTCCTGCTGGTCCTCGCCGGTGCCGTCCTCATCTTCTTGCAGGCCCGTGCCGACGGCCACCTGGCCGCGCCGGCCGCCGGGCCCGCCGTCGACGACCTGGGCGCCGGCGTGACCGCCGAGGTGCCCGTCGCCCGGCCCGCCGCGGCCCCGGTCGCCAGCCGGCTGGTCAGTGCCGTGAAGAGCCCGACCCCGGCCGACCGCCTGATCTTCTGGGGCATCGTCCTGCTGGTGCTGGCGGCGATCGCGGCCGGCGCGATCAGCTTCGACCTCGGCGCCAGGGGCGGTAGCTGAACCCCAGCGATTTCGCGCCAACGGGGGAGACTATTCTGCCTGCGGGGTGACGTGTTGATCGCGCTGCCGATCGCCCGGCGCCTCGTGGAGCTGGCTCGCCAGCTGGTTCAACAGCCCCAGGAGGCCTTTCGTGACCACCGTCGCACCGAAGCCGATAGTCACCAGGCCCTGGCCGGTGCACAAGCCGGTCAAGGGCTCGGCGTTCGCTCGGCTGCTGCGCACCACGGACGCGAAGCAGATCGGCCTGATGTACCTCGTCACGTCGTTCGTGTTCTTCATGATCGGCGGGTTCATGGCGCTGCTCATGCGCGCCGAGCTGGCCCGGCCGGGCCTGCAGTTCCTCTCGCCTGAGCAGTACAACCAGCTGTTCACCATGCACGGCACGATCATGCTGCTGTTCTTCGCGACGCCGATCGTGTTCGCCTTCGCGAACTACATCACGCCGCTGCAGATCGGTGCCCCCGACGTGTCGTTCCCCCGCCTCAACGCGTTCGCCTACTGGCTCTACGCGTTCGGTGGGTCGGTCACGCTGATCGGCTTCATCACGCCGGGCGGCGCCGCCGACTTCGGCTGGTTCGCCTACGCGCCGCTCAACAGCATCATCAACTCGCCCGGCGTCGGCGCCGACCTGTGGATCGTCGGCCTGGTGCTCTCCGGCCTCGGCACGATCCTCGGCGCGGTCAACATGATCACCACCGTGCTGACCCTGCGGGCGCCCGGGATGACCATGTTCCGCATGCCGATGTTCACGTGGAACATCCTGGTCACCAGCGTCCTGGTCATCATGGTCTTCCCGATCCTGGCGGCCGCGCTGCTGGCCCTGGAGGCCGACCGCCGCCTCGGCGCGCACGTGTACGACGCCGAGACCGGCGGCGCGATGCTCTGGCAGCACCTGTTCTGGTTCTTCGGCCACCCCGAGGTGTACATCGTGGCGCTGCCGTTCTTCGGCATCATCACGGAGGTCATCCCGGTCTTCAGCCGCAAGCCGGTCTTCGGCTACAAGGGCCTCGTCGGCGCGACGATCGCGATCGGCGCCCTGTCGATGAGCGTGTGGGCGCACCACATGTTCGCCACGGGCCAGGTCCTGATGCCGTTCTTCTCGTTCCTGAGCTTCGTCATCGCCGTGCCGACCGGCATGAAGTTCTTCAACTGGATCGGCACGATGTGGCGCGGCCAGATCACCTTCGAGACGCCGATGCTCTTCGCGATCGGCTTCCTGGTGACCTTCCTCTTCGGTGGTCTGTCGGGCGTGCTGCTGGCGAGCCCGCCGATCGACTTCCACGTCTCCGACACGTACTTCGTGGTGGCCCACTTCCACTACGTGCTCTTCGGCACGATCGTGTTCGCGGTGTACGCCGGCATCTACTTCTGGTTCCCGAAGATGACCGGCCGCATGCTCGACGATCGCCTGGGCAAGGTCCACTTCTGGCTCACCACGATCGGCTTCCACACCACGTTCCTGGTGCAGCACTGGCTCGGCACGCAGGGCATGCCCCGGCGGTACGCCGACTACCTGGCGAGCGACGGCTTCACCACGCTGAACACGATCTCCACGATCGGTTCGTTCATCACCGGCCTGTCGACGCTGCCGTTCCTGTGGAACGTCTGGAAGTCGTACAAGACCGGCCGGGTCGTCGAGGTCAACGACCCGTGGGGCCACGGCATGTCGCTCGAGTGGGCGACGTCCTGCCCGCCGCCGCTGCGCAACTTCGACAGCATGCCGCGCATCCGCTCGGAGCGCCCGGCGTTCGACGCGAAGTTCCCGGCGCACGCCCCCGGCCACTCGCTGGAAGCCCCGCCGCCCGGCGGCGCCAGGCCGCTGAGCCACGAGGCCGACGGCGGCGCGACGTACGAAGAACAGCACTGACCCACCGCTCTCCAGGAACGCCCCCGGGGCCCTCAGGCCGCCGGGGGCGTTCCCGTTCGTGGCCGATGCCGATCCGAGCCGGGAGCGTCCACCTGAGCCCGTCCCTGGGACACCTCAGCGGGCGGGGTTTTCCGTGATTCGCAGGCCCGGTCATCGCCGCTCGGACTTGGCTTCTCGGGGTGGGCTGCGCAGGACTGGGATCAGCCGCGGCGTCCGGTCGTCCGTACGTCGTTCGGGTGCGCCGCGCTGCCTGGGCGGCGACCGGGCCGTGCTGCGTTGCTCAACTGCCCGCTGGGCCGCGTCGGCGGGATGGCGGATCCGGCGGGAGGATGGCGGGCCGGCCCGGGGTCGCGGCGGCGGAAGTCGCGCCCGGAACTGGAAAGGTCGGATGGCAGGGTTTCGCGGCCCGGGTGACATTTCCGATAAATCCGGCGCCGTCGCTCGAATGGGCGAACCCCGTGTGGGTGACGCTGCGTATATGACACTTCTGTGACACGCCGATGGAGCGCCGCCGTCGGGGTGAGGGGCGGGGCGCTCCACGGAGTGTTGTGAACGAGGCCGGCCGGGGCCGGGGAGAGAATTACGTTGGGTGATCGATCAGGCGGGCTGGGTGACGCCGCGCTCGCGCGGGGCGGGGAGCCTGCCGGACACGGTGCCGGGCGGGATCGGCACGCCGAGGATGTCGCTCACGCCCACCACGGCGAACAGGCGCGCGATGAACGGATTGGGACGGCGAATGTCGAGCTTGACGCCCATGCTGTGGCAGATGCGCTTGGCAACGACGAGCGTGCCGATGCCGGTGGAGTCGAGGAACGTGACCCCCGCGAGGTCGATGACGAGGAGGTCGATGCTTCCGTCGAGCACTGAGCTCACTGCGGTGCGGAGCTCCTGAGCGGTCTCATAGTCGATTTCGCCACTCAGCGTCAGCACTGCCTCCCGCTGATCCGAAGGGCGAGTCTCGATCGACAACTTCACGTGACCCTCCTGGTGCTGAGCCGTCCACCATGGACGACCCTTCGAGGTCCCGCAAGCGTAGCGAAGTCTGGCCATTTTCGCCACGCTCCGTGTAGGCGCTCCTTACGTTGTGACGTGAGAAGTCCTCACATCGGGTGCGGAACCGCTTGCCCGGATGACGGTACACGTCGGTTGTTACACGGCAAGTCCAGCCATGTGCCATCCGCCGGACGGTCAACTCCCGGCTACGACCGGTTCACCGATCAAGGTCACGCCGGCCTCCCGCAGCTCCACCAGGGCGGATGCGGTCGTGGCCGGCTGGACGCCCGCGGTGAGGTCCAGGAGCACGGTCGTAACAAAGCCCTCACGCACCGCATCGAGGGCGGTCGCCCGCACGCAGTGGTCGGTCGCGATGCCGACCACATCGACCTCGGTGACGTCCCGCTCGCGCAGCCATTCGGCGAGGCCGCGGCCCTCGGCGGCGCCCTCGAAGCCGGAGTACGCCGCCGTGTACGACCCCTTCTCGAAGACCGCCTCCACGCGCGCGGTGTCGAAGGAAGGGTGGAAGCCGATCCCGGCCGTACCGACGACGCAGTGAGCCGGCCAGGTGCTGACGTAGTCGGGGTGCGCGTCGAAGTGGGCACCGGGATCGATGTGGTGATCCTGCGTGGCCACGACGTGGTCCCAGTGCCCGTCTGCCAGCGCGGCGGAGATCGACGCGGCCACGGCCGCCCCGCCGGCGACCGCGAGGGAGCCGCCCTCGCAGAAGTCGTTCTGCACGTCGACGACGATCAACGCCCGCGTCATGCGGAGCCTCCAGACATGATGACCGGGACCGCCGGGTCGCCGGCGGAGAGCTTGAGCCCCTCCCAGGGGATGGAGATGAGGCACTGGCGCAGGTGCTCGCGGGAGTCGGCGAGCGTCGGCAGGTCCTCGGCCGGCTCGCCGCCGCGCAGCAGGGTCCGCTGCAGCGGCCGGTCGTGCGGCCGCGGCTCCGGCGCGCCGAGCGAGACGACGATCTCCTCGGTCGCGGTGCCGGTGGGCTTGTGCCGGCGTACCGCCGTCTTGCGCCCGCCGACCGTGCCCTTGTTCTCCGAGCGCTTCACCACCGGGCGTCCGTCGACCTCGACCAGCTTGTACACCAGCCCGGCGGTCGGCGCGCCCGAGCCAACAACCACCGCGGTGCCCGCGCCGTAGGCGTCGACCGGCTCGGCGGCGAGCGCCGCGATCGCGTACTCGTCGAGGTCGCCCGACACGATGATCTGGGTGTCCGTCGCGCCGAGCGAGTCGAGCAGGGCCCGGGACTCGGAGGCGAGCACGGACAGGTCGCCGGAGTCGATGCGCACGGCCCGCAGGTCGGGGCCGGCCACCGCGATCGCGTTGCGGATGCCCTGCGCGATGTCGTAGGTGTCCACCAGCAGCGTGGTCTGCTTGCCCAGCGTCGCCACCTGCGATCCGAACGCGGCCGGCTCCGAGTCGTGCAGCAGCGTGAAGGCGTGGGCGGCGGTACCCGTGGTCGGGATGCCGTAGCGACGGCCCGCCTCGAGATTGGACGTGAACGCGAAGCCGGCCAGGTAGGCGGCCCGGGCGGCGGCGACCGCGGACTCCTCCTGGGTGCGGCGCGAGCCCATCTCGATCACGGGGCGCCCGCGGGCGGCCGTGACCATCCGGGCCGCGGCGGCCGCGATCGCGCTGTCGTGGTTGAGCACGGAGAGGACCAGCGTCTCCAGCACCACGCACTCGGCGAACGTGCCGCTGACGGTCAGGATCGGGGAGCCGGGGAAGAACAGCTCGCCCTCGGCGTAGCCGTCGATGTCGCCGCTGAAGCGGTACTTCCCGAGCCACTCGGCCGTCTCCGCGTCCACGATGCCGCGGGCGGTGAGGAACTCGATCTCCTCCGGCCCGAAGCGGAACTTCCCGATGAGATCCACCAGGCGGGCGTTGCCGGCCACGACACCGTAGCGCCGCCCGGTCGGCAGGCGGCGCGCGAACACCTCGAACACGCAGTGCCGGTCGGCGGTGCCGTCGCGCAGGGCCGCGGACAGCATCGTCAGCTCGTAGTGGTCGGTCAGCAGCGCACTACTCGTCACACGACCAACATATGCCACCCGCTATAGGACGCCGATCACTCCTCGGGCGGCAGGGAACGCAGCGCCGCGGCCAGCTCCGCCCGGCCGGTCACGCCGAGCTTCGCGTACACGCGCATGAGGTGGTTGTCGACCGTACGGGAGGAGAGGTACAGCTGATCGGCGATCTCCTTCGACGGCACCCCGGCCGCGGCCAGCCGCGCGATCTGCCGCTCCCGGCCGGTCAGCATCGGCTGCGGCACCACCAGCGCCGGCGTGACGGCGTGCGGGCACTCCAGGCGCAGCTCGGCGAGGCGCTGGGAGGCCCGCGGGGTCTGTGGCGAGCGGATGCCGCGCAGGAGGGTCACCGCGCCGGCGGCGGCCTCGGCGGCGAAGAGGTACATCTCTATCTCGGCGAGTTCGTCGGCGACCGACAGCAGCGACCCGCCGTCCTCCTCGGCCATCGCCCGCACGTGCCAGGCCATGGCGGGCGCGAGCCGGCCCTCGACCGCCTGCGCGAGCTGGGCGATGCGGCTGTTGACCTCGGCCGCGAAGCCGAGCCGGGCGAGGTCGTAGAGGGCGAACATCTCGTGCGCGGCGAAGCCGTCGCTGCGGTTGCGCGCGGCGAGCAGGCGCAGCACCTCGGCGGCCGTGGGTATGTCCCCGGACGCGACGGCGACCCAGGCGCGGGCCTCCTCGATCCACGGGTACAGCACCTCCATGGAGCGGTAGTGCGCCTGCTCGGCGAGGGTGAACGCGCTCGCGGCGGCGACCGCGTCGCCCAGCAGCGCGGCGATGTGCGCCCGCTCCGCATGGGCGAGGGCCACGAAGATCCGCCCGGTGGCGAGCATGGCGCTGGCCTGGCTCGCCGCGCGGCCGGCCTCCTGCAGGCGCCCGCGCAGCCGGGCCGCCTGCGCGCGGACGATCTGCAGGTAGCCGGAGCCGAGCAGGAAGTTGCCCGCGTCGGCCATGCCGGCGAACTCGGTGGCCACGATCGCGTCGACGGCCGCCAGGTCGCCGGCGAGGATCATGGCGGTGCCGCGGGCCAGCTCGATGCCCAGCTGGATGTACGGCACCTCGGCCCGCCACTGGGCGGCGTCGGCGTCCAGCGACGCCATCGCCTTGACCGTCTGCACCGGGATGCCGCGCATCGCCTGCAGGTGGCCCATGTTGCTGCGGGCCAGGGCGCGGGGCCCGGGCGCGCTCGCCGGGCTGTCGAGCACGGTGCGGGCGAGGGTCAGCGCCTGGGCATAGTCGCCGCGGTGCAGGCGCATGGTCGACTCCACCGACAGGGAGAGGGAGCGCTCCCGCAGGTCGCTGAGCTTGTGGGCCTGGTGGTTCATCTCGTCGGCGGTCGACGAGTCGCCCAGGCCCCACTGCGAGGTGATGTGGCGGATCGCGAGCCACCGGCTGCGCTGCGCCTCGTCGATGATCTGGTCCTCGTTCTGGTCGAGGATGCGCGCGCCCTCGTCGGGGCAGCTGGCGAACATCAGGATCGTGGCGAGCGTCTCGGCGGCGTCGAACCCGCCGCCGGCCGCGACGGCGGCCTTGCCCAGCCGCATCGCCAGGGCCATGTCGTAGGTGGCGAAGGCGAGGCGGCAGGCGTTGAGCAGCAGGATCGGGTCGCGGGCGGTGTCGCTGTCCAGCCGCCAGACGGCGACCCGCAGCAGGTCGTCGCGGCGGCGGGCGCCGGTCTCCTCCACCAGCGTGGCCAGCTCGGCGAGCAGGCGCCGGAACCGGGTGACCGGGCAGCGGCGGCGCACGACCTCGCCGTACAGCGGATGGGCCAGCCGGACCGTGGTGCGCCGGTCCTCCACGACGACCCGCACCAGCTGCCGCTCCTCGGCGATCTCGACGGTGGCCAGGTCGGTGGCCTTGACCAGCAGCGGCAGGCCGATCGGCTCGCCGAAGGCGACCAGCTCCAGCACCGCGCGCTCCTGCTGGGTGAGCTGGCCGATGCGGGCGTCGACCACCTCCGTGAGGGTGGGCGCCAGGTCGACCTTGCCGGTCCAGCGCTGCATGCCGTAGCTCTCGATGATGTCGCCGGCGGCGTGCGCGGCGATCACCAGCTCGCGCAGCAGCAGCGCGTTGCCCTGGGAGAGCTGCCACAGCCGGTCCACGGACGCCGAGTCGACCGGGCCGCCGAGCACCTGCTGCAGCAGGTCGGAGGTCTCCTGCGCGGTGAGCGGCCCGAGCTCGATCCGCTCGACCAGGTCGTCCTTCCACAGCGCGCTGATCGGGTCGTGCACCGTCTCGCCGGTGCGCACGGTGCCGATGACCGTCGCGTTCTCCGAGCGGGCGACGTAGTACACCAGCGCGGCCGACAGCGGGTCGAGCAGGTGCGCGTCGTCGATCGCGACCACGATCGGCCGCCCGGCCGCCTGGCGGTGCAGCGCGTCGACGGCCCAGCGCAGCAGCCCGGCCGGCGAGCCCCCCGCAGGCTGGTCCGGCGGGAGCACCTGGGCCAGGCCGCCGAGCGGCAGGCCGGCCGTCGCGGCGTTGGCCGTCGCCGTCCAGACCGCAAGTCTGTCCTGGTCAAGGGCCTGGACGCCCTCGCGAAGCAATCGGCTCTTGCCGATGCCGGGCGGGCCGCCGAGAATCAATCCGCGACCGGTCGCACCGGAGGCCGCATCGGCGACTCGGATCAGTTCTGCGCTTCTGCCGACAAAACTCCAGGGAGGCACAGTCGCAGCATATCGATACGTTGATTACTCGGCGTACCCGCGGAAGCACGAACTTTGAGTAGTGCGTTCCACCCCAGTTGAGTAGCTCCGACCCTGCTGCTGTAAGTGTCCGTTCACGTAGCGTTCCGGTGCCCCGCCGCGCATGGCCCGCGAGCTGCGCGCGGGCGGGCCTTCCCGGGCGTGCACAAGGAGGTCGCACATGGGCTTCGGGGTCCTGCAGGCGCCGCTGATCGATATGACTGTCACGTCTTCGCCGGGATACGGCGTCACGACGAGCGGGAGTCCAGTGTCCGCCATGCCGGTTCGCGGCAGCCGGAGTCACCGGCGGCCGACCGCCCCGTTCCATTCGTCCCACCATTCCTACGCCGTCGTCGCCGGCACCCCGCGCGGCGGGAAGACGGCCCTGGTCGACGCGCTGATCCGGCGTACCGCCGAGGAACCGATCGACGCCGGGGACGCCTGGCTGGTGTTCCGGCACGGCGAGCGCGCCGACGCGTGGGCCTTCGTGCCCGGGCACCGCGAGCCGCGCCCGTTCCCGGACCGCAGTTCGGTCAAGGGCCCGGTCCGCCCGGCCCGCCGGATCGAGATCACGCACCCCTTCGGCCTGCTCGAGCGGGTCGCCCTCGTCGACACGCCCGGCAGCGGGGGCAGCGGGGGCCCTGACGCGGCCACCGCCGAGATCGTCCTGGACGCCGCCGCCGGCGGCCTGGGCCTGCTGTTCGTGGTCGACGCCGCGGCCCCGCTCACCCGCGCCGACCTCGACATGCTGGGCGCCGCCGACGGCCGGGTGGAGCGGATCGCGTTCGTGCTCACCCGCATCGACCAGTACGACGAGTGGCCGGAGATGCTGGCCGCCAACCGGGCGCTGCTCGCCTCACGCGGCCCCCGGCTGGCCACCGCGCCCTGGTTCCCGGTCTCGCTCGACCCCGCGGGCGTGTTCGGCGTCGCCGAGCTGCGTCACATGCTCGAGACGTGGGCCGACGAGCGGGCCTGGTTCGACGCACAGGCCGACGAACAGGCCGGCACCCGCACCGGCGGGGTCGCCGCCGCCACAGTCTCGGTGACGGGTGATTCCTGGGAGGAAATGCTCGACCGGGAGATCCGCGCCAGGCGGCTGGCCGCCATGGAGCGCGTCTCGATCGACCTGGCCACCATCCACGTGCGCTGCGTGCAGGAGCTCGGCTCCGGCAAGGGCTGCCCGGAGCTGCCCCGCGTGCTCGATCGGCAGCTGCACGCGCTCTCCGTGCGCAGCACCCGCGTGCTGCACGCCGACACCCGCGAGGTGATCGGCGCCGTCTTCGGCTCGCTGCTGGACAGCCCGCCGGACGAGGCCGTGCTCGCCCGGATCGCCGCCGCCGCCCGGCGGGCCGTCGACGCCGCGCGTGAAGACGGGCGCGAGCGGCACCGGGCGCTGCTGGTGACCACCACCTCCGGCGTCGCCGCGCTCACCGGCACCGGGGCGCTGGACAGCCTCTCCGCGGTCGGCGGGGCCGGCGAGGACGCCGGGCAGGTGCTCTCGCCGCTGGGCATCGGGCTCAACGCCGGGTCGTACGCCATGTGGCAGCCCCGGCACGCGCCGGGCGGGCCGCCGAAGCTGCCGGACAAGAAGGACTGCCGGCGCTGGCTGCAGCACGCGCTGCGGGAAGTCGAGGTCGAGCTCGATCACGAACTCGGCGAGCGGTACGCGGAGCTGCGCCAGGCGCTCGCGATCATCGCGGGGGACGCGGTCGACCATGGCGTGCTGCTCGCTTGATGGCACCATGATGGTATGGCGGCGCCGCAGGTCCTACCGATCGAAGAGACCCACGTCGAGGTTGACGAGGTGCCCCAGACCGACCGTCCGTGGGTGACCGTCGTCTGGAACGATCCCGTCAACCTCATGAGCTACGTGACCTGGGTCCTGCAGAAGCTGTTCGGATACAACAAGGAGAAGGCCGAACGCCTTATGCTCGACGTGCATCACAAGGGCAAGGCGATCGTGACCAGCGGTGTGCGCGAGCGCATGGAGTACGACGCGTCACGGTTGCAGGCACACGGCCTCTGGGCGACGGTGGAACAGTCGTGACCATGTTCGTTCGCGCCGGCAAGGCGTGCGTCGCGCGGTTCGGCCCGGGCGAGGCCGCCGTGCTCAACGAGGTCATGCTCGAGGTGATCACCCTGCTGTCGGAGGGGTTCGACCGCGCCGACCCGGTGATCGAGCGGTTGTTTCCCGACGTGTATCGCGACGACCCCGCGCTGTCGGCCGAGCTGCGCCGCTACACGGAGGACGATCTGCGCTCGGCCAAGCTGGAGCAGGCCGCGATGCTGCTCGACGCGCTGCCGGTCGAGGGCGGCGAGGTGGCGCTCGACGAGGAGCAGGCGGAGGCCTGGCTTCGCGCGCTGACCGACGTCCGGCTCACCCTCGGCCTGCGGCTGGGCATCGTGGACGACGACGTCGACATCGAGGCGGAGCTGGACGAGGCGATCCTGAAGGATCCGACGTCCGCCCGGGTGGGGCAGCTGTCCGTGTACCAGTACCTGACGTACCTGCAGGAGTCGCTCGTCGGCGCCCTCATGGCGTGAGGGCGGTCACGGGCTAGTGTCGCTCGGGTTTCGGTACGCTGTCAGGCGTGCTGACCATCGACGCCGCGATCCTCGACGCGATTGTCGCGCACGCCCGCCGGGACCACCCGGACGAGGCGTGCGGGATCGTCGCGGGTCCGGCCGGCTCCGACCGGCCGGAGCGGCACGTGCCGATGGAGAACGCGGCCCGGTCCATGACGTTCTACGAGTTCGACTCCAAGGAGCAGCTGCGGCTGTGGCGGGAGATGGACGACGCCGACGAGGAGCCGGTCGTGGTCTACCACTCGCACACCGCGACCGAGGCCTACCCGTCCCGCACGGACGTCTCCTTCGCCGGCGAGCCCAACGCGCACTACCTGCTGGTCTCCACCCGTGACCCGGAGCTCACAGAGATCCGGTCGTTCCGCATCGTGGACGGGGTCATCACCGAGGAGCCGGTTCAGGTAGTTAATGCAGTCGTGGATCCGAACGCCGTCCAGACCTACCTCTTCGGGCAGAGCCCGGCGACCGTCGACTACGAGTGTCAGACCGGCAGCTGATCAGCCGCCGTGCAGCACTCGTCCGTTTCGTCGTCGTCCAACGCTCATGCCGTACCAGAGGAGAAGAGATCATGGCTATCGAGGTTCGTATTCCCACCATCCTGCGCAGCTACACCGGCGGTGCCAAGACCGTCGAGGGCTCCGGGGACACGATCGCCGACCTGCTGACCGACCTGGACTCGCGCCACGCGGGCCTGAAGGACCGGCTCATCACCGGTGAGGGCGGCCTGCACCGGTTCGTCAACGTGTACATCAACGACGAGGACGTGCGGTTCCTCGGCGCGCTCGACGCGAAGCTCAACGACGGTGACTCCGTGACGATCCTGCCCGCGGTCGCGGGCGGCGCGTTCGCGTTCGCCGCCGCGCACGCCCTGCGGGGCTGATCGGCGTGGCGCGCTACGAGTCCCTCCTCGACGCGTGCGGAAATACGCCGCTCATCGGCCTGCCCCGGCTCTCGCCGAGCGCCGATGTGCGGCTGTGGGCCAAGCTCGAGGACCGCAACCCGACGGGGAGCGTCAAGGACCGCGTGGCGCTGTGGATGGTGAAGGCGGCCGAGGATTCCGGCCGCCTCCGCCCCGGCGACACGATCATCGAGCCCACCAGCGGCAACACCGGCATCGCGCTGGCGATGGTGGCGAAGCTGCGCGGGTACCGGCTGGTCTGCGTCATGCCGGAGAACGTGTCCGCCGAGCGGACCTCGATCCTGCGCATGTACGGCGCGGAGATCATCTTCTCGCCGGCTGCGGGTGGCTCCAACCGCGCCGTCGCCGTGGCGAAGGAGATCGCGGCCGAGCACCCGGACTGGGTCATGCTGTACCAGTACGGCAACGAGGCCAACGCGCGCGCCCACTACGAGTCGACCGGGCCGGAGATCCTGCGCGACCTGCCCACGATCACCCACTTCGTGGCCGGCCTGGGCACCACCGGCACGCTCATGGGCGTCGGGCGGTACCTGCGCGAGAAGGTCGAGGACGTCGAGATCATCGCCGCCGAGCCGCGCTACGGCGAGCTCGTCTACGGCCTGCGCAACCTCGACGAGGGTTATGTGCCGGAGCTGTACGATGCGACGGTGCTCACCCGGCGCTTCTCGGTCGGCACGCGCGACTCGGTGCTACGCACCCGGCAGCTGGTCGAGGTCGAGGGCATGTTCGTCGGCTTCTCCACCGGCGCCGTGCTGCACGCCGCGCTGGCCGTCGCCCACCAGGCGCTCAAGGCCGGCAAGCGGGCCGACGTCGTGTTCCTGGTCGCCGACGGCGGGTGGAAGTACCTGTCGACCGGCGCCTACGGCGGCACCCTGGCCGAGGCCGAGAGCGCCCTGGAAGGCCAGCTCTGGGCCTGAGGGCGCGCCGACGGCACAAGGCCCTACAGGCCCGTGACGACCCAGCCGGTCAGCAGGGTCACCGAGGCGACGCCCAGCAGTGCGAACGGCAGCCGGCGGCGGTGCACGCTCGCGAACGCCGCGATCGTGCACGCCAGGCCCAGCAGGCCCACGATGATGACGGTGGGGGCGTACCAGTCGCGGTACTGCCCGATGAGCCCCACCAAGGCTCGCAGTGCCACCGCCATGCCGCCGAGGCCCAGCGCGGCCGCCCAGGCGCACACGGCGGCGATCTGCCGGTTGGCCGGGCGCGGGTCGGCCGCCGTCGGCAGGCGGAAGGCGTTCGGCAGGTGCCGGCGCAGTTGCTTCACGCGAGACACGTAGACCGACAAGGTGGCCTCCTCTTACCCGGTGCTGGCTCACTGGGTGCAACGAGGGAGGTAGTGGTGCGTGACGCAACCGTGTCACGTTGGCGACATCTGGCGTCCGATCATTCAGCCTGGGCTGCCAGTCCGGCGTAGGCTGCGCAGCGTGACGGGCCATGCCATGCCCTACAACGGCCGGTCCGCGGATTGGATCTATCCTCACCCTGACCGGTGCGATCCACAGATTCGTTCGAAGACGGGAGACGGCGGGTTGAGGGCAGCATCATGAGGCTGACGGTTCTCGGCTGCGCCGGCAGCTTCCCGGGCCCGGAGGCGCCCTGCTCCGCCTACCTCGTCGAGGCGGACGGCTTCCGCCTGTTGATCGACTTCGGCCCCGGCTCGATGTCGACGCTGCAGCGCTACAGCGGGCTGTACGCGGTCGACGCCATCCTGCTGTCGCACCTGCATTGCGACCACATGCTCGACGCCTGCTCGTACATCGTCGCCCGTCGCTACGCGCCCGCCGGACCGTTCCCGCCCCTGCCCGTGTACGCGCCGATCGCCGCACCCGAGCGGATCGCGGCCGCCTACGGCGGGGAGAACGAGCCGATGTCCATCAGCGACGTGTACACCTTTTACGCGCTGCAGCCCGGCAGCTTCCCGATCGGCCCCCTGCAGGTCACCGTGGACCGGGTCAACCACCCGATCGAGACGTACGGCATGCGCATCGAGCACCAGGGCCGGGTGCTCACCTACTCGGCCGACACGGCCCCCTGCGAGCAGCTCATCCGCCTGGCGCAGGGCGCGGACACGTTCCTGTGCGAGGCGAGCTACCTCGACGGCGTCGAGAACCCGCCCGACCTGCACCTCACCGGCCGGGAAGCGGCCGAGCACGCCACCAAGGCCGGCGTGGGCCGGCTGCTGCTCACCCACCTGGTGCCGGCATGGGGCAGCGAGGCACTCACGCTGGAGGCCGCATCGAGCGCCTTCTCAGGACCGATCGACATCGTCCGACCAGGCGCTCGTTACGACATTTAGGCACCCGTTTGCCGATTGGCCAACATATCGTGGCCGCATGCATGGACACCCCCCTCATGGTCATGGCATGCGGATCGCGATCGTCACCGAATCGTTCCCGCCCGATGTGAACGGCGTCGCCCACTCCGTCGTCCGGGTCGCCGAACACCTCGTCGCGCGTGGCCACGAGCCGCTCGTGATCGCCCCACAGCCGTCGTCCGGGGCGCGCTCGGTCACCGGCTCGTTCCCGTACGAGATCATCCGGGTGCCCTCGGTGGCCACGCCGGGCTATGGGAGCTTCCGGCTCGGACTGCCCAGCCGGCGACTGGCCGCCGCCCTGAGGGCCCACCGCACCGACCTGGTCCATCTCGCGAGTCCGTTCGTGCTCGGCGCGCGCGGCATGACGGTGGCCACGTCGCTCGGCCTGCCCACGGTGGCGGTCTACCAGACGGATGTCCCCGCCTACGCCCGTCTCTACTACAAGTCCAACCTCGGCGAGCAGGCCGCCTGGCGCTGGCTGCGGCGCATCCACAACGCCGCCGACCGGACCCTGGCCCCCTCCACCGCTGCGGCGACCGCGCTGCACGGCCACGGCATCGAGCGCGTCTGGCTCTGGCGCCGCGGCGTCGACGCCGCCCGCTTCGACCCGGGGCACCGCTCGGCGTCCCTGCGTCGCGCGGTGGCCGTCGAGGGGCAGGTGATCGTCGGGTACGTCGGCCGCCTCGCCGTCGAGAAGCGGGTCGACCTGCTCGCCCCCGTCAGCCGCATCCCGGGCGTCCGCGTCGTCGTGGTCGGCGACGGACCCGCCCGGGCGAACCTCGAGCGGGCCATGCCGGACGCGGTGTTCCTCGGCGAGCGGCGCGGCACGCAACTGGCCCGGATCTTCGCGAGCCTGGACCTGTTCGTGCACACCGGCCCGTTCGAGACCTTCGGCCAGACCATCCAGGAGGCTCTGGCCAGCGGCGTGCCCGTGGTCGCGCCGGCCCAGGGCGGCCCGCTCGACCTGGTCGACGACGGCCGGACCGGCCTGCTGGTCCCACCCGGCGACGCGACCGCCCTCGTCTCCGCCGTCGCCTCCCTGGTCGGCGACCCGGAGCGGCGCCAGGCGATGGGCGTCGCCGCCCGGGTTGCGGTCTCCACCCGCACCTGGGCCGCGGTCGGCGACGAGCTGATCCGGCATTACGTCGACGTCCACTCGGGCGGCCTGGCCGCCCGGTCCGTCCCCGTCCCGGCATGACCTCTCGGATAGTGCGGCTGGCGAACTTCGTCATGCCGCGCTCCGGGGGCCTGCGCACGGCCTTGCACGCCCTCGGCGAGGGATACCTGGCCGCGGGCCACGAGCCGGTCCTCATCGTTCCCGGAGCCGACTACTGCGACGAGATGACCTCCCAGGGCCGCGTCATCACGATCCCCGGCCCCGTCGTGCCCGGCACCGGCGGCTACCGCGTCCTGCTCAACCGCCGCCGCCTGACCAGGCTGCTCGAAGACCTCGAGCCCGACCGGCTCGAGGTCTCCGACCGGTTCACCCTGCGCTGGACCGGCCGCTGGGCCCGCGAGCGCGGCATCCCGGCGGTCATGGTCTCGCACGAGAGCCTGGCCGGCCTGCTCACCTTCGCCGGCCCGCTCGGCAACCCCTGGGCCGACCTGCTCAACGCCCGCAGCTTCCGCTCGTACGACCGCATCGTGTGCACGACCAGCTGGGCGGCCGCCGAGTTCCGGCGCATCGGGGCCGCCAATCTGTCCCAGGTGCCGCTCGGCGTCGACCTCGAACTCTTCAACCCGTCCCGGTACGACGAGTCCCTGCGCGCCCGCTACGCCGAGCCCGGCCAGGTGCTGCTGGTCCACTGCGGCCGGCTCTCGTCGGAGAAGCGCCCCGAGCGCTCGGTCGACGCCCTCGTCGCGCTGCGCAAGCGGGGCATCGACGCGGTGCTCGTGATCGCCGGCGACGGCCCGCTGCGCGCCCGGCTGCAGGAGCAGGCCCACGGCCACGCGGTGCACTTCATGGAGTTCGTGGCCGAGCGCACCGCCGTCGCGTCGCTGCTCGCCACCGCGGACGTGGTCATCGCGCCCGGCCCGATCGAGACCTTCGGGCTGGCCGCGCTGGAGGCGCTCGCCTGCGCAACGCCCGTCGTCGTGGACGCGGCGTCCGCGCTACCCGAGGTGATCGGCGCCGCCGGCGTCGCCGTCACCAACGATTTTGCGGGAGGTGTACTGCAAGTGCTCGCCCGACCCGTCGCAACACGTCGAGCCGACGCCCGGGCCCGCGCGGAACAGTTCTCGTGGCCGGCCGCGGTCGCCGGGTTTCTCGCGGTTCATGATTCGTCCTCGACGGTGGCTGTGCCATGACCGTCTTTGCCGCGCTCGGCGACTCCACCACCGCCGGCTTCGGCGACCGGATGCCCGACGGCTCGTGGCGGGGCTGGGCGCCGATCTTCGCCGAGGCGCTCGGCGTCCGCCTGCACAACTTCGCCACCAGCGGTGCCCGGGCCGCCGACGTCGAACGCGACCAGCTGCCCCGCGCGCTGGCCGTGGCCCCCGACCTGGCCGCGGTGCTCATCGGCACCAACGACACCCTGCGGGACCCGTTCTCCCCGGCGCGCTTCGCCGAAAACCTCGAGCGCACCGTCGCCGCCCTTCGCCGCGCCGGCTCCGAGGTGCTCACCATCCGGCTGCCCGACCCCGGCCGGATGTTCGGCCTGCCCGGCCCGCTCGCCCGGCCCCTCGCCCGGCGGATGGCCGAGATCAACCAGGCCGCCGATCTCATCGCCGCCCGCTACGACACCGTGCACTTCGACGCGGCGAGCAACCCCGACTCGTACGACCGCCGGATGTGGAGCGTCGACCGCCTCCACCCGAGCGAGCGCGGCCATCGCTTCCTCGCGTGCTCGTACTTCGACCTGATCGCCGCGCGCGGCTTTCTCGACGGGCCGGCCGCCGACGGGATCGCCGCGGCCCGCCCCTCGCCCGAGCCGAGCAGCCCGCTCCCGACCGCGCGGGCGCAGGCATGGTGGATGGCCACCGCGGGCACCCAGTGGGTGATCCGCCGCTCGACGGACCTCCTTCCCGGCCTGCTCCGCCTCGCCTGGTCCGAGTGGCGGCACGGCTCGCCCGACCTGGATCTGCTGGACCTCGAGCTCGGCCCCTCCGTGCGCAGCGACGAGGTACCGGGCAAGGTCGCGTGACCATGGCTTGACTAGGGTGGTCGGTATGGCTCGACCCGATGGACGCGCAGCAGACCAACTTCGACCTGTATCGATCACTCGCCAGTGGAGCATGCACCCGGAGGGGTCCGTGCTCATCGAGTTCGGCGCCACGCGCGTGCTCTGCACCGCCAGCGTCACAGAGGGCGTGCCCCGCTGGCGCAAGGGCTCCGGCCTGGGCTGGCTCACCGCCGAATACGCGATGCTGCCCCGCGCCACCACCACCCGCAGCGACCGGGAGAGCGTCAAGGGCAAGATCGGCGGCCGCACGCACGAGATCTCCCGCCTCATCGGCCGCAGCCTGCGCGCCTGCATCGACCTCAAGGCCCTCGGCGAGAACTCCATCGTCCTGGACTGCGACGTGCTGCAGGCCGACGGCGGCACCCGCACCGCGGCGATCACCGGCGCCTACGTGGCCCTCCACGACGCCGTGTCCTGGCTCGCCGCCCACCGCAAGCTCGCCGGCAAGCCCGCCGAGGTCCTGCACCGCTCCGTCTCGGCCGTGAGCGTGGGCATCATCGGCGGCGATCCGCGCCTGGACCTCTGCTACGAGGAGGACGTCGTCGCCGACGTCGACATGAACGTCGTCTGCACCGGCGCCGGCGACTTCGTCGAGGTGCAGGGCACCGGCGAGCAGAGCGTCTTCAGCCGCGCCGAGCTCGACACCCTCGTGGACCTCGGCGCCCTGGGCTGCGCCGAGCTGGCCACGCTCCAGCAGAAGGCGATCGCCGGATGAAGCTGCTCCTGGCCACCCGCAACAAGAAGAAGCTCGTCGAGCTCCGCCGCGTCCTGGAGGCCTCGGCCTCCCACATCGAGCTCCTGGGCCTCGACGACGTCGACGCCTACCCCGAGGCCCCCGAGACCGGCCTGACCTTCGAAGAAAACGCCCTGCTCAAGGCCCGCGAGGCCGTCCAGTACACCGGCCTGCCGAGCGTCGGCGACGACTCCGGCCTGGCCGTGGACGCCCTCAACGGCATGCCCGGCGTATTCTCGGCCCGCTGGTCGGGCCTGCCCAGCGGCACCCCCGACCGCGACGGCGCGAACCTCCGCCTGGTCCTGGCCCAACTGGCCGACGTCCCGGACGAACACCTGGGCGCCGCCTTCGTCTGCGCCGCCGCCCTGGTCTACCCCGACGGCCGCGAGGAGGTACTCCGCGGCGAAATGCGAGGCCACCTGATCCGCGCCCCCCGCGGCGACGGCGGCTTCGGCTACGACCCGATCTTCGTAGCCGACGGCTACACCCTCACGACGGCCGAGCTCTCACCGGACGAGAAGGACGCCATCAGCCACCGCGGCAAGGCCTTCCGAGCCCTGGCCGACCGCCTGTAGCCCCGCTCACCGACCGCGCGCTTCTCCGGGCTGTCCTCTGGGCCGCGACCCCGGCTTGACATTCGTTGCTCAAGCCCGCGTCGCGGCCCATTGCGGATTCTGGCACCTGGTCCTACACCGGGCGCCCGCGCCCGTGCCTGCGCCCGTGCCTGCGCCTGCGCCCGCGCCCGCGCCTGCGCCCGCGCCCGTGCCTGCGCCCGTGCCTGCGCCCGTGCCTGCGCCTGCGCCTGCGCCCGTGCCTGCGCCTGCGCCCGCGCCCGTGCCTGCGCCTGCGCTTCGCCCGGATGCGCGCATGCGTCTGCGCTTGGCTCGGGCCGCGTCCTGCGCCGCACCTGGGGCGGGCCTCCGGGTGCGGCCGTCTCCGCGTTGCTCGGCGGCGTGCGTCAAGCCAGCGGGCCGGTCGCCCGTTCGATCTCCTTCCTCAGGTCGCGCGACCACACCAGGGCGCGCGCCGCCTCCATCACCGGGGCGAGGAACACGTCCGGGCCCGGTCCTCCCGCGAAGCGCTCCACCGTCGCCACCGCGAGCCGGCCGGCGGGCGACGGCTGCAGAGGCGCTCGGAGCTGGATACCGCGGACCGCCGAGATCAGTTCGACGGCCAGGATGCTGCAGACGTTGTCCAGGACCGTGCGCAGCTTGCGGGCCGCGGCCCACCCCATCGAGACGTGGTCCTCCTGCATGCCGGACGTCGGCAGCGAGTCGACGCTGGCCGGCGCCGCCAGGCGGCGGTTCTCGGCGACGATGCCCGCCGCCGTGTACTGCGCGATCATCAGCCCCGAGTTCACGCCCGCGTCCGGCGTCAGGAAGGGCGGAAGATCACGGGACCGGGTCACGTCGAGGAGCCGGTCGACCCGCCGCTCCGCGATGGCGCCGACCTCGGCCGCCGCGATCGCGAGGTAGTCCGCGGCGAACCCGAGCGGCGCGCCGTGGAAGTTCCCGGTCGACTCGACCCGCCCGTCCGGAAGCACGACCGGGTTGTCGACGATCGAGCGCAGCTCCCGGCCGGCGACCGTCGCCGCGAACTCCAGCGTGTCCCGCGCGGCCCCGGCGACCTGCGGCGCGCACCGCATCGAGTACGCGTCCTGCACCGCATGCACCAGGTCGTCCCGATGCGAATCCATGATCGGCGAACCCTGCAGCAGCCGGTGGATGTTCGCCGCCGAGGCTGCCTGGCCGGGATGCGGCCGGATCGCGTGCAGCTCCGGCATGAACGGCCGGTCGGAGCCGAGCATCGCCTCGATCGACAGCGCGGCGGTCACGTCCGCCATCGTGAACAGGTGCGCGGCGTCCTCGATGGCCATGAGCAGCATGCCGAGCATGCCGTCGGTGCCGTTGATGAGCGCCAGCCCCTCCTTCGACGACAGCTCGATCGGCGACACGCCGGCGTCGAGCGCGCTGATCCGAGTGCCGTCCTTCGCCAGGACCCAGCCCTCGCCGATGAGTACCAGCGCGCAGTGCGCCAGCGGCGCCAGGTCGCCCGACGCGCCGAGCGAGCCGTGCTCGGGCACCCACGGGGTGATGTCCGAGTTCAGCAGTTCGACGAGCGCCTGCGCGACCTCGGGCCGTACCCCGGAGCGGCCCATCGCCAGCGAGCGGATGCGCAGCAGCATCATCGCCCGGACGACCTCGCGCGGCATCGGTGCTCCGACGCCCGCCGCGTGCGACCGGATCAGCGCGTGCTGCAGTTCCGCCCGCCGCTCCGGTGCGATGAACGTGTTGGCGAGCGCCCCGAAGCCGGTCGACACCCCGTACACGGGGCGCCCGTCACGCTCGATTCCATCGACGATGGACCGGCTCGCCCGCATCGCGTCGAGCGCGTCCGGCGCGAGGGTAACCCGCGCGTTGGCCCGTGCGACCGCGATGAGGTCGTCAGGGGTGATGCCAGAGGCGGTGATGGTGATCAAACCAGCTCCCCATTGAGCACGACGGTTGTTGTCAGCGGCACCCCGGGCCGGTAGGCCAGGTGCACATAGGAGGGGGCATCGAGCACGACGAGGTCGCCACGCGCCCCGACGGTGAGATGCCCGATGTCGCGGCGGCGCAGCGCGGCCGCCCCGCCGCGGGTGGCGGCGAGCACGGCCTCGGCCGGCGTCATCGCCATCTCGCGCACGGCAAGCGCGATGCAGAACGGCATCGACGTGGTGTACGACGAGCCGGGATTGCAGTCGGTGGCCAGCGCAACGGTCGCCCCGGCGTCGATCAGCGCGCGCGCCGGCGGATAGGGCGACCTGGTCGAGAACTCCGCGCCGGGCAGCAGCGTCGCGACGGTGGCCGACCCGGCGAGCGCGGCGATGTCCGCCGCGGACAGATGCGTGCAGTGATCGGCCGAGGCGGCGTTGAGCTCCACGGCAAGCTGCACGCCGGGCCCCTCGGTCAGCTGATTGGCGTGTATGCGTACACCCAGTCCCGCATCGGCGCCCACGGTCAGGATCGCCCGGGAATGATCGGCGTCGAACGCGCCCCGCTCGCAGAACACGTCGATCCAACGCGCCCCGGCGCTCCGCGCCGCGGTGAGCATCGGCCCGCAGACCAGGCTGACGTAGTCGTCGGTCCGGTCGGCGTATTCCGCCGGCACCACATGCGCCCCGAGGAACGTGGTCTCGACGCTGAACTCCCTTGCGACCCGCAGCGAGCGAGCCTCGTCGGCCACGCTCAGCCCGTAACCGGACTTGATCTCCATCGTCGTGGTGCCCTGCCGCAGCGCCTCGTTGCGCAGCCGGGCGACGTTCGTCCGCAACTGCTCGTCGTCGGCGGCGCGCGTCGCCCCGACGGTGGTGCGGATGCCGCCGCCGGTGTAGGGCTGCCCGCCCATCCGCGCCGCGAACTCGGGCGCGCGGTCGCCCGCGAACACCAGGTGCGAGTGGCTGTCGACGAATCCGGGCAGCACCGCCGCGCCGTCGGCATCGAGCCGCGCGTCGGCGGCCGGCGCATCCGCGGCGCGCCCGATCCACTCGACCCGCCGGTCGTCGATGACGAGGGCAGCGTTGTGCCGGATGCCGAGCGGCCCTTCGCCCCAGGCCGGGTCCGCCGTGACCAACTCGCCGATGTTGGTGACCAGTAGCGACCTCATCGCACCGCCCCGATCCGCCTGCCACCGACGTCCGGCGAGACCGACCCGGTCGTCTCGCCGGCCTCCTGGTTGGCGTCCGCCGCCGTCGAGGAAGTGTTGGCAGCGGCCTGATCACCCGGTGCGGCGTGGTAGCCGGTCGACTCCGCCGAGATGACGCGCAGCGCCCGGGTCAGGGCCGATCCGACGTCAGGCACGGCGACGTGGACTCCATCGCGAACGACGACGCGCCCGTCCACCACGACGTGGCGGACGTCGGCCGCGGTGGCCGCGAACCCGATCGCGGCCGGATCGCAGCCGGCCGTGCGGGGCGAGTCGAGCGCCACGGTGACCAGGTCCGCTCGCGCGCCGACGGCGATGGTCCCGCTGTGCGACCAGCCGAGAGCCACGTGCCCGGCGACCGTGGCGGCGTCGATCAGTTCGGCGGCGGTGAAGTGTCCTCGGTGCTCGGTGTGGAGGCGTTCATGCATCTCAACACCGCGCGCCTCCTCGAACAGGTCGACGACCGCCTGGCTGTCGCTGCCCAGGCTCAGCGGGCTGCCCGCGTCGACGAGCGCCCGGGCATGGCCGATGCCATCGGCGAGGTCCCGTTCGGTGGTCGGGCAGAAGCACACGCCGGTGCCGCTGTCCCCGAGGTCCGCCCGGTCGGCGTCGGTCAGGTGCGTCGCGTGCACCGCCGTGATCCGCGAGCCGAGCAGCCCCCGGTCGGCGAGCAGCTCGGTCGGTGTGCAGCCGTGGACGGCCAGGCAGGCCTCGTTTTCCGCGCGCTGTTCGGAGAGGTGCACGTGCGTCGGCACGCCGTCGGTGCGCGCCGCGAACTCGGCCAGGGCGTCGGCCGGCACGGCCCGCACGCTGTGCGCAGCCGCGCCGATCCGCGCGTGTGGGCGGCCCCGAAGCCGGTCCACCCGGTTCGACCACGCGTCGACAGACCCGTCGCCGAAGCGCAGCTGTACCCCTTCCAACGGCCGCCCGTCGACCCCGGCGGTCAGGTACAGCGTGTCGAGCAGCGTGATCCGGATCCCGGCGTCCGCGGCCGCCGCGATGAGCGCCTCGGCCATCGCGTTCGGATCCGCATACCTCACCCCACCCGGGCCGTGGTGCAGGTAGTGGAACTCGCCGACGCACGTGATGCCGGCGAGTGCCATCTCGGCGTACACAGCGACCGCCAGCGCGTGATAGGAGTCCGGGTCGAGTGCTCCCGCCACCGCATACATCTGCTCCCGCCACGTCCAGAACGTGCCGCGCCCCCGTTGCGTGCGTCCGCGCAGCGCACGGTGGAACGCGTGCGAGTGGGCGTTGGCCAGCCCCGGCAGCGTGATGCCCGCGAGCCGCACCGCGTCGGCGGCCTCCGGCGCGTCGACCGGCGTCCGCGGGCGCACCGCGACGAACCGGCCGCCGACGACCTCGACCAGCACGTCGTTCTCGACGCCGGTCGGCAGCCAGGCGTGTGCGCAGTGGTAGCGCGTCACTGACATAGCCGTTCCAGCAGGTCGGTGAGCTTCTCCACCCCGACGGCGCAGTCGGTGTCGGAGGCCGACTCCTGTGGCGCGTGCGAGATGCCGGTCGGGTTGCGAACGAACAGCATCGCCGTGTCGACGTGCCCCGCCAGCACCCCGGCGTCGTGCCCGGCGCCGGTCGGCAGCACCGGCGCACCGAGTTCCAGCGCGGCGAGGCGGCTGACGTCACCGTTGAACCCGACCTCGCCGGTCAGCGACTCGGCGGCCATCGACACGCGGGTCCCGTCGTGACGGGCGCGCTCTTCGGCCCGTTGATGGATCGACTCGACAAGCTTCTGCAGTGTGTCGGCGTCGGCGGCTCGGGCGTCGAGCCAGGCGGAGGCTCGGGCGGCGATCGCGTTGGTGGCATTGGGTGCGACGTCGACCCGCCCGACTGTCGCATGCGCGCCGTGGACTCGGGCCGCCTCGTCGGTCGCCAGCACCGTGTAGGCGAGGGTGAGCATCGGGTCGTGCCGGTCCGCCATCCGGGTCGTGCCGGCGTGGTTGCCCTCGCCGGTGAAGTCGAACCGGTATCGACCGTGCGGCCAGATCGCGCTCGCCACTCCCACCGGCGCGTCGAGGTGGTCGAGGGCCCGCCCCTGCTCAACATGGAGCTCGACGAAGGCCCCGATGCGCGCCAGCCGTTCCGGATCGGGGCCGAGCCGGTCGGGGTCGAGCCCCGCGCGGCCGATCGCGTCGGCGAGCCGTGTCCCCTCCCGGTCGCGCAGGCGCAGCGCCTTCGCCGGGTCGTAGGCGCCGGTGAGGAGCCGCGACCCCAGGCACGGTACGCCGAACCGCGCCCCTTCCTCCTCGGTGAATACGACCACCGCGACCGGTCGGGTCGGCGTTACGCCGCGCTCGCGAAGCCGGTCGATGGCGAGCAGGCCGGACACCACGCCCAGGGGGCCGTCGTAGGCCCCGCCGTGCGGCACGGAGTCGAGGTGGCTGCCCGTGACAACGGCCCCCTCGCCATCGGGCTCGCCCCACCAGGCCCATATGTTGCCGTTGCGGTCGATCTCGACTTCCAGGTCCCGATCCATCGCCTCTTCGACGAACCACTCCCGGCAGACCAGGTCGGTGTCGGTCCACGAAAGGCGCACGTACCCGCCGTCCTCGCCGGCCTTTCCGATCGGGCTCAGCGAGTCCCACAGCGCGGCGAACCGCTCGGCGCTCATCATGACTGCTCCCGCATCGGTATCCGAAGCTCGGTCGCCCCGGCGACCTCGGCCGCGTCCTCGTATCCGGCGTCGACGTGTCGCAGCACGCCCATCGCCGGATCGTTGGTCAGCACCCGCGCCAGCTTCTGCGCGGCGAGCTCGGTGCCGTCGGCGACCGAGACCTGGCCGGCGTGTATCGAGCGCCCGATCCCGACGCCGCCACCGTGGTGGATCGACACCCAGGACGCGCCCGACGCCGTGTTGACCAGGGCGTTGAGCAGCGGCCAGTCGGCGATCGCGTCGGAGCCGTCGCGCATCGCCTCGGTCTCGCGATATGGCGAGGCGACCGATCCGGTGTCGAGATGGTCGCGCCCGATGACGATGGGGGCCTCCAGCGTGCCGTCGGCGACCATCTCGTTGAACCGCAGGCCGGCGCGGTCGCGCTCGCCCTGGCCGAGCCAGCAGATCCTGGCCGGGAGGCCCTGATACGCGACCCGCTCCTGCGCCATCGTGATCCAGCGACGCAGGGGCTCGTTCTCCGGGAAGAGGTCGAGGATCGCCTGGTCGGTCGCGGCGATGTCGGCGGGGTTACCCGACAGGGCCGCCCAACGGAACGGTCCCTTGCCCTGGCAGAAGAGCGGCCGGATGTACGCCGGGACAAACCCCGGGAACGCGAACGCCCGATCGAATCCGCCGAGTTGTGCCTCGCCGCGGATCGAGTTGCCGTAGTCGAACACCTCGGCGCCGCGGTCGAGGAACCCGACCATCGCCTCTACGTGGCGCGCCATCGAGTGTCGGGCCCGCTCCGTGTACTCCTCGGGCTTCTTCGCCGCGTAGTCCGCCGCGTCTTCGACCGCGATGCCGCTCGGCACGTAGGAGAGCGGGTCGTGTGCCGAGGTCTGGTCGGTCACGATGTCGACCGCCACGCCCATCCGCAGCAGCTCTGGCAGCAGCAGGGCGGCGTTGCCGACGACCCCGACCGACAGCGCCCGGCGGGCGATCTGGGCCTCCACCGCGAGCCGGACCCCGTCCTCGAGGGAATCGGCGATGACGTCGAGATAGCGAGTGGCGACCCGGCGCTCGAGCCGTGACCGGTCGACGTCGATGATCAGGCAAGCGCCGCCGTTCATTGTCACAGCGAGCGGCTGGGCGCCGCCCATCCCGCCACAGCCCGCGGTGACGGTCAGGGTGCCGGCGAGCGTCCCGCCGAACCGCTTCTCGGCCACCGCCGCGAACGTCTCGTAGGTGCCCTGCAGGATCCCCTGCGTGCCGATGTAAATCCACGACCCGGCGGTCATCTGCCCGTACATCGTCAGGCCGAGCGCCTCCAGCCGCCGGAACTCCGGCCAGGTGGCCCAGTCGCCGACCAGGTTGGAGTTGGCGATCAGCACCCGTGGGGCCCACTCGTGCGTCTGGAGCACGCCGACCGGACGGCCGGACTGGACCAGCATCGTCTCGTCCGGCGCCAGCGTCGTGAGCGTGCGGACCAGTGCCTGGAACGAGGGCCAGTCGCGCGCGGCCTTGCCCGTGCCGCCGTAGACGACGAGGTCCTGCGGCCGCTCAGCGACGTCAGGATCGAGGTTGTTCATGAGCATGCGCAGGGCGGCTTCCTGTTGCCAGCCTCGCGCGGTCAACTGGGTGCCTCGAGGGGCACGGATCGCTTCCATGATTCTCCTCGGCTAGGGCAGGAATACCTGACGGGTGGCGGCGGAGCGCTCGAACGCCTCGAGTCGCTCCTGGGTCTCGGCAGGCGCGGAGTCGCACATCGCCTGCAGCAGGATGGTCACCATGGCCATCGGCGCGGTGTGCAGGTCGAACACCAGCCGTGATCCGACCGGAGCGGGCAGCACCACGTCCGACTCGGCGGCGGCCGGGCTGACCGGCGAGTCCGTCACGGTGACTACGCGAAGCCCGGAGGCCCGCGCCTCGCGCAGCGCGTCGATCGCCTCGCGGGGGTATCGCGGCAGCACAAACGCCAGCATGGCAACTGCACCGGCCGCGCGTGCCTGTTCCAGGCGATCCGCGAACAGGCTGCCCTGCTCGTGGAGCAACCGGACGTCCGGGTGCACCTTGGCGGCGAAATAGACGAAGGCTTCGGCGAGGGCCCCGGCCGCCCGCATGCCGAGCACCGGCAGTGGGCGGCTCTCCATGAGCAGGCGGCCGGCTTCGGTCAGCGGTCCGGCGTCGCGCAGGGTGTCGGAGAGCCGCTGCAGGTTGGTGATCTCGTCGCTCAGCGCCTGCTCGAACTGGCTGACCGGCGCGGTCTCGACGACGTCGTCCATTGTGGACGAACTGTGCCGGTAGCCGTCGATCGTCACGCGCAACTGGTCCCGCAGCGCCGGATAGCCCTCGAACCCCAGCGCCGTGGCGAACCTGGTCACCGACGGCTGGCTGACGCCGGCGAGGGTGGCCAGGTCGCCGCTGGAGAGGTAACCGGCCTGACCGGCGTGCTCGACCAGGATGCGCGCAATGCGGCGCTGGACGGGTGTCAGACGCTGCCCGTCGAAGAGGTCGAGGATCCGCTGGCGCGGGGATGAGGTCATGGCCCGACTGTAAGTCGGCTTTCAGGGTTGCGTCAACCGCATGGAGTCATTCAGACTGTTGGCGGGAAGGGAGGATGACATGCGACTCTCTGAGCGTGCGGCTGAGCTACTTGGCGACCTACCCGATCAAGAGTTGCTATCGCGTCGAGGCGGACGCTGCCGAAGTGGAGCCATGGGGCCTGGCGGGCGACCGCCGCTGGCTCATCGTCGACGACGAGGCCAAGCTCATCACGCAGCGGGTCTGGCCGGCGATGGGCAGGATTCGGCCGCGGTACAACGATCGCGGCCTCGTGCTCCAGGCCCAGGGGGCGGTTCCGCTCGAAGTGCCGTTTCCGTCGGGGGCCACGACGGAGGTCAGGCATTTTCATCAGTGGATCGCCGCGACGCCTGCGGGGGACGTCGCGGACCAGTGGGTGTCACAGGTGATCGAGCGGTCGGCTCGGTTGTTCTATCTCGACGATCCGACGCGGAGGCCTGTCAACCCAGAGTTCGGCAACCCGGACGACCGTGTGAGCTTCGCCGACGGCTATCCGTTGCTGCTGGCCAACGAGGCGTCTCTGCAGGCGGTGAACGACTGGCTGGCCGAGGACGGCGACGAGCCGATCGCGATGACGCGCTTCAGGCCCAATGTCGTCGTCGCCGGAGCCCCGGCCTGGGTGGAGGACGACTGGATCGGCCGGCGAGTCGTTATCGGCGATGTCGCTTTTCGGGCGCCGAAGCCCTGCGACCGGTGCGTGCTGACCACCATCGACCCCGAGACGGGTGAGAAGGGCCGGCAGCCGCTTCGGGTGCTCGGCCAGCATCGACGGTTCCCGGGCGGGCTGATGTTCGGCCTCAACCTCATTCCGGACGTGCGCGGAAAGATCGCGATCGGGGACGAGGTCACGGTCCTCTGACGCCGTGACGGCTGTCGTGAGCCGCGGGCTGAGGCCATCGGGGGTTGTCAGGTGCGCGGGGGAGCCGGTCGGTCCGGTGCTGCTCGGGCGGCCCGTGTAGGCAACTGCGCTGTGTTGGCGGTGGCGGGGTCGGTGAGGTGCTGCGGAGGGTGGTCTGTGGCGAGTGGTGTCGGGCTTATGTCTGTAGATGGTGCTCAGCGCGGCTTGAGATGCCTTGGCCGGCGGACTGACCGGCATCGGACAGCCGGTGGCTGAGCCGTGTGGGGTGGGCGGTCGGGGCGCGTTTGTGGTGGTCAAGAGCGGTGGGAGCGGCGGAGCGTAGGGCGGTGGGATCGAAGAGTGTGGACCGTCACGCGGCGTGTGGGGGTCAACCGGGTGGGGCTCTGGTAGAACAACGCGCGTGTCATTTCTGCTTTGGGCCGGGCAGGCCATCGGGTACCGGCGGGCCGGCGCCGGGGTGGGGGTCGCCGTGGTGTGTTTCGCCGCGGGGTACCTCGAGGCGCCCGGCGAGCCGTTCGAGCATCCCAAGCGGCTCGCGCTGACGGTGCTGCTCTTCTTGGCCGGGCTGGCGGCGCTCGTCTGGGCGGCGGCGATGGCGCACGTCGGCGTGCAGATCAGCATGTACAACGTGCGGATTCGGCACGGGCTGCTGCCGATGCCGCCCATCGCGGTGCCGCTGCGCATGGTAAACGACGTGCGCACGGTTGACGTGCGGTCGAGCATCGGGCAGCGGTGGGGGTGGACGTGGGTGCCCGGGCGCGGGCGGGCCGTCATCGTGCGGTCCGGGCCGGCGTTGACGTTCGACTTCGGTGGCCGGCAGTTCACGGTCAGCGTCGATGCGCCGGAAGATGCCATGGCCGCGCTCAACCGCATGCGGATGTCCGCGCGCTAAGCCCACGCCCCCGAAAGCCGCGCCAGACGCATGCCCCGAAAGCCACGCTCGACGCACGCCCCGAAGGCTGCGTAAGGCCCACGTCCCGAAAGCCGCGCTCGGCCTAACGTCCCGAAGGCTGCGTTAGAGGCACGTCTGGGAAGCCGTGCGCGACCCGCGCGGCGACAACGTGAAAACGTGTCGAAGCGCAAAGAGGACGTGCCGAAGCGCAAAAGCGAGCGCGGCCGGAGAAGGCTTGGTGAAGCCCGGTGGAGTATCCATCCACCGGGCCTCGGTCTGCCGCCCAATTGCGCACGCCGGCGACGTTTGAAGAACGTGGATCAGGTTATGACGTCGCGCTCTTCGATTGAGCTATCGGTCCATGGAGAGGACCGAGCGGGAGTTGAACCCGCAACCTCGACGACTGGCGTCCCGTTCGATTGATCCGGCGTTCGGCGGCGAATGCTCAGACTGGAGCGAGAAGTTGAGTTTGTGTTTCGGCTCCCGCGGCCGCCTCTGCCGTTGGGCTACGCCGCCACGAGTATGGCGGCGGAAGGAATCGAACCTCCACATTGACACCGCGCGCACCTGTCAAACTGAGCCTCAGTTTCAGTCTGCGCTCCTTGCGCACCGCCGATCCTAGCCCCTACCCGAACAGGTAGCGAAACACCTTTTCGCCGGTCTCCTGCTCGACCACCTCGACGGCGTTGGCCTCCTCGCGGGCGAACTTGACCGCGGCCTGGAGCCGCTCGACGCGCTCGACGAGCTCGTTGACGCGCTTGGCGGGCAGGGCGCCGGAGAACTTCACGGTCTTCCAGTACCCGATGACGACGTCCTCGTAGTAGACCTCGACCTGCGCCGGGTGCTTCTCCGTCGCCTCGGCCTTCACGTGGTTGCGCGGGATCTTCTTCGTGCGCGTGGTCTGCGTGGGCTCGGTGGCGTAGGTGTCGGCGGACGCGTCGTACACCCACGTCTCGGCGGCGTCGAGGATCGGCAGCTTGCGCACGAACGTGAGCAGGTCGGCGAGCTGCTTCTCGAGGAACAGCAGGTACGACACGGGCACGTCGCGAAGGAGCGGCTGGCCGTCGACGACGACGTCGGCGCGGGCCACGCAGTTCGTCCAGTCCTTCGTGGCGGTGACGTCGAAGAGGCGGGTGAGGATGGTGCCCGTCTGGCGCAGCACCTCTTCGGCCTTGACCTGGACCCGGGTCGACTCGGGCGGCAGCTGCTCGCCCTCCTCGTCCTTAGGACGGTAGGTGCGGGAGATGCCGGCCAGCAGCGCCGGCTTCTGCAGGACGTGGTGTGCCTCGGTGAGGTCCTGGAACGAGCGGGACTTCACGCCCTTTTCGACCGCGATGATCTGATTCAGCTTCGTCATAATGCGGACGAGTGTACGAGGCGGACTCCCGCCCGCAGAAACGAAAAACCGTGCTGTGGGGCCGGTGAGAGTCGAACTCACACTGGCACGGACCTAAACCGTGTGCCTCTGCCATTGGGCTACGGCCCCGACTAACCGAGAGACACAATACTCAGGCCAGCCGCGTGATCTCCACCGTGACGCCCAGGTGCTTGCTCGGCGCGCCGTGGTACACCCCACGCAGCGGCGGGACGTCGTCGTAGTCGCGGCCGCGGGCGACGATCACGTGCCGCGGGCCGACGGGCACGCCGTTGGTGGGATCGAAGCCCGTCCAGTCGCCGCACCACCACTCGACCCAGGCGTGGCTCTGGCCGGCGACGGTCTCGCCCACCTCGGCCTCGACCTTCGGGTGCAGATACCCGGAGACGTACCGCGCGGGCACCCCCTTGGCGCGCAGCAGCCCGACGGTCAGGTGGACGATGTCCTGGCAGACGCCCTTGCGCAGGCCCCACGCCTCCTGGGCGCTGGTCTGCACGCCGGTCGAGCCGGGCACGTACGCGACCTCGGAGCGCACCCAGTGCGACACCGCCTCGGCGGACTCGGCCGGCGTGTGGTCGCCGACCGCGGCCCAGACCTCCTCGACGAGGGCCGGGTCGACGTCGGTCAGCCGGCTGTTCCCGAGGAACTCCGCCTGCGTGTCGAGGACGGCGTCGGTGCCGAGGTCCGCCCAGCCGAGCGAGGCGTGCGGCGCCGGCGGCGGGGAGACCTCGACCAGGCTGCTGGAGACGACCCGTAGCTGCCGGTGGGGGCGGTGCAGGTCGAACGCGGTGACCTGGGTGGCCCAGTAGTCGTGGTAGCGGTACGTCGTCGCCCCGGGGGTGACCTCGACCTGGCTGAACAGGGTGGTCTGCCACGGCAGGGTCAGCGGCGTGAGGCGGGCCTCGTTGTAGGAGGCCGAGACGGTACCGGCGTATTCGTAGCCGGTGACGTGCCGGATCTTGAGACGCCAGTTCATGACCCACCCCAAGCGACGGTGCCCCACGTGACGGGCGCGGACTGCGGGAAATACCGGGCGGTGATCGCCGCGCTCGCAGTCGCGCAGGTCTGCTGCAGCGCGCGCAGGTGGTGCGGAAGCTCCGACAGCAGCGTGGTGGTGTCGGCGTACTCCAGGCGGGTGCGGATCTGCCCGATGGGCCGGCGGGCGGCGTCGGTCACGCCGGCGCGCTCGATCGTGGGCGCCAGGTCGACGAGGCACTGCTCGGCCGTACCGAGGGCGTGCAGCGCCGATCGCGGGAACAGGCGGTCCAGCAGCAGGAACTCGGTGACCCGCTGCGGGTCGAACGTGCCGCCGTGGGTGCGCAGGAACGCCTCGTCGGCGCCGCAGGAGCGCAGCACGGTGCGCCACCCGGTGACCTCGTCCGGCGTGTTGGTCTGGATCGACAACAGCCGCGCGGTCATGTCGACCCGCTCCAGGCTGCGCCCGAGGATCAGGAAGCGCCACCCGTCGTCCCGGCTCATCGTGGACTCGGCCAGGCCGGCGAGCACCGCCGCCCGCTCGCGGACGTAGCTGAGGAACACGGTCGGCCCGAGGCGCTCAGCGGCGACCCGGCGGGAGGCGAGCGTGTGCCAGGTGACGTTGAGGCACTCCCACATCTCGCTGGAGATCGTCTCGCGCACGCCGCGGGCGTTGTCGCGGGCGGCCACGATCGCGCCGGAGATGGCGCTGGGGTCCTCCGCGTCGAACGCGAGCAGCTCCAGCACGTCGCCGGTGGACAGGCGCCGGTCCTGCGGGGCGGGCGCGCCGAGGATCGACATGAGGCTGCGGCACGCCGCGTCCTCGTCGGCCCACGGGTCCTCCAGCAGCCGGCCGAGGAACGCGTCGAGGATGCGGGCGGTGTCGTCGGCCCGCTCGACGTAGCGGCCGATCCAGAACAGCGACTCCGCGATGCGACTGAGCATCGGCACTCCTACTGCTGTTGTCCGGCCATCTGCGCGGCCGCCGGGCCGCTGTCACGGGGGCTGCCGCCCGAGTCCCGGACGCGGTGCCTCGGGGCGCCTGGTCCGGGTCGATCAGCGCGAAACGAGCCAGGCCGGGCGGAGGGCGCGGGCTCGCCCGGGTGGGCCAGCACCCAGGTGTCCTTGGAGCCGCCGCCCTGGCTGGAGTTGACGACGAGGGCGCCCTCCGGCAGCGCGACCCGGGTCAGGCCGCCGGGCAGCAGCCAGATCTCGTTGCCGTCGTTGACGGCGAACGGCCGCAGGTCGATGTGGCGGGGCGCCACCCGGTCGCCGAGCAGCGTCGGCGACGTGGACAGCGCGACCGGGCGCTGCGCGATCCAGCCGCGCGGGTCCTGCTCGACCGCTCGCCGCAGCCCGGCCAGCGTCTCCTCGGAGGCCTGCGGCCCGATGACGATGCCCTTGCCGCCGGCGCCGTCGACCGGCTTGAGCACCAGTTGGTCGAGCCGGTCCAGCACGTCGTACAGCACGTCCGGGTCGCGGTCGTCGAGCCGGTACGTCTCGACGTTGTCGACCAGCGGCTCCTCGGACAGGTAGTAGCGGATCAGGTCCGGCACGTAGGTGTAGACGAGCTTGTCGTCGGCGACCCCGTTGCCGACCGAGTTGGCCAGCGTGACCTGCCCGGCGCGGGCCGCGTTGACGATCCCGGGGCAGCCGATGACCGAGTCGGGGCGGAAGTGCAGCGGGTCGATGAACTCGTCGTCGACCCGCCGGTACACCACGTGCACCGGACGCTCGCCCTGCGTGGTGCGCATGCGCACGCGGTTGCCGCCGCAGACCAGGTCGCGGCCCTCGACGAGTTCGACGCCCATGAGGCGGGCCAGCAGCGCGTGCTCGAAGTACGCCGCGTTGTAGACGCCCGGGGTGAGCACCACGACGGTCGGGTCGTCGACGCCCTCCGGGGCCGCTGCCCGCAGCGCCGCGAGCAGCCGGGCCGGGTAGTCGTCGACCGGCCGGACGCGTGCGTCCGCGAACAGCGCCGGCATGGTGTGGGTCAGGGCGCGGCGGTTCTCGATGACGTACGACACCCCGGACGGGATGCGCAGGTTGTCCTCGAGGACCCGGAAGCGGCCCTCCTCGTCGCGGATGAGGTCGACGCCGCTGATGTGGAGTCGCACGCCGTTGGGCGGTTCGATCCCGTGCGCCTGGCGGTGGAAGTGTGCGCTGGTGGTGATGAGCTTGCGGGGCACGACGCCGTCGACGAACACGCGGCCGGCGCCGTAGATGTCGGCGAGGAACGCCTCGAGGGCCTTGACCCGCTGCTGGACGGCGGCTGTCAGCAGGTCCCACTCGGTGGCGTCGAGGATGCGGGGGATGAGGTCGAGCGGGAACGGACGCTCCTCGCCCGCATAGGCGAAGGTGACCCCACGGTCGGTGAAGACGCGGGCCAGCTGGTCGGCCCGGAACCGGAGGTCGGCCGGGGCCAGCGGCTGGAGCGCGGCGAACAGTGAACGATAGGGCGATCGCGGCTGGCCGGGGCGTTCGAACATCTCGTCCCAAGCTTCGAACATGGCCCCGGACATCGAGTACTCATCGAAGATGTCCGCCATGACGAGAGCCTAGGCACGAACCGTTTCGGCCGGATTACCGATGTGTTTTGGCGCGCGATCTTGCGCTGACCTTGGCCTATGTCCTCGGATCCGGGCCGGGGGCCGCCGCCGCTCAGTCCAGGCCGAGATCCTTGCGAAGCTTCGCCACGTGCCCGGTGGCGCGCACGTTGTAGAGGGCCCGCTCGATGGTTCCCTTCTCGTCGATCACGAAGGTGGAGCGGATCACGCCGAGCACCGTGCGGCCGTAGTTCTGCTTCTCGCCGTAGGCGCCGTAGGCGCGCAGCACCGAGCGGTCGGGGTCGGAGACGAGCGGGAACGTGATCGCGTCGTGCTCGCGGAACTGGGCCAGCTTCGCGGGGGAGTCCGGCGAGATGCCGACGACCTCGTATCCGGCCGCCTTCAGCGAGGCCAGGTTGTCACGGAAGTCGCACGCCTGCTTGGTGCAGCCCGGGGTCATAGCGGCGGGGTAGGCATAGAGGACGACCTTGCGGCCGCGAAGGTCGGCGAGCGACAGGGGCTCGTCCCGGTCCGTCTGCAGCGTGAACTCGGGGGCGGTGTCACCCGGCTCGAGGCGCGTCGTCGTCATGACTGGACTCTATCGCGTGCGGGTCGGGGCCGAGGGGGCGCATAGCGCCGCGTACCTGAACGACTACGGATGGTTATTGGGAACTTTCGGTGGTCGACCCGCGACCACCCGGGAATGACGGGCGCGAAATCATGACGTCATGACCCGACGCAGATGGTCCGTACCCCTGGCGATGCTCCTCGGCGCCCTGGCCATCCTCGTGCTGCCCGCCGCGCCCGCCAGCGCGCATGCCACCCTCGAGCAGACCGCACCCGTCGCCGGCACCGTTCTCGACCAGCTGCCCGGCGAGGTCACGCTGACCTTCAGCGAGCCGGTGCGCCTCGTCGCCGACAAGATCCGCATCACCGGCCCGGACGGCAACCGGGCCGACACCGGCAAGCCCGCCGTGCGCGACACGGAGCTGGTCATCCCGTTGAAGCCGGGCGGCCCGAAGGGCACCTACCTGGTCAGCTACCGGGTCATCTCGGCCGACAGCCACCCGGTCAGCGGCGGCTACAGCTTCTCCTACGGCCAGGTCTCCGCGACCCCGAACGCCGACGACGCCGGCTCCTCGGTCCAGACCGACGCCGTGGTCAAGAACGCCATGTCGGTCGCGCGCTTCCTCGGCTTCGCCGGCCTGGTGCTGCTCGTCGGCCCGGCGCTGATCCTGTTCGCCCTCTGGCCGCGCCGGCTCCCCGCCCGCGACCCGGGCCGGCTGGCGCAGGCGGGCGCCGGGCTGCTCGCGGTGAGCACGATCCTGGAGTTGTACCTCCAGATCCCCTACACCGCCGGCACGACGCTCTTCGACGTCACCGGCGCGGCGACCCGCGAGGTGCTGGGCACCCCGTTCGGCGCGGCCCACCTCGTGCGGCTCGGCGTGGTCCTCGCCACCGCGGTGCTGCTGCGCCCGGTGATCGCGGGGCGCGCGGGCAAGGTCGACCAGACGCTGCTGATCATCCTCGGCGTGGTCGGGCTCGCCACCTGGCCGATCTCCGGGCACCCGAGCGCCTCGCCGGTGCCGACCCTGACCGTGGTCGCCGACGCCGCCCACCTCGCGGCCATGTCGATCTGGCTCGGCGGGCTGGTCATGCTGTTCGGGTTCCTGCTGCGCCGCGCGAACACGCGGGAGCTCACCGCGATCGTCCCGGTGTGGTCCGGGTGGGCGCTCTTCGCGATCACGGTGCTCGTGCTGGCGGGCACCGCGCAGGCGCTCGTGGAGATCGGCACGATCGACGCGCTCACGGGCACGTTGTACGGCCAATTGGTGATCGCCAAGGTGGCGCTGCTCGCCGTCGTGGTGTCCGTGGCCGCGTACTCCCGCAGCCTGACGAATCGCCGCTTCACGCCGAGCCCGGTTGCGGCGGACGTCGGCGACATTTCGGAAATGCCAGAAAAAGTGGCGATGGCAGACGGTGCCGAACTACCGGGCGGCAACGAGGAGGACGAAGACGAGGCGGAAAGCGATGAAGGGGAGGTTGGCCAGCCCGCCGAGGTGGATCGACCCAAGGCGGAACAGCACGACCGGAAGCGACTGCGCACCGCGGTCCTGATCGAGGTCGCCATCGCCGTCGTCATCTTGGCGCTCGCCTCGGTTCTGGTGCAGACCAGCCCGGCGCGGAGCGGGCAGAGCGACGTCCCGCCCGGGCCGTTCGAGAGCACCGTCTCGACCAGCGTGCTCAAGCTCCAGGTCGACATCTCGCCGGCCACGGTCGGGCAGAACTCCATCCACCTGTACGCCCTCAAGCCCGACGGCTCCGGACTGCCCCAGACGGTGGTCGAGTGGAAGGCGACCGCGGCGCTGCCGGCCAAGGGTATCGAGCCCATCAACGTGCCGACGCTCGCGATCTCCGACGACCACGCGCTGGGGCAGGTTTCGCTCGTCTCGCCGGGCACGTGGGAGTTCAAGTTCACGGCCCGCGTCGACGATCTCAACCAGGCCACGGTAACGGTGCAGGTGCCCGTCAAGCCCTGAGCGATCTGAACGATCCTGCTCGGTGGTTTTCGGACAATACGGGCATTTTGCGACCGATTTGCCGGTAATGTCAGCTCCGCCGCGAGCCCGTCCGGCGACGCGTCCGGCGCGAGCCCGTCCGGCGCGAGCGCCCGGCGGCCAGCGCTTCTGGCTCAGCCGAAGCGAGCAGGGCAGCGATCAGAAGGCGGCCGACAGGAGGCGGGCGCGGCGGAGCTGACCTGGTCCCCGTCCGCCCTGCGCGGCCGGCACCTGGCGCTGGTCATCATGCGCGCCGACGGTACCGCCGGCATCGACGCCACGGTCACCGCGCGCCTGGCGCCGGCGTGGCTCGGCCCGACCACCGGCGGCCTGATGATGCTCGGCACCGCGCTGTTCCTGCTGGCGCTGCTCACCCTGGCCTGGCCACCGGCCCGCGCCCCCGAGCCGCACGCGCTGCCGGCCCTCCCGGCCCAGCCCACGTCGGAGACCCGCGACGAGCCGGAGGAGACCCCGGAGCCCGAGTCCGAGGGGCCGGAGGCGGACGAGGCCGACGAGGCCAAGGACGAGGCGTCCAGCGCCGAGGCGCCGGGGGAGGGGCCGCGGACGGCGCCCAGCGAGTCCGTCCTGGCGACGCTCGCCGACGTCCTGGCCGAGGCGGACGCCGAGACGACCGCCGAGACGACCGCGGAGGCCGATTCCGGGCCCACCGCACCGGGTCCGGAAGCCGACAACGTAACAACCGAACCGAAGGATCCGCTGCTCCTCACTGAGAGCGAGCTCGACCGGCCCGCGCCGAAGGACGTCGAGCTCGACGGCGACGGACCGATCGAGCTGCCCCCGCTGCCCGTCATGCCGGCCATCGAACTGCAGTTCACCTGGGCGCCGGTCGCGCTGAGCGAGCCTGCTGGGGACGCCGCATGCGAGCCGGGGCAGCGCCGCGACACCGCCGGCTCGGGCACGGCGGCGCGCTGAGGACGGCGCTCGGGCCGCGTGAGTCGTGCCACAGTGGCCTGTGGTGTTGGTAACGACATCGCGCAGTATGAGCGGTTGCGCACACCGAGGAGTGAGAAGTCGACCAGATGAACACTAGGCTGTCCGGTGTGGGTGATCTTTTGGTCTGGATCGACTGTGAGATGACGGGGCTGGATCTGGGGAAGGATGCGCTGATCGAAGTCGCGGCGCTGGTGACCGACCCCGATCTCAACGTGCTCGGCGAGGGCGTCGACGTGGTGATCCACGCTGATGACGCCGCGCTCGACGGCATGCTCGAGGTCGTCCGTGACATGCACGGCAAGTCGGGCCTCACCGAGGCCGTGCGCGCCTCAACGGTGACCATGGCCGAGGCCGAGGACATGATCATGGCGTACGTCACGGAGCACGTTCGCGACCCGCGCACCGCCCCGCTGTGCGGCAACTCGATCGCGACCGACCGCGGCTTCCTCGCCCGTGACATGCCACGCCTCGATCACCACCTCCACTACCGGATGATCGACGTGTCCTCCATCAAGGAGCTGTGCCGGCGGTGGTATCCGCGGGTGTACTTCGGCCAGCCACCGAAGGGCCTCGCCCACCGCGCCCTGGCCGACATCCGCGAGAGCATCCGCGAGCTCGAGTACTACCGGCGCACGCTCTTCGTGCCGCTGCCCGGGCCCGACGTCGACACCGCGAAGGCCATCGCCGCCGAGTTGAGCCGGGAAGGCGACACGAACGCGTCATAACCCTGTCGACGGATCCCGCCCCGCATGCCCTACTATTAGCGGGCGAGTTCATGGTGGCTGTAGCTCAGTTGGCAGAGCACCGGGTTGTGGTCCCGGGTGTCGTGGGTTCAAATCCCATCAGTCACCCCATACAGATCGGCCCCCGTCGCAGGACGGGGGCCGATCTCTTTTCCGCGGGGGTGCGGGTCAGGGCAGGGGCAGCAGCGCCAGCCGAGCGTGGTACTCGTTGCCGATCCGCTCCGTGTCCGAGCCGACCAGCAGGCCCTGCGGGGTCGCGAGCAGTGCCCTGGCGCCGACGCCGCGCGGGGCGCGCTTGGGGTTCCAGTCGGTGGCCTTGCCCGTCAGCGGGTTGATCGCGGCGATGCCGGGGCGGGACACGGCCCCGGGCCCGGCCGACTCGTGGCCCTGCGGGCACCGGTCGGTCGCGCCGATCCGGCTGAACGAGCCGGCGGCGTAGAGCCACGGGCCGTACGAGACGAGGCTGCGCACGTCGCCCCAGTTGATCGCGGCGGTGAAGGCCGGGACCCGGCCGCCGTCGGCGAGGCTGAGCCGGGCCAGGCCGCGCTGCGACCCGCCGGCGATGCGCTGGAACGCCCCGCCCGCGTAGACGGTGTTGTCCGGGCCGGTGGCCAGGGCGCGAGTACCGGGGCGTCGGGCTGCGGCGCGAACGGCAGGATCTCGCCGGTCGCGGCGCGGTACGCGAACAGGTTGTCGCGCTTGTACCGCACCTTGCGCGTGGCGTCGGTCACGGTCGTGAAGTCCCCGCCCACCACCACCGCGTCACCGACCACCGCGAATGCGCGCACCTCGCCGTCGAGCACGTGAGGAGTGAAGTCGGCGGGGTTGGTCGACACCTGGGTGGGCTGGTTCAGGGCGGCGGAGGCGGGGATGGCGACCGCGAACGCGGCCAGTGCGGTTGCGGCCGCGGCGATCAGGCGTCGGCGCATGCGTGCGTCTCCTTGGTCTCTCGTTGGTGAAAAGAACGTGCCGCCGGACACGGCGGCACATATGCGACCAACGGGAGAACGTCACGAAAGGAAACGCTAAGACCGTTAAAGCACCGAAATGGCCGGAGAGTCCGATTCGTTCGGATCGTCGGCATTGACCATGAAGTGGGCGGCGCGCTCGAGGTACTCCCACAGCACCGCCTCGTGCTCGGGCGCGAGCTGGATCGCGTCGACGGCCCGGCGCATCTGCCGCAGCCACGCGTCGCGCTCGGCCGAGGCGATCCGGAAGGGCGCGTGCCGCATCCGCAGCCGGGGATGGCCGCGGCGCTCCGAGTAGGTGCCCGGGCCGCCCCAGTACTGGATCAGGAACAGCCGGAACCGCTCGTTGGCCGGGCCGAGGTCCTCCTCCGGATACAGCGGCCGCAGGATCGGGTCCTCGGCCACGCCGGCGTAGAACTCGTCGACGAGCTTGCGGAAGGTCGGCTCGCCGCCGACGAGCTCGTAGAAGTTGTCAGGGGACGTCACGCCATCAACTATGCCGCGCGGCCTGGGAGGGGGGTGGCGGCGGGAGGCCGTCGAGCTCCGCGGTGCGCTCGCTGAGGTCGACCGTGCGCTCCGCGGGGTCGAGCATCGGCGGCTCCCGGCGCGCCGACGGCCCGGGCGAGGGGCGCCGGCGGGGCGGCAGCGGGGCGCGGCCCAGGTCGATGGTGACCTCGCCGAAGTCGTCGATGCGGTTGGGGCGCTCGGTGGCGGCGTGCTGCTCGGCCGCGACCCGGACCTTGTTGGCCGCGATCGCGTCGGCGATGGTGGCCCGCGTCGGCCAGGCGGCGATGATGAGCACCATGGCGGCAACGCCTGCGATCCCGAAGTACCCCACGACGTCCGGCAGCGGGTAGTAGGTCGCCAGCCAGGCGGTGAAGACGATCGCGGCGCCCTGTAGCAGGTGCACGCCGCTCTGCATGACGCCGAACGCGCGGGCCCGGAACGCCGGCGGCAGGACCTGCACGAACAGCCCGTTGCCGGCCGGCAGCGTGATGGCCAGCGACGCCCCTGAGAGCACCGTCATGATCACGACGACGACCAGGCTCGGGTCGAACAGCGCCGGCACGAGCGACAATGGCGTGACGATCGCCACCGGGCGGATCAATGCGATCCGCCGATGTGGCCGCAGCAGCCACGTCACCAGCGCGCTGCCGAACACGAAGCCGCACGCGGCGGCGATCATGATCGCGCCGAACGTGAAGGGGTCGGCGCGCCCCGTCAGGTGGGCGGCCCACGCCGCGGCGAGGCCCTCGGGCACCACGCCGAAGCAGACCCCGCAGAAGACGATCAGCGCGATGGCCCGCATGACCGGCGAGCGGAATACGACCCGGTAGCCGTCGGCGGCCTCGCGTATCAGGTTGGTGCGCTGCTCCACCTTCAGGCTCGGCGCCCGCTCCTTGACCACCACGGCGATGAGCAGCGCGGAGATCGCGAACGTGACCCCGTTGAACAGCAGCGCGGCGGAGTCGTCGAAGGCGACCAGCACGGCGCCCAGGGCGTAGCCGCCGATCAGCGCCATCTGGGTGGCGGTGCGGTTGAGTGTGATGCCGATGACGTACCGCTCTCCCTGCAGCAGCCGCGGCAGCAGCGCCGAGCGGGAGCTGTCGAACGGCGGGCTCAGCAGCGCGTTGCCGAACAGCAGCGCGATGAGCACCCCGGCGGGCGCGTGGGGAAAGGCGGCCAGCACGAACATGATCCCGGCACGGATGAGGTCGCAGCCGATCATGGTGCGGCGGTACGGATGGCGCTCCGCCCAGGCCGACAGCAGCGCGCCGAAGCCGAGCCACGGCAGGTAGCTCACGGCGAACGCGGCGCCCGAGAGGACCGCCGAGTGCGTCTGGCCGTAGACCACGGCGACGACGGCCGCCCGGGCCACGTTGTCGCCGAGGGCGGACTGGGTCTGGGCCGCGAAGACGGCGGCGAACTCGCGGTTGGCGAGCGTCTCGCGGATGGTGGCAGGGCGTTGGGCGGACTCGTCGGGGTCGGACACCGGCGGAGCCCCCTTCCCTCGGTCACGACGGCGGCGTAAACGTTCGCGGGCGCGGCCGAACCGGTCATTCCACCACCAAGAGGGGTCAATGGCGGCGGACCGGGATACTGTGCAGCGATGCACCTGAACGAACGGACGATAACCGACTGGCCACCCGACGCGCGACCCTACCCTCCGGGTTGATCACAGATGACCGCTAGATCGGACAAATTCCTCCGTTCGTCGCAGTGCGAGCTATATGGCCACATCGGCCGGGTGGCTAGCCGCCTCCTGGCGTGCTTTGCTCGTGCCGGACGAAGGATCGGCGCCGGACGACGGGCCGGTCAGGCCGGGTCAGGTCAGGTCGGGCTGCCCGGTGTGCCCAGTCTGCTTGGTCTGCCCAGGCGGCACGGCCGGCCCGGTCTCGCCGCCCTCGGAGTCCGGGCGGATGTACATGCGCGCCGCCGTGAGCTGCGCGGTGATGCCGGCCCGCTCCAGCGCCTCGGTGAGCCGGCGGCGCAGCTCGCGGCCGACCCGCCACTGTGCCTCGTTCGACGTCTTGACGGTGGTGCGCAGCACCGCGCCGTCGGCGGTGAGCTGCTCGACGCCGAGTACCTTCGGCGGATCCATGAAGTCCTCGGCGAAGTCCGGGTCCTCGGCGAACGCGTCGGCCGCCTCGCGCAGCACGGCGGTCGCCTGCTCGACGGAGACGAACCCGACCGGCACGTCGATGTTCACCACGGCCCAGCCCTGGCTCTTGTTGCCCACGCGGACGATCTCGCCGTTGCGCACGTACCAGAGCACGCCCGAACCGTCGCGGATCGTGGTGATCCGCAGCCCGACCGCCTCGACCGTGCCGGTGGTCGCGCCGACGTCGACCACGTCGCCTACGCCGTACTGGTCCTCCAGGAGCATGAACAGGCCGGCGATGAAGTCCTTGACCAGGTTCTGCGCGCCGAAGCCGATCGCGAGGCCGGCGATGCCGGCACTGGCCAGCAGCGGCGCGAGGTCGATCCCGATCTCGCCGAGCACCAGCATCGTCGCGATCGTGAACACCACCGCGGAGGCGATGCTGCGCAGCACCGAGCCGAGCGCCCGGGCGCGCTGGTTGCGCCGCTCGGAGGGCAGTGTGAGCGCGTTGGGCAGCCGGTTGCGCAGCGGCCGCAGCAGCGAGCCGCCCGACTCGTTGTCAGCGATCGTATGCTTGATCAGCCGGTCGACGGCCCGGTGGATGAGCGCCCGGATGACGAACGCCACCAGCACGATGATCACGATCGTCACCGGCTTGACCAGCACCAGGTAGCTGCTCTCGGCGAGCCACTTGTTCTTCGTCTGGTCGTAGACGAAGTCGCAGATGCCGCTCTTGTCCGCGCAGCTCGGTTCGGGGCCGGGCGCTTTCAGTGGCATCGCCAGAGGGCTGATCACGGAGCTCCTAGCAGCAAACCGGTGCGAACGGGGGCAAGTCCGCACAAACGTCCGAGCCAGCGGGTGAAGGTTCACTCACCGGCCGCAAATAGTACGTGCAATCCGAGGATCTATCAGGGACGATTAGCCCACGGACCCACTGCCGGTGGGCCCGTGACGAGACCTCACATGGCCTTTCCAGGGAGACTTCGCTTCACGAACTAGGGGGACGGCGATGCCTGACATACGACCCGCACGAGTATCGGGTGCGCTGGTGCTCAACGCCACCTACGAGCCGCTGTGTGTCGTGTCTGTCAGACGTGCCACCATCCTGGTCCTGACGTCGAAGGCCGTGTGCGTCGCCGACGGTGACGGGATCCTCCACAGTGCGATGAACGAACTGCCGATCCCCTCTGTGGTCCGGCTCACCCGCTACGTGCGGGTGCCGTATCGCACACACATAGGCCTCTCCCGGCGCGGCATATTCGCCCGCGACGGATGGCGTTGCGCCTACTGCCGCGGCCCGGCCGAGACCATCGACCACGTGATGCCACGCAGCCGGGGCGGGCGGCACGCCTGGGAAAACGTCGTCGCCGCCTGCGCCCGCTGCAACCACACCAAGGGTGACAAAACGCCAGCCGAACTCGGCTGGCGTTTGCATACCACCCCCATCGCGCCGAAGGGCGTCGCGTGGCGGGTGCTCGGCCACCGCACCCCCGACCCGCGCTGGGCCGACTGGCTCGACCTGCCGGCCGACGGGCTCCCGCAGGCCGCCTGAGCGTCCGGGCGGGTCCCACCCGCGGTGTGAGGTCACTCACGTGGAGCCGCGGTGGAGATCGGTCGGACACCCCCGGCAACCGGCTGGTCATGGCCGCCCGCTAACGTGAAGCCGGTCTTTTAGTCCCTTCGACGCCTGGGGGCGTTGAGCTTGTCCATCATCGAGACGACGCTGATCTTCGCCGGGATTCCGGTAGCGGTCATCCTGCTCGTCGCGGGCGCCGTCTACGCGGGGGGTTCCCGCCGTAGCAAGCGCTACCGGCCCGGACGGCCGTTCGAGTTCGCGCCCGTCTGGTTCCTTTCCGCGCCCGAGCAACTGGCCAAGGCGGCGAACGCCCGCGAGCTCACCGGGGCGCGGCGGGCGGAACTGACCGCAGGCGGCGATGCCTCCACCGCGACCGAGTGGTCCGGCGACAAGGCCCAGCCGCACGTCATCGGAGGCGCAAGTGACCGGTGGTAACCCGGCTGTCCACAAGAGCCAGCCCGAAGTCCTCAACGGCCCGTTCACCACGCGCCAGCTGCTGCGCCTCGACGAGGCGCTGCGTCTGGCCGACTCCTCGACCGGGCTGACGTTCAGCATCTACGTCGGCGACCTCGAGGAGCCGGTCCGCGCCTACGCGGAGAAGCTGCACGGCCAACTGGCCGACCCACCGCACTCCGTGCTCATCGCGCTCTCCCCGAACCAGCGCCAGCTCGAGATCGTCACCGGCGGCGAGGCCCGGCGCCGGCTGCCGGACCGTGCGGCCAAACTCGCGGCCCTGTCGATGGCCGCGTCCTTCGGCGGCGGCGACCTCGCCGGCGGCCTCGTCTCCGGCCTGGCCCAGCTCGCCGACCACGCCGGTCGGCACTGACCGGCACTGACCCGGCTCGTAGTCGCGAAACGCTAGTCACAAGTCGCGAAAACGGCGCGCGCCCCCTTCGGGGACGCGCGCCGTTCGCCTTCGCTCAGGCCGTCGCCGCGGCGTCGCGGGCGCGGGCCCTCAGGGCCCGCACGATGCCGTCGCGGCCCTCGCCCACCAGGCGGCGCAGCGGGGCCGGCCTGTCGGGCGTGGCCAGCCAGGCCTCGGTCCGCGCGACCGTGTCCTCGCTCACCTGGTACGCCGGGTAGCCCAGCTCCACGAACTCCGCCGCCGGCTCGCTGTCGCGGCTTTCCCACACCGGCAGCAGCGCGTCGAAGTAGGCGGGCACGTACGGCGCGGTCAATGCCGTCTGCGCCGAGTGCTGGAAGCCCTGCAGCAGCGAGCGCTGCAGCCAGTTGGGCAGCGAGTGGTCCTCGGTCAGCCGGCGCCACGTCTCGGCCTTCGCCTCGGCGGTCGGCACCAGGGCGCGGGCCAGCGCGGCCTGCCGCTCGCCGCTGGCCGTGCGGTCGCGGTCGAGCTCGGCCTCGATCTCGGCCGGATCGGCGGCGCCGTTGGCGACGAGCGCGTGCAGGATGCCCCAGCGCAGGTCGGCCTGGATGGTCAGGCCGGCCGGCACGTCCTCACCCCGCAGCCAGCCGGACAGCACGGCCAGGTCGGCCTCGCTGCGCGCGGCGGCCGCGAACGAGCGGGCCCACGCGAGCTGGAAGCCGCTGCCCGGCTCGGCCGAGCGCAGCGCCTCGCGCGCCGTGTCGGCCAGCTGCGTCCAGCCCTGCGGCGCCCAGGCCGGGTCGGCGTAGAAGACCAGCGCCGACTGCGCCTGCCGGATGGTGGCCGTGACGAGGTTGATGTCCTTCTCGGCCGGCAGGCCGACGGCGACGAGGCGCACGTAGTCGCGGGCGGCGAGCTCGGCGTCGCGGACCATGTCCCAGGACGCCGACCAGACCAGCGCCCGGGCCAGCGAGTTGTCCAGTCCGTCGATGTGGTCGACCACCGTGGCCATCGAGCGCGGGTCCAGCCGCAGCTTGGCGTAGGTGAGGTCGTCGTCGTTGAGCAGCAGCACGTCGGCGGCGCGGCGGCCGGCCAGCGCGGTGATCTCGGTCCGCTCGCCGTCGACGTCGGCCTCGATCAGCTCCCGGCGCACGAGGCCACTGTCGACAAGGTCGTAGAGGCCGATGCCGATGCGGTGGGTTCGCAGCGTCGGGTAGGCCGCCGGCGCCTCCTGGCGCACCACGACGCGCTCATACGTGCCGTCCGCCGCGACCGTCAGCTCCGGCCGCAGGGTGTTGACCTGGGCGGTCTCCAGCCACTGCGCGGCGAACTTGCGCAGCTCCTTGCCGCTGGCGCTCTCCAGCGCGGTGAGCAGGTCGTCGAAGGTGGCGTTGCCCCACTGGTGCTGCTGGAAGTAGGCGCGCAGGCCGCTGCGGAACGCGTCGATGCCGACGTAGGCGACCAGCTGCTTGATGACGCTGGCGCCCTTGGCGTAGGTGATGCCGTCGAAGTTGACCTCGACCGCCTCGACGTCGGGCATCTCGGTGTACACCGGGTGCGTCGAGGACAGCTGGTCCTGCCGGTAGCCCCAGTTCTTGCGCACGGACAGGAACGTCGTCCAGGCGTCGGAGTAGCGGGTCGCGTGGGTGTTGCACCAGTGGCTGGCCCACTCCGCGAACGACTCGTTGAGCCACAGGTCGTCCCACCAGCGCATGGTGACCAGGTCGCCGAACCACATGTGGGCCAGCTCGTGCAGGATCGTGTTGGCGCGCTGCTCGTACTCGAAGTCGGTGACCGGCGAGCGGAAGATGTAGTGCTGCTCGGCGTGGACCACGCAGCCGAAGTTCTCCATCGCGCCGGCGTTGAACTCGGGGGAGTACACCTGGTCGTACTTCGGCAGCGGGTAGCGGATGCCGAACTCTTCGTGGAAGAAGTCGAAGCCCTGCTTGGTGACCAGGTTGATCTCGTCGGCGTCGAGGTACTGCTTCATCGACTGCCGGCAGAAGACGCCGAGGTCGATGCCGTCGTGCGTCTCGCGGACCTCGTGGTAGGGCCCGGCGCACACGGCCGTGACGTAGGTGCTCATCGGCGGCGTGGGCGTGAAGTGCCGCACGAGGCCGTCCTGCCGCTCCAGCGGCATGTTGGAGATGACCTTCCAGTGCGCCGGCGCCGTCACGCGGAAGGTGAACGCCGCCTTGAGGTCCGGCTGGTCGAAGCAGGCGAAGGCGCGCTGCGCGTCGGCCGTCTCGAACTGGCTGTAGAGGTACACCTCCTTGTCCACGGGGTCGACGCTGCGGTGCAGGCCCTGGCCGGTCGTGGAGTACCCGAAGTCGGCGTCCACGACGAGCACGTTTTCGGCCGCCAGTCCCGGCAGCGCCAGCCCGCCCTCCGTCGACCAGCCACCGATGTCGACGGGCTCGCCGTTGAGCGTCGCGCCGCGCAGGGTCGCCGCGGCGACCTCGATGAAGGTGCCGGCGCCCGGCTCCCGGCAGGTGAACCGCACCTCGGTGGTCGACCGGAACGTGCCCTCCCCCGGATTTCCGGCGCCATCGGTCAGGTCGAGGCTGATGTCGTACGCCGTGACGCCGAGCAGGCGCGCCCGCTCGACGGCTTCGACCTGGCGTAGGTTGCGTACACCGGCCACGTGTCGTCTCCTGTCGTTTCGCTGTGGCCGTCCCCGTCGACGGCGTCACACCGAGTGTTCCATGTCCCCGGAGGACACTGGGGGAGTGGCTCAGGTCACTCATGCGCGAAGTAGTACGTGGCGGGAGGGTTGGGTAAGGATCGGTTCTGATTCCCGACTCTTTCACTAGTGAGGTGGTCACCGTCATGGCCGAAGACCGCGTCATAGCCGACATGTGGTTCGACCCGCGCTGCCCGTGGGCCTGGATCACCTCCCGCTGGCTGCTGGAGGTGGAGCAGGTGCGCCCCGTCCGGGTGCGCTTCCACGTCATGAGCCTGTCGGTTCTCAACGAAGGCCGCGACGACCTCCCCGAGCGATACAGGGAGGGTTTGGCAAAGGGTTGGGGGCCGGTACGCGTGGCGATCGCCGCCGAACAGAAGTTCGGTAATGAGGTACTTCGTCCGCTTTATACCGCGCTTGGCACCCGTATCCACCACGAGAAGCAGGAGCTCTCCGACGAGCTCTACCGCTCGGCCCTCGCCGAGGCCGGCCTCCCGGCGGACCTCGCGGAGTTCGCCGACTCGACTGAGTACGACGCGCAACTGCGCGAGAGCCACTTCGCCGGGATGAACCCGGTGGGGATGGACGTGGGCACGCCGGTCATCCACGTGCCGGGGCCGGACGGCAATCTCATCGCGTTTTTCGGCCCCGTCGTCACCCCCAAGCCGCGGGGTGAGGCGGCCGGTCGCCTGTGGGACGGCACGCTGATGGTCGCCGGCACGCCCGGCTTCTACGAGATCAAGCGCACCCGCGACGTGGGTCCCGTCTTCGACTGAGCGCGTTAGGAGTAGCCTGCCTACTCGTGCGGCGGTTCTTCACACCCCGGTGGGTGCTCGGCCACGCCCTGGCGCTCGCCGGGGTGGCCGTCTGCCTGTTCGCGGGTCGCTGGCAGTATCAGCGGGCCGCCGCCGGCAACATGCTCAGCTGGGCGTACACCGTCCAGTGGCCGCTCTTCGCGCTCTTCGTGGTCTTCCTGTGGGTGCGCGCGATCCGCGACGCCCGCGGCGGGAGCGCGCCCCGGCCGGCCCCGCCGCCGCTGCGCCCGCCGGTGAGCCGGGCCCCCGCCGCGCCGGCGGTGAGCGACGACGAGGATCCGGAGCTCGCGCAGTACAACCGGATGCTCGCCTGGCTCTCGGCCAACCCCGACCGCCGCCCGAGCGATTTTCCAGGGTGAGGCGACCGACCACGGATGAACCGGACAGACCAGGGAAGAACCAGATGAACCTCAACCCCGCACTCACCCGCTACCGGGTCGTGGCCTGGATCGTCGGCGTGCTGCTGATCGTGCTCACGGTGGGCACGGTGCTGAAGTACACCAACGGCGACGACACGATCGTCGCCGTCGTCGGGCCGGCGCATGGCTTCCTGTACATGGTCTACCTGGTGTTCGCCGCCGACCTGGCCCGCCGGGCGCGCTGGCGGCTCCCGTTCACGGTGCTGGTGCTGCTGGCCGGCACCGTGCCGTTCCTGTCCTTTGTCGCCGAGCGGGTCGTGACCCGCCGGGTCCGCTCGGCGTTTTCCCTCGCGACGTCCGGGGCACCCTAACGGTGCAGGCGTTCGCGCGAAGGGAGCCCGATCGTGGGGATGGAAGTCCGGCTGTCGCTCTCCCTGCCGCGTGACCGGTCGACCGTCCCGCTGACCAGGCGGGCCCTGGACGCGGCGCTGGCGGTCTTCTCCGTCACGAAGGAGTGCCGCGACGACATCGGCCTGGCGGTCGGCGAGGCGTGCGCCAACGTCGTGCAGCACGCCGCATCCGGCGCGGAGTACGAGGTCACGGTCACCATCCACGAGGACCGCTGCGTCATCGACGTGCTCGACGACGGCATCGGCCTCGACACGATGGAGATTCCCGACCCCGCGCCCGACGCCGAGGCCGGCCGCGGCCTGCGGATCATCCACGCGCTGGCGGACATGGTCGAGCTGCGCCGCCGCCAGCCCGGCGGCGCGGCCCTGCGGATCGTCAAGATGCTGACGCGTACGACGCCGGCCTTTCCCTGATTCGTGCCGTGAGCGCGACAGAACGGCTCGCGGCGGCCGCGCGTGCCTTTTCCTGGAAGACGTGCAGAGACGCACAGCCGGTGCGACACCGGCGCGAACGGGTGGCGTTGCAGCTTGCGACGACACCCTCCGGGAGAGGCCGAGACGATGACCGAGACCTGCTGGACCGTCCAGGAGCGGACCTGGAAGGACGAGCTGCCCGAGCTGCCCGACGAGGTGAGCGCGCTGCTCGCCCCACCCGTCGTGGTGTGCGCCTCGGGCCTGCCGCGCGGCGTGCGCCGCCGCACTGCGGGACGGGCGGTCCCCCGTGCTGAGGCCCGGGTCGGCTGACCTATAGCGTTTCCTTCATGACGGTTGCGCACCCGATCGCCCACGCCTGGCTCTCCACCGGAGGAACCGGAGCGCAGAACTACGACGAGTTCGCCGACGACGCGGAGATCACCGCGATCATCGCCGCCAACCCCGCCAGCGCCCTGGCCGTGGAGATGCCGCACCGGGCCCCGCAGAGCGTCGGCCGCCCGTTCCTGGACTGCCTGCCCGACGCGGTCGAGCGGCTGGGCGCCGCGAAGGAGGACGGCCACTACGCCGCCGCCTCGGACGTCGTCGTGCTCTACCGGATCACCGCGCCCGACGGCGCCCGCGCCTACGGCCTGTGGTGCATGGTCGACACCGACCAGATCTCGACCAGCGCCGACGAGCCCGGCGCGGTGATCCGTAACGAGGACGTGTTCATCGAGAAGGTCCGCGAGCGGGTCGCGCTCGCCGAGGCCACCGGCCACCTGCTCTCGCCCGTCCTGCTGCTGCAGACCGCCCACGGCGAGGCCCTGCACGCGGCGCTGGCGCAGGCCGTCGCCGACGCGGGCAGCCCGGCCGTCACCGACCTCGACCCGTCCGGCCGCGCCCACGAGATCTGGGCCGTCGGCGCCGGCACCACCCGCGACCGGCTGCTGGCGCTGGCCGGCGGCGGCGAGCTCGTCGTCGCCGACGGCAACCACCGCAGCCTCGCCGCGCAGACCGCCGGGTACCCGCGCTTCCTGGCCGTCGTCACCACCCCGGAGTCGGTGGCGATCCAGCCGTACAACCGGCTCGTCTCGGAGCTGCCGGGCCCGCTGGAAGACCTCGACCTGCGGCCGCTGACCGGCCCGGTCGGCGTGCCGGCCACGGGCGGCCGCGTGCACCTGTACACCCGCGACGGCGCCTGGTCGGCCGCCCTGCCCCGGGTCGAGGGGGCGAGCGTCGTGGACAACCTCGACCACGCCCTCGTCGAGCGGCGGCTGTTCGCCGAGGCCCTCGGCCTGGAGCCGGGCGACAAGCGGATCACGTACGTCGGCGGCGACTACCCGGCCGAGTGGCTTCGCGGCGAGGTCGACGCCGGCCGGGCCGAGCTTGCCGTGCTCATCGCGCCGGTGACCGTCGACGACTTCGTGGCGGTCAACCTGGCCCGCCAGAAGATGCCACGCAAGAGCACCTGGTTCACGCCGAAGGCGCGGGCCGGTCTGGTTGTCGCGCAGCTCGATTCGTTCTAGTCACCCGATCGTGATACACACTAGGCCGCTGAACTTCCGGGCCTGGGGTGTGCACATGCAATTGCAGATCTTCATCGCGGCGATGATCGCCGCCTGCGGCGTCGGCGCGTTCGCCGCGGCCGCTCTCGTCTGGGACCGCCGCCGCATCTGGCGGCTGCAACCGGGCGCGACGGCCGGGTGGGTGTTCGGCTTCCTGCTGCTGGGTGGCGGGTTGCTGGCGGGTTCGTGCGTGGGCCTGATCCGGCTCTGACAGACTGCCGGGTATGCGCGTCTACGTTGGTTCGGACCACGCCGGTTATGAGCTGAAGGAGCACCTGGTCAGCGCCCTCGGGGCGCAGGGCTACGAGGTCGTGGACGTCGGTCCGGCGAAGTACGACCCCGACGACGACTACCCGGCGTTCTGTCTCCACACGGGCGCCCGGGTGGTCGCCGACCCGGACAGCCTGGGCGTGGTCATCGGCGGCTCGGGCAACGGCGAGCAGATCGCCGCGAACAAGGTCCACGGCGTCCGGGCCGCCCTGGCCTGGAACATCGAGACCGCCCAGCTGGCCCGGGAGCACAACGACGCCAACGTCGTGGCCATCGGCGCGCGCCAGCACACGCTGGACGAGGCCACCACGCTCGTGACGGCGTTCCTGCAGACGAAGTTCTCCGGCAACGAGCGGCACGCCCGGCGCATCGCGCAGGTGCTGGAGTACGAGACCTCCCACACCCTGCCGCCGCTGCCCGACTAGCGCTTGCCCGTCACAGGTCGTAGGTCGCCACCAGGTCCGGTGCCTCCCTTGACAGGACCGCGTCCACGGCCAGGAACGGCACGTCGGCGACGTCGAGGACGGTGATCAGGGACACGGCCACGCTGCGGCGTTGACGCAGGGACAGCGCCGACATCTCGGCGTCCGTGGCCATGCGCGCGCCCAGGCGCTCGACGACCCGGTGGGCCGACGTGCCGTTGCGGCGCTCCACGTGGGTGAGCAGGCCGCCGTCCGGCTCGGCGGTCGCCGCGTCGGTCAGTGCGGCCGGGACGAAGACCGTGCTCAGGCCGAACGGCGGGGCCGCGCTGGTGGGCCCGGTCGGCGCCAGCAGATAGCGGGCCGCGAACAGCGGGGCGCCCGCCGGGCGGTCCAGCGCGGCCGCGATCCGCGCCGGGGCGAGGACGCACCGGATGCCCAGCGGGACGGCGTGCCGGTCGGCCTGCAGCAGGAACCGGACGCGGTGCGGCAGGGTGGCGAGCGTGGTCGCCGGGCGGCCCAGCACGATGCGCCCCTTGCCCTGCACGCCCCGGACCCAGCCCTGCCGGCGCAGGTACCGCAGCGCCCGCACCACGGTCGAGCGGGACGTGCGGAACTCGCGGGTGAGCTGGGCCTCGCTGGGCAGCAGCGCGCCGACGGCGTAGAACTCACCGTCGATGCGGCTCTGCAGGGCGCTGACGATCTCGGCGTACTTCGGCGGCACGGCGGCAACTGGCCCTTCGATCGGGCTGCGAGCCGCAGGGCCGGACCAGATTACGACTCCCGCCAGCGGATGGGGAAGACGCCGAGTCGGGCCTCGTGCCGAGGGTCTCCCGACTCGACGTGGCCGGCGGGTTTCGTGCAGCGGACCTCCACGTCGCCGGTGGCGGTGGTGGTCGTCTTCGTGGCGGGGCAGGTGCTGATCTCCATGACGCACGACCTTAGCCGAACATACGTACGAAAACAGCCGTGATCAAGGAATTGACCTGGGGAAACGTCCGGTACGTGCCCGCCGGTGCCCGATCATCCGGATTCTTGCAGGCGGGCGGCGCGGGCGTTGAGGTAGCGCTGCTGCGCCCACGTGCCGGCCAGGGACGCCGCGGTCAGATACGCCGGCGACCTCGAGGTCGTCCGGGAGCAGGCGGTGGACGAGCCGGGTGAGCCGGATGGCCTCGGCCGCCAGGTCCGGGCGCTGCAGCGCGGTGCCGCGCGTGGCCGCGTACCCCTCGTTGAAGATCAGGTACAGCACGTGCAGTACGACATCCAAACGCTCTTGACGATCGGCCGGGGGCGGCAGGGCGAAGGGCCGGCCGCTGGCCTTCACGCGCTGCTTGGCCCGGGTGATCCGGCGGGTCATCGTGTCCTCCGGCACGAGGAACGCGCGGGCCACCTCGGCCGTGCCGAGCCCGCCCACGGCCCGCAGCGTGAGCGCGATCTGCGCGTCAGGCCGCAGCGCGGGGTGGCAGCACATGAACAGCAGCACCAGGGAGTCGTCGGTGTCCGCGACCGCCGGCGGCACGGCGAACTCCAGCCGGAACACCGTCTCCTCCCGGCGGCGCCGGGCCTGGTCGGCACGCAGCAGGTCGGTGAGCCGGCGCGCCGCCACCGCGATGAGCCACGCCCGCGGGTCCTGCGGCGGGTCGTCCGGCCATTGGCGCGCCGCCGCCAGCAGCGCCTCCTGCACGGCGTCCTCGGCGGTGTCGAAGTGCCCGTAGCGGCGCACGACCGCGCCGAGGACCTGCGGCGCCAGCTCGCGCAGCAGGCCCTCCAGCGCGGCCGCGGGCATCAGAAGCCCAGCTCCCCGGAGGACTCCACGATCGGGCGCACGTCGGCGTACGCGGTGGCGGCGACCTCCGGCGGCGCCGGGCACTCGCCGAGGCGCATCGCGATCTGGGTGGCCCGGTCGAAGCTGTCGCACTCGACGATCCAGTAGCCGGCGAGAACCTCCTGCGTCTCCGCGTAGGGCCCGTCGGTCACGACGCCGGGCGCGCCGCCGACCCGCCGGGTGTGCACGGGCGCGTCGAGGCCGCGCGTCTCGACCAGCTCGCCGGACTCCTCCAGCTCGTGGTTGAACGCGGCCATGAACTCGCCCATCCTGGCGAAGTCCTCCGGCTTCCACGGTGTCTGGCCGGGCTTGCCCGCCATCGCGTCGTAGTCGCGCTGCGAGGCGTAGCTGAGGATCATGTACTTCACGGTCGGCCCCTTTCCGGTTCGGTGTGCACGCGGGCTACGTCGGAGCCGCGCCGCGCTTCCAGACAGGTCCGGGACAGGTTCAGCCCAGGAATTCCAGGACCGCGGCGGTGAACTGCGGCAGCGCGGTGCTGTGGATGCGGTGGCCGACCGGGATGGTGACCAGCCTGGCGTCCGGGATCGCCGCCGTCACCGCCTGCAGCCGGGCGGGCGGGATGTGGCTTTTCGGGCCTCCCGACAGTACCAATGCCGGGGCTTCGATCTTCGCCAGATCATTCCACCAGCCGGGGTCGGGCTCGCGCAGCTGCGCGATGGCCGACACGAGCGCGTGGCGGTCGAAGCGCCGCCGCGAGGACAGCCCGCCGGACAGGCCGGACAGCGCCAGCCGGGCGCGGGAGAAGCCGCCGGGCGCGCCGGCGCGGGGCGGGGCCGGCGGGTCCTCGAGCACCAGCCGGGACACCCGGCCCGGGTGGCGCTGGGCGATCAGCGACGCCGTGTAGGCGCCCAGGGAGTGCCCGACCAGCACGGCCGGACCGTGCTCATCGGTCGCGAGCTCGTCGAGCAGCTCGACCACGTCGTCGGCATAGCCCTCCAGGGTGTACTGCGAGCAGCGCGGGCTGTCGCCGTGACCGCGCAGGTCGGGGGCGACGACGCGCCACCCGGAGATCGAGCGCGTGAACGCGTCCCAGGTCGCGCGGCCGCTGCCGCCGCCGTGCAGCAGGACCATGAGCGGGCCGGTGCCCGACTCGGTGCGGGCGAGTCTCATGCGCCGAGCTGGTCGGCCATGTCGTGCTTCGCGCCGACGAGCTCATGCATCGGGATCGGCCGGCGGCTCGAGCTCTCGATGTCCTTGCCCTCCTTGGAGAACAGCGGCGGCCAGGTGTGGATGCCCGCGTCGAGCGGGCAGGCCGCCACCTCGTCGCGCCAGCCGGGCCAGCGCCAGCTGAAGTAGAACTGGTCGACGGCGCCGGCCAGCATGGCGTACAGCCAGTCGGTGTAGCCGAGCGTGAGATCCTCCCAGCGCAGGGTGTCCGGCGCGAAGTAGTGGATCGTCGGCACCTGAACCGACTCGCTGCCCGACTCGCCCTGGCGCCACACGAACTCGCCGCCCATGATGTCCTGCGCGACGAGCAGCCCGGCGGGCTCGAACACCTCGTTCACCGTGTGGATGTCGGCGAGCCGCCGCGGCGGGTTGCCGGACCCGAAGACCCTCAGCCAGCCGTCGTCGACCACCAGGCCGCCGCTGCCGTACACCAGGGCGCCGAGCCAGGACGTGGTGCCGACCTGCAGCCGATGCAGGCAGGAGGCGGCCCGATCGGGGTCGGTCGGCAGGATTTCGACGGCATACGGGGAGCCGGTGACGGCGGCCTCGATCTCGGCCCAGGCGGACCGGTCGTCGGAGATCAGCTCCGCCAGCGAGCGCACCCGCCAACTGTACGGCCGGGGGCCGCCCGACACGAACGACGGAAATCTCCGCTGAATGATTGTCATTCACGTTTCTCAGACTGTCGGTCAGCGGATACCGAGAGTCACTATGCCGGACATGACTCGTCGCTGGTTGATCACTGGTTGCTCCACCGGCCTGGGGCGCGCGCTGGCCGAGGCGGTGGCCGCGTCCGGACAGCAGGTGCTGGCCACGGCGCGGCGCCCGGAGACCCTCGAAGAGCTTCGCGATCGGTATCCGAGGACCCTCGCCACCTGCGTACTGGACGTACGCGACCCCGACGACTGCCACAACGCGCTGCACGCCGCGCTGGCCCGCTACGGCGGCGTGGACGTGCTCGTGAACAACGCCGGCGCGGGCCACTTCGGCGCCGTCGAGGAGGTCACCGACGCCGAGCTCGAGGCGCAGCTGGCGGTGCACCTCGTCGCGCCGTGGCGCCTGACCCGGATGGTGCTGCCGCTGATGCGCGCCCAGGGCTTCGGCGACATCGTGATGGTCTCCTCGACGGCGGGGCGGATGGCGTACCCCGGCCTGGGCGCGTACGCGGCCGCGAAGTACGCGCTCGAGGGCATGGTCGAGACGCTCGCGCTGGAGCTGGCCGGCAGCGGGGTGCACGTGATGGCGGTCGAGCCGGGCAGGTACGCGACCGAGTGGGGTGCGTCGCTGACGGAGTCGGCGGAGCATGTACCGGCGTACGCGGCCGTCGTCGAGCCCATGCGCGCCGGCGTGCGGGCGTTGCGGTCGCTGCCCGTGGCGAGCCCGCCGGAGCTGTTCGCCGCCGAGCTGGTGCGGCTGATCGCGTCGGAGGAGCGGCCGGTGCGCACACCCGTCGGCGAGGACGCGTGGACGGCGCTGCTGGACGCGGCGCAGCGGGACTACACGGCGCTGCTCAACGCGCGCCAGGTGCCCGCGGCGGTCTGATAAGACGGCTGATCGGCCGGCTGATCAGGCGGCTATGACCAGGTTGGCGCGCAGCGCGGACAACTCATCGGGAGTCAGCCCGTACTCGCGCGCCCACCCCTGCATGTCGCCCCACCGCTCGCGCACCAGGTCAAGCGTCCGGGTCATGAGCGCGGCCTCGGGCTCCCACACCGGCAGCGACGCGGGCCGCGGCGGCAGCCCCAGACGATCCACGACCACGGCCACCCGCTCGTGGATCGTCGGCATGGCGGCCGCCGTCGCGGCGTAGTCGGCCGCGATCGCGTCCTCCGGCACGCCGAGCAGGCCGAGGACCACCGCGGCCAGCACGCCGGTGCGGTCGCAGCCGGCCTCGCAGTGGAAGACCGCCGGAAGGGTGCCGGCGCAGGCCAGATGGCGTATGGTGCCGGCCAGCACCGGCCCCTTCTCCGTGAGCATCGCCACATAGTGCCCGACGAGGTCGTCGGCGCCGCTGACGTCGGCGATCGGCGCCGAGTAGTACCCGACCCGCGCCCCGGACAGCGGGCCCCGGCCGAGCTGCTCGACCTCGTACTCGCCGCGCAGGTCGATCACCGTGGACAGGCCGAGGTCGTGCACCAGGCGCTCGGCGTCGGCCGGCGTCGCGTAGGCGAGCGAGTCGCTGCGGAAGAGCACGCCGGGCCGCACGGTGCCGCCCTCCGCGGGCAGGCCGCCGAGGTCGCGGAAGTTGACCAGCCCCTCGAGCCCCTCGAGCTTTCCGGCGAACGGCCGCCGGCGGCGCCGCCATCTCACCAGATGAGGTCCTTCACCCAGTGGTAGAAGTCGATGAACCAGCCCACTTCGCGCAGGTAGGCGATGCCGGCCGCGGCCAGGAACAGCCCGGTGAGCGCGTGGGCGCCCTTGGCCGTGCGGCGTGGGCGGCCGAAGCGCTGCTCGATGATGAGCCGGCCGAGCAGCCGCGCCAGGGCGAACACGCCGACGGCGACGCCGAGGACGACCAGGAACGCGATGAACGGGCCGGTCAGGCTGCCCTCGCTGCTGAGTGCCCACAGCCCCCAGCAGATGAAGGCGATGACCGCGCCGGTGCCGGTGAACTCCCAGCCGATCTTGAGCTGGCGGGCGCGCTCGCCGCGCGGCGGCGTGTACCGCGGGCGGTGGTCCTCCTCCGGCTCGGCGGGCATCATGCCGGTCGGGTCGGGCGCCGGGCGCGGGATGACCTTGGCCCGGCCGCGCATCTGCGGCACGCCCTCGGCGTTGACCGCCACCCCGCCGGGCGAGACGGGTACGCCCGACACCGGCTGGCCCGACACCGGAGGCGCGGAGACCGGCGCCGTCGAGGCCGGCCAGCTCGAAACCGGGGGAACGGGCTGGTGGAACGCCGTGGCCGCGTTGACCGGGGAGGCCGCGGAGCGCAGCGCGACAAGCTCGCGCTCCAGGCGCTCGATGCGCTGGTACGCGTCGGTCTCCGTGCCGCTGATCGACGGCCGGGCCCGGCCGACCGCGCGCCCGGTCTCGGTCGCCTCGGTCTCGTGCCAGTCACAGCCGACGTCGGGCAAGCCGGCCCGGCGGACCAGCTCGGCCAGGCCGCTCAGCCAGGACTGCAGCTCCCGGGTCTCCGGGCGGTCGGCGGGCCGGTCGGCCAGCGGCGCGTGCAGGTGGTCGCGCAGCGCCGGGATGCGTTCCAGCAGCGGGTGGCGGCGCAGCACGTTCCACGGCGGCGGCGAGGCGTCGGGCGGGCCGTGCTGGTCGCTGCGGCCGTCGACGCGGGGGTAGGCGCCGGTGACCATGAAGTACGCCACCGCGCCGTAGCCGTGCACGTCGTACGCCGGGCCGACGTACTTCACGCCGCCGAACGCCTCCGGGCCGCCCGACTCCGGCGTGTAGGCGATCTGAGTGATCTCCTCCTCGCGGAAGTACCGCGCGCCGGTGAAGTCGATCAGGCGCACCTCGCCGGTGGCGAGCACCATCACGTTGGACGGCTTCACGTCCATGTGCAGCACCGGCGTCGCGCCGCTCTCCCGCGGGTCGTGCAAATGCTGCAGTACCACGGCCAGGGTCTTCAACGCCGAGACGGCGTTGAGCCGGCGCCCTCCCGCGGCGGCGTCCGACCGCTGCGCCACGTATTCGCGCAGGTTCACACCGTGCAGATAGTCGTACACCTGGTACGGCACCGCGTCGCCGGGCGCCGGGCGCTCGCCCGGGCGGTGCGGCGGCGGCCCGTAGAAGCCGTCGGCGCGCCGGCAGATGCCCGGAACGCCCCGGTTGTTGAGGTCCATGAGCGCAGCGTCGCCCTTGTCCCACGACCGCAGCTCGTCGGCGATCGGCCGCTGCGGGTCGACGCGGAAGACCTTGACGGTCATCGGCGCCGAGGTCACACCGCCGCAGATGCGCACGGCGCGGTAGACGTCCGCCTGCCCGCCGGAGCCCAGGTGGGCCACCAGCCGGTACCGCTGGAACGTCTCGGGCAAAGGGCTCGCCGGACCGCAGACCAGGTCCAGCAATGCACCCTGCGTCATCGTGCCACTCCCCCCAGCAATGTCCGGCTCGACGGAGTTCCGCGCCGGTCGACCCAGACCAGGCGGCCCCCATACGGTTTCGAGAGTAACGAGCGCGCAAATTGGTCGCGCTCAGTGGAGGTCACGAGGTAGACACGACCGGATGAGCGAGTATTTGCTGCGCACCGCGACCGACGGCGACCTCGACGCACTGGCCCGCCTGCGTCGTGACGCGTTCGGCGTCCCCGGAGACCCCGACCCCGCCGACAGCGGCCGCACCGTCACCGAGCCGGCCCGGACCCACGTCATCGAGCACGCCGGGCAGTTGGTGGGCGTCGTCGCCATCTTCACCCGCGATCTCGCCGTGCCGGGTGGCGTGCTGCCGGTCGCGCACGTCACCGGCGTCGCCGTGAACGCCGCACACACCCGCCGTGGGCTCCTTCGCCGCATGATCACCGAGCAGCTGCGCACCGCGCCGGAGGCCGTCGCCGCCCTGTGGGCCTCCGAGGGGCGCATCTACCAGCGCTTCGGCTACGGCCTGGCGTCGCAGAACGTGGCCATGCGCGCCGACCGGCGCGAGGTGTCGGTGCTCGCGCCGCCCGCGCCCGGCAACCTGCGCGCCGCGGTTCCCGCCGACGCCATTCAGGAGCTTTCCCAGGTGTACTCCCGGGTGCTCCCCACCCGCCCCGGCTGGTCGAGCCGCAACGAGACCTGGTGGAAGCACCTGACCAGCGACCCGGCGGCCAGGCGGGAGGGGCGCACCGCGGAGCGCGCGGTGCTCTTCGAAAACCCGGACGGCGTCGTGGACGGCTACGCCCGCTACCGCATCACGCCCGGCTGGGACGACAACGGCCCGAAGCAGGAGGTCAACGTCACCGAGGTGGTCGCCGCCACACCCACCGCATATGCCGAGCTGTACCGCTTCCTGCTGCGCATCGACCTGGCCCGCACCGTGGCGCAGGGCCTGAGCAGCGTCGACGAGGCGCTGTTCTACCTCGTCGACGAGCCGCGCCGGCTCGGCGGCAAGGTCGCCGACGGGCTCTGGGTGCGCATCATCGACCTGCCCCGCGCGCTGACCGCCCGGCGATACGCGGCCCCGGTCGACGTCGTGTTCGAGGTCACCGACGACCTGCTCGAGGCGAACACCGGGCGTTGGCGCCTGCGCGCCGGCGCCGGCGGGGCGCTGGTGACCTGCACCCGGGCCGACGGCGAGCCCGACTTCAGCCTGGACATCGCCGACCTGGGCGCCGCGTTCCTGGGCGGAACCCCGCTCGGCGCCCTGCACCAGGCCGGCCGCATCCGGGAACACCGCCCGGGCGCCGTGGCCGCGACAAGCACCGCTTTCGGCTGGCCCGTCGCGCCGAACTCGATCGAAATTTTCTGATGTTTCGGACGGCGGCGCCGGAGGCGGTACTGTCGGGCACATGGGTGGGATTCAGCGCCGGAGGCGCCGCATGCGGCAACATCAGCCGGTGACCCAACCCGCCCCCGCGCCGGCCCCGCCGTCCTCGGAAGAGGTTGCCCCCGATCCGGCCGTCCCCGACGCCGTCTCCGACGTCCAGGCTGAGGTCGCCCCTGACATCCAGGCTGAGGTCGACCCCGTTGTTCGGGCTGAGGCCGACTCCTACGTCCAGGCTGACGCCGGTGCCGGTGCCGGTGCCGGTGCCGATGTCGGTGGCGGGGTCGAGGTTGACGCCGAGGCCGTTGCCCCCAGGCCCGTGCCCCGCCCTTCGCCGCACCACCTGGCGGAGCTGTCGGGCACGTTCGCGATGACCGCGAGCGTGCACGACCCGGAGCCGGCCGCCCCCGAGCCGGTCCGCGAGGACGACCATCACGACGACCACCATCACCACCACCACGACGCGCACCACCACCATCACCACCATGACGAGGTCGTGTCCGAGCGCGGCCTACGTGGCCTGGTGGGCGGCGGCGCGTCCCAGGTGAGCGTGTCGGCGGCGATGCGCGCCCGCGACGCGGCCCGCCCGACCGACGACGACCTCGCCGCCGCCGAGCGCGACCTGCAGATCATCCGGCGCGGCTGGGTGCCGCGCGAGGAACTGACCCGACCGGGCCGCCGCTCGCCCACGAGCTGAACGCTCAGGAGCCGCTTCGGGCGGCGTCGCGTGAGGGTTGCCCCGGCATCCGCTCTCCCAGGGTCGGGCGCGGGTGCACCCACCTTCCACGGCGGCGGTTCCCACTCAGCGCGTCGGGTTCAGCGCTCGACCACGCTTCCCGTCCCGGATGTCGTCGGCTCGTTCGGGTTGGCGGCGGAGTCGCTACGGCGGCCCGGCCCGGGCCAGTCGCGCGGTCGCGACGATGCCGTCCGGGGCGAGGGCCAGGCCGCCGACCACCACCGTGGGCTGCAGGCCGAGCAGTGCGTCCAGGTCGGCGTTCAGCAGGCCGTACAGCACCACGATCGCGGCGGCGACGGCGCTGGTCAGCGCGAGGCCGCGGCCGGCGAACGCGAGGCGCACCGCGGGGCGGAGCGCGGCCCTGTCGACGGCGTCGCCCACCAGAGCGCGGGTCCAGGCCCGGGCCGCGGCCGCCGCGAGCACCGCCAGCCCGGCGAAGCCGCCGAAGCCGGCCACGGCGGTCGGCACCCGCCAGATCAGGCTCCCGTCCAGCAGGACGGCGGCGACGCCCAGGGCGACGGAGCAGGTCGCGACCAGGACGTACAGGACGAGGTTGGCCAGCAGCCGGACGCGAAGCGCCGCGCCCTGCCCCACCTGCAGCATGACCAGCCCTTGAGCAACCACCTCACATCACCCCCGCGGACCACGCTCCCATCGCGGCACACGCCGCTCAATGGGAACTTTCCGCCTGTGGATAACTTCCGGTGAAACGCCCAAACAGCCACGCGCCGGACAGTGTCACGCTGGTGCCTATCGCGCTGGACCAGGGGCCTACCAGCCAATTGACCTAGAAGACTAGGGTTGACACGGGACGGCGCAAGCGCCGCGCCGGTGTGGGTGCGGTTGGGCGAAAGCTTGGTGCGCCCTGGGCCGGGGGCGGGAGTGCTGTCGTCGGCGTGGATCCAGGTCCGGACCGACCCACGCTACTCGTGCGAATACAGCGGATTCACGGACGAAGCGGACTCGCTTCGCCAGCTAAGCGGCCGGTTCGGTCTTGCTCAGGACGGGTGAAACCGAGATAGGCCAACCGTAGATACAGGTGGTCTGACCTGCGAAGAAGGGTGAGAGCGGGCGAGGAGAATCGAACTCCCACCGTCAGTTTGGAAGACTGAAGCTCTGCCATTGAGCTACGCCCGCGTGCCCCCGGGGACACCGGGTGCGCGTATAGCGTACCGAATCCTGCTACCCGGCGTCGTGCTCGGGGGTCCACGGTGCGCGACACCGGCATACCGAGCGGCGCGCCGCCCGGCCGAGCGCATACACTTGCCGACGCACACCACCGGGGTGTAGCGCAGTTTGGTAGCGCACTCGCTTTGGGAGCGAGGGGCCGTGGGTTCAAATCCCGCCACCCCGACCGGGAACATGTCAAAGCGCAGCCGTCAGTCCACACAGCCGTAGCAACGAGGGAGAAAGTTCTGTGAAGAGCACCGTCGAGACCCTGAGCCCGACTCGCGTGCGGCTCGAAATCGAGGTGCCGTTCGCTGAGCTGGAGCCGAGCCTCAAGAAGGCGTACCGCGAGATCGGCTCGCAGGTCAACATCCCCGGGTTCCGCCGGGGCAAGGTGCCCTCGGCGGTCATCGACCAGCGGGTAGGGCGCGGTGCGGTCCTGAACGAGGCCGTGCAGGAGGTCATCCCGACCCAGATCCTGGCCGCGGTGCGCGAGCACGAGGTCAAGACGCTGGGGCGGCCCGAGGTGGCGATCACCGAGTTCGCCGATGGCCAGCCGCTGAAGTTCACGGCCGAGGTGGATGTGCGGCCGGAGATCACCCTGCCTGACCTGAGCGACATCCAGGTGACCGTCGATGCGCTGGTCGTGAGCGACGAGGACGTCGAGGAGCAGCTCAAGGGGCTGCGCGACCGGTTCGCCACGCTGAAGACCGTCGAGCGCACGGCGCTGGTCGGTGACTACGTCCAGATCGACCTGGTCGCGACCGTCGACGGCGACGAGGTGCCGGGCGGCAGTGCGACCAACGTCTCGCACGAGGTCGGCAGCGGCCAGCTCGTGCCGGGCCTCGACGACGTGCTGGTCGGCATGGGCGCCGGCGACTCGACGACGTTCACCACGCAGCTGGTCGGCGGCGAGTTCGAGGGGCGCGACGCCGAGGTGTCGGTCGCCGTGAAGTCGGTGAAGGACAAGCAGCTGCCCGAGGTCGACGACGAGTTCGCCCAGCTGGCGAGCGAGTTCGACACCCTGGACGAGCTCAAGGACGACCTGCGCACCCGGCTCACCCGGGTGAAGCGGATGGAGCAGCTGTACTCGGCCCGTGACCTCGCCCTCAAGGCGGTCATCGACGCGACCGACGTCCCCGCCCCCGAGGGCGTGGTGAAGGAGGAGGTCGAGTCGCGCAAGGAGTCGATGAACGACCAGCTGCAGCGCATCGGCGCGTCGTTCGACGACTACCTGCAGACCGAGGGCAAGACCGAGGAGGAGATGGACGCCGAGCTCAACGAGGCGGCCGTCGAGGGCGTGAAGGTCCAGCTGGTGCTCGACACCCTGGCCGACGCCGAGAACATCCAGGTCAGCGACGACGAGTTCGGGCACGAGATCGTGCACCGGGCGCAGCGGGCGGGCATGGGCCCCCAGCAGTACTACGACCAGCTGGTCCAGGCCGGCGTGGCCGGCGCGGTCTTCGGTGACGTGCGCCGCGGCAAGGCGCTCGGCGTGGTGCTGGAGCGGGTGAAGATCGTCGACAGCGACGGCAACACGCTGAGCCTCGACGACCTGCGGGGCGCTGTCGAGGACCACGAGGGTCACGATCACGGCGACCACGAGGGCCACGACCACTAACGGTGAAGGCCGGGGCAAAAGCCCCGGCCTTCACCACGGTGCGCTCATAGCGAAATGCGGTGAGCACGGGAAGCTGTCGCTCCCCGCACCGGTTAGGGTCGGCAAGTACAAGACTCTTGCGAAGGGCTGCCATGACCGACCTGCATATTCCAGCGTCGCCAGTCAGTTCCGCGCCCAGCGGGCGCGGCCGGGGCGCGGACACGAGCCTGACGCTCGACGACTCGGTGTTCAACCGGCTGCTCAAGGAGCGGATCATCTTCCTGGGCAGCGAGGTCAACGATCAGGTTGCCAACCGGATCTGCGCCCAGATGCTGTTGCTCGCCGCCGAGGACGAGGAGCGGGACATCTGGCTGTACATCAACTCGCCCGGTGGCTCCGTCTACTCGGGTATGGCAATTTACGACATCATGCAGTTCGTCTCGAACGACGTGGCGACTGTTGCGATGGGCATGGCCGCCTCGATGGGCCAGCTGCTGTTGTGCGCCGGCGCGCCGGGCAAGCGCATGGCGCTGCCGCACGCGCGGATCATGATGCACCAGCCGTCCGGCGGCATCGGGGGCACGGCCTCCGACATCGCCATCCAGGCCGAGCAGATGCTCTACACCAAGCGGATGTTCCAGGAGCGTGTGTCGTTCCACACCGGGCAGTCGCTCGAGCAGATCGAGGCCGACTCCGACCGTGACCGCTGGTTCACCGCCGACGAGGCGCGGGACTACGGCTTCATCGACAAGGTGATCACCGGGGCCCAGCAGGCTCCGGAAGGCGCCGGAACACTGTCCTGAGGAGCGAAGCCATGACCGATCTGAGCCTGCCCCCGGCGCTGCGCGAGGTGCACAACCGTTACATCCTGCCGTCGTACGTCGAGCGGACGTCGTACGGCATCAAGGAGACCAACCCGTACAACAAGCTGTTCGAGGACCGGATCATCTTCCTCGGCGTGCAGATCGACGACGCGTCGGCCAACGACGTGATGGCGCAGCTGCTGACGCTGGAGAGCACGGAGCCGGACCGGGACATCACGCTGTACATCAACTCGCCCGGTGGCTCGTTCACGGCCATGACGGCGATCTACGACACCATGCTGTACGTCCGGCCCGACATCCTCACGGTGTGCCTGGGCCAGGCGGCGAGCGCGGCCGCGGTGCTGCTCGCGGCGGGCACGCCGGGCAAGCGCCTCGCGCTGCCCAACTCGCGCATCATCATCCACCAGCCGGCCACCGAGGGCGGCTACGGTCAGGGCTCGGACATCGAGATCCAGGCCCGGGAGATCATGCGGATGCGGACCCAGCTCGAGGAGATGGTGTCGCGGCACACCGGCCAGGCGGTGGAGAAGGTCCGCAAGGACATCGACCGGGACAAGATCCTGACGGCCGACGAGGCCAAGGAGTACGGCCTGGTCGACAACGTGCTGGTCAGCCGCAAGAAGTCCAGCCTGGTGGCCTCGGGCAGCTGACGCGCCGGGCAACACTCTCATCGGCTCGCCAACCCATCCCGGTTCGGCGAGCCGATGAGGTTCCCGCTTCAAGCGAAAAAATGCCCCGTCGGGCGCCCGGGGGAAAGACACCCCCGCGTAGGGGGTCGGAATACGGGCGACCAACAGGTAACGTCGAGGCAGTAGCCAGCGTGGGCGTCAGTCGCCCCCGTGTGGCAGAGGATGCGATCCGGACGCAGGGTCCGGCCGAAGGCAGGGAGATCGTAGGTGGCACGGATCGGCGACGGTGGCGACCTACTGAAGTGCTCCTTCTGTGGCAAGTCGCAGAAGCAGGTGAAGAAGCTGATCGCCGGTCCCGGCGTCTACATCTGCGACGAGTGCATCGATCTCTGCAACGAGATCATCGAGGAAGAGCTCGCGGAGTCGGGCGACGTCAAGTTCGACGAGCTGCCCAAGCCGATGGAGATCTGTGCCTTCCTCGATCAATACGTGGTCGGCCAGGACCAGGCCAAGAAGGCCCTCGCGGTCGCGGTCTACAACCACTACAAACGGGTCCAGGCCGAGGCCGGCAGCAACTCGGGCGGCGACGGCGTCGAGCTCGCGAAGTCCAACATCCTGCTCATCGGCCCCACGGGCTGCGGCAAGACGCACCTGGCCCAGACGCTCGCGCGCATGCTCAACGTGCCGTTCGCGATCGCCGATGCCACGGCGCTCACCGAGGCGGGATACGTCGGCGAGGACGTCGAGAACATCCTCCTGAAGCTGATCCAGGCCGCCGACTACGACATCCGCCGGGCCGAGACCGGGATCGTGTACATCGACGAGGTCGACAAGATCGCCCGCAAGTCGGAAAACCCGTCGATCACGAGGGACGTCTCCGGCGAGGGCGTGCAGCAGGCGTTGCTGAAGATCATCGAGGGCACGGTCGCCAACGTCCCGCCGCAGGGCGGGCGCAAGCACCCGCACCAGGAGTTCATCCAGATCGACACGTCCAACGTGCTGTTCATCTGCGGCGGCGCCTTCGCGGGCCTGGACCGGATCGTGCAGCAGCGGGTCGGCAAGGGTGGCACCGGCTTCGGCGCCAACCTGCGCTCGATCACCGACCGGACGGCCGACGACGCATTCTCCGACGTCATGCCCGAGGACATGCTCAAGTTCGGCCTGATCCCCGAGTTCATCGGGCGCCTGCCGGTGATCACGAGCGTCAAGAGCCTCGACCGCGACGCGCTGGTCAAGATCCTCACCGAGCCCCGCAACGCGCTGGTCCGCCAGTACCAGCGCCTGTTCGAGCTCGACGGCGTCGAGCTCGAGTTCGCGCCGGAGGCCCTCGAGTCGATCGCCGACCAGGCCATCCTGCGCGGCACCGGCGCCCGCGGCCTGCGGGCGATCATGGAGGAGGTGCTCCTCTCCGTGATGTACGAGGTGCCGAGCAACCCGAACATCGCCCGGGTGCTGATCACCCGCGAGGTCGTCCTGGAGAAGGTCATCCCGACGATCGTGCCGCGGGACCTCGCCGCCCACCGCGTCGGCCGCCGCCGCGCGGACCGCGAGGAGAAGTCGGCCTGACGCCGACCCAGACGCAAGCTTCCAGGTGACCCGGGACACAGCGTCCCGGGTCACTCTGCGTCCGTACAACGGAATCCCGGCGCGTAGGAGCAGGGAAATCGTCGCCGAAGTGCGGACAGACGACGGAAATAATCGTTGTGGACGCCAAACGCTGCGAATATCGTTGCCGCCGTGCTGTTCCTCGTATGTGCCGCGGCCTCCGCGCTCGTCTGGGGCGCGGGTGACTTCGCCGGTGGCAAGGCGAGTCAGCGCGCCGACTCATTCGTCGTGGCGCTCGTCGCCGAGACGGCCGGCATCCCGCTCGTCATCGGCTGGCTGCTGGCCACCGGGACGAGCCTGCCGGGCGTGGCCGACCTCGCCTGGGGCGCGGCCTCGGGGCTGGTCGGCATCACCGGGCTGGTGATCTTCTACCGGGCGCTCGCCGGCGGTGCGATGTCGACCGTGGCGCCGCTTACGGCGACGACGACTGCCGCCGTACCGCTGCTGCTTGGGCTTGTCCTCGATCAGCTCCCTTCGGCCCTGGCGCTCGTCGGGGCCGTGCTGGCGGTGGCGGCGATCACGCTCGTGAGCGCGGGACCGCGCAACGGCGCCCGAGCCTCCCGCGGGCTGCTGGGACTGGCCCTGCTGTCCGGGGTCCTGTTCGGCGGGTACTTCACGCTGGTGGCCCAGACGTCCGAGGCCTCCGGCATGTGGCCGCTGCTGGCGGGACGGGTGGCGGGCACCGCCGGCCTGCTCGTGGCCATGCGCGCGCTCCGCGTCCCGATGCGTGCTCGGGGTCGCACTCTTCTTCTCGGCGGTACCGCGGGAGCCTTCGACGTCGCCGCCAACGCGCTCTATCTGTTCGCCGTGCGCAACGGGGTACTCAGCGTAGCCGCGCCGCTCGCCTCGCTCTACCCGGTGTCGACCGTGCTGCTCGCGATGGCCATCGACCGCGAGCGGATGCGCCCGCTGCAGATCACCGGGCTGGGGCTAGCCGCGTTGGCCCTCGTGCTCACCGCCGGCTGAACGTAGGCTGGCCGGTATGCGCGTAGCGGTGTGTCAGCTCAACGCCCGTGACGATCGGGCAGAGAACCTCCGGGTCGCCCGGTCGCTGCTGCAGCGGGCCGCCGACGGGGGAGCGGACCTGGCGGTGCTGCCCGAATACGTCGACTACCTGGGCCGCGCGCGCTCGGCGCCCAAGCCCGAGCCCGTCGACGGCGAGTTCGCCGCGTTCTTCGCCGACGCCGCGCGGGAGCTCGGGATGTGGGTGCACGCGGGGTCGTTCCACGAGACCGGCCCGGATGCCGAGCACACCTACAACACGACGCTCGTCTTCGATCGGTCCGGTGCGCTCGCCGCGGCCTACCGGAAGATCCACCTCTATGACGTCGAGATCCCCGGCCGCGTCTCGTACCAGGAATCGGCCACGGTCGCGCCCGGTGACTCGACGGAGATCGTCGATGTGGAGCGGGTCCGACTGGGCCTGTCGATCTGTTACGACCTTCGTTTCCCCGAGTTGTACCGCAGGTTGGCGATCGAGGGCGCGAACGTGCTCGTGGTGCCGGCGGCCTTCATGCTGCACACCGGCCGCGATCACTGGGAGGTCCTGCTGCGCGCCCGGGCCATCGAGAATCAGTGCTACGTGCTCGCCGCCGGGCAGATCGGCAACCACGATCCCGATCGCACGTGCTTCGGGCGGAGCATGGTCGTCGACCCGTGGGGGACGGTCGTCGCCCAGGCGCCCGACGTCGTCGGCGTGACGTTCGCGGAGCTCGACCTGGCGCGGCTCGACGAGATTCGCGAGACGCTGCCGAGCCTGGCGAACCGCCAGCTGTAGGCCGATTTGACTCGGGCCCGGCGGGGTCCGTATGGTTCTCCAGGTCCGAGGAACTGGGCGGAAACGACCGGTTTGTCGGATTGGTACCACTGGGCGGTGCGGGAGCGCGAGTTGGCGACCGCGAAGCCGGCCGGGTAAGGTACTCCAGCCGGTAGGGCACCGGGCGGGTTCGCAAGAGCCGGCCGGCCTACCGAAATCCCGAGCAGGTTCGGCGCCGGAGACGGCGCGGTTGGCGTGCGCGGGAGAAACGGCTCAGAAGGTCGAGAAGCGGAAAGCGCGAACTTGACAGGACGGACCGGGCTGGTAAGGTAGTAAAGCCGGTAGCGAGCCGGGCGGGCAAGCGGGTGAAGAACCCCGAAGCCGGCCGGTGCGACCGGATCTCCCGAAACAAGATCGCCGGAAACGGCGCGCTTGCTATGCTCGGGAAAATCGCGCGCAGTGAGAAAGTTCGGACAACGAGCTTGACAACGGCGAGCGAACTGGTAAAGTAGAGAAGTTGCCCCGGATGAGGCAAGCGAGTGATCGCGAACCTCGGCGGTGTGTGTTGGTTGTTTGAGAACTCAACAGGGTGCTTGTTAAGCCAGTGCCAATTGAAATTTACCCCGTGGCACGGGCCTCCTTTGTGGGGG